>NZ_JBARYB010000118.1:0-13397 GCF_049647645.1 Achromobacter sp.
CTGCCCGCGGTGGCGCAGCCCGTGCCCAGGCAGGGCTCCTGACTGGCGCCGGGATTGACGAGCCGGGGGCATGACGTACCGACGCAGGCATCCGGTATGACGCGGGCCGAAGGCGGGGGCTGGGGAACCGCAGGTCCGCCGCCTTGCGCGGCGGCGGATCCCCAGAAGGCCGCCAGCAGCGCGGCTGCCCATGGGATTTTCATGGCTGCATGCCCTGCCCCTGATATGCCGCGATGAGGATTGCGCGACTGGCGACCCGCGTCGCGCCGGGGCTGGGACGGGCGCGGGACAGTCCCAGTGTGCCCCCCGCGTTACTGCCTGTCCAGGCAGGCCCTGCCTCAATCCAGCCGGATGTCCGCGCTTTTCACCACCGAGGCCCAGCGGGCGCGTTCGCTGTTGAAGAACTGCGCCAGTTCGGCGGGATTGCGGGTCACGATTTCGGCGCCTTGCTCGTTCAGTTGCGCCTTCACGTCCGGTTGGTTGACGATTTGCGCCATCAACTCCGACAGCCGGATGGCGACCGGATCGGTCGTGGTCACGGGTGCCATCACCCCCTGCCAGGTGCCGGACTCGAAGCCGGCCACGCCCTGTTCGGAGATGGTCGGGATATCGGGCACCAGCTGCATGCGTTCACGCTTGGAGATCGCGATCGGCCGCAGCTTGCCGGCCTTGATGTGGGGCAAGGTGGCCAGCAACCCGTTCATGATGACCTGGGTCTGCCCGCCTATCGTGTCCGTCACCGCCTGCGAGCCGCCCTTGTACGGCACGTACTCCCACTTCGCGCCCGTGGCCTGCTGCACGGCCACGGCGGCCAGGTGCGGCGCGCTGCCGATGGCGGTCACGGCGAAGTTCAGGCGCTGCTGCTTCGACAAGGCCACCAGCTCCGGCACCGTCTTCGCCGGCACGTCGGGATGGACCGCCAGCACGTGGGGCGAATAGGCCAGCATGCCGACCGCGCGCAGGTCCTTGGACGGATCGAAGGACAGCTTGGTGTACACGGACGGGCTGATCGCCAGCGCGCCCACGTCGCAAAGCAGCACGGTATGGCCTTCCTGCGCCGCCTGCACCACCAGGCCGGCGCCCAGGTTGCCGTTGGCTCCGGGCTTGTTCTCGACCACCACGGTTTGCTTCAGGGCGTCGGCGAGGCGCGGCGCCAGGATGCGGGCGATGATGTCCGAGGACCCGCCGGGCGGGTAAGGCACGATGATGCGGACCGGACGCGTCGGCCAGTCGCCTGACTGCGCCCATGCCGGTAGCCACGGCGACAGGCAAAGCGCCGCGGCGCCGCCCAGGAACTGTCTCTTGCTCGGGTTCATGGAGTCTCCTCTGGATTGTCTGGCGGACGGGCGCGAGCGCCGGCGCCTGCGCCAATCTCCAGATCGACTCAAAACGCACCCGTCCCAACCTCGTCCGACTTTGTGCAAGTCATCGTACAACTACGAAAATATTTTTGGAAAGAAGAATCTATTGGCATCGGGTATGCACCTATGATCCGGCCAATTTGTTGGGTTATCTACCTTGAATCGACATATTCCATGTTGTACGATGACTTAATTCTTTCACCAAGCGGCCGGCAGACTCCTCCCTGTCGATGGCGCCCCAACGGATCAACGCGACATGACCACCCCGCAGGAACTCAAGCAGATCGTTTCGGAAGGCTTGCTGTCTTTCCCCGTCACCGACTTCGACCAGAACGGCGACTTCAACGCCAGGTCCTACGCGCAACGCCTGGAATGGCTGGCGCCTTACGGCGCGACCGCGCTGTTCGCCGCAGGCGGCACGGGAGAGTTCTTCTCGCTGGCGGCCGAAGAATACGCCGACGTCATCCGCACCGCGGTGCAGACTTGCGCCGGCAAGGTCCCCATCCTGGCCGGCGCGGGCGGCCCGACCCGCACGGCCATCGCCTATGCGCAGGAGGCCGAGCGGCTGGGCGCCAAGGGCATACTGCTGTTGCCCCATTACCTGACCGAAGCCTCGCAGGCGGGCATCGCCGCGCACGTCGAACAGGTCTGCAAGTCCGTCAAGATCGGCGTCATCGTCTACAACCGCGCGCAGTCGCGCCTGTCGGCCGACTCCTTGGCGCAACTGGCCGAGCGCTGCCCCAACCTGGTGGGCTTCAAGGACGGCGTGGGCGACATCGAGGCCATGGTGCGCATCCGCCGCAAGCTGGGCGACCGCTTTTCCTACCTGGGCGGCCTGCCCACGGCCGAGGTCTATGCCGCCGCCTACCGGGCGCTGGGCGTGCCGGTCTACTCGTCGGCGGTGTTCAACTTCGTGCCCGGGACGGCGATGGAGTTCTACCGCGCCGTCGCCGCGGGCGACCATGAGACTACCAACCGCCTGCTGGACGATTTCTTCCTGCCTTACCTCGACATCCGCAACCGCGTGCCAGGCTATGCGGTCAGCATCGTCAAGGCCGGCGCCAAATTGGTCGGCCACGACGCCGGCCCGGTGCGCGCGCCGCTGACGGATCTGCGGCCCGACGAGCTGGAAATGCTGGACGCCCTGATCCGCAAGCTCGGCCCGCAGTAAGGGGCTGCCCCTGGCGGTGGTATATATAGGCCCGTCCAGCCACCCCAGGGAGTCCGCCGATGGCGCGTCGACGCAGCCTCGCATTTCTGCTCAGCATGCTTGCCGCGCCGGCGGGCGCGGCGGTCATCTACGACAACCATGGCCTGATGGTCGAAGCCGCCACCGGCAGCCGCAGCGACTGGAACACCGGCCAGCGGCAAACCACCCGCGCCACCACCATCACCTACCAGGGCAAGCCGCTGTGCGGCAAGGACGTCGGCGCCCTGCTCTATCCCGATGGCCAAAGCATCGAGGCCCGCGCCTTTTTCTGCGCGTCCACCGCCAAGGCGCTGGAAACGGACGCCGTGCTGGCCTACTTCACCAGTTCCAGCGGCAGTACCGTGCTGACGCAGCTGCGCGTGGCCAACGGCGCGCTGCGGGTCCAGCGCCTGGCCTTGTCGGCCAAGCCGGAGCGCGACCGCATCTCCACCACCCGCTTCGAGGACGCCCGCCTGCCGGGCTGGACGCGCGTCCAGACGTCCTGGAACGAGACCGTATTGATCCGTCACGCGCCGCTTGCCGCCCTGAACCTGGGTCCGGGCAAGTTGCTGGACGTGGCCGATGGCGTGGCCTATCTGGCCGTGCCGCCAAGCAGGGACGCGGTCGAGATCGAACCTACCAAACGGGTCAAGGACGCCGACGGCTACCTGCAGATCGTCCCCGCCATCACCAAGTTCGTGGACACCCCGATGGCATTCCGCGCCGTGCGCATGAGCGACGGCCGCGAACTTGCGCGACTGGATGTCAAGGACGCCTGCCTGCGCCTGCCCGCGATCCAGTTCGACCGGCCGGACCCGCAGTCCAAGTCCTCGGCCGCGCCCGACGTGGCCTTCGATGACGTGCCGGCCTGGCGCGCCGCCACCTTGCAGCTGACGCAGGCGGCGCAGGGACGCGCCACGCTGCGTCTGCTGCCGGGCGCGGCGCTGCCGCGCAAGCCCGGCTGCACGCCGGGTTGAACCCAAGCGCGCTCAGATCAGGAACTGGCGGTAGGCCTCGTTGCCGGTTTCCTCGGTATGGGCGTAGCCCAGCTGCCGCAGGAACGCGTCCAACGCCGCGCTGTCGGCCAGCGGCGCCTGGATGCCGACCAGCGCCGAGCTGAACTCCGTGCCCTGGTTGCGGTAATGGAACAGGCTGATGTTCCAGTTGGGCGCCATCTCGGACAGGAACTTCATCAGCGCGCCGGGACGCTCCGGAAACTCGAAGCGGAACAGGCGCTCGCCGGCCGCCAGCGGCGAGCGTCCGCCCACCATGTAGCGGATGTGCTGCTTGGAGACTTCGTTGTGGCTCAGGTCGCCGACGGAGAAACCCTGCTCCTGCAACGCCGCCGTGATTTCCGCCGCGTCGCCGCGCCGCGCGATCTGCATGCTGACGAAGATGTGGGCGGTGCGCGCGTCGGCGATGCGGTAGTTGAATTCCGTCACGCTGCGCTGGCCGATCACGCGGCAGAAGCGGCGGAAGCTGCCGCGTTCCTCCGGCACCGTCACGGCGAAGACCGCCTCGCGCGCCTCGCCCACCTCGGCGCGGTCCGCGACGAAACGCAGGCGGTCGAAGTTCATATTGGCGCCCGAGGTCACCGCCACCATGGGCAGGCCCTGCACGCCTTCGCGTTCCACGTACTTCTTCAGCCCGGCCACCGCCAGCGCGCCCGCCGGCTCCAGCACGCTGCGGGTGTCCAGGAACACGTCCTTGATCGCCGCGCAGACCGCGTCCGTATCCACCAGGATGATCTCGTCCAGGTATTCACGGCACAGGCGGAAGGTTTCCTCGCCCACCAGCTTGACCGCCGTGCCGTCCGAAAACAGGCCGACCTCGGGCAGATTGACCCGCTCTCCCACCTGCATGGACAGGGACATGGCGCAGGAATCCTCGGTCTGCACGCCGATGACCTTGACGCTCGGGTCCACCGCCTTGATGTACGTCGCTACCCCCGCCGCCAGCCCGCCGCCGCCGATCGGCACGAAGACGGCGTGCAAGGGGCCGGCATGCTGCCGCAGGATCTCCATGCCTACCGTGCCCTGGCCGGCGATCACATAGGGATCGTCGAATGCCGGGATCAAGGTCAGGTCCTGCGCGTTCGCCAGCTTCTGGGCATGGCCAAAAGCGTCGCTATAGGAATCACCCGCCTGCACCACCGTCACCGTGGGGCCGCCATGCGCCTTCACTGCATCCACCTTCACCTGCGGCGTGGTCTGCGGCACCACGATGATGGCGCGCACGCCCATCTTGGCGGCCGAGATCGCCACGCCTTGCGCGTGGTTGCCGGCCGACGCCGTGATCACGCCGCGCTCCAGCGCCGCCTGCGGCGTGTTGCGCATCTTGTTGTAGGCGCCGCGCACCTTGAAGGAAAAGACCGGCTGATTGTCTTCGCGCTTGAAGTAGACCGGGTTGCCCAGCCGCGCCGACAGGCCGCGGGCGCGATCCAGCTCGGTTTCTCGGGCAATGTCGTAGATCCGGGCGGTCAGGATCTGCCTCAGGTATTCCATCGGCGAGGCACGGCCGTCCTGGAATGCGGTCGTTGCAGCGGTCTGCTGGGTGGCTTGCGGGGTGTGGTGCATCTGGCTCTCTGCTTCGGTGTGCTGGCCCGGCAGAGGCGGCCACAAAAAACCCGCCTCTTGGGGCGGGTGGCTGTGACTGTTGCGGTCGCGCGCTAACCCACCATTCCAGGAATGATGGTAATAATCAGCGAAATGCGGACGGCGCGGAAATTCATGGGGACATAGCTTCCTCCTTGCACGGCGGTTTGTCAAACGCATTCCGGCGCCTGGCAGGCTCACAAATAATACGTCCCCGTTTAATTTTCCAGCGATTGTGCCTATAGCCCGGCCGAATCCGCGGGTTTTGCTGCGCAGCAGGCGTAGCACGGTATTACAATGGAAGGTTCGTGGCAGTCGCACTTCCCCAGGCGGCCCAGGATCTTGCCGGCAGCGCCGGCACGGACGCCCAGGCCAGCCATAAAAAAAGGGGCAGGCGCCAGCCATGTTGGGCAGACGCTTACCGACCATTTCCTCCGGGCGCGTCCGCTTAGCCGCCCGCCTCGTCGTTTGCTCAGACCCAGGACGGCAAAGCGAACGCGTCCAGTGCCGGTCGCGCGCCTGCCCATACGAACCCACTCTCCGACAACATCTACCGGCTTCCGGCCGCATAGCATGTTCGGGTTTGCGCCTAGCGCCTGCCGAACAGATTCAAGGATCATGTCTCTTACTCCGAAGATTATCTATACCCTCACCGATGAAGCTCCGGCGCTTGCAACCCGTTCGCTGCTGCCCATCGTCCAGGCTTTCGCCAAGCCCGCAGGCATCACGGTCGAGACCCGCGACATCTCGCTGGCCGGCCGCATCATCTCGGTCTTCCCCGACTACCTCGAAGACAGCCAGAAGCTGGGCGATGCCCTGTCGGAACTCGGCGCGCTGGCTGTCCAGCCCGAAGCCAACATCATCAAGCTGCCCAACATCAGCGCCTCGATGCCGCAGCTGAAGGCCGCCATCAAGGAACTCCAGGACCAGGGCTACAAGCTGCCCGACTACCCGGACGCCCCCGCCAACGACACCGAACGCGACGTCAAGGCGCGCTACGACAAGGTCAAGGGCAGCGCCGTGAACCCGGTCCTGCGCGAAGGCAACTCCGACCGCCGCGCCCCGCTGTCGGTCAAGAACTACGCGCGCAAGCACCCGCACAAGATGGGCGCCTGGTCGGCTGACTCCAAGTCGCACGTGGCCCACATGAGCGAAGGCGACTTCTACGGCACCGAAAAATCGGCGCTGATCGCCGAAGCCGGCGACGTCAAGATCGAACTGACCGCCGCCGACGGCTCCAAGACCGTCCTCAAGGAAAAGACCCCGGTCAAGGCCGGCGAGATCATCGACGCCGCCCTGCTGTCGACCGCCAAGCTGAAGTCCTTCCTGCAAGCGCAGATCGACGACGCCAAGGCTGGCGGCGTGCTGTTCTCGGTGCACCTTAAGGCCACGATGATGAAGGTCTCCGACCCGGTCATCTTCGGCCACGTCGTGTCCGTGTTCTATAAGGATGTGCTGGCCAAGCACGCCGACGCGCTCGCGCAAGCCGGCTTCGATCCCAACAACGGCATCGGCGACCTGTACGCCAAGATCCAATCCCTGCCCGCCGACAAGCAGGCCGAGATCACCGCCGACATCGACGCCGCCTACAACACCCTGCCGCAGCTGGCCATGGTCAATTCCGACCGCGGCATCACCAACCTGCACGTGCCCAGCGACGTCATCGTCGACGCGTCCATGCCTGCCATGATCCGCGACTCGGGCAAGATGTGGAATGCCGAAGGCAATCTGCAAGACACCAAGGCCGTGATCCCCGACCGCAGCTACGCCGGCGTCTACCAGGCCGTCATCGATGACTGCAAGCGCAACGGCGCCTTCAATCCGGTCACGATGGGCAGCGTGCCCAACGTCGGCCTGATGGCCCAGGCCGCCGAGGAATACGGCTCGCACAACAAGACCTTCGTCATCCCCGCCGCCGGCGCCGTGCGCGTCACCGACGCCTCGGGCAAGGTGCTGCTGGAGCAAGCCGTCGAAGCCGGCGACCTCTGGCGCATGTGCCAGACCAAGGACGCCGCGGTGCAGGATTGGGTCAAGCTGGCCGTGGCCCGCGCCCGCGCCACCAAGACGCCCGCCGTGTTCTGGCTGGACGAGAACCGCGCCCACGACGCGCAGATCATCGCCAAGGTCAAGCACTACCTGAAGGACCACGACACCAGCGGCCTGGATCTGCGCATCCTGAGCCCGGTCGAGGCCACCAAGTTCTCGGTCAAGCGCATCCGCGAAGGCCTGGACACCATCTCGGTGACCGGCAACGTGCTGCGCGACTACCTGACCGACCTGTTCCCCATCATGGAACTGGGCACCAGCGCCAAGATGCTGTCGATCGTGCCGCTGGTCGCTGGCGGCGGCCTGTTTGAAACCGGCGCCGGCGGTTCCGCGCCCAAGCACGTGCAGCAGTTCCTGGAAGAAGGCTTCCTGCGCTGGGACTCGCTGGGCGAATTCATGGCCCTGGCCGAATCGCTGGACCACCTGGGCCGCAGCTACGGCAACGCCCGCGCCCAAGTGCTGGCCAAGACCCTGGACCTGGCCACCGCCAAGTTCCTGGACGAGAACAAGTCGCCCGAGCGCAAGGTCGGCGGCCTGGACAACCGCGGCAGCCACTACTACCTGGCCCTGTACTGGGCCCAGGCCGTGGCCGCGCAGACCGACGACCGCGCACTGGCGACCCTGTTCGCGGCGCCGGCCCGCGCGCTGGCTGACGGCGAGGACAAGATCCTGGCCGAACTGAAGGCTGCCCAGGGCAAGCCCGTCGACATCGGCGGCTACTACCAGCCCAACGAAGCCCTGGCCAGCCAGGCCATGCGCCCCAGCGCCACGCTGAACCAGGCCCTGGCCTCGATCGGCTAAGCGCCTGCCGCGCAACACGGCGGCAACGAAAAGGCCGGCACCCCTAGGGGCTGCCGGCCTTTCTCATTGAGCGGACTCCTACTGCTGCGATTCGCGATGGCGCAATTGGCGCACCTGCAGGAACTGCAGCGCGACCGGAATCAGCGACAGGCCGATGATGATGAGCGACACCCAGTGCAGATTCGCCCGCACCCAGGAGATCGAACCCAGCCAATAGCCGGCCAGCAGCATCGACGAGCACCACAGGACGCCGCCGATGACGTTGTAGGCATAGAAGGTGCGACGCGGCATCTGCGACAGGCCGGCGACAAACGGCGCCAGGGTACGCACGATGGGCACGAAGCGCGCCACGGTGATCGTCATGGCGCCGTAGCGGGCGAAGTACGCCCGGGCGCGCGCCATATGCTCAGGCTTGACCCAACGGCTGCGGGCAAGCCGCTGGCCCCAGGAAGACGCCCCTATCGTGTAGTTCAACGCGTCCCCGGCAATGGCCGCGGCGATGATCGTCGCCAGCGAGATAGCGGGATCGATGCCAGCCAGCCCGAGGAACACCCCAGCGGCGAACAGCAGCGAGTCGCCCGGCAGGAACGGCATCACCACCAAGCCCGTCTCCACGAAGATGACGGCGGCGATGATCGCGGTGCCCAGGACCCAGTTCTGCGCCAGCAAGGCCATCAGGCCATGCTCGCTGGTCAACCAGGAAAATAGTTCGGGAATGCTCATTGTCGGATCCACGATGCTTGATGGTTTGCAGCCATTCGGAGGCGGAGGCCGCGCGTCGCGGCCCCGCACTTGGTCAGGGTTTGGGCGCGAGCGGAGTGGCCTGGCTCGCGGCCGGGAGGCCGCCACACATGCGCTGGCGGAACGCCGCGTCGATATCGATGCGCCATATCGTCCGCCTATCGCTGGAGAGCCGTGGCGTCACGCCATTGAGGACAGGGTATCTGGCGGCATCGTCGTCCCGGCCCCAGACCCAGAAGCGCGAGCCGTCGGCTGCCGCGCACATGCGTACAGGCATGTCGTCGGCGCCGATCAGGACGCGCTTGCCCATGGCGGGGTCGAACTTCGCCGCGTCGTACAGCTCCTTGCGCCAGTTGTCCCGCGTGGGGATCTCGGGATTGCTCCAGTCGTCGACAATCCAGGCGGGTTCCCGGGCCTGGGTATAGAAACCCAGGTCGAAGGGCAAGGTATGCAGCGCCATGTGGATGTCCTGCGGCTGCATTTCCTTACGCAGATCCGCCGCCAGCGGCCCCGCGCTGCCGCGCGGATTCGACGCGGCGACGATGATCGCGGCCAGGCAGATGACGACGGCCACCCCGGCGGCGATCCAGGCGCCGCGCCGCCTGCCGGCTGCCCATGCGGGCGCCAGCCGTTCGCTGATCAAGAAAGCCAGCGGCGGGAACACTGGCAACACATAGCCGATGAGCTTGGAATGCGGAATCGAAAAGAACACGATCACGACCGCTATCCAGATCGCCGCCAGGCGCCGCAGGCCCTGCGGGTCGGACTCGCGCCAGTACGCCGGCTTGAAGATCGATACGGCCCAGATCGACCACGGCAGCGCCAGGCCCGCCACGATGGGCAAGTAAAACCAGAACGGCTGGGCATTGTTGAAGCCGCCCTGCGAGAAGCGCTCGAACTGCTGGTAGACGAAGAAATACTGATAGAAGCCCGGATACCGCAGCTCCATCAGCCAGAACCACGGCACCGCCACCGCCGCGAAGGCCAGCAAGGCCGGCGCCCACAGCAAGGCGCGCACGCCCGGCCAATCGCGCCGCAACAGCAGCCAGGCCAGCACCATGGCGCCCGGCAATGCCAGCCCAATCAGCCCCTTGGCCAGCACCGCCAGCGCCGCCATTACGCCCGCGGCTACCGACATGGCGCGGAACGGCCGCCCGGCGGCGCGCCGCAAGGCGGTATCGGCCGCGGCCAGCACGCACAGCGTGATCATGCTGGCCACCAGCATGTCCATATTCGCGAACTGGGCGGCGCCGAAGAACAGCGGCATCATCCCCAGGATCACCACCGCCCAGCGCGCCTGGGCGGCATCGCGGTAGCGCGACACGAAGGCGTAAAGCCCCGCGCCCGCGCCCCAGGCGCCCAGCAGCGACGGCAGCCGCGCGCTGAATTCATTCACGCCGAACAGCGCGTAGCTGATCTGGGCCAGCCAGTAGTACAGCGGCGGCTTGTGGAAATACGGCATGCCGTCCAGCAAGGGCACCATGGGCGAGTTGCTGCGCAACATCTCCCAGGCCACGCCCGCGTAGCGGCCCTCGTCGGGCAAAGTCAACCAACGCGCCCAGGCCAGCGCGCCCAGCCACAAGGCCAGGCACGCCAGCACCAGCCAGCCCGGCCAGGCGGTGCGGCGCGCCCAGAGGCGGCGCTGAACGCAAGCAATATGCTGCGGGGGTACTACAGAACGGGACGCTAGTCGCATGAGGTTCCGGAAAGTGTTCAGGGAAATGCAAGATTGCGTGCAGTATCGCCAAGCGCGCGTCAAGCTTTCATGAAATTTCCGGAGAAATAGCGCCCAGGGACGCTATCCCGGATGCAGCCGGTCCAGCCTGAGCCGCCCGCGCTCGTCCGTCAGCCGGCGCATGGCGCCGTAGGCCGCCGCCATGGCCGCCATGGCGCTGGCGCCGCACAGCAGGAACATCAGCAGGATCTGGTACTTCGCGGCGTCTATCGGATCCATGCCGGCAATGATCTGGCCGGTCATGATGCCCGGCAGCGTGATGATGCCGGCGGCCGACATCTGGTTGATGCTGGGCACGATGCCGCGCCGCACGGACTCGCGCAGCAGGGACGAAAACGCCTCGTGCGCGGTCGCACCCAAGGCCAGCCGCGCTTCGATCGCCAGCTTCTCCCGCCGCGCGCCGGACAATACGCCGTCCAGCGCCAAACTGGCGGCGTTTAGCACGCTGCCCAGCACGATGCCGATCAGCGCAATGGTGTAGCGCGGGTCGTACCAGGGGTCCGGACGCAGCGCCGTGTTCAGGATGAACAGCACCGTGATGACGGTGGTCCCCGCCACCGCCATTGCGCCAACCCAGCCATTGCCGCGCTGCGCCAGCCGGGCCTTGGGACGCGCGGCCACTTCCCTGGCCGCCAGCGCCATCATCACCGCCACCACCAGTGCCGTCAGCCAGGGCGCGGCATGCGCGAAGACAATGCGCAGGATGTGGCCGACCAGCAGCAGTTGCACCACCGTGCGCAGCGCCGCCCACAGCACCTGCCGCTGCAGGTTCAGCCGCAGGGCGAAGGAGATGCCGGCGCTGAGCAGCACCAGCAAGGAAGCGATGGCCAGATCCGCGGCCTGCAGCTTGATCACGTCCATAGCGGCTCCAGCCAGCCCTGCTCGATGCGCCAGGAACGGTGCGGCGGACGCTGGGCTCGGGCGCGCTCCGTGCAGAGGTCGCGCAACGTGAGCGGCGGGCAAGAGTGGAAAGAGGTATTGGGCATGGGAACAGATATTAGATGAGCATGCGGCTGAAATCCGGTTGAAGCCCGGTCCGTATGCGCGCCGCCGCGCGGCATGGGTACGCCGGCCTGCAACGCGGCGCCTCGATCCGGCGCTGTCCGGGCACCCTCGCCATGCCGCCGAATCAATGCGAATATATGCTATTCTCATTTAGGCTCCGCCACCTCCCCTGGCCCACGCCCGGAGGCTCAACCCGCAGCGCGAGTGACGCCATTGAATCCTTCCCATCCCACAGTCCGATTCACCGTCGCCGATTTCAACCGCCTGGGCAGCCATAACGGTTTCCGCTACCAACTACCCGGATTCGACGCCAAGGGCGTTGATCCGGACGCTGTCTGCATTGCCGAAGGCCGCGTCGAGGAACATGCGATCCGCCCCGGCCTGACGTTGGTCATGTCCGACGTGCTGGTGCATCACCATTACGAATCGACGTCACTCATGACGCCCCGCTTTTCGGCCATCGTCATGCTGCAAGGGCAGGCCCGGGCGCGCATCGGGCGCCACGATGACCTGCCTCTCACCGCCCGGAGCGGCGTCAGCGCCGCTTACGGCGACACGGTCGCCATGACCGGCATCCACCCCGCCGGCCAGCGCCTGCGCAGCGTCAACCTCTCGCTGTCCGAACCGGACGGCGCGGACGACGACCAGATCAGCAACCAGATCCGCAAAGCCCTGCGCGCGCCCGCCTTCCGGCTACGGCGCTGGCAGGTTCAGGCGCACCTGATGCAGGCCATCGAACACCTGCTGGAATGCCACTGGAACGATCCGCTGCAGGCGATGCTGCGCGAGGGAGTCGGCGCGCAGCTTCTGGCGCATGCGCTGGCTTCGCTGGATCAGCAGGAACCCGAGACCGGCGCGCTGTCGCAGCGCGACCGCCAGTTGCTGGAGCGCGTGCGTGAACGGCTGCACAGCGCGCCTGGCGAGGAACACACGCTGGACGATCTGGCGAAGCTGGCGTGCATGAGTCCCAGCACCCTGCGCGCCAAGTTCCGCGCCGCCTACCAATGCTCCGTCTTCAGCTGGCTGCGCGAGCGCCGCCTGGAGGTCGCCCGCGAACAGCTGGCTCGGGGCTGCAGCGTGCAACAGGCGGCCCACTCCGTGGGCTATCGCCATGCCACCAATTTCGCCACGGCGTTCCGCGAGCGCTACGGCGTCGCGCCCAGCGAACTGAATTGAGCGAGGCCGCCGCGAGCGCCCCCGCCCCCGGCTTTCGGCAGCGCCCATTGCTCTTGCGGCGTTGCCCATTCATCCGATCACGACTTGCGGGCCACCATGAGGCCACGCTTCCCGCCCCGGGAAGCTCCTGCCCTGGATGCGCCCGTGCCTCGCCCCGACACCCCGACTTCGTTTCCCCTGATGGTGCTGATGCTGGGCCTGCTGGCCTGTGTCGCGCCGGCCACCATCGATGCCTATCTGCCCGCCTTCGCCGCGCTGGAGCGGGAATTCGGCGTGCCGCAAGAAACGGTGCAATTGACCCTGGGCGTCTACATGTTCTGCTACGCGGCGATGCTGCTGCTGCATGGCACGCTGTCGGATTCTCTGGGCCGGCGCCCGATCGTCCTGATAGCGCTGGCCTGCTACATCGGCAGCAGCGCGCTGGCCGCCGCCGCGCCTGGCTTCGGCTGGCTGCTGGCGGCGCGGGCGTTGCAAGGCTTGTCCGCCGGCGCCGGCGTCGTGGTGGGCCAGGCCATCATCCGCGACTGCTACGCGGGCTCCACGGCGCAACGCGCCATGTCCTATCTCATCCTGGTGTTCAATCTTTCGCCGGCGCTGGCGCCCATCGTCGGCGGCCAGTTGGCGGCGCAGTTCGGCTGGCGGTCCGTCTTCGTGATGCTTGCCATGCTGGCCGCGGCCGCCTGGCTGCTGTGCGCCTGGCGGCTCCCCGAGACGCTGCCCGCCGACCGGCGCCGGCCGCTGTCCTGGCG
>NZ_JBARYB010000119.1:0-22033 GCF_049647645.1 Achromobacter sp.
GGCCAAGGCGGCGCCCGCCGCGGCCGCCAGCAGGATGCTGCGCCGCTTCATGGGGCCGCCGCCGCGGGTTGCGCCGCAAACCAGCCGGCAATGCGGACGATCTCGGCATCGCTATAGCCCCGCGCAATCTGGCCCATGACGCTGCCCTCGGACGCCGCTTGCGCGAGCGTGCGCATGCGCGCGGCGATCCAGTCGGCGGGGCGTCCCTCCAGCGGCGCAATGGCCGCTGCGGACCGCGCCGCGGGCGCATGACAGGTGACGCAGGCGCCTGCCCAGGCCTGCGCCTGTAGGTCAGTTCCTGCCGCGACGGACGGGCTGCCCCAAGCGGCGGGCAATAAGGCGCAAGCCAGCGCCGCGCTTGCGGAAGAACGTAACGGCAGGCTGGGCATGATGGGTAACCGCTCCCGAGAATGTCCGCGTGAAGCGGATCGGAATGCGGCAGGCAAGGCGCAGCCATCTCGCCGTCCCGCCGGGGACGCCAAGTATGTCCTCGACTGAGCCGGGCATGCAAGCGCACGCCGAATGCGGATGCCCATGCGATAACGCTTTTGGGTTCCTCAGTATTTTTCCATCACTGCCGCAGCGCCGCCGCCAACCCCCGCACCTCGTCCAAGGCGCCAGCCACGCCCTGCTCCGCCAGCACCTGCGCAAGCCGTGAACCGACCACGACCAGATCGGCATGACGGGCCACGAGCCGGGCCTCGTCCGGCGAGCGCACACCGAAGCCCGCGGCCACCGGCAGGCGGGTATGCGAACGCAAGCGCTCCAGATCCTGGGCGATGCGGCGCTCGTCGGGCAGGTCCGCGCCCGTCGTGCCGGCCAGCATGATGTGATAGACGAAGCCGCTGGCGTCGCGCAGCAATCCCGCCAGCCGCGCATCCTCGGAAGTCGGCGCGGACATGCGGATCAGATGCAGCCCATGCGCGCGCGCCTCCTGCCC
The DNA here is from genome assembly GCF_049647645.1 of Achromobacter sp. Lineage (GTDB taxonomy): Bacteria > Pseudomonadota > Gammaproteobacteria > Burkholderiales > Burkholderiaceae_B > Achromobacter. The sequence continues at coordinate 941 of NZ_JBARYB010000119.1, forward strand.
GATGTCATCGGCATGTTCGACCGGCAGGTCGATGATGATCAGGCCGTCCACGCCCGCGGCGGCCGCGTCCCGGATGAAGATGTCAACGCCATGCCGCAGGATGGGATTCAGATAGCCCATCAGCACCACAGGCGTTTGCGTATCCGTATCGCGGAACTCTCGCACCAGGGCCAGCGTGCGCTTCAAGGTCTGGCCGCCGGCCAGCGCGCGGACGTTCGCCTGCTGCAGCACGGGGCCATCCGCAACCGGATCGCTGAACGGCATGCCAAGTTCGATCACGTCCGCGCCGGCCGCGCGCAAGCCGCGCAGCAGTTCCAGGCATGCGCCGGGATCGGGGTCGCCCGCCGCGAAGTAGGTCACCAGGCCGCTGCGTCCGGACTGGCGCAGCGCCTCAAGGGTTTGATCCAGCCGTGTCATGCCGCCACCTCGCCAAATTGGGTCACCGTGTCCATGTCCTTGTCGCCGCGCCCGCTCAGGCACACGACGAGGATCTCGTTGCGCACCATCCGCGGTGCGAGCTGGCGCACGTAAGCCAGCGCATGCGCGCTTTCCAGCGCGGGCAGGATGCCTTCCCTGCGCGTCAGCCAATGAAAGGCCGTCACGGCCTCGGCATCCGTGACGGACACGTAGTCCACGCGCTTGCGATCGTGCAGCAAGGCGTGTTCGGGGCCTACGCCCGGATAGTCGAGCCCGGCCGATATCGAATGCGCATTGACGATCTGGCCGTCGCCGTCCTGCAGGTAGTAGCTGCGGCAGCCGTGCAGCACGCCCTCGTGGCCGGCGCTGATGCTGGCCGCATGCGCGCCGCTGGCCAGGCCCAGCCCGCCCGCTTCGACGCCGTACAGGCGCACGTCCCCCAGCTCCAGGAAGGGATAGAAGAAGCCCATCGCGTTGGAACCGCCGCCCACGCAAGCCACCATGGCGTCGGGCATGCGCCCGGTCTTGGCCACGATCTGCTGGCGCGTCTCCTCGCCGATCACCTTCTGGAACTCGCGCACCAGCCAGGGATAGGGGTGCGGGCCGGCGCCCGTCCCCAGCAGGTAGTAGGTGCCGGCAGGATGCGCGATCCAGTCGCGCAAGGCCTCGTTCATCGCGTCCTTCAGCGTGGCAGTGCCGGCATGCACGGCGCGCACCTCGGCGCCCAGCATGTGCATGCGGCGCACGTTGACGGATTGCCGCGCCATGTCCTCGGCGCCCATGTAGACCACGCAGTCCAGGCCGAACAAGGCGCAGACCGTGGCAGTGGCCACGCCATGCTGGCCCGCGCCGGTCTCGGCGATGATGCGGCGCTTGCCCATGCGGCGGGCCAGCAGGATCTGCCCCAGGCAGTTGTTGATCTTGTGCGCGCCGGTGTGGTTGAGGTCTTCGCGCTTGAGGTACACCTGCGCGCCGCCCAGTTCCTCCGAAACGCCGCGTGCGAGGAACAGCGGGCTCGGCCGGCCCACATAGTCGGCCAGCATGCCGCGGTAGGTCTGCCAGAACTCCTCGTCCGACAGCGCCGCCTTGAACTGGCGTTCAAGTTCGCCCAGGGCGGGGACCAGCGTTTCGGGCATGTAGCGCCCGCCGTAGGGGCCGAATTGGCCGCGGCTATCAGGCGCGGCCGGATGGATGGCGGATGGCATGAGGCAGGATTCCTTTGCAGGATAGTGAGGAATTGTCCTTATGCTATCTTTCTAAAAAACTTATTTGAATCAATGATTTGTTTATCATTGACGTAAGCTGAACTAACAGATAAACGATGAGACGGCTGCCCTCCCTCAATGCCCTGCGCTTCTTCGACAGCGCCGCCCGCCAGGCGAGCTTCACGCTGGCCGCCAAGGAGCTGTGCGTGACCCACAGCGCCGTCAGCCAGCAGATCCGGCAGTTGGAAGAATGGCTGGGCTGCGCCTTGTTCGAGCGTCGCGCCGGGCGGGTCCATCTGACTGCGGCGGGCCTGGACCTGCAACGCGCTGCCCATGATGCCTTCGACCTGCTGGAACGCCGCTGCGATGAACTCAAGCGCAGCACGCAGCCGGCCGAACTGGCGCTAGCCGCGCCCGCCAGCTTTCTTTCCAACTGGCTGATCCCGCGGCTCGAACGATTCGAAACCCTGCATCCGGACATCCGCATCCGGCTGCAGACCGCCGCCGACGCGGCCTTGTTGAACACGCAGCGGGTGGACGCGCTGATCCTGGCCGGACGCGCCTGGCCGCAAGAATGGGACGTCACGCCGCTCTTTGCCGAAACCATAGGCCCGGTCTGCACCCCGGCCCTGGCCGCGCGTATCCGCGACGCGGCCGATGTGCTGGAGGCGCCGCTGCTGCACACCTCCTCGCGGCCCGACGCCTGGAAGGATTGGGCGGCGCGCCAGGGCATCGCGCTGGCTCCGCGGCAGCCCGGGCGCGAATTCGACCACCTGGGCCACATGCTGGAAGCCGCCGCCGCCGGCCTGGGCGTGGCCATCGCGCCCGCGGTCCTGGTGGAGTCCGAACTGCACCGGGGCCGGCTCGCCGCCCCGCTGGATTTCGTCGAAAGCGGCGCGGCCTTCAGCCTGTGCCTGCGCAAGGATGCGGTGCGCGCCGATGCCGCGCACGAGCGCTTGCGCGACTGGCTGCTGGCCAGCGCCAGCGCGGCCTGATGCCGCGCACGGCGCGCAAACCCGTTACCCTTGCGCGCCCAACTACACCGCCGCAACGTATCCATGAAAAAGCTCTGCGCGATACTGGGCCTGCTGGTCCCCACACTGGCCTGCGCTGCCTACAGTCTTTCCGCCACCGAGGCGGCGGTGCTGGAAGCGGTGCTGAGAGACGAGTTCGACACCTATATGCAAGGCGGCAACAGCCTTATCGGCTCAAGGCTCGGCCTGCCAACCGCGACGGCCGAAGCCGTGTCCCAGGCCTATGCCAACGGCCCGACCGCGCGCTTTCCGGCAACGCTGGACGTCACCATGCTGATCGCGGGCCCGGTCGACGCGGAGAAGGCTTCGGACGAACAGATCGTATCGTTCGCCACTGCCGGATCGCCAACGGTCCGGGCGCATTTGCCCGCCGGCCTTGCACCGGCCGGACAACTGGCCCTGGCATGCCGCCGCATGCAGTGGGTCGACGGCTCTCCCACCTTCATGGACTGCCGCGACGGCGCCCTGGCCGGCAAGGAGGAAGTCGTCCGCTTGAAACGCGAGCTGGACGACTTCTACCTGGGCAGGCCGACCACGGTCCAGGTGTCCCAGTTGGCCGTCAACATATCGATGTACGCCAGCCTGCTGACGTCCGGCCACGGTTGCCCGAAGAACATCGACACATGCCGCCGGGCCATCCAGGCCGTTGACCGCGCAAGCCAGAGCAAACAGCTGCCCATGGTCGTGCAACGTTTCCAGCAGGCGGGGCTGGATCTCAGCCCCTACCAGGGCGATACGGCCGCGGCCAAGCCGGGCCGCTAGCGCGGTGGGCTGGCCGTGCCGTGCCAAAACGGGGGTTACGGCGCGGTCTGTACCGCCCCCATTTATCGCAATCACGCGCCGCTATACTGGTCCCACCTCAATACCCCCTACGCGCCGCGCCTTTTCTGCTGCGCCCCGTTATGTCCGTCTTGTTGGCCATGCTGCGTCCCCTTGGCCGGGCGCTACTCTGTACCGTCGCCACCCTGCTCTCCGCCTCCGCGTTCGCCGCCCCGCCGACGCTGGCGCAATGCCACGGCATCAAGGATATGGCGTTCGTCGCCCACCTGGACGACGACCTGCTGTTCATGAACCCCGACATCGTCTCCAACATCCAGGCGGGCGGTTGCGTGCGGCTGGTCTACCTGACCGCCAGCGATGCCGGCGAAGGCGAGACCTACATGCTGGGCCGCGAACGCGGCGTGCGCTCTGCCTACGCCTATATGGCGCACCAGCCCGACGAATGGAAGGAAGACGTCGGCGTCGCGGGCGGGCACCGCATCGCGCGTTTCACCCTCAAGGGCAATCCTCGCGTGCAGCTGTGGCACATGCGCCTGAAGGATCCTTGGCTGGGCAAGGGCTGGGGCAGCCTGACGCCGCTGAGCCGCACCGAATCCGAACCCGGACAGAACGTCGACACGCTGGGCCCCTACGCCGAGTCCTATACGCGCGAACAGCTGATCGACGCCCTGGCCGATCTGATCCGGCAGTACGCGCCGACCACGGTGCGCCACCTCGACGACACCATGGTCGTGCCCTACACGCAACTGTGCTGGCGCTGCGCCGGCCATGGGCATCCCGACCACATCGCCAGCGCGCGGCTGGCGCGCGAGGCGATGCTGCGCGTGCCGGGCAACTATGCCGAGATGGGCTATGTCGATTACCCCAGCCAGGAACGCGCCACCAACCTCACCCAGGCTGAGATCGCCAGCAAGTCGCTGATCTTCCAGCACTACGCCTGGAACGACTACCACTATTGCGCCGGCCCCACCGGCTGCAAGGAACCCGCCGGCCCCGCCGCCGCCTGGGTGCAGCGGGCCTATTACGTGTCGCGCCAGGACATCGCGCCGCAGCTCTACCCTGACGGGCGCGGCGGCCTGGTGGTGTACGCCGCCGGCGAGACCAATGGCGCCGTCAATCGCTGGGACGCGGGCGAGCGCCGCTGGCAAAGCCTGGGCGGACGCACCAGCGGACCGCTGGTCTCGTTCACCCATGCCGACGGCACGGCTGGCCTGATGGCGCGCGACCCGCTGGGCGGCGTGTGGGCGAACAAGCAGCGCCACGACGGCACCTGGCAAGGCTGGCAGGCCCTGGGCGGCCTGCGCGTGACCCAGATCCCGGCGGTGGCGCCGCGCGGCGAAGCCGCCGCCGTGGCGCTGGGCTACGACGGCCTGCTGCACTGGATCACGCCGTCAGGCGTGGACGGCAGCTGGAGCACTTGGCAGGACCTGCCGCCGCTGGAAGGCGTGACAGGCGCGCCCGCCGCAGCGCTGGGCGGCGACGGACGCTACGTCATCTTCGCCATCACCTCGGCAGGCGAGCTTTACTACACCCGCCAACTGCCGGCAGCCAAGGGCCAACTTCCAGACTGGCAGGACTGGCGCCGCGTGCCCGCGCCCCAGGCAGCTGGCGGACTGGCGGCGATCCGCAATCACCAGAACCGCGTCGAACTCTATTTCCGCCAACGCGGCAGCAACCATCTGACGCGGCTGATGGAAACCGGCGACACCACCGATCTCGACATGGACTGGAGCGCGCCGACCGACATGGGCGTGCCCTACATCGGCCGCCCGGCCATCAGCGCCGACGCCAGCGGCAACGTCATGGTCGCGCTGCTGGAACGCGCCGGCGGACAGCTCTGGCTGGTGGAGCACGGCCGGCCGGCCAAGCTGGACGCCGCAGCGGCCTCGCCACCCGCGATCAACCTGGTCAACGGCACGCTGTACATCGTCGCCCGCGCCACCGGCGGCCCGCAGCGCTACGAGGTGCTGTCGCGCCACGACGGCAACTGGACCCACGGCTTGACGCTGGATGGCGTGCCATCGGCCGGCGGCGGCCCCTTCGAGACCGTGGCCGCGCGTCCCATCGACCTGCCCAAGCTCGGCGCCAACGACGCCAACAATGCAGCGGTGCTGCGGCCCTCCGTGGTGGATCCTGGCACGCTCAGCGTCGGCCGCATGCCGACCCAGGCCTCGCAGTCGGCGACGCCGACGACGCTGCGCTGACTATTTTTGTAACATTCGTTTGACGAAAAAACCGAGAATTTTTCGGTTTTTCCCGCGCAAGCGCCGCGGTTTTTCCCAATATTGCGGCCGGATTTACATTCTTCAGTTCTTGTCATCCTCCGTTACCGGAGGGAAAATTCCGCCACGCCGCGCGGCCCAGCCAGCGCGCGCACGAAGCGCCATGTCGCCGCAGGGGGAACCGCAAGTGAAGGATGCAGTCCAGTACCAGACACACCCCGCCATCAAGCTCGAGCCCAGTCCCTCATCGGATTGGCTCTACCACTGCGCGATGAGCCTGCTCAAGCTGCCTGCGGACGAGGCGATCTCCGAACAGCTGGCCTATATGGGCGAGACCTCCGACGTCGACCGGTCCTGGATGATCGAATACCGTCCGGACATGCTGCGCCTGCGCAACACCCACGAGTGGTGCCGGGACCAGACCGAGCCCTTCGTCGCCGAACTCCAGGACGTGCCGACCACGCTGATCGCCTGGCTGCACAAGTTCATGGTGAAGGGCCAGGCAGTCGCCATACACGACGTCAACGACCTGCCCCGCACCGCCCGCGCCATCCAGGTCGAATTCCAGCGCCAGGGCAACAAGAGCGTGCTGAGCGTGCCGGTTTTCCATGACAAAAAGCTCTACGGCATCATCGGCTTCGACACCACCGCACGGCACCGGACATGGTCGGCCGACGAAGTCCGCGCCCTGTACCAGTGCGCCAACCTGATCGGACAGGCCAAGTACGGCAACGGCCGCGACCGCAGCCGCGCGCCGCGCTACGACGGCGTCACGTCGGTGATCTATCTCAGCATGCGCGGCGTGGTCCGCGGCGTGCAACCCGAAGCCATCGTGGGCGTGCGCTCCGCCGGCAACTACAGCGAAATCTGGCTGGAAGACGGGTCGATGGTGCTGGACTCGCGCGCGCTCGGCGTATGGTCGACCCTGCTGCCGGAGCAGACCTTCTTCCGGGTGCACCGGACCGCCATTGCCAACGCGTTGCATGTCATGGACGTGGACCGCCGCAGCGTCGACAAGTGGCTGATCAGGATGCGGGCCGTGGACGAGACCTGGCCGGTGTCCCGCTCCTACCGGAAGCCGCTGCGCGAACGCATGGGGATCTGAGCCCGGCAAGTTCGCCGCAGCCTCCCGGCAATATGCAGTTCGTCATGCCGGCATGTTGTTTCGTCCTGGCGGAAGTGGCCGCGCATCGAGTTTTTGGGATCATCGCGCATGCGGAGGGACACCCGTCCCTCAAGCCACCTGGAGAACCACATGCCGACGTTCCGCCCCCTTACGCGCCTGGCCACTTTGGCGCTGAGCGCCGCTTGCGCACTGGGCGCAAGCCAGGCCCGCGCGACCGACCTGGCCTTGCAGGACGCCGTCTCCATGGCCGGCATGCAGCTCTACTTCAACTCCGGCGCGCCCGGACTGATCATCGCGGCGGTGCGCGGCGATGAAGTCGTGATCCAGGGCTATGGCGAAACCGCGCCAGGCAGCGGCGTGGAGCCCGACGGCCGTTCCATTTTCAGGATCGCCTCCGTATCCAAAGTATTCGCCGGCGATGTGCTGGCGGCGCTGGCCGCCAAGAACAAGCTCAAGCTGACCGATCCCCTGGCGAAATATGCACCCGAGAATGCCAAGGTCGACGCCAACGGCCGTCCGCTGACGCTGCTGGACCTGGCCACGCATTCGGCGGGCCTGCCACGCGAACTTCCCAACCCTGACGCAAAGCCATCCGGCAATCCTTTCGCCGCGTTCGACCGCGCCTATTACTGGAAGTGGGTCGGCAGCCACAAGCCGGCCTATGTGCCGGGCACCACCACGCTGTATTCAAACCTGGGCTACGGCCTGCTGGGCGATGCGCTGGCCAAGGCCGGCGGCGCGGAATACTCGACCGTGCTGGCCGACGAGGTTCTCAAGCCCGCCGGCATGACGGACACCACCAATGCACTCACCGACGCGCAGAAAAAACGCCTGATGACCGGCCTGGACCCCTTCGACAAACCAGATCCGAACGCCGTGGTGCCCGACGTGATGTACGCCAGCGCCGGCATCTACTCCACCGCCGACGACATGGCGCGCTGGATGCGCTGGCACCTGGAGAGCGCAAAACAGTCGAAGGAGGCCGCCCTGCTGGCCCACACGATGTGGCTGCCCTATGACGGACTGAAGTCTGTCGTGGGCACGGAAGTCACCGACGGCGACGGCATGGGACTGGGCTGGGTGGTGACCCTGCCGCGCAACGGCACGCCCTTGCTGCTGGGCAAGAGCGGCGGCCTGGGCGGCTTCATGTCCTATGCCGTGCTGTCGCCCAACCGCGGGCTGGGCGTGTTCGTCGTCGCCAGCCGCGTGAACTTCGCCATGTTCAACAACATCCACTCCCAGGTGCGCGAACTGGCGGCCGAGTTGGCGCGGTGAGCGGTAAGCGCCCCACGCTGCGCCAGGCCGCGGCGGCAGCGCTGCTGGCCGTGGCCGCGCAAGGCGCATGCGCGCAGGAAGCCCCGGACATCTTCAAGACGGAGATTTTCCTCACGCCCTACAGCGAGCTGGGCGAGGGCCGCGAGACCTATCCGCGGCTGAACGGCAGGTTCCTGCTGATGACCGGCTACACCGGCTTCTTCGGCGTGCAGGACGATAACGGCCAGCTGCCCCGCTCGCACTGGAGCAGCGTGCAGCCCACGGCGGAAGCCGCGCTGGTCTTGCAGTTGAATCGGCAGTTTTCGATCCGCACCAAGGCGACGTTCAACTCGTCCACCAACGACACCAAGGACAACGCCTTTTCCGACCTGGGCATGGACCTGGACAATCTCTTCGCCGCCTACACCGCCGACAACTACGCGCTGTACGGCGGCAAGATGGACCTGGGCTTCGGCGACGCCTGGCACGTGATCGACGGCTTGTACACAGGCTTCAACGAAAACTCGGAGTTCCGCGGATCGATCGGGCTGGGCGGGCGCTACACCCTCGACAGCGCGGGCCAAGGCACGCATTCCATCGCCGCCATGCTGTTCAAGCGCGACAACACCGCGATGAACCGCCGGTTCAGCCTGGACGGCGGCCTCATCGGACCGGACCAGCCGCCGCTGTTCAGCGACCAGTTGAAGTCCTTCATCCTCTCTTACGACTTCCGCGACCTGCCGGGGCTGGAAGGCCTGTCGGGCGGCCTGGACGCGGGCCGGCTGCACCTGGATCCGGGGCAAGGGAAAAGCGCCAATACGGTGTCGGCCCGCTTGCGCTACGACGCGCCGCTGGCCAACTCATGGAACCTGAGCTGGTTCAACGAAGCCACTTATTCCAGCGCCTTTCGCGGCGCTCCCGTATCCAACGGCAATGGCGTGACCTCGGTTTCGCTGTCGCGCGACCGCTGGCAACTGACCGCGACGGCCGCCGTGCGCAAGCTGTCCGGCAGCGGCCAGAAGCTGGCGCAGTACGGCTTGTTGGACGATACGGATTGGGGAATTTCAGGCGCGGTCACCTATGTCACTCCCCTGGGTTTCATCGTGCAGGCCGGGATCACGCATCAGCGCGACCAGGCCTTGCGCATCAACCAGGGCGTCTTTCGCATCGCTTACCAAGCAGGATTCTGAGGCCATCATGAACCGCAAACACTCGCTCATCACCGCCGTAACCGTTCTTGCGCTGGGCAGCGCCCCCGCAGCCTGGTCGCAGCCCGTGCCCATCGCCAACGGGCTGACCCCGCCGGCCGACGCGGTGGCCATCCCGGCCGGAAGCAAGCAACGCGCGGTGCAGGACCTGCCGCAAATCATCGCGGACATCATGCAGCGCAGCCAGGTGCCGGGCATGGCCGTGGCCGTGGTCATCGACGGCAAGACCGTGCTGGCGCAGGGCTACGGCACGCGCGAGGCGGGCAAGCGGGCGCCGGTGGACGCGCAGACCGTGTTCCAGATCGCATCCGTCTCCAAATCGCTGTCGGCGACCGTGGCTGCCATTGAAATATCCAAGGGCAAGGCCGCCTGGGACGATCCGGTGTCGCGCTATCTACCGGACTTCAGGCTGAGCAATGCCTATGTGTCCGAAAACGCCACGATCGGCGATTTCTTCGCGCACCGCTCCGGCCTGCCGGGCACGGCGGGCGACGACCTCGAAGACCTGGGCTTTTCCCGCAGCGACGTGATCGCCCGCCTGCGGCTGCTGCCGCTGGACGCGTTCCGCACGTCCTACCACTACGCCAACTTCAGCACCACCATAGGGGCGGAAGCGGTGGCCAAGGCCGCCGGACGTCCCTGGGAAGCGCTAGCAGATGAACAGCTGTTCAAACCGCTGGGCATGAAGTCAACCAGCTACCGCTATGGCGACTTCGAAGCGCACGGCAATCGCGCCGTGCTGCATGCGTACCAGAACGGCAAGTTCGTCCCCTCGGGCCAGCGCGACGCGGACCAGCAGGCGCCTGCGGGCGGCGTGTCGTCCACGGTCGGCGATCTGGCGGAATGGCTGAAGCTGCTGCTCGCAGACGGCCAGTATCACGGCAAAGCCATGATCGCCCCGGGCGCGCTGCTGCCGGCGTTGTCGGCCCAGGCGTTCAGCGCCCGCGCGCATGACCTGGATTCGCGCTCCGGCTTCTACGGCTATGGCTTCAACGTCAACACGGAACTGGGCGGTCGCCCGTCGATGGGGCATTCCGGCGCTTTCCTGATGGGGACTGGAACGACATTCAGGATCGTGCCGTCCGCCGGCATCGGCATCGTGGTGCTGACCAACGGCGCGCCGGTGGGCGCGGCCGAGTCCGTCGCGGCATCGTTCATCGACACGGCGCTGTACGGCAAGCCCACGCGCGACTGGTTCGCGGCCTACAACGGCGCCATGAAGGCCTTCTTCGAACCCCAGGCCGATCTGTCCGGGCAGGCCGAACCCGCCAAGCCCGCAGCGCCGAAAGCGCTGTCGCAATACACCGGCAGGTTCGACAACCCCTACTACGGTCCCGCCGAAATCCAGGAGGCCAACGGCGCCCTGACCCTGGTGCTGGGGCCCAAGGGCATGCGCTTTCCCATGCGGCATTGGGACGGCGACACCTACGCTTTCTCGCCCGCGGGCGAAGCCGAACTGGTCGCGTCGCAGGCATCCATCGTCTTCAAGATGGACCAGGGGCGGGCCCAGGGCTTCGACATCAAGTTCTACGACGACAACGGCCTGGGCCGCTGGACCAGCAAATAGCCGCCCCGCGCGCCGCCGGCATGCAAGATCAAAAGCGATAGGCGGCGCGCAGGGTCAGGGACTGGTCGCGGTATTCCCCGTTGCCGCGCAAGGCGTACTCCGTCTTCAGTTCCACGCCCTTGGGCGTGACGTATTCCAGGCCGGCCGACAGATTGCCGTAGGTCCTGGGCATGCCGGACCGCAGCGTGAACGGCGTCGCGCCCGGCACATTCAGCTGCATGGTGGTGACCACGTCGCCGCCGCTCAGGAAACTCATCCCGCCGGCCACGTACGAACGCAAGGTCGAGCCGTTGGCCAGGTCCTTGCGTCCGCCCAGTTCCATCATGGGCGAGACCATGAACGAGGTCGTGTCGTTGCCCCGCACCTTCAGGTCAAAGGCGCCCGCCCCCTGTTCGCCGTAGCCCTGCTGCCGGATGTGGCTCACGTCCAGGTCCACATAGGGCCGCAAATACCAGGACGGCTGGCTGAACTCGTAGGCCGTGCGCAGCCTGGCCGCCAGAAAGGACGACTCCGGCTTGCTCTTGGCCGCGCCGTCCAGCGTGCCGCGCGACATCCTGCTCTTCTCCACGCCGCCATGCACGGCCAGCGACACCTGCCACGGCGCGTTGTTGTACTTCAAGGCCAGGCCGCCCGCGTAGGTATCGCTACTGCCCGAGAGATCGGAGGCGGACGTGGTCTTGCCATAGGCGTAGCTCAGCGAGCCGCCCAGGAACCAGTTGGCGGCAATCTCGCGCTGCGCGCCCAGGGTCAGCGTGCTCTGGCGCACGCGGTAGCCCTCGTCGTCCGAAGTGGCCTTGCGCTGGGTCCAGTTCGTGTCCAGGCGGGTCCAGACGCAGTTGCCCTCGCGCAGGATCGTGCTTTCCCCAACGAACGCCGGACAGCTCATCATCCGGTTCATCGACGCGTAGGAAGCATGCATCTGGTTGGCGGCGCGGGCGAACTGGCCGTCATGGGCGATGCGGTTCAAGGCGTCGCGGTACTGGTCCGCGGTTTGAATCCCCGTGAGCTTGTCGAAGGTGGCGGCATCGCTCTGTTTCCCCTGGTCCCACAGCGCCTGCAGCGAATTCGCGATCCTCGCGCGATCCGCGCTCAGCGGCAATGCCGACGGGGTGAAATTGGCGTCGACCGAAATGAGCGGATCGCGCAAGCCCCCGGCGCCGTTGTTCTTCAGCGCATAGCTGAACAGGGGGCTGTCGCTTGCGGTCGCAGGCATGCTGGTTTGCGCGGCGTCGAAGTGGCCTATCCCCAACCACACGTTCTTCAAGGGATTGCGCAGCACGGGTCGGACGGTTCCCGCGAAGGTCGATGCGCCGGATACCGAGAGGAAGTCGCTGTTGTGGCCGCCGAAGTCCAGATCGGGCCGGTAGGTTCCCGTGTGATCCAGCGCGCCCGTGATCCGGGTCGCCCCAAACACGCCCGGCCCGCCCGGATTCAGGACGCCGGCGCTGGCCAGATCGCCCTGGAAGCGGGCGCCGCTGTACAGCTTGGCGCCGGCGTTGTTATGGAAGATGCTGCCGCTGCCCATCAGCACGTCGCCCGCCACGGTCCCGCTGTTGTTGACGACGGTCTGGCCGGCCACGTCGATCGCCGTCTTGGCCTGGATCGTGCCGGCGTTGGTGATGGTAGTGGTGGCCAGCGGCGCAATGGCCAGGATGCCGGTGCCGGACTTGGCGTCGGCGCTTATCAGGGCGTTCTGCTCCAGGCTGACCGAGATCGCCCGGCCTCCGCCATAGGCGCCATTGCTGATCGCGACCACGGCCGGTGAATCGGCGCCGATGGCGACGACTTGCGCGGCATGGCCAATGGCCACGTTTACCGGCCCGCCGTAGGCCTGCTCGTTGCCGGGCGTGCTGTATTGATAAAGCGCACCATCCTTGAATACGCCGCCTCCGCCCACGCTCATCGCCAGGATCGCGGGCGCGTTGGCGCCGGACGTCTGGACGGTGCCGCCCGTGCCGATGGTCACGTTGACGCTGCCGCCATTGCCCAGGCCGCCTGTCAGTCCCGCGTTCTGTATCAGGCCCGTCGTGTATTGCGCGGACGACTGGTCGCCCGCCAGCCCGCCGCCGCCTCCCACGCTTTGCGCCAGGATGCCGGCGGCGCCCTTGCCCGAGGTGGCGACCGTGCCCGAAATGGACAGGTTGACGGCATTGCCGTCACCGCCCGCCGCCGGGGACCCGACGGGTTTCAAGGTCACGAGGCCGGGCCGCGTCGACAGGCCGGCAATTCCGCCGCCCCCGCCAATGCTTTGCGCGACGATGCCATGCGAATTCGTGCCCGCCGTGGCAATGCTGCCGCCCACGTCCTGCGTCACGGTGACGCTTCCTCCCGGACCTACCATCGGCGAGCTGGAACCGAACGTGAGGTTCACCGCATTCGCGGCTGGCCCCGCGCCGTCGTCCACCGTGACCAGGCCGCCGCCGCCTCCTATGCTCTGCGCCAGCACGCCGAAGGACAGCGCGCCGTTCGTGGCGATGCTGCCTCCCGTGTTCGCGACGCTGACACTGCCGCCGGCGCCGGTGACGTTGCCCAGGAAGCCGCCTCCCCCAACATTCGCGGTGCTCCCCAGCTGGATATCGATGCCCTTGAGAGTCGCGCTGGACGACACGGCCGCCATGCCGCCCCCGCCTCCCACGCTTTGCGCCAGGATCCCTGGAGAAAACCACCCTTGCGTGGTGACGCGGCCAACGTTGTTGGCCACGCTCACCGCGCCGCCGGAAGCCTGAACCATGCCTGATACGTTGGTAATGGACGGGTATTCGGCGCCCAGTGCGACCGCCAGCGAGGCCTCCTGCTGGATGGCGGCAAGGCTGGCATTGCGCAGGGCAAGCACGCTGACGCCACCGCCGCCGCCCACGCTCTGCGCCATGATCCCGGCAGAGCCGCCCGCTCGGGTCGCGAGCGTCCCGCCATGAACGACGCTGGCCGCGCCGCCCGTGCTGGTCGAGAAGCCCTGCTTCTGGTCGCCCGCGGCGCCCAACGTGATCGTCGCAGTAGTCTGGCTCCACAGGAACAGGGGCTGGTCGACCACGGAAATGCCGCCGCCCCCGCCCACGCTCTGCGCGAGCATGCCCGGCGCCTGGTAACCCTGCGTGGTGATCTGGCTGGTCGCGGCGCTGGCGTCGACCATGACGGAGCCGCCCGCGCCGCTGGCCCCATCGACTCCGCCGGCGCGCACGTTGACCAGGGAGCCCAGCAGTGAGCCGCCTTTCGTGCCCAGGAGGCTCACGATACGGGTGATCTTGTCGATGATCTCGGGAGCCTGGCTGCCCGCGCCGGCCGACACCAGCGCCTGCAGATCCTGCCCGCTGGCCGCGCTTCTGCCGCCGCCACCGCCTATGCTCTGGGCCACGATGCCTGCCGAACCGCTGCCTTGCGTTGCGATGGCCCCCGTGTTCGTCACGATGGCCGGATCCGTGGCGGTGCCGCCGCCCGCGCCCGCCTCGCCGCCATTGCCGCCGGTCTGGTGAGTGATGCTGGTTTGCGGCAGCGCCACGGTGAACAGGTCCTGCACGCCCGACGCGGCGGCCTTGATCAGCGCGTCGATGCTGGACAGCAGGCTGGACGCGCCCGCCGAATCTATCGTGCCCGCATTGCCTCCGCCGCCGCCGATGCTCTGCGCCAGGATGCCGGGCGCGTGGTCTCCCGCCGTCGAGATGGCGCCGTCATTATTCACGTTGAAAGCGCTGGCGCCGCTCCCCGCGCCGCCAGTGCCGCCGGTCGTGACGCCGACCGACAGATTGACGGCCTTGCTGAACGCCAGCTGCGGCGTCTGCTCCAGCCAGCTCGCGGCCTTGTCCAGCAAGCCCGCCAGGCTGGCCGGCGAGCCCAGGATGTCATTGAACGAATTGGCGTCGTGGGCCTGGACGATGCCGCCGTTGCCCCCGCCGCCGCCTATGCTTTGCGCGACGATGCCGGCCGCCCCCGTCCCCTGGGTGGCGATGACGCCCGTGACGGCGTTGCCGGCCCGCACCCGTCCGCCGCTGCCGCCCTGGCCGCCCTGCCCGCCATGGCGCACGCTCAGCTGCAGGTCGACCAGCGAGTTGCCGATGGTGGGAATCTTGACCGGGGCCAGCACTCCGCCGCCGTTGCCGCCGCCTCCCCCTATGCTCTGGACCACCACCCCGTTGCTTTGCGCACCCGCGGTATGGATGCCCCCGGCGTTGGCGAACACGGCAGTTCCGCCGTCGCCCGCGCCTTGGCCCGCGCCGCCATTGGACACCGCCACCGTGACCGTGCCGCTCGGTTTGTCTCCCAGCGGCGGCGCGATCGTGATGGCGCGGGAGTTGGCCAGCCCGCCGCTGCCGCCGCCTCCGCCTATGCTCTGCGCCAACACGCCATTGCTGTGCGCGCCCAGCGTCGTGATCGTTCCCTGGCTGGCCTGCGTGAATGAAACCGTGCTGCCGAAGCCGCCGCTGCCGCCCTTGCCGCCGGTCGCCACCGTGACGTTCAGCCCCACGCCCACGCCGACCGCATTGGCCGATCCGCCGCTGCCGCCACCGCCGCCTATGCTCTGAAGAATCACGCCCGAGGCGTTGCCGGCGCGCGTCAGTATCTTGCCTTGCGAAGCAAACTGGACCAGGCCGCCATTACCCGCCGCGCCGCCCGTGCCGCCGATCGCGACCGACGCGATCACGCCGGTGCTGTTGGCATCGCCGCCCACCCCGCCCCCGCCGCCTATGCTCTGCAACAGCACCGCGGCGCTGTTATCGCCCGAGGTGTCGATGCCGCCGCTATTGGCCATGGCAATGCCGCCGCCCGCGCCGCCAGTTCCGCCATGCCCGCCGCCCACCGCGATGATGCCGTTGCTGGACGACGCCAAGCCGCCGCCTCCGCCCGCGCTGTTGGCGATGACGGCGGCCGCATCGTTGCCGTAGGTGCTGATGAGGCCCGCATTGGTGATCGTGATCGCCTGGCCCGCGACCGCGCCGGCGCCGCCATTGCCGCCTTGCCCGAATGCGCCGTTGGCGCCCGCCGGGCCGCCTTCCCCGCCCAGCACGCTGGCCATGATGCCTTTCGCGCCGACGGTACCGTTGGCGCCGGTCGCGACCGTGCCGGTATTGGTGATGACGATGGCACCGGGCGCGCCGCCCGCGCCGCCATTGTGGCCGTCGAACCAGGAACCGTTGCCACCGTTGCCGCCATTGCCGCCCTGGGTCAGCGCGTAGACGCCGATACCCCGGTTGCCGTCGGTCTTGATGACGCCGCCGTTGCTGACGCTGACCTGGCCGGCATTGCCCCCCGCCGCGGCCTTGGTGTCGGTGTCGTTGGCGGTCGACGCATTGCCGCCGATGGAACGGGCGATCACGCCATACACGCCGTCGCCATGGCCGTTGACTGCCGTCCCGGCCGAGGACATGAAGGTGACAGCCGAGGCATCGCCGCCCCGCCCGGCATCGCTATGTCCGCCGAAGTCGCCCGCATGTTCGGCCGCCCCGGCTTGCCCACCCGACGATATCAGTCCCACCCCCGCGCTGACGCCGTCCGGTCCGGGTCCGCGCGCGGTCACCGAGCTCGCGCCTTGCAGGATCACGGATGCCAGGCCGGCGCTGCCGCCATGGCCGGACGTGTAAGCGCTGTCAAAGCCATTGGCGATGGCGCTGTCGGTCCCCGCGCCACCCCAGGATTGGACCGCGATGCCGAAGCCCGTGCCTACGATCGTGGCGTTGTTGAGCGTGATGCGCGCCTGATGCCCGTCGCCGCCTATGCCGTAGCCGCCGTTGGGGCCGTCCGCATTGCCCCACAGGCCGCCATTGCCGCCAGCCGAGTACAGGTCTATCCCCCGGCCGGCGGCATTGACCGTGCTGGCCGACAAGGTGTAGTCGATGATCCGCCCGCCGCCGCCATTGCCGCCCCAATGGTTCACGTCGGCGTCCCTGCCGTTGCCGCCCTTGCCCCCGCTGACGTCGATCAGGATGCAGGTCTGGCCGGGCGCATTGGCGTTGATGCGCTGGTTGCTGTCGGCCTGGACGAAGTCGCGCTGGCCCCATTGCCCGTCATGGCCATTGTTGGGATGTTCGCCGCTGGAACAGCAGGTGCCGTCGGCGCCGCGAAACTGATAGGCCAGTGGCGCCGCCTGCGCCGAGGCCGGCCGCCCGAAGAGGT
The DNA here is from genome assembly GCF_049647645.1 of Achromobacter sp. GTDB lineage: Bacteria > Pseudomonadota > Gammaproteobacteria > Burkholderiales > Burkholderiaceae_B > Achromobacter. The sequence continues at coordinate 17,859 of NZ_JBARYB010000119.1, forward strand.
ACACGGTGGAGATGCCGGCCTGCAAGAGCAACGCCAGCCAGGTAAGCCGCAGGCCGTTGCGGCCGGGCTTTGGAAAATCTTGCTGTAGGGTCATGGCGGCCGCGGCGAAAATAGGGCAGATAGAGAAAATCGCCGTTCCCCGCCCGCTCCACAAGTCCGGGATGACGAATCAACCATCCTGGCTGATGAGCGACGCATGTCCGCCACCAGCCCGGGATTGCCGGGACGTGGGAAAATCTCAACTCTCAGGGAACACCGACATGCCCACCTCGCCTGCCGACAATGTGATTTCGCTGTATCGGGAACATGCCGACGCCTTCGAGAAACTGCGCGGCACGCAGCTGGTGGAACGCGCCTGGCTGGAGGCGTTCCTGGACCTGCTGCCCGGCCCCGCTCCCGAGGTGCTGGACATAGGCTGCGGCACCGGCATCCCCATCGCCCGCCATCTGATCGAACGCGGCTGCAGGCTGACCGGAGTGGATGCCTCGGACGCGCTGCTTGCGCGGGCAAGAACCTCGTTCCCTGAACACCGCTGGCTTGAAGCGGACATGCGCAGCCTGCCGCCCTTGGGCCCGTTCCAGGGGCTGGTCGCCTGGCACAGCTTCTTTCACCTGCGGCCGGCAGACCAGCGGCCGATGTTCAACGCCTTCGAACGCCTCGCCGCACCGGGCGCGGCGCTGATGTTCACCAGCGGCGCCCATCTGGGGGAAGCCATCGGCCAGTTCGAAGGCCGGCCGCTCTACCACGGCAGCCTGGACAGCGCGGAGTACCGCGAGCTATTGCGCCTGGCCGGCTTCGAGGTGGTAAGCCACGTGGAAGGCGACAAGACCTGCGGCGGCGCGAACATCTGGCTGGCACGGCGACTCGGATAAAACCTTTGAGTTACATCAAGGTTTGACCACCATCCCACGTCTCCAATCCCTCTCCCCTGCGCCATAATCAGAATGCTGCGGCCCCTTTGGGGCCGCGCGAGGCCCATCCGGCCTCTTCGGTTTCCCTAACCTCGATCAGGCGGACCCGGCATTCATGCAAAGACTTATCCTCCCGCTACCCGGCAACGAAGGATTCGCCAAGCGCCTTGCCGCCCTGTGCCAAGGCGAACTCGGCGCCGTCGAAACCCGCCGCTTTCCCGACGGCGAAAACTATGTGCGCCTGCACGGCGACCCGCGTGGACGCGCCGTCGACATCGTCTGCACGCTGGCCCGGCCAGACTCCTGTTTCCTGAGCCTGGTCTTCGCCGCCGACACCGCGCGCGATCTGGGCGCCGCCGAGGTCAACCTGATTGCGCCGTATCTGGCCTACATGCGCCAGGACAAGCGTTTCCAGGATGGTGAAAGCGTGAGTTCGCTGTCGTTCGCCCGCCTGGTGTCCTCGACCTTCGATCGCCTGCTGACCGTCGATCCGCACCTGCATCGGCATCCTTCGCTGTCGGCGCTGTACACCATCCCCACCACCACGCTGCACGCCGCGCCACGCCTGGCCAGCTGGATCGCCGGCAACGTGCAGGCGCCGCTGATCGTAGGCCCGGACGAGGAAAGCGAGCAATGGGCCGGATCCATCGCCGCGCGCATCGGCGCGCCGCACGTGGTGCTGCGCAAGACCCGCCGCGGCGACCGCCAGGTCGAGATCGAGGCGCCCGACCTCTCCGCCTGGCGCGACTGCACGCCGGTGCTGGTGGACGACATCGCGTCCTCCGGCCGCACCCTGGTGGTGGCGGCCGGCAAGCTCGCCGGCATGAGGCCGCCGCAATGCGTGGTGGTGCATGCGCTCTTCGCCGAGGACGCCTGGCCCCAGGTATCCGCCTGTTTTGAACGCGTCGTTTCCACTGACGCAGTGCCCCACCCCAGCAACCGCATCGAACTGGCGCCCTTGCTGGCCAATGCGCTGTTGCGCAATCTGCGCGATTGATCACCCGATTTCAAAGGAACCCGCGATGAAGCTACGCGAGCATTGGCTATCCGGCCATGGTCCCATCCACCACCGCGCCGACACCGTCGAAAACGTCGACGCGCTGGTGCAGCGCCTGGCGGCCAGCGGCCGCGTCGCCAGCCCGGACGCTGCCTACGCCATGCTGGCCGCGGCCGACCGCCTCAGCTGCGCGGCGATGAACGTGGTGGCGCATATGACGTACGCCCGCCGCATCGACCTGAACGGCGCGCCGTTGGACGCCGAGGACTTCAAGCCCAATCCCGAGGGCCATACGGGCGGCTCGCTGAACATGGTGCCCGCCTTTGTCGCCTACCTTCTGGCCAATGCGCTCAGCGGCAAGACCCGCGGCTGGCTGATGGGCCAGGGCCATTGCGTGGCCGCCATCGAGGCCGTCAACGCCCTGACTGGCGACGTGTCGCCGGCGCAGCGCGGCCGCTATGACCGCAGCGCAGCCGGACTGGGACGCCTGATCACGGACTTCTACTCCTATGCCATCGACGCGCAGGGATTGCCCGCCGTGCCGCTGGGCAGCCACGCCGGCCCCAACACGGCGGGCGCCGTATCCGAAGGCGGCTACCTTGGCTTCGCCGGCCTGCAATACGTGCACATGCCCCTGCCGGGAGAAAGCCTGGTGGCCTTCCTGAGCGACGGCGCCTTCGAGGAACAACGCGGCTCGGACTGGGCCACGCGCTGGTGGCGCGCCGAGGATTGCGGCCAGGCCGTGCCCGTCATGATCCTCAATGGCCGCCGCATCGAGCAGCGCACCCAGATCGTGCAGGAAGGAGGCGCGCATTGGCTGGCCGAGGACCTGCGCCACAACGGCTTCGATCCGCTCATCGTCGACGGCCGCGATCCGGCGGCCATCGCCTGGGCCATCCTGGCGGCCGAGGAAGCGCTGGCCACAGGCCTGGCGGCGCCGGACTTCCAGTATCCGGCCCGCCTCCCCTACGTCATCGCCGAGACCGAGAAAGGCTTTGGCTTTCCCGGCGCCGGCACCAATGCCGCACACAACCTGCCGCTGGGCGACAACCCCCACACCGATGGCGCGGCGCGCGACGCCTTCAACGCCAGCGCCGCCAAGCTGTTCGTGGCAAAGCCGGAGCTGGACGCGGCGCTTGCCGCGCTGGCGAACCATGCCGCCCAACAACGCCCCCTGGAAAGCGGGCACCCCATGGCGCACCGGCATCCCGACGCGCCAGCGCTGCCCGAGCCCGCCTGGGAAACCACCGGCAGCCAGGGCAGCGCCATGGCCACGCTGGACCGCTGGTTCGTGGAACTGGTGCGGGCCAATCCGGGCCTGCGCGTGCGCATCGGCAATCCGGACGAACTGGCCAGCAACAAGATGGGCGGCACGCTGGCCTTGCTGAAGCACCGCGTCGACCATCCCGAGCCCGGCGTCGCCGAGGACCAGCACGGCGCCGTCATCACGGCCTTGAACGAGGAAGCCGTGGCCGCCGCCGCGCTCGCGAACAAGGGTGGCCTGAACCTCGTCGTCAGCTATGAGGCCTTCGCGGTGAAGATGCTGGGCCTGCTGCGCCAGGAGATCGTCTTCGCGCGCCGCCAGAAGGAACTGGGGCAGGCGCCGGGGTGGCTGTCGGTGCCGCTGGTGGTCACCTCCCATACGTGGGAGAACGCCAAGAACGAACAATCGCACCAGGATCCCACCATAGGCGAAGCCTTGCTGGGCGAAATGTCCGACACCTCCCGCGTGTTGTTCCCGGTGGACGGCAACAGCGCCGCGGCGGCGCTGCGCGCGGTCTATGCCCAGCGCGCCCAGGTGGCCTGCATGGTGGTGTCCAAGCGCGACGGCGTGCAGCGCTTCGACGCGCAGGCCGCGCAGGCGCTGGTCGAACAGGGCGCGGCCCACGTCGCGGGCGAGCCGCAGGCCAGCGCGCTGCAGTTCGTCGCTATCGGCGCCTACCAGCTCGAAGAGGCCCTGAAGGCGCGCGCCCATCTGGCACGGCTGGGCTACGAATGCTGCGTGTCCGTGGTGCTGGAGCCCGGCCGCCTGCGAGCCCCGCGCGACGAACTGGAAGCCGCTTTCGTGCTGTCCGACGATGCCGTCCACGCGCTCTTCCCGCCCGGCCTGCCGCGCGTGCTGCTGTGCCACACGCGCCCCGAACCCATGCTGGGCGTGCTGCGCCGGCTGGACGACGGCCCGGCCCGCACCCGGGCGCTGGGCTACATCAGCCGCGGCGGCACGCTGGATGTGCCCGGCATGCTGTTCGCCAACCGCTGCACCTGGG
>NZ_JBARYB010000120.1:0-4134 GCF_049647645.1 Achromobacter sp.
CGGTTCCCGAGGCGCACCAAGACGCGGCTCGCGCCCAGGGCAAAGCGCGCTTCGAGCAGTTCATCGAACAACTCGGCCGCCACCTGCTGCGGGGCCGGAGCTTAGTGCGCGACGTGGTGGAGGAGCTGCATCCCGACCCAATGCGGATGGAAGACGCGGCGGCAACCGCGCAAGCGCAAGAGCGTGCGTCATGAGCGCCGCTCGGCAGTCCATGAGCGCCACGTCGCTCGACCGTCGCATCCAGATGCTGCGCACGGCCATGGGGCCGTTGATCGCTGCCGCGCTGGAAGACCCGGACGTGGTGGAAGTGATGCTGAACCCTGATCGCACCTTGTGGATCGACCGGCTTTCGTCAGGCCGCGCACCGATGGGTGTGGAGCTACCCGAGGCCGATGGTGAACGCATCATTCGCCTTGTCGCGGCCCACGTCGGTGCGGAGGTGCATCGCGGCCAACCTCTGCTGTCGGCCGAGTTGCCGGAAACAGGAGAACGCTTCGAGGGCATCTTGCCGCCGGCCGCACCGGGGCCGGCCTTCGCGTTGCGCAAGCGCGCCATCGGCGTGATCCTGCTGGAGCGGTACGTCATCGACGGGATGATTACCAGCGCCCAGGCGGGCTTTCTGGTGCACGCTGTGCGCGAACGCCAGAACGTCTTGATCGCCGGCGCCACCAGCAGCGGCAAGACCACGCTCGCCAATGCGTTGCTGGCCGAGATCGCCGCCACGGGCGACCGCGTGCTCGTACTCGAAGACACGGTGGAACTGCAATGCGCGGCCCGCGACCACGTGCCGCTGCGCACGCGGCAAGGCGTAGTGTCGATGACCGAGTTGGTGCGTTCATCCATGCGCCTGCGACCGGATCGCGTCGTCGTCGGCGAGGTGCGCGGCGCCGAGGCGCTGGATCTCATCAAGGTCTGGGGCACGGGCCACCCCGGCGGCATCGCCACGATCCACGCCGGCTCCGCGCTCGGCGCGCTGCTGCGCCTGGAGCAACTGATTCTCGAAGTAGCCGTGAACCCGCCCCGTGCGCTGATCGCCGAGGCGGTCAACGTGGTGATCCACATCGCCGGGCGTGGACGCAAGCGCCGCATCGAGAGCATCGCCCGCGTCGTCGGCTTCGACGGCCTGGGATACCGATTGGCGGATTGGGAGACGGACGCGCAGGACATGCCGTTTCCCGAGTTGCTGCCACTTCCCGATGCCGGACCCACTGCGGCGACTTCCCCGTTTCCTGACTCACTTGGAGAACTGCCATGACGCATGCCTATGCCTTCCGTTTTTCCGTAAATCCGGCTTTGCGCCTTGCACGGCTGCTCAGCCTGGCCCGCCCTGCGGGGCAAGGGCTGCTGCTGGCCGCGCTGCTGCTGTTCCTGGCCGGAACCGCACAGGCCGCCGGTTCCTCGATGCCGTGGGAAGGCCCGCTGCAATCCATCCTCGAATCCATCCAGGGGCCGGTGGCACGCATCGTCGCGGTCATCATCATCATCGCCACCGGCCTTGCGCTGGCCTTCGGCGACACGTCGGGCGGTTTCCGCAAGCTGATCCAGATCGTGTTCGGCTTGAGCATCGCCTTTGCCGCTTCGAGCTTCTTCCTGTCGTTCTTCAGCTTCTCCGGCGGGGCTGTCGTATGAGCGGCCCGGATAGCTTCGCGGCCGGATTCGAGGTGCCGCTGCACCGCTCGCTGACCGAGCCGATCTTGCTGGGCGGCGCACCGCGCACCGTGGCGATCGCCAACGGCACGCTGGCCGCTGCTGTCGGGCTGGGCCTGCAACTGTGGATTCCCGGCATCGTGCTCTGGATCACCGGCCATTCGCTGGCGGTATGGGGAGCGCGCGTCGATCCGCAGTTCATGCAGGTCTTCGCCCGGCACATCAAGCATCGTCCGCTGCTGGACGTGTAGGGGGATGCCGCCATGCTGAACCTTGCCGAATATCGCCAGCGCCCGGCCATGCTCGCCGACTGGCTGCCGTGGGCTGGATTGGTTGCGCCGGGCGTCGTCTTGAACAAGGACGGCAGTTTCCAGCGCACGGCCCGGTTTCGCGGGCCTGACCTCGACAGCGCCACGCAAGGCGAGCTGATCTCCACGTCGGCGCGCTTGAACAACGCATTGCGCCGGCTGGGTTCGGGCTGGGCGCTGTTCATCGAAGCCGAGCGCCGCGCCGCCGCCGACTATCCACACTCGGAGTTCCCCGAACCGCTGTCCTGGCTGGTGGACGAGGAACGCCGGGCCACCTTCGAGGACTCGGGCAACCACTTCGAGAGCGGCTATCACCTGACGCTGGTGTACCTCCCGCCCGAGGAGTCGCGCGCCCGTGCAGCGGGAATGCTGTACGAGAACCGGCCCAGCGAAGGCGTGGACTGGCGCGAGCGGCTGCAAGCCTTCTTCGCGGAAACCGATCGCGTATTCGACCTGCTCGACGGCGTGATGCCGGAAATCGCCTGGCTCGATGACAGCCAGACGCTGACCTACCTGCACGCCACCATCTCGACGCGGCGCTATCGCGTCAGCGTGCCCGAGGTGCCGTTCCACATCGACGCGCTGCTGGCCGACTCCGCGCTGGTCGGTGGCCTGGCACCCATGCTCGGCGACCAGCACCTGCGCGTGGTGTCGGTGCGGGGCTTTCCGACCTCGACCTGGCCGGGAATTCTGGACGACCTCAACCGCCTCGGCTTTGCCTATCGCTGGAGCACGCGCTTTCTCTGCCTCGACAAAGCCGAAGCGGAACGGGAGTTGGGTCGCCTGCGCCGCCAATGGTTCGCCAAGCGCAAGAACGTCATCGCGCTCCTGCGCGAAACGATCTTCCAGCAGGAAAGCCCGCTGGTCGATACCGACGCCAGCAACAAGGCAGCCGATGCAGACGCTGCCTTGCAGGAGTTAGGCAGCGACCAGGTGTCCTTCGGCTACCTGACGGCGACCGTCACCGTCATGGACGAGGACGCCGCCGTAGCCGACGAGAAGCTGCGCATGGTGGAGCGCGTCATCCAGGGGCGCGGGTTCGTGACGATTCCCGAAACCTTGAACGCGGTCGATGCCTGGCTGTCTTCGATCCCCGGCAATGCCTACGCCAATGTGCGCCAGCCCATCGTCTCGACGCTGAACCTAGCGCACATGATGCCGGTATCGGCGGTCTGGGCTGGGCCGGAGAAGAACGACCACCTCGACGGCCCGCCGCTGATCGTCACGCGCACCGATGGCGCCACGCCGTTCCGGCTGGTGACGCACATCGGCGACGTGGGCCACACGCTGGTCGCGGGGCCGACCGGCATGGGCAAGTCGGTCTTGCTCGCCACGCTGGCAATGCAGTTCCGCCGCTATCGCGGCTCGCGCATCTTCGCGTTCGACATGGGGCGCTCCATGCGGGCCACGATCCTCGGGCTGGGCGGCGAGCACTACGACCTGGGCACGGATGGCGAAATCGCTTTCCAGCCGTTGGCCCACATCGACCGCGAGGGCTACCGCACCTGGGCCGCCGAATGGATCGAAGGCCGCTTGCGGCATGTGGGCGTGACGGTCGGCCCGGACGAGAAGGCAGCGATCTGGTCGGCACTCGGCAGCCTTGCCGGTGCGCCGGTGGAGCAGCGCACGATGACCGGCCTGTCGGTGCTGCTGCAATCGAATGCGCTGCGCCAGGCGCTCGCGCCTTATGTGCTGGGCGGCGCGCACGGCAAGCTGCTGGACGCCGACCGTGACCGCCTGGGCATGGCCGACGTGCAGTGCTTCGAGATGGAGGAGTTGATGCACAGCAAGGCCGCCGTCATGGCCGTGCTGCATTACCTCTTTGCCCGTTTCGATGAACGCTTTGACGGGGCACCCACGCTGCTGATCCTTGATGAAGCGTGGCTGTTCCTCGATGACCCGGTATTCGCCGCACGCATCCGCCAGTGGCTCAAGACGCTGCGCAAGAAGAACGTCTCGGTGATCTTTGCCACGCAGAGCCTCGCCGACATCAAGGATTCGAGCATCGCGCCCGCGATCATCGAAAGCTGCGCCAGCCGCATCTTCCTGCCGAACCCGCAGGCGACCGAGCCGCAGATTCGCACGATCTACGAGGGCTTCGGCCTCAACAGGCGGCAGATCGAAATCGTCGCCACCGCGCAGCCCAAGCGCGACTACTACTACCAATCCCGCCTCGGCA
>NZ_JBARYB010000121.1:0-37489 GCF_049647645.1 Achromobacter sp.
GTGGGGCTGCGCTTCGGATCCCTCCGCCCGGCCACCGGCTCACGGCATCTGCCCATGAAAAGGGGTCCAAAACCAACGCATTGGGCGACTGCCAGCCGAGGACCCCGGAGCCATCCGAAGCGCAGCCCCACCGGGGCGAGCATCGGAATGGCGCAGGGCAGCCTCGGCGGCTAAAGAACCCTGACATCCGCAAGACCCAACTTCAGTAGCCGCGCGCGGGATCGACGCGGTTGACGGGCTCCAGGCCCTGGCTGACGCGCAGTATGTTGTCGGCGATCTGTCCGGCGGCCGATGCTGGAATGGCCACCGAAGCCAGGTGCGGCGTGATCAGCACGTTGTCCATCGCCCAGAGCGGGTCGCCAGCGGGCAGGGGCTCGCGCTCGAACACGTCCAGCGTCGCGCCGCCCAGATGGCCGCTGCGCAGCAGATCGGTCAGGGCGGCCTGGTCCACCAGCGCGCCCCGGGCCACATTGATCAGGGCCGCTCCGCGGGGCAGACACTGCAAACGTTCGCGATCCAGCAGGCCGCGGGTCTGCGGCGTCAGCGGAAGCATCACCACCAGTATGTCGGCGCGCGACAGCACCGTGTCCAGCGATTCCATGCCGCTGTGGCACTCGACGCCCTCGATGTTGCGCGGACTGCGCGACCAGCCCAGCACCGTCAGCCCCTGGCGGCGCAGCTCCTGCGCCGCGCAGGCGCCCAGCTCGCCCAGGCCCAGCACCGCCACGCGCACGTCCTCGGGCGAACGCGGATGGCGATAGGCCCATTCGCCGCGCCGTTGCGCCGCTTCAAAGTACGGGATGTCGCGCGCATAGCGCAGGGCGGCGAACAGCACATAGCCGGCCATCATGCGCGCCATATTGGGATCGGTGATGCGCGTGATGGGCACGCCGGCGGGCAGGTCCTCGCGGCCGACCAGCGAATCCACTCCCGCCCCCAGGTTCACGATGAGACGCAGGTTCTTCATGCGATCGAAGAATCCTTGCGGCGCCTTCCAGGCCAGTGCGTAGTGGATGCTGGCCGGATCGTCCACTTCGTTGCCATGCACCATGCGCAGGTCCGGCAAGCGCGCCTGCATGGCATCGCGCCAGGCGGCGTAGTCGTCGAATTCGCTGTAGAAAACCATTGCGCCCGATACGGCGGGGCGGGGGGATGCGTGCATGGGCGGTCTACCTCATGTGCTGCGGTTGATCAGGCGGGACATGGCCTCGATGGCGAGCTCGTAGCCATCGCCGCCCAAGCCCGCAATGACGCCATCCGCGGCCTTGGAAATATAGGAATGATGGCGGAAGGCTTCGCGCCGCCAGATGTTGCTCATATGGACCTCGATGATCCTGCCCGGAAAGGATAGCAAGGCATCGAGGATGGGCACGGACGAATAGGTCAGGCCCGCGGCGTTGATGATGACGCCTTGCGCGGCGCCGCGCGCTTCCTGTATCCAGTCGACCAGCTGGCCTTCGTGGTTGGACTGGACGAAGTTCAGCTGGATGCCCAGCGAGGCGGCCTTCTTTTCGCAGCGCTGCTGCAATACCGGAAAACTGTCGGAACCATAGGTCTTGTTGGCGTCCAGTCCGTAGAGATTGGCGTTCGGCCCGTTGAGGAACCAGACGGTGGAGGATGATGGGGTCGCGCTCGGCGTCGTCATGGCGGCGGTCTCAGGTTTCGTGGGGAAGGGTCGCCTGCATGGCAGGCTGTTGGTTGAACACGGCGAACCACGCTGCGGCGCGTGGATGCGCAGCGCGCCAGTCCAGCTCGGGAAAGCGGAAATCCAGATACCCCAAGGCGCAGGCGATGGTCAGGTCGCCGATGCTCGGATGCGCTTGCGGCAGGCTGTCGGCCTGCGCCTCGATTTCCGCCAGGCAGGCCTGTACCTTGACCAGTTGCGCCTCGCGCCACTGCGGCCATTGGATTTCGGCCGGCCGGGCCGTGTGTTCGTAGCGCGCCAGCAGAGCGGCATCCAGCAGGCCGTCGCCCAGCGCCTGGCGCGTCAACGCCAGCCAGCGCGCCTCGCCAGCCGGAAACAGCTGCGTGTCGCCGGCGGCTTCGGCCAGGTACTCGCAGATCACGCGGCTGTCGTAAAGCGCCCGCCCGTCCGGCAGGATCAGGGTCGGCACCTTGGCCAGCGGATTGTGGGCGGCGATGCGCGCATCGCGGTTCACCGGATGCGCAGCGCTGGCCAGCCATTCGATCCGTCCGGCCTGGCCGGTCAGATGCGCGCAAGCCATCACCTTGCGCACGAAAGGAGATGTCGGGGCATAAAGTAGTTTCAATCCAGTCTCCGGATGTCAGGGTTTGAGGACCAGCTTGCCGAACACCTTGCCGCTCTCCAGCAACTGGTGCGCACGCACGGCGTCGGCCAGCGGCAGGCTTTGCGACATCTTGGGCCGGATGCGGCCGGCGGCCACCAAGGGCAGCACGTGGCGCCTGAGCGCGACAGCCATGCGGGCCTTCTCGGCATCGGTCTGCGGCCGCATGGTCGAGGAATGCAGACTCAACTGCTTTTGCATGAGGGTCAACAGCTCGACGTTGACGGCCGATCCCTGCAGGAAGGAAAGGCTCACGTGGCGTCCGCCAAATGCCAGCGCCTGCAGATTGCGCCGCACATAGTCGCCGCCGACGATATCCAGCACCACGTCGACGCCACGGCCTTCAGTGAGGGTGTCGCAGGCCGCCACAAAATCCGTGTCGTGAAAGCAGATCACCTCGGCGGCGCCGAGCTCGCGCAGAGCGTCGAAGCGGCTGCGCTCGCCATCGGTCACGACAACCCGCGCGCCGGCGGCATGCGCCATCTGGATGGCCAGCGTGCCGATGCCGCCGCCGCCGCCGTGGATCAGGACTGTCTCGCCCATGCGCAGGCGGCCCAGTTCGAACAGGTTGTGCCAGACGGTGAACAGCCCTTCCGGCAAGGCGCTCGCCTCCGCGTCGTCCAGCCCCTGAGGCGCAGGCAGGGAATGATCCACGCGCGCCACGCACCACGGCGCATAGCCGCCACCCGCCAGCAGGCTCATGAGACGCTGTCCGCGCAAGGACTCCGGCACGCCGGGGCCGCAAGCGGCCACCTCGCCGCAGGCCTCCAGTCCGAGCACGTCGGTCACGCCGGGCGCCGGCTTGCTCACGCCCTGGCGCTGCATGATGTCGGGCCGGTTGATGCCAGCCGAATGCACGCGCAGCAGCACTTCGCCGGGCCCCGGCGTGGGTACCGGCCGGCCTGCCAGCGTCAACACCGTGGCATCGCCGGGCTCGCGGGCGATGACGGCGTGCATTTCAACGGGGATCTGGTTCATGGCATTGTGCCTCGCGGACGAATGGAAACTGGGCGGCCGCGCAGGCGCGGCCGCCAGGAAGGGTGGAACCTCGTGCGATAACCCGGTCTTCAGGACGACGCCTTGAAGACGCTGACCCCGTGGCCGGGCAGCGCTAGCCCCGCCACGGCGCCCACGGGCCATTCATGGATGCAATTCAGATCGGAGGTGCGCACCATGACGTGCTGGCGTCCTTCCACGGGGATATGCACCTCCAGATACAGATCCACGTGATCGCCCTGGAACACGTGATTGACCACCGTGCCGCTCAGGACCGACCCGCTATGCAGGTTTTCCAGCTTGATGTGTTCGGGCCGCACGTAGAGATCGAGCCGGTGCCCTTCGTGCGAGCCGCCCACCAGGCGGTGGCGGGGAATATGCGTCAGCCCCCCGCCCAGGCGCAGCTGGATGGTTTCGGCGCTGGAGCCGTGATAGTGCGCGGGCAGGATGTTGACGTCGCCCAGGAACGACGCCACGAACGGATCCTGCGGATTGCGATACAGCTCGTCGGGTGCTGCGACTTGCCGGATCACCCCCTGGCTCATGACCGCGATGCGATCCGACATGCTGAGGGCTTCGCCCTGGTCATGGGTGACGAATATCGTCGTCACGCCCAACTTGCGCTGGATATCGCGGATCTCGACCTGCATGGCGCCGCGCAGGCCTTTGTCCAGCGCGGAAAACGGCTCGTCGAGCAACAGCACCTTGGGACGGATCACCAGCGCCCGCGCCAGCGCCACCCGCTGCTGCTGCCCGCCGGACAGCTCGCGCGGCTTGCGCTCGCCCAATCCGTCCAGCTTGACCAGGGCCATGGCTTCGCGCACCCGTTGCTCGATCTCGGCGGCCGGCACGCGCCGCATCCGCAGGCCATAAGCAATGTTGCGCTCCACCGTCATGTGCGGGAACAGCGCGTAGTTCTGGAACACGATGCCGATCTGGCGCTGATACGGCGGCAGCGCGGTGACCGGCCTGCCGTCGATGAAGATTTCGCCGCCGTCCGCATCGGCAAAGCCCGCGATCAGGTTCAACAAGGTGGTCTTGCCGCAGCCCGACGGGCCCAACAGCGTCAGGAACTCCCCGCGCTCGATGCTCAGGGACACCTGTTGCAACACCGTGTGATCACGGTACTTCTTTATCACTCCCTCCAGGCTGACCGCGCTGGAGCTATCGGAGGCAAAGGGGCGATTCGGCATGGTTGCTGCACTCATGGAGTTCAGTCTCCCGACGCAAGAATTCCGGGAAAAACAGGCGGTGGCCGCATGGCACGCAAGGGTGCAACATCAGCGTTCTGGTGGATTCAAGAATACGGCAAAGCCCTTTTTGCAGTGCGTTGCCGATGCTGATGGGGGCCATCGGAAAAACGAAATCGCGCTGCCACAGGCGTGGCGGCCCGCGTCGCCCGCGTAAACCAGCACCTTTGCTTTTTCCTAAGTCAGCCGTCCGAAAAACGAAGTTATCAACTCGGCGCTTCGGGATCACACTGCGTGCCTATCGTTCAGCGCGCATCTGAAGCCTGCGCACGGTTCGTCGGCCTTCTTGTCCTTGATCTTCGTGTCAGCCTCGAGACGCACCAGGGTCTCGGTATTTCTTAGGATCTTGCAATGTCAATTGAAAAAACCAATACGCTGGTGATCGGCGCCGGCCAGGCCGGCATCGCGATGAGCGAGCACCTTGGCGCCATGGGGGTTCCGCATATCGTGCTGGAACGCAAGCGGATCGCCGAACGCTGGCGCTCCGAACGCTGGGACTCGCTGGTCGCCAACGGCCCGGCCTGGCACGACCGCTTTCCCGGCTTGAAATTCGATGACGTCGGGCCCGACGTCTTTCCGCCCAAGGAGCGCATGGCCCAGTACTTCGAGGACTACGCCAAGATGCTCAAGGCGCCGGTGCGTACCGGCGTCGAAGTGCTGCGCGTCAAACGCAACGACAAGCGCCCGGGCTTCACCGTCACTACCTCCGAAGGCACGATCGAAGCCCAGCACGTGGTCGCCGCAACCGGCCCCTTCCAGGTGCCCACCTTCCCGAAAATCGTGCCGGAGAACGCCGGCATCCAACAGCTGCATTCCTCGGCCTACAAAAACCCGGGCCAACTGGCCGACGGCGCCGTGCTAGTCGTCGGCGCCGGCGCCTCCGGCTCGCAGATCGCGGAAGAACTGCGCCAGGCCGGCCGCACCGTCTACCTGTCGGTGGGCGAACACTACCGTCCGCCGCGCTCCTATCGCGAACGCGACTACTGCTGGTGGTTGGGCGCGCTGGGCATGTGGGATGAAGTCAAGAAAAAGCCCAAGCGCGAACACGTCGCCTTCGCCGTGAGCGGCTATGAAAACGGCAAGACCGTCGACTTCCGGCGCCTGGCCCACGACGGCATCCAACTCGTCGGCATCACGACCGCCTACGAAAACGGCGTGCTGCACTTTGCCGACAACCTTGCCCGCGACGTCGCCCAGGGCGATGCCGACTACTTCGAAGTTCTGCGCGAAGCCGACGCCTACATCGAGCAGAACGGCCTCGACCTGCCGCCCGAGCCCGATGCCTGGAAACTGCTGCCCGACCCGGAATGCCTTGCCTACCCCATCCTGAGCCTGAACCTGGCCGAGGCCGGCATCAAGACCATCCTGTGGGCCACCGGCTTCAAAGTCGACTTCAGCTGGATCGACGTCGACACCTTCGACGAGAAGGGCTACCCCATCCACAAGCGCGGCATCTCGGCCGAAAAAGGCATCTACTTCCTCGGCCTGCCCAACCTCACCAACCGCAGTTCTTCCTTCATCTGGGGGGTTTGGCACGACGCCCGCTACATCGCCGACCATATCGGCATCCATCTTGATTACCTGGCGTACAAGAAGGAGTGACGAGATCGGCGGCGCAGCTTGCTCTAGGCCAAACGCAAAAACCCGCATCTCGACTGAGAATGCGGGTTTTTTTGCAGATATTCGCGGTAGGCCTGGGGCATCGAATTCTTGGCCCATGTCTCGGACGCCGCTGATAGACCGGAGACGGGAGACCCAGAACTAGTGGTGATTTCGCTACTACCAGGTCGCTTGATACAAAACGATTCGACAGCGCTTGACGCCGAGTCCTCTTATGCATGGGACGATGCTCCACCACTTTCACCCTTGCTTTCTGAGTTTCTACCGCCCGGCGTGTCTGACGGAGCGAGGCCCATTCATGATGAGGCCTCGGGCGCGATCATTGGATATCAATTAGGCTTCAATGAGCGTGACTACGTCATCGCTCACTTCAAGTACTTTGATTGATGATCATGCAGACGATTCCAGTTCGACCCAAGACCACACCGTCGCCAGCGCTTGCACTAGCGTCCTGGGAGCCTGAAGGCGGCATTCTTAGCTGTTCCGTTGAATATCCTTTCGTTGAAAGGCGAGAACAAGGCCCGGAGTATCCCCTTCGAGACTTCCTGGACCAGCAGTGGCCTCAGCCTGAAACCGCCTGGATCATTGACGCGGGGTCGCTCACGCTGGATCTGGATGACCGTAAACGCCTTGTCGAAGTCTACCTACGCACAAATCCTGCCGATTGGATTTTGCAGCCGATTCAGCCTGCACAAGGAGATGTCGCAGAGCCCTTCCTCGAAGCGCCATTTGAAGCAGACGGCCGCGTCAGGTGTCAGCCAATACAGGAGGCGCAATACGACCCGCAACGAGGCATTGTCTGTCTCAGTTGGGGCGATGTTGACCATTGGTGCATCATCGCGCCTAGGCTGGCCCTGGGACTGGCAGCAGATGGAGGGCTCACGAAGATTCAAATGAGCGAGTTTTGGATCCCGGTTCCGAAGACCCGGGGGGAAACCACATGGGAGCGTGTGAAGCGCAAGCTCGGCCTACCTGCCGACCGCGCACGCTAAATTCCAAGCTTGCGTCACCGGCATGTCGTCCTAATCTTGACGTCGCCAACGCTGCCCAAGTTGCGATCTATTCTTTGCCCCTCTACGCGCGGTACGTGCAGTAGCCTGGCGCGGGGGAATTACCCGAAGATGCGCCCCTAGACGCATAGGCAACAAAAAACCCGCAATCTCATAAGAGAGTTGCGGGTTTTTCGCTCTTCCTGGGAACAACCCTGGAACAAATATTTGGTGCCGACGGCGAGACTCGAACTCGCACAGCTTTCGCCACTACCCCCTCAAGATAGCGTGTCTACCAATTTCACCACGTCGGCTAACTTCAGCCAGAAAAGCGTGCTTTCCTGGAAAGTCGAACATTCTATCACGCAAATCGGGAATCGGGTGGTTCCGTACCGCTATGTCGCTGCGGCGCCACCAATCCGTCCCCAAGAACGCTCCAGAGGGGACCGAGGACCACCTCTCCCCTCGCCTATCAGTTGATCTGCAGGTTGGTCGCCTTGACGACTTCGCCCCACTTGCGGGTTTCGCTTTCCATGAAGGCCTTGAACGCTTGCGGCGTGTTCGGCGGCGGGGGCATGAGGAAGCCGTTGGTCTGGTAGCTGGCGGCCAGGGCGGCGTCGGCGGCCAGGGCCTTGTTGATGGCGGCGTTGACCTTCTGGACGATGTCGGGCGGGGTACCGGCCGGTGCAAACACGCCGAACCAGGCCGCCACGTCGAAGCCTTCCACGCCGGATTCGGCGATGGTGGGGATTTCCGGGGCGAACGGCACGCGGCTGGCGGTGGTGACGGCCAGGCCGGTCAGCTTGCCGGCGCGCACGTGCGGCAACAGCGGCGGCAGGTTGTCGAAGATGGAGTCGACTTGTCCGCCCAGCAGGTCGGCCACGGCCGGGCCGCTGCCGCGGTAGGGGACGTGCAGGATGTCGATGCCGGTCTTCATCTTGAAGAGCTCGCAGCCCAGGTGCGCGGACGAACCGTTGCCGGGCGAGGCGCAGGTCAGCTTGCCGGGATTCTTCTTGGCGTAGGCGATGTATTCCTGCACCGACTTGACCGGCACGCTGGCGTTGACGGCCAGGATGTTGGGCACCACGTTCAGCAAGGCGACGGCGTCCAGGTCCTTGAGCGCGTCATAGGACATCTTGGAATAGAGCGACTGATTGATCGCAGTGGAAATCGATCCCACGAACAGGGTGTAGCCATCGGGCGCCGCACGGGCGACGGACTCGGCGCCGATGTTGCTATTGGCGCCAGGCTTGTTCTCCACCACGAAGGTCTGGCCGAATTCCTTGCCCAGCACGTCCGCGATCATGCGGGCGCTGATATCGGTGGTGCCACCCGGGGCGTAGCCCACCACCAGCCGCACCGGCTTGGTCGGGTAGGAGCCGGCCTGGGCCTGCGCCGGGCCGCTGGCGACGCACGCCAGCACCGCCGCAACACCGGCCAGTTTGCTATAGATCTTCTTCATGTTTCCTCCTGTCGAAAACGGATGGGCGCGCATGGCCATGCGCACCGCTTTTTTGTTGTTGTGCGGGCAGTCCTGCCCCGGGGCGGCGGCGCCGCCCGCGTCAGGCGGAGCCCGCTGGCCGCAAGGGCGCGATCAGGTCCGGAGTGAGGTCGGCCAGCGTGGCGCAGCCGAGCAGCGCCATGTTGGTCGAGATCTCGCTGCGGAATATCTCCGCGACCTTGCGGATGCCGGCGCTGCCGGCCACGGCCGCGCCGAACAATTGGGGCCGGCCGGTGAAGACCATGCGCGCGCCCAGGGCCACGGCCTTGAGCACGTCGGAGCCGCGGCGAAAGCCGCCGTCCACCATGACCGGAAAACCGGACGGCACCGCGGCCACCACATCGGGCAGCGCCTGCAAGGGCGAAATGCAGCCGTCGAGCTGGCGTCCGCCGTGGTTCGACACAATCACTCCATCGGCGCCCGCCGCGCAGGCCAGACGCGCGTCGTCGGGATGCATCACGCCCTTGAGCACCAGCTTGCCCGGCCAGTTCTCGCGGATCCAGCGGATGTGCTCCCACGAGAGCTTGTCGCGCTCGCCGCGAAAGCCGTTGGGCGGGTCCTGGGTGATGGGCGGGCCGATTTCCTCGTACAGGTTCGAGAACCTGGGTACGCCGCTGCCCAGCAGCGTGCGCAGGAAGACATTGATGCTCCAGCGCGGATGCCGCATGCCGTCCAGCATGACGCTGGGGCTCATCTTGAAGGGCACGGTGAAGGACAGCTTCTGCAGGTTCTCGCGGTTGGCGCCGACGCAAGTGTCTATGGTCACCACCAGCACCGGGATCTCGGCCTGGCGCAGCCGCGCCATCAGCTTGGCGATGCGCTCGGTGTTGCCCGGCAGATAGGCCTGGTACCAACAGCGCTTGCCGGTGGCCTGCTGCAAGCGTTCCAACGGCACGCTGGACGCGCCGCTGATGATGAACGGAATCTCGGCCTGCTGCGCCGCCTGCGCCAACGCCAGGTCGCACTCGTGCATGACGATGGCAGAGAACCCGGTGGGCGCGAACCCCAGCGGCATGGCGTAGCTCTGGCCATAGAGTTCGACCCGGCTGCTGCGCTGGTCCACCACGCGCAGGCCGCGCGGCCGAAAGCCCACGTCGCCCAGTGCGCGTACGCTCTCTCCCAGCGAAGCGCCATCCTCGGTGCCGCCACACACGTAGCCTTCGACGCAGCGCGGCATGATGCGCCGCGCTTCGCGCTCGAAGTCGCGCACGGACAGGCAGCGGTCCAGACGGCTCATGCAGCCACCGGCGAACCGGCTTGCGCGCGCAGCGCCTGCAGGCAGGCGTCCAGCGAACGGTCCTGCGTGTCCTGGTAGAGCGCCAGCTCGTCCTGCACCTTGGCGCCCAGGGCCTGCTCGAAAGCGGCCTGGCTGGCGTTCTGCGCGTACTCGGCCTGGGCCTTGTCGCCCAGGTTCGACTGGAAGATGCCGGCGGCGCTGACGGGCAGGAAGTCCTCGTACACCAGCGGCTCGAAGCGGATATGGCCCTGGGCGACCAGGTCTTGCAGGCCGGCGTCGGGATCACCGCCTTCCTTGCCGGTCAGGAAATAGCGGAAGTACGCCAGTCCCTGCGCATGCAGTTGCGCGTAGTCGTCCGGGAACGCGGCGAAGCAGTCCTGCAGGTTCTGCATATAGGCGGCGGCGTTGCCTTCGTTGGGCGCGCCGCTGATGCGGCTGCGGGCCAAGTCCAGCAATTGGTCGTACAAGGCCCGGCCCTTGCGGGTCAGCGCCACGCCGCGCTGCTCGATCTCGCCGAAGCGCGCCGTGTGGCTGCCGGACGCGGACTGGCCGTCGGCGCCGGCGAACAGGACCGCTTCCTCCAGCGCCTTGAAGCTGGTCTGACGCAGCAGGATCGGGCATTTGCGCGGCGGCGGGCCTTCGATCACGGCCTTGGCGGACACGCCGCGGCGCGGCATCTCGGCCTGGGCCTCGTCGATGTCCAGCGTGCGCGGCGTCAGGTGGTTGATGTGCGGGCCCTTGAAGGCCACCACGTCGGCGATCAGGCGATGCAGGCCGTGCAGTTCCTGGTAGTCGTCCAGGCTGACGGTCGCCTCGCTGTGCCAGCGGAAGGTGTGCAGGGCTTCAGTCACGAATTCATGCGCATCGGCGTCTTCCAGTCCGCCCTGCGCCTCGAAGCGGGCAGCGAGTTCCAGCGCGCGCGCGGTGAAGATCTGGCGCGCGGCCAGGATGCGGGCGGCCTTCGCGCGCAGCGCCGCGTCGTCGATCAGTTCCAGCCGCAGCAGCGAGGTGAAGACGCGGAACGGGCTGGCCTGCAGCGAGGTTTCATGGGTGGCGCGGAAGGCGGTGGAATGCACCGGCACGCCGGCCGGCGACAGGTCGTAATAGCCCACCGGCTGCATGCCCATCACGGCGAAAACGCGCCGCATATTGGCCAGTTCCTGCGCGGTGCCGACGCGGATGGCGCCGTGGCGCTCGACGTCCAGGCGCTCGATCTCGCCGGTGCGCGCCAGCTGCGCGGCCAGTTCGGGCTGCGCGGCCAGGGTCTGGGCGTTGACCTGGGCCACCAGGTCCAGCAGCGTGTCATACAGCGGCACTTCCGACTTGTACATGTCGGACATGGCGCGGGAGAACCAGGCGCGGATCTGATCCGGATTGACGAAATTCTGACTCATGGCGGGCTCGGCACATCGGTAAACAAGGATGGCCCGCATGACATCATGCGCCGCGCCCGCAATCAAATGAAAAAAATCGGCCTAATCAGTCCGTTTTTTCATGGACCGCGTCCGCTGGGCGTCGCGCTCGCGCTTGCGCGCGGCCTCACCTTCCACCCAGGCGACGAACTGCTTGATCTTGGGCACTTCGGCCGAGTGCTCGGAGTAAGCGACGAAGTAAGCGCCGTCGCTGGGCTGCACGTAATCCCACGGAATCACCAGTTTGCCGGCCTGCAGCTCCTCTTCGGCCAGCAGGCGCGGCGTCAGCGCCACGCCGCAGCCCCCTTCGGCGGCGCGCACGCACATGTAGAAGGTATCGAAGCGGGGACCGTGGTAGCTGCGGTCGGACTGGAATTGCTGGCGCGAGAAATAGTCGTGCCAGGCCTCCGGGCGCGAGGCGCACTGGATCAGCGCCTGCGCGCTCAATGCTTCCAGACTGTCGACCCTGTCGCCAGGCAGGAAGCCGGGCGCGCACACGGGCACCACCTCGGCTTCGAACAATTCGCGGCACTGCGCCCCCGGCAGGGTGCCGTGGCCGAAGAAAAAGGAGATGTCGATCTTGGACTGCATCAGATCGAAGGGCCGAGTTTCGCTGCGCACCTTGACCTGGATGTCCGGATGCGCGGCCATGAAGCCTTGCAGGCGCGGGATCAGCCAGCGCGCGCCGAACGTAGGCTGGGTGCCGATGGTGAGCACCTGCGTCTCGCTGCCGTAGGTCAGGATGTAGCGCGAGGACATGTCGACCTGGTTCAGGATGGCCCTGACCTCGGACTGGTACAAGGCCCCGGCGGGCGTCAACTGCAGGCGCCGGCGCACGCGCAGGAACAGCGGATTGCGCAGCAGCGCCTCCAGCTGCGCGATCTGTTTGCTGATCGCGCTCTGGGTCATATGCAGTTCCTCGGCGGCGCGCGTAAAGCTCATGTGCCGCGCCACCGCCTCGAAACATTGCAGCGCCATCATCGATGGCATCAAACGCTTTTCCATGGGGCCGATCCGGGTATGCCTGTGCTGGCGGCGGCCTGCGTCCGATCGCCGGCCGCCGCGCTTGCGGCATTATCGCAGGCCCGGCCTCACCACTGGTATCCGACCCCCGCCGCGCCGCCGAAGTCGCCGCGGGACGTACCGTTGGCCGACACCTTGTAGACCCAGCGCCCGCCGCTGGAAACGCGCGACAGCCCCATGGCATAGCCCGACTCGCCGTTCCAGGTGCCGCCGGCCAGGGACAACATGTTGCGTCCCGGCAAGTAGGCTTGCGGCAGGGAGGCCGTCGCCATGGCGGCGGCCACACCCGCGCTCAGCATGCGTTCCTGCGAATCCAGGTCGCTGCGCAGGTTCTGCAGGGAGTGTTCGACGGCGCCCACCCGCGCCTCGCCCGCGCTGCTGGCGGCGCGCAACTGCCCCACGTTGACGGCATCGGTGTCCTCGCTGCCCGCCGCCACGCCCGTCATCTGGCGCCCGCCCACGTTCACCTCGCCCGTGGAGCTTTGTGGCTGCGCCATGCCATGGGCTGCGTAGCTATCCTGCGCGCCGCGCGCTGCGGTGGAACCGGCCCCCAGCGCCACGCTGTTGGCCGCCGCAGCGACCGCTCCGGCGCCCACCGCGACGCTCTGGGTGGCCGCGGACGATTCCGCGCCCACCGACACGCTGCGATCCGCCAACGAACCGCGCCCGGCATTCGAGCCCATCGACACGTTGTCGCTGCCGCGCACGCCCGAACCCGCGGCCGTGCCCTGCGCCACGTTGTTATTGCCGACGACCTCGCGGCCAGCCGCCAGGCCGCTCGCCGTATTGCCATCGCCCTGCACGCCATAGCCCGCGTAGGCGCCGGCGGCCAGGTTGTTGGCGCCGGTCACGTTCTGCCCGGCATTCTTGCCCTGCGCCAGATTGCCTTCGCCTTCCACGTTCTGGCCTGCGTTCTGGCCCAGCGCCAGATTGCCGTCGCCGACGACATTACGGCCAGCTTCCTGGCCGAAGGCCGAGTTACCGTTGCCGGTGACGTTGCGCCCCGCGTTGGCGCCATAGGCGGCATTGTTGTTGCCCACCGTGTCCGTGCCGGCCCAGAAGCCGTAGGCATCGTTATAGTCGCCCGTGACGTTCTGGCCGGCGCTGCGGCCGAACGACTGGTTCCAGCCGCCCTGCACATTGGTGCCGGCGTAGTAGCCGATGGCCTGGTTGGCGTTCTTGCCGCCAACCTTGGAACCCGCGCCCTCGCCGATGGCGACGTTCCAGTTGGTGCTCACGTCCTTGCCCGCGCCGTTGCCCAGGCCGATGTTATTGCTGCCGGTCACGTTGGTGCCGGCGCTCTTGCCTATCGCGTGATTGCTCTTGCCCGTCACGCCCTGGCCGGCGCCCGGCCCGTAGCCGAGGTTGCTGCCGTCCCACTTCACGGGCGGCGCGGTCTGCGCCTGCGCCGTCGAACCGCCCGCCAGCGCGCCGACCAGAACTGCCACCGACAAGCCGTTGGCGGCAAGAATTGCGTATGTGTTCTTCATGATCATGTTGGTAGTTTTCTTGTTGCGGACTGGCCGGACGCGCACCCCGATGCGCGCCCGGCCCACTCATGCCTGGACCATCACAGATGGAGCGCCATGGCGGGATCGCTGACGCTGGGGCGGCCGTTTTCCATGCGCCCGGCGAAGCGGCGCTCGAAGCCCTCGGCGGTGACGGTAAAGTCGTACCAATTGCCGCTTTCCTTGACGGCCCAGTGGTGTTCGGCCACGGCGCCCGGCTCGACCGCCAGGACCCAGGGACCGTCCTTGCGGTAGGCGTTGGATTGCAGATTCGCCTGCAGGCGGGCCGTGCCGCGGTTGGATACCTTCACGTACAGCGCGCCGCCCGCGGGTTCGTAGCAGACCTGCACTTCCAGGGCCGCGCCGCGCTGCGTGTTGCCGGAGAAGGTCCGCACGAAGCCGTTGCTGCTGTAGACCCACAGGTCATAGTCGCCGCCGGTCCAGGTGTCGGACAGCGTCTTGCCCGCTTCCACGGTGTAGCGCCGCGGAATCAGGTCCAGGTTGCGCTTGTCGTACACATGGAACACGGCGCCGGCTTCGCCGGAATTGCTGAACAGCAGTTCCACTGCGCCGTTCGCGCCGAGCCGGGCGCTGGTGTGCAATTCATAGGGCAGCGCGCGCGACAGCCGCGTTCCGGTCTCCTGGAACAGCGGCTGCGGGATGGCGGGCGCCTGGGTCACCGCGGTGGTGGGCAGGAGCTTCTGCGCCGCATTGACCGCGGGAAAGTTGCTCGTATCAGGCAGCGCGGGAACGCGGGGATCGTTGGGGCTGACGAAGTCGAAGCAGGTGGTCAGGTCGCCGCAGACCGCGCGACTCCACGGACTGATGGCGTCGACCTTGATGTCGAAGCGCTGCTCAAGAAAGCGGCCCACCGAGGTGTGGTCGAATACCTGCGAGTTGACCCAGCCGCCCTTGCTCCACGGCGACACCACGTACATCGGCACGCGCGAACTCAGGCCCCAGGGACGGATGTTGCCGCTGGTCTTGTCCTCGGCCTTCAGATAATTGCCCACGGAAGCATCGAAGTACTCGCCCTCCAGCGGCACGGTGGACTTGCCCATCAGCACGCCGTTGGCGTCATAGGACGGCACCGCCGGCATGGCCGCGTGGTCGAAGAAGCCGTCGTTCTCGTCGAAAGTCACGAACAGCGCGGTCTTGCTCCAGACCTCGGGGTTGGAGGTCAGCGCATCCAGCACGTCGGCGATGAAGTCGGCCGCGCCGGCCACGCCTTCGCTGCTGCCCGGATGCTCGGCCAGGGCCTGCGTGGGCAGCACCCACGAAACCTGCGGCAAGGTGCCATTGGCCACGTCCTGCTTGAGCTGCGCGAGGAAATTGACGGCGCCGTCGTTCTTCTCCGGGCCGCCAGTCAGGCCGTGCTCATAGATCGGCGAACCCGGTTGCGCGGTGCGGAAACTCTTGAAGGCCAGGCAGCCATGCATGGCGCCGGTCCAGTTGTTGTTCATGTTCTGGTAGATGTGCCAGCTGACGCCGGCGCGCTGCAGCAGATCGGGCAAGGTGTCCCACTTGAAGGCGCTGTTCTTGTACTTGTAGTTGTAGGCGCCGGTCGCGGGGTCGATCTGGCCCGACCCGTCCGTCAGCTGCGCCCGGCCCGCGACCCAATTGGACGGACTCGGCCAGCAGCGCGAATTGACGGGTTCCGAATCGGTGTCCGTGCTGTTCACGCCCAGCTTGCGCAGTTCGGGATTGGCGTTGGCGCCCGACCAGAACACGATGCGGTTCGGGTCGGTGCCGGTCAGGATGGAACAGTGGTAACCGTCGCAGACCGTGAAGGCGTCGGCCAGCGCGAACTGGTACGGGATGTCCTCACGCATGAAGAAGCCCATGGTGGCCTGGTTCTTGAACTGGATCCACTGGTCCATCTTGCCCTGGTTCCAGGCGGCTTGCTGGTCGGGGAAATTGTGCGGCGTGCCGGAACCGATCAGCGCGTTGCTGGTCCTGGAGTCGCGGCGGAAGGGCTGGATGTCCTGGCCGCCCTTGGGATCGGGCTGGAAGAACACCGACTTGCCGCTGGCCAGCGGAATCGGGAAACGGTCGCCGAAGCCGCGCACGCCGCGCATCGTGCCGAAATAGTGGTCGAACGAACGGTTCTCCTGCATCAGGATCACGATGTGCTTGATGTCCTTGATCGTGCCGCTTTCGACCGCGGCGGGGACCGCCAGCGCGCGCTGGATCGAGGCGGGCAACAAGGCCATCGCCGACAGGGCGCCGGCCGCCTGGGCCGAGGCGCGGAAGAATTGCCGGCGGCCCGGCAAGGCCGGGGACACGCTGGCGGAATGCGAGGAATAGGTCTTGGTCATGGGGCTACTCTTGCGTTGGGTTGGGCGGAACGGGCGTTCAGGGCGCGCAGCGCAATTGCGGCGCGGGAGGCTGCGGCTCGGGCTGTCCGGTCTCGGGCGGCGAGGTCGCGCCGTCGTCCGAGTCGTCGTCGCCGCCGCAGGCGGCAAGGGTCAGGCTCAGGGCGATGGCCGCAACAAGGGCGCGGCCCAGTGCAAAGTACGGGGTCATGAAAACTCCTGGTCGGGGAACGTAGCCGGGTCCATCCGGCAGAAAACCTATCGGGGCGCGGCGACCCGGCGGGCCGCCGCGCCGGCTCAGCTCAAGCGGCGCCGCAGCCGGGCGGCAACCTGGTCCAGCAAGAACACGGTGATGAAGATCACGACGAGAATGGTCCCGACGTAGGCGTACTGGTACATGTCGTAGCGGCCTTTCAGCTCCTGCCCGATACCGCCCGCGCCCACCAGGCCCACCACCGTGGCCATGCGCACGTTGCGGTCCAGGATGTACAGGGTGTAGCCGGTGAACTTGGGCATGACCTGCGGCAGCACGGCGTAGGCCAGCACGCGCGGCTTGCTGGCGCCGATCGCCGCCAGCGCCTCTTGCGGCTTGGCGTCGGCCGTCTCGATGTCCTCGGCGTAGAACTTGCCCAGGAAGCCCATCGAATGGATGGCCAGCGCCAGCACCCCCGCAATCGGACCGAAGCCGTAAGCCAGCACCAGGAACAGCGCGCAGATCAGTTCGGGCATGGCGCGGAACATGCTGACGATGGCCCGCGCCGCCACGTACAGCAGCCGGTTGGGTGCGTAGTTGCGGGCACTGCAATAGGCCAGCGGCACGCTGCCCAACACGGCCAGCAGGGTCGCCCAGATCGCGATCTCGAAGGTCTCCACCATCTTGACCGCCACCCGCCATAGATAGCCCAGCGGCTCGACCAGGTAGGTCTGCGTGGATACCTCGTCTTCCATCTTCAGCGTGTGCGGATTGAGCCGGCTTTCGGTCACCTGCAGCGTTTCCACGCGCGCCAGCCACGGCAGCTGGTCCGGATCGAAGCCCTCGATGCGCGAAGTCTCGGTGCGATACGAGATTTGCAGCGGGAACAGGCTGTCGGCCAGGGCGCCCAGGCCGGACGTGACCTGGGACTGCTCCTTCAGGCCGACTGCGGCCAACGCGCCGTCCAGGGTCAGCGCCGCCATGCGGCCCATCTCGACCCGCTGGCCGGTGTAGAGGAACAGCATCAGCGCGGCGATCACGATCAGCAGCGCGCGGGCGCCGTAGGGCGGATCCAGGCGCCATCCGGCGTTGTCGGCCGGCGTCTTCAATGCGTGCGTGTTCATTGCGCGCCTCCTGCCGACAACACCGCCGGCCGGATCGGCCTGGCCGTGCGCGCCTCGGCATGGCCGCGGCCCGCAAGATCGACGGCAGCCATGCCACTCTCGGACTGCGGAGCCTGATAGAGCGCACGGGCAGTGGCCTCATCGAACGCGCCCGCCGGTCCGTCGAACACCATGACGCCATGGCGCAAGGCGACAATGCGGTCGGCGAATTCCCGCGCCAGGTCGACCTGGTGCAGGCTGCACAGCACGGTGGCGCCGCGTTCCCGCGCCTGATTGCGCAACAGCGTCAGGATGTCGCGGCTGATGCGCGGATCCAGGCTGGCCACCGGTTCGTCGGCCAGCAGCAAGGCGGGCGCCAGCATGAAGGCGCGGGCGATGCCCACGCGCTGCTGCTGGCCGCCCGACAATTCGCTGACGCGGCGCTGCAGATGCTCGGGCTGCAGGCCGACTTCACGCACCAGATGGCAGGCGCGCTCGCGCAACTCCGCTGGAAAACGCATCAGATAGGTGCGCCATGCCGGCAGGCTGGGCAAAGCGCCCGACAGCACGTTGGTCGCCACCGTGGCGCGCGACACCAGGTTGAAGTGCTGATGCACCATGCCGATCCGGGGCCGCACGGCCGCCAGCGTCGATGGCTGCACCTGCGCGCCGTCGACCCAAACTTCGCCCTGGGTCGGCGTGGTCAATCCGTTGGCCATGCGCAGCAGGGTCGACTTGCCCGCGCCCGAAGCTCCCAGGATCACGCAAAACTGGCCGCGCGGCACCTGCAGCGAAACCGAGTTCAGCGCCGTGGTGCCGTCGGCGTAGCGCATGCCCACGGCTTCGTAGCGCAGCATGTCCATTCCGCTTGCCCCGGCGATCACCGCTGGGCCGCCTTCTGCAGGATTTCGCCCTTGATCTCGTCGGTCAGCAAGGCCATCTTCGAAGCCGGGCCGGCGAACTGCGCTTCGGAAAACTCGGTATCGAAACGATCCAGCTTGGCGCCGCCGTAGCCGCGCACCATGTCCGGCGTCACGCCGGGCGCCTGGTGCACCGTGGCAAAAGCCTGCTTGAGCGTGGTCTTCAACGTCTCGGGCAGCTTGGTGTTCATGGCCAGCGGCGGATACGGAATGGGCTCGCTCTTGAAGATCACCTTCACGGACTTCGGATCCACCGCGCCCTGGCGCACCGCCTTGTCGAAGGAGTCGAACGACAGCGCGGCCGCGTCGACCTGGCCTTGCACCAACGCCGCCAGGCTGCTGGCGTGGCTGCCGGTCAGTTGCAGCGCCGCCAGGTCCTTGGCCGGGTCCATGCCGTCCTTGATCATGGACGCCACCTGGAAGGTGAAGCTGGAAGCCGAGTTCACATCGCCGAACGCGGCACGCTTGCCCTTCAGGTCGGCGAGCGTATTGATGGGCGAATCGGCCTTGGCGAACATCGCCGCGTAGTAGGCGGACTCGCCCTTCTGCACGCCCACGGCGAGCAGCTGCGCGCATTGGCGCTCATGCGCCTGCACGTAGGAGACGGGCCCCAGGAACGCAACCTCGGCCAGCTGGTTGCACATGCCTTCGACCACGGCGCCGTAGGACTGCCCCACCGTCAGCTGGAAATGCAGGCCGGTGCTGCGCGTGATCGCGTTGAAGATCGGAGCGTAATCGGCCTTGGTGCCCGATTCCGTGCCGCCATCGGCGGGGATGAGCAGCACGCGCAGCGGACGTTGCTGCGAGCCGTCGGCCAAGGCTTGGGCTTGCGCGAGAGGCGCGGCGGCCAGCAGGGAAACGAGCGCCAGGACAGGCGCGCAGGTGCGGATTTTCATTTCATTGTTCCTAGTCTTGATGAGGTTGCCATCGGGGCGCAACGTGCTCGGCCCTGATTCCGGAACGCAGATTAGTCACCGCACATGACAAGCAAATGAAAATTTCTCAAATCAAAAAAATGAATTTTTGAATTTTGTTCAGATAGAATCACAGCCGCCGGGTATCCCGAATCACAGCGGGCGCCCACTCCTTCAACCCTGCACGCGCTTCGACGCCCAACCGCCGATCCATGACCCGCATTGCCTGCACTCCCGTCTCCAACTCCGCCCAAGCCCCAACGGCAGAACCGCCCTGGACCGTCCGCTCGCGCGGCCTGATCCTGGACCTGGACGGGACCTTGATACGCGGGCATGAAGTGATACCCGGCGCCAGCGAACTGCTGACCCGCTGGGCGGGGCGCTGTGTCATCGTGTCCAATAATTCCACCGATACCGCCGCGGGCCTGGCGCCACGCTTGCGGGCAATGGGCCTGCAGGTGGAGGCCGACACGCTGGTCCTGGCCGGCGAGCAGGCCTTGCGCCATATCGCCCGCCAACACCCGCGCGCCAAGGTGCTGCTCTGCGCCTCGGACGCGCTGCGCGCCTGCGCCGCTAGCCTGGGGCTGGCGCTGGTGGCCCGCGACGCGGACATCGTGCTGCTGGCGCGCGATCTCGCCTTCGGCTATGGGACGTTGCAGACCCTGGCAAGGGAACTGGCCCGAGGCGCGGTATTGATGGTCAGCAATGGCGATCTCACCCACCCCGGCCCGCAAGGAGCCATCGTTCCCGAGACGGGCGCGCTGCTACAGTCGGTGCTGGCCTGCGCGCCTGGCGTACGCCCGCGCATACTTGGCAAGCCCGGGGCCATGCTGCTGGAGGAAGGATTGCGCCGACTGGGCCTGACGCCGGCGGACACCACGGTCATCGGCGACAACGTGCGCACGGACGGCCTGGGCGCGGTGCGCCTGGGCCTGGGCTATCTACTGGTTGGGAATGCGCCTTACGCGGATGCGCCGGATGTGGCCGGGCTGCTGGATAGCGCATGTCCGCGCAGGCATGCACTGCCGACGGGCATCGAAGGCGATCAGTAGCGCTTGTTCGACAGCACGTCGAAAGTGCTGCGCAGCGTGGAAACGGCTTTGTCGTAGTCGGACAGGGCCAGGCAGGCGATGAGGGTATCGATGATGGCCAGCTGCGCCAGCCGGCTGGTCATCGCCTCGGTGCGGAAACGGGTCTCGCGCGACATCGTGTGCAACACCACGTCCGCATGTTCCTGGATCGGCGATTTGCCGAAATTGGTGATGCAGATGGTGCGCGCGCCCGCTTCCTTCGCCAGCCGCGTCGCCAACACGGTTTCGTGCGTGCTGCCGGAATGCGAGATGGTCAGCACGGCGACGTCCGGCCCGGTCAGCGATGCGCTGATCGCCTGCACGTGGGAATCGGTCACGGCCGTGGCATGCAAGCCGATGCGCAACATGCGGTAGTGCGCGTCGTGCGCAATCACGGCCGAGCTGCCGATGCCGTAGATTTCCACGCGGCGGGCGCGGCGGATCAGGTCCACCGCCGCCTTCAGCGCGGCCACGTCCAGCACCGATTCGGTTTCCTGCAGGGTCTGGATGTTGCTGTGGAAGATCTTGCTGACCACCTGCTCGGGCCTGTCCTTGGCCGCCAGGTCTTCGTGGATGTACTGCACGGGCTGCACGATCTGCTGCGCCAACGCGATCTTCAGCTGTTGAAAGCCCGTGGCGCCCAGCAGCTTGCAAAAGCCCACCACGCTGCCTTCGCTGCATTGGGTGCGCTCCGCCACTTCACTGACCGACATGTGCACCACGTCCGCGGGATGGCGTATGACGAATTCGCCGATGCGCTGCGAGGCCGCCCCCATCGACGGCAACAGGCTCTGGATGCGCGCCAGCATGGCCTGCGGCGAGCCCCGCTGCGGATCGGCGGCGGAGGACTGCGTGCGGGGGGAACGTTTGGATGTGGCCATGGCGGAGATCGAGGAACGGAAACCGGATGCGCAGGCAACGATACCCTACCCTCTGCCGGCGCGGCGACGGCGCATGCTACCGGCCGTTGATGACAGGATATCCGGGCGGCCGCAAGCCGCCCATGAAAAAGGCCGGCATGCGCCGGCCTTTCCGTTTGCCGTGGCTTACTTCGCCGGCGTTGCAGGCGTTTCGGCGGGCTTGTCGCCTGCGGCCGGAGCGGCCGGGGTGGCGGGCGCGGCCGGGACCGAGGGCACCGAGGCGTCAGGCTTGGCCGGAGCGGCCGGCACCGAGCTGGCGCCCGGAACCGAGGAGGCGCCAGCAGGGGCAGCGGGCGCCGCGCCCGGCACTTGCGGCACCGAACGGTCGGCCGGGAAGCTTTGCATCACGCCGGAATCGACGGCGGGGCCGCTGGTGCCCTTGTGGCTGACATAAGCCAGGCCGGCGGTGGACGCGAAGAAGACCACGGCGGCCCACTTGGTCGCGCGCGACAGGAAGTTCGCCGCGCCGGTGGCGCCAAACAGGCTGCCGGACGAGCCGCTGCCGAAAGCGGACCCCATGTCGGCGCCTTTGCCCTGCTGAAGCAGGACCAGGACGATGATAGCCAGCGCCGAGATCACTTGGACGGCCAGCAGGATTTTGAGCATCAAAGGCATTACAGACTCCGGAACGGAAACTTAGATAGCGGCGATTCGCAAAAATTCTTCGGCCACAAGCGACGCGCCGCCGACCAAGGCCCCGTCGATATCAGTCATGGCGAACAAACTGGCGGCGTTGGCAGCTTTGACGCTGCCGCCGTACAACACTTGCACCTGCGCGGCGCCCAGCGCGCGCAGGGCGGCGCGGATCGCGCCGTGGACTTCTTGCGCTTGCTCGGGGCTGGCGGTGCGTCCGGTGCCGATGGCCCAGACGGGCTCATAAGCCAGGACCATGCGCGAAACCGCGTCGGCGCCCAGCGCCAGCACGGGCTTCAACTGGCGTTCGATCACGGCCAGCGTGTTGCCGGCTTCGCGGTCGGCCAGGGATTCGCCCACGCACACCACCGGCGTCAGGCCGGCGGCCAGCGCAGCCCGGGCCTTGGCGGCAACTGCTTCGTCGGTCTCGCCGTGCAGCACGCGGCGCTCGGAATGGCCGGCCAGGGCCCAGCGGCAGCCGAATTCCTTCAGCATGGCGCCGGAGACTTCCCCGGTGTATGCGCCCTTTTCATGGGCGCTGACGTCTTGCGCGCCCCAGGACACGCTGCTGCCGGTCAGCGCCGACGCCGCCTGCGCGAGATAGGGAAACGGTACGCAGATGCCGACTTCGCAGTGGCTCGCAGCATCCGCGGCGCGCAACTCGGTCAGCAACGCGGCGTTCTCGGCCAGGTTGCCGTGCATCTTCCAGTTGCCCAGCACGAGGCGGGCGCGGTTTTCGACTGAAGTCATGGCGAGGTATCTGTATCGGTTGGGCTGGGGCGAGCCAGAGGCTGCGTAGCAACCGCCCACAGGTCCACCTGGAAAAAATTCCAGGCGAAACCCGTGATTGTATCCTGTTGCGGGACGCTACGCCGGGCGTCCCCCCATTTCTTACATGGTCAGGATGATTTTGCCTATGTTTTCACCGCTTTCCATCATGGCATGGGCGCGGGAGGCCTCGGCCAGCGGGAAGGTGGCATGCACGATGGGCTTGATGGCCCCCTTTTCCAGCAGGGGCCAGGCCTGCTCACGCAGCGCGCGGGCGATGGCGCCCTTGAAGGCGACCGGACGGGGACGCAAGGTGGAGCCCGTGATGGTCAGGCGGCGGCGCATGACCTGGGCCGTGTCCACATTGGCGTGGGCGCCGCCCAGCTGGGCGATGATCACGATGCGGCCGTCGTCGGCCAGGCACTGCATGTCGCGGGCGATGTAGTCGCCGGCCACCATGTCCAGGATCACGTCCACGCCGCGTCCGCCGGTGGCATCCAGCACTTCCTTCACGAAATCCTGGGTCTTGTAGTTGATGCCACGCTCCGCGCCCAGCGCCTCGACCGCGCGAGCCCGGTCGTCGCTGCCGACCGTGGCATAGACCTTGTGGCCCATGGCGCGGGCCAGCTGGATGGCCGTGGTGCCAATGCCGCTGGCGCCGCCGTGCACCAGCAGGGCCTCGCCTTCGGACAGGCGGCCGCGGTCGAACACGTTGCTCCAGACAGTGAAGTAGGTTTCCGGCAGGCCGGCGGCCTCGATGTCGGACAAGCCCTTGGGAATGGGCAGGCATTGCGCCGCGGGCGCGACACAGTATTCGGCATAGCCGCCGCCCGCTACCAGGGCGCAGACCTTGTCGCCCAGCGCGTAGCCGCTGCCGGCCAGGTCGCCGCCGACGATCTCGCCGGCCACTTCCAGGCCCGGCAGATCCGAGGCGCCGCGCGGCGGGGCATAGTTGCCCTTGCGCTGAAACACGTCGGGACGATTGACGCCCGCCGCGCTCACTTTGATCAGAACTTCACCGGTGCCGGTTTCCGGCGTGGGGCGCTCCACGGGAACCAGGACCTCGGGGCCACCAGGGCGAGAGATTTCTACGGCGTGCATCGCGTGCCTCCTTTGCAGCAAATAGATTATTATTGCGCCCTTTACGGCGTATTGCGCTTTCGCCCAGGCAGATTGTTTGCCTGATGGCCGCAGTGCAGGACAACACGCCGCAAAGCTGTATCCAGTCAGCAGCAAGGCAATCCCCGGAAGCGTGGCAGAGTGGTCGATTGCACCGGTCTTGAAAACCGGCAACGGGCAACCGTTCGTGAGTTCGAATCTCACCGCTTCCGCCAGACCTCCTTTGCGCCGGCCGGCCGGCCCGCGCCGCGCCGCCGCAATTACTCCCGCACCGATTCCCCCGCCATGCTGGCGAGCGCCTTGGACATGTTCTCCACGACCGCGCCGCAATCCCCCGCGCCGTGACGCGACGCCACGTACTTCGGGTCGTTGTAGCCCAGCCAGACCTGTCCGCCCGCATCCTGCCAGGCCAGCGCCTTGAGCGGCAGATCGATGCCGGCTGACTGCGCGCATTCCATCAGGGGCGTGCCTCCCTGGGCATTGCCGAACACCAGCAGTTCAGTCGGCCGCAGCGTCTTGCCCACGGCCGCCGCGCCCGCCGCGTGATCCAGGCGTAGAAATATATTGAGTCCCCTGGACTTGGCCGCCGCCTCGAAGCGATCGATGGTTTCCTTGACGCTGACGGGGCTGCGCAAGACGGTCAAGCCATCGGGCGCGGCGGCAGCGCCCACGGCGCCGGCCACTGATGCGAAGCAGCATGCGGCAAAAATAGTCCTAATGCGCAAACCAATCATACCCATCTCCTTTGATGTCGTTTCCGGCCAGGAACGGCTCGACGACGTGGTTCACGAAGACATCCGAGTCTTCAGAAAAACGTGCAGCAAATGGTCCAGAGAGACACGGCCAGGCCCGATGGCGATCAAGGCAATCGCCATGGCCGCCCAGGGCAGATGAAAGCTCGCCCATCCCTCGGGCACGACGAGCTGGATCACCGCCGTCATGGCCAGCAAGCCCAGGGCGCCCAGGCGCGTGGCCAGGCCCAGCATCAGCAGAACGGGTAGAACGATTTCCGCCATGCCCACAAAGAAGGCAAGCGCATGCGGGGCTGGCAGGCCATAGACTTGCCCAAAGGCATGCAACTTGAATTCCTCCTCGAACAGAAAACCCGCGGCCGGCGACAGCGACAGAAATCCATCCCACTTGGTGAGGCCCGACCTGAAGAAGGGTACCGCAAGCGCAATCCGGAGCAGCAGCGGCGCAGCCGCCCGGGCCGCCTTTTCCATCCAGCCGAACGCGCGGCCGAACAGGCATGAAACATTGGGAGTCCTAAGCATGCCGACTCCCGCCCCGGCCCGAATCCACGCCGACGACCGCGCCCATTCGGACCAATGCCTGCAGATTCTCCGCAAGGTCGAACCCCGGATCGGCAGCAAGGGCGATCTGCATGGCCTGCAATAACGTCAGGCCCTGCCCAAGCGCGATCACGAAGTCGTGGCTCGCGGGCAGCACCCGCCGGAGATCCACCTCCGCGTCCGGGCGCAGCACCAAGGTGTCCTGGCTTTCCGAAAGATCGACTGGCGCCGGCACGCCGCCAGCGGTGTTCATGCGCCAGATGGTGAATGCAGGAAAGCGCGAGCGCACCGTCCGGATGGACGGATGCAAGCGGAACCGCAAGAAAGGCGCCTGGCTGAGCGGCACTTCCGTGAGCGCGCCGGGATCGAGCGAGACTTCGTCGCGCTCGTGATACGCCTCGGTCGCGGCGCGCTCGATGCGGGCGACGTCGGCGAGATACGGCAAGACGGCAGCGGGCGCGAAGGACTCGATGTAATCAGGGAATCCGGCGCCGTAGCGCAGCAGCACCGGCGATGCCGGCGGTCGTGCAGCCGCGAACGACCGGGCCATCATTGCGAAGAACTCGTCTCCGACCAGTTTGGCGACGCAGGGGAAGCTCACTCGCAACGCCTCGGTCAGCCCGACAAGGACATTGTCTCTGTACACGGCGAACCGCCTGGCGCTCGGCGCGCCCCCGGGTCCGAGCAGCCCTGGCGGCACCGGCCGACCGGGATCGAGCAGCGCTGCGGCGAACTCCCGTTGGCGCTCAGCCCAATGTGCCATAGCGTCGCTCCCGCGCATTCGACAAGTGCATCAGCGCCTCGCGCCATTACTGCCTCCGCATGCAGCTCTGGCCATGCCGGCACGTTGGCATCTCGCTCGATCAAGGTCGGCACAGGCCCTACGCACTGGATGACTTGCCGGAACAGGTCCCACACCTGCTGGTCCACGCAGCGGTCATGCGAGTCGATCAGCAAAGCGCGCCCGTCCTCGTCCAACTGGGGAGAGTTGCCGGCCAGATGGAGTTCTTGAACGCAGCTCAGGGGAAAGTCGTCGATATAGCCGCGCGCATCCCATTGCTGGTTGACGCAGGCCACATGGACGTTGTTCACGTCCAGAAGCAGGCCGCATCCGGTGCGCCGGGCGATCTCCCGGATGAAGTCCGGTTCCCGCCAGGAGCTTTCCTCGAACCAGAGATAGGTCGACGGGTTCTCCAGCAGCATCTGCCGGCCCAGCTCGGTCTGCACCTGGTCGACGTGCTGGCAGATGCGGTCGAGCGCGGCGTCGGTATACGGCAGCGGCAACAGGTCGCCGAAGTAACTGGCTCCGTGCGCAGACCAGGCCAGGTGTTCGGAAAACAGGCCGGGCTCGTAGCGCCGGATCAGCGCCTTCAGGCGCTTCAGATGCCGCGGGTCCGGCGGCCTGGCGCCGCCGATGGACAGGCCCACGCCATGCAGCGACAGGGGATAGCGGTCGCGGATCGCGGTCAGTAGGCGATGTGGGGGGCCGCCGGCCCCCATGTAGTTCTCCGCATGGACCTCGAAAAAACCGATGTCCGGGCGGGTCTCGATGATGCTGCGGCAGTGCTCGGCCTTGAGGCCCACGCCAGTGCGCGCAGGAATGTCCTGCCCCACGGCGTACGCGACATGGTGGTCGTTCATGGCGATCCTCTCTTGAAGCCTGGCGGACCGGGGCGAAATGCCGGCCGCCAGGCATCAGCCTCAGGCGGGCTTGGCTTCCAGGCTGCCCTTGCCGGCAGGCGTGGCGATCGTGGTGCAGGTCCCTTGCGGAACCAGCTTCCAGGCATTGCCCTGGTAGTCGGCCGTGCTGGTGCCGGCGCAGCTGGTGCCTGCGCCGGCATAGCAATCGTTCTGGCCCTTGAGCGCGACGCCGTAGCACTTTTCGTACTTGCCGGCCTTCATCTTTTCCATGGTCTTGGCCTGGTTCTCCTGCATTTTCCTTTCCATGTCGGCCTTGCTCATCGTGCCCTGCGCAAGCGCGGGCGCAGCGAAAGCGCTCATGGCGGCGGCGAAGGCGGTGGCTACGGCCACCGACAGCATGCGGTTCGATACTGGGTTGGACATTTCGATCTCCTGACAGAGGGAAGCGGCCGGGCCAGCTCCGGAATCGGCTGACAACGACCTGCCTCAACCCCTAAGAGGA
Source organism: Achromobacter sp. (assembly GCF_049647645.1). Taxonomy (GTDB): domain Bacteria; phylum Pseudomonadota; class Gammaproteobacteria; order Burkholderiales; family Burkholderiaceae_B; genus Achromobacter. Next base: position 27,233 of record NZ_JBARYB010000121.1, read on the forward strand.
GGGAAGCGGACAAAACGGTTCGCGAAAATTAAAAAATTTACACAGGGCTGCCACCAGAGACGGCCGTGCGTGCGTGGCCCTGTTACTTCCCAGGCGCGCGTGCCGGGGCCGGCTCGGTGCTCAGCATGTATTCGCGCACCAGCTCGCGGGCGCGGTGCAGCCGGCTTTTGACCGCACCGGGCGGCTCGCCCAGCCGCGCTGCAATTTCGGCGATGGTCAGTTCCTCGAAGTCGCGCAGCAGCACGACTTCGAGGTAATGGGCTGGCAACGACTCCAGGGCTCTGGCGAGGTCGATCCTGAGCTCGTCGTCGGGCCGGTGCAGCAGCTGCTCCGCTGCCGCTTCGTCCGGCAGCGGATCGGTCTTGAACATCATGCGCGCGAGCTTGCGGCACTCGCGCTTGACGACCATGAACAGCCAGGACGAAAAAGCGGCCGCCGCTTTCAGTCCATGGACCTTGCGGGAAATGATCAGCAGCGACTCCTGCACGGCGTCATCCACATCGCTGGCCACACAGTGCTTGTAGGCATAGCGGCGCGCATCGGCCTGGCAGACCGCCAGCAGGCGCGCCAATGCGGCCGCGTCGCCGGTCTGGGCGGCCAGGATCAGATTGTTGCGGTCACTGGCTAGTTCGCTCATGCTGGTCTCCGTGTCGACCGGACTGATCGGTCGGATCTGCACACATTCGGTCTTGCTGTGTCCTACAGACTACCGTATGAATGCAGCCCCGACAGAAACATGTTCACCCCCAGGAAGGCGAAACTGGTCACGACCAGGCCGGCCAGCGCCCAGTAGGCCGCCACCTCTCCCCGGAGCCCCTTGAGCAGCCGCATGTGCAGCCAGGCGGCGTAGTTCAGCCACACGATCAGCGCCCAGGTTTCCTTGGGATCCCACTGCCAGTACGCGCCCCACGCGTCGGCCGCCCACAGCGCGCCCAGCACGGTGGCCACCGTGAAAAATGCGAAGCCCAAGGCGATGGCCCGATACATGATGTCCTCCAGCACCTCCAGGGACGGCAGCCTGCGCGCGATGGGCCGGCGCAGCGCCAATACCGCGCCGACCAGCATCGCGCCGACGCCGAAGTACAGCATCCACACCGCAGAGAACCGGCGCGAGCCGAAGATCATTGGCTCGGCGCACAGCATCGCCCCCAGCAGGAAGACCGGGAGCAAGCGCTTGCCCACGGCGGTCTGCCCGTGCAGCTTGACCAGATAGGCAAAGCCCACCGCGCCCGCCAGCGCGAATGTGCCGTAGCCGACGAAGTTGGCTGGCACGTGCAACTTCATCCACCAGCTCTGCAACGCCGGAACCAGCGGCTGGATCTGATGGGCGCCACGCGTGAGCGAATACCAGGCCAGGAACACGACCATCGAGGCGACCACCAGCATCACGAAGCCACCCAGCGCCCGCGTCGCATAACGGGCCTCGTAGTAGAGATAGAACAGCGCCGTGACCAGCGCGAAGAAGACAAACACCTCGTACAGGTTGCTGACCGGAATGTGTCCGACATCCGGCCCCAGCAGATGTCCTTCGCGCCAGCGCACCAGCAGGCCGGTCAGGCCCGCCCAACCCCCGCCCCAGGTCAGGAACGTGCCCAGCCAGGCGACCGCGGGCCGGGCCAGGCCCACCCAATAGCAGACCGTACCCAGCACGAAGAGGCAGCTCATCCAGAGGATGGCGGACTGCGACGACAGCAGGTACTTGAGCAGGAAGACGCTCTCGGCGCGCGCCAGGTCGCCCTGGAGCAACCCTGCCCCACCCGCGTATAGCCACACCGCCAGCAACGCGCTGGCGCCGCTGGCCAGGACCAGAAGCCGCAAGGGACGCCACAACCATCCCAGCCAGGCCAGGGCGGGTACCGTGCCGATCAGCATCACCTTCTCGTAACCATTGAGGAATTGCCCGAAATCCGCCAATGCGTAGGCGCAGCCGGCGAGGCAGACGGCAAGGAAGCCGGCATCCGCCCGATTCAAGCGCCTGCCGGGAAGGCCTCCGGCTTGCGGAACATCCGGCACGGACCGGCGGGAATTCAGCGGGACGGACCCGGCGGCGGTAAACGGCATCGAAGCATCTCCAGGCGTGACGGTCCGCCGGCAAGCGGACTGCGGGACAGACGGATCTCAAATTTGTCATAGGACAAACTAATTCTAAGAACAGCCGGACCGAGATGCATAGCGATGCCGCCAGCCCATGCCTTGCGCCTCCATCCCTACCGAAAACGCAGGAACCGTGCTAGATGCCGCCACAGCGCGCTTCCTCCCTGGGCAAGCAGACCTCTGCCCGCCCGGGACCGGCCTCCTGCATCGGCCTGCAAGCCGCATGCACCCGCGCCATGGCCTGGGCGATTTCGCCGGTTTCCAGGCCGGCGTAGCCGAACAGCAGATGCCTGGGTTCCGCACCGTCGGCCGCGCTGGCCGCGGCCTGGGCCAGCGGGTACAGCCTCACGCCATGCGCCAGCGCGGCGGCGGCGACCGCATCGGCGCCGGGACTGTCCGCTGGCAGTTCGAAGGCCAGATGCATCCCCGAATTCTGTCCGCTTACCCGGCCCCGTCCGGCCCAGATCTTGCGGATGCCGCGCAGCAGCTCGTCGCGCTGGGCCTGATAGCGCCGGCGCAAGGCTTGCAGGTGGCGCGCGAAACAGTTCTCGTCGAAGTAGCGGGCCAGCACGGCCTGCGTCAGCCACGGACTGCCGTTGTTGAGCAGCGCCTTGCGCTCGACGAAATCGTCGACCAGCGCAGGCGGGCAGACCATGTATCCCAGCCTCAGGCCGGGCCCCAGCGTCTTGGAGAACGTGCCCAGGTAGACGACCTGGCGCGGGCTCATGGCGGCCAGGGGCATGGGCAGCACGGATTCATAGCAAAAGTCGCCGTCGTAGTCGTCCTCGATGATCAGCGCGCCGCTGCGGCCAGCCCATTCGAGCAATTGCCGCCGTCTGGGCAGGGACATGGCGTGGCCCAGGGGATATTGATGCGACGGCGTCACATAGGCCAGCCTGGCCGGTCCTTCCGGCAGCAGATCGGCGCGCAGCCCCTGCTCGTCGACAGGAACGGGCGCCTCCTGCGCGCCATGCCGCCGCACCAGATTCCTGAAGCCCGCGTAACAGGGCGACTCGAACACCGCCCTACCATGGCGGTCCAGGAAATGCGAAGCGATCAGGCTCAGGGCTTCCTGGCTGCCGGCCGTGATCAGCACCTGTTCCGGCTCGACCTTCAGCGCCTTGGCCGCCGACAGGTAATCGGCAATCTGGACGCGCAAGCCCCACAGCCCAGCCGGCGGCGCGTACTCGGCCATCGCGCAGCCCGCGTGCCGCAACAGCTGGTTCGACAGCGTGATGAACTGGCGCAAGGGAAAAGCATGGACGGACGGACGGCCGACCTTGAAGTCATAGCGCAAGGGCATGGGCGGAGACTGGCCGCAGACGCCGCTGGATTGCGCCTGGCTCACGGCATCGGCGTAGACCGGCGGACGATCCTGGACAAAGTCCGGGCAGCGCGGATTGATGACCAGGCTGCGATTCAGCGTCACGAAATAGCCCCGGCTGGGCTTGCTCTCGATCAGACAGGAGTCGATCAGTAGCTCATACCCCCCCAGCACGGTGTTCTTCGATACCTGCAGCAGCGATGACATACGGTTGATCGCCGGCAACCGGTCCCCTTCCTGCAACCGTCCGGCGCGTATCAGCGCTTCGATCTGGTCGGCAATCTGCTGCTTGTAAGGTTTTGCATTCTGGCGGGATAGGGAAAGCGGTAGTGAAAACATGGCTGGCAACCACAGGAAAAAGATGGCGCCGGCCTTTCGAAGCGGCGCGGGCCGGCCGCGCTCCGTGTGCCATCACGGTAGTCCTCTTGCTATCGATTCATTTTGTCCTATGTCAAAAATCCGATTGGACCGTAACCATCACACACTCGGAAGCCGTGCCTTATCGGCCCGGCGCCGCGATGACACAGTGCAAGGGCCGGAGTTTCGGCAAGAACCATTCGGGAGAGATCGACATGCACACCAAGCTATTGAGCGCGGCCCTGCTATTCGTCTCGGCCGGCGCCGCCTGGAGTGCGCCGACCGAGGAATACCTCAAGGCGAATCAGCTGTTCCAGCAGAATTGCGCCGTCTGTCATGGCGCCGACCGCGGCGGCTACATCGCGCCCGGCCTGACCGGCGACCGCCTGGTTCAGAGCGAGGCCGCGCTGCGCGGCACCATCATGACCGGCATTCCCGACACCCTGATGCCGCCCTTCGTGGGCCGCTTGTCCGACGAGGAAATCCGCGCGCTCGCCCGCCTCATCAAGACCCAGGCCGCGGACGATCCGAAGTGGGGACTGGACCAGATCCGCGCCAGCGTGCAGGTAGTGGTCGACGAAGCCACCCTGCCCGCCAAGCCGACCTACGCCATCGATACGGTGTACGACCTGATGGTGGTCATGGCGCGCGGGCGCTACGGGCGGGGCGACGCGGGCAACAATGCGCGCACCGTATTCCTGGACGGCAAGACCAACAAGGTGGTCGGCGAGATCGCCACGCCGGTGGCGCCGCACATCATGGACTTCAGCCCCGTGGCGGAACGCTGGGCCTGGCTCAAGAGTGACGACGGCATGGTCTACAAGATCGACCTGTACTCGCTGCAGATCGTGCGTAAGGCCAAGGTCGGCCTGACCGGCCCCGGCATCGCCCTGTCCAACGACGGCAAATGGCTGGCCATCAGCTCGTTCGTACCCAAGAGCGTCGCCATCCTGAAGGCGGATACGCTGGAACCGGTCAAGTACATGGACCTCGAAGGCGAGGATCCGGACGGCAAGTTCGTCAAGTCGGCCGGCGGCCCGGTGATCGGCAGCCGCATCAACAACAAGTTCGCCCTGACGCTGCGCCAGGCGGGCCAGATCTGGATCATCGACCCCGACAAGCCCGACATGCCGGTGACCAAGCTGACCAAGGTCGGCCGCATGCTGCACGATACCTTTCTAACCCCCGATGGCCGCTATTCCATGGTGGCCTCCTATGACGACAACAAGATCGTCGCCATCGATTTCAAGGACGACAAGGTGGTGCGCGACATTCCCGCAGGCTGCCAGCCTCACGTCGGCTCGGGCGCGGTGACCGAGGTCAATGGCCGCTTTCTCGCCTTCGGCACCAATATCGGCAGCTGCGACAAGGGCTCCGTTGTCACCGTCTGGGACACCAAGGACTTCTCGGTGGTCAAGCAGATCCCGGTCGCAGGCGCGACCGAATCGCCCGCGGCCCATCCGAACGCGCCCTACGTGGCAGTCGACATCGTCGACAAGGACAAGCGAGCGGCCTGGATCCAGCTGATCGACAAGAACACGCTGGAAGTGGCCAAGACGCTGGACGTGGGCGGGCATGCCTTCTTCCCCGATTACAACCGCACCGGCAACTACCTCTATGTCAGCTCGGGCTACTGGGGCGACCGCATCAAGATCTACGACAGCAAGACGCTGGAGCTGGTGGCGGAACACAAGATGGAAAGCCCCTCGGGCATATTCTCCCGCGCCCGCACCCGCTGGCTGACCATCGGCCTGTCCGAAACGCGCAAATTCTGAGACTAGGAACACAGACATGAAACCGCTATTCCGCATACTCGCGGCGCTGCTGCTGTCCCAGGCCGCCGCGCACGCGCTGGCCGCTGGCGGGCAACCTGCCCTGGTCGCCGGCGCCAACCCTGCCGAGACGCTCTCGCCCCACGTCTCCGCCATGCTGCCGCTGTGCGCGTCCTGCCATGGCGCGGACGGGATCAGCGCCGTCGGCCTGTACCCCAATCTTGCAGGGCAGAAAGTCGAATACCTGGTGAAGCAGCTCAATGCCTTCAAGACGCGGGAACGCAACGACCCCGTCATGAGCTCCATGGCCGAGCCCCTGAGTCCCGAGGCCATCCAGGAGCTGGCCCGGTACTTCTCCAGCCGCCAGTAAGGGAGGCGCCTGCCCATGGACACGGCATCCGCAATGCTCTTTCCGGTGTTCTACAACCTGGTCGGCCGGCGGGTGATCGTGGTCGGCGGCGGCGCCGTGGCCGAACGCAAGATCAGGCTGCTGCTCGGGACCGGCGCCGCCATTACCGTGGGGGCGCCGGCCCTGACATCCTGGCTGCAACAGGCGGCGGACCAGGGCAGGATCGAGCACGCGCCGGCCGCGTTCGCGCCGGCATGCCTGGACGGCGCCTGGCTGGCGGTTGCCGCGACCGATCGGGGCGACACCAACCAGGCAGTCGCCGCGGCGGCGCTACGGCGCCGCATCCCCTGCAACGTGGTCGACGATCCCGTCCTCTCGACGATACAGGTGCCGGCCATCCTGGACCGGTCTCCGCTGGTGGTGGCGATATCTTCAGGAGGCTGCGCCCCGGTGCTGGCGCGGCGCATCCGCGAACGGCTCGAGGCGCAGGTCGACGAGAGCACGGGCGACCTGGCCAGGCTGGCGGCGCGCTACCGCGGCCGCATCGTTGCGCGATTCCGTGACCTGGATGAACGCCGCGACTTCTACGACTGGATGCTGGATGGTCCGTTGCCATCCCTGCTGGCGGCTGGAGACGGCAGGCAGGCCTGCCTGACGCTCGAAGCCGCCATGCAAGCCGAAACGCAGCCCCGCACGGGCAGCGCAACGATACTGGCGGCCGCCGACGGCCCCGCCGACCTGTTGACCCTGCGCGCCTTGCGCATGCTGAGCCAGGCCGACCTGGTCGCTCACGTGCCGGCAGTCAACCCGGCCATCCTGGACAAGGCGAGGCGGGACGCGGCGAGGATCGCGTTGAAAGGCCCGGGCCTGCAGCCCGATCCGGCTGTTGCCGCAGGCGCAGGGCTGGACTGGCTGGCCCGGCAGGTCCAGGCGGGCCAACGCGCCGTCCTGCTGCTGGATACGGCGCACGATCCGAAACTGCTGGCCCGGCGGATCACGGCTTGCGGCGTGGCATGTGCCGTGCTGTGAATGCCATATGCCCGGCAAGCGCTTCGATCAAGAACGTCAGTCAGTCATCGGCCGCATCGCGCGAGCCTGCGCCCGCCAGCGCAGTCTCCAGATAGGCCCGGCCGCGCTCGCTGAAGGGCAGCGACGCCGCCGCCTGCCGCCCGGCATCGTCCATCTTGTTCCAGGTCTTCCGCAGCACCGCGACGACCTTGTCCGGATAGCGGTCGCAAAATTCCTCGTACTGGTGCTCCAGGAACACCAGGCACAGCGCGTTTTCCATGCATTGCACGTCGGCATCGCGCTTGATGCCCTGCTTGCGCACGATCTTCAGCGCCGCCTGCACGGTTTCCGCGTCATGGCCTGCGCTTGCGAGCAGTCTTGCGGCGATGCCTGCATGATGCTCCTTGAGCGTATTGCGCCATTGCAGATAGCCAGCCCTGCCGGCCGGACAGGCGTCGCGCGGCACCTCCCAGCGGCCGATGTGCTGGCAGCGGGCGGCCAGGCGCAAGGCGATGCCGGCCCGCGGCGCCAGCTTCAGCACCCAGCCGTGGAGGAATTGGGCATGCAGCCATTCGCGCGGCTGCATCGCGCCATTCCAGGCAACAAGATTGGGATCGCGCCGGTTGTAGTCATCGAACAGCTGCAAGGCGCGCTGCAGCGGCGCATCCTCAGCGTCCCTCGGGGTGGGCGGGAATTCCATTCAAAGCTCCTGTCTCGTCTTCAGTCAGATAGCAGCCGGGATCTTCGGCCCAGAGGTCGCCCGACTGCTTCTGCGCACGGATGCGGGTGTTGCCATTGCAGATGTCCAGGTAGGCGCAGCTGGCGCAGCGTCCCTTGACCGGCCGCGGCCGCAGCCGCAACAGCTTGAGCAAGGGCTCGGCGGGATCCGACCATATTGCCGAGAAGGGCCGCTGGCGCACGTTTCCCAGAGTGTAGTGCCACCACATGGTGTCGGCGTGGACATTGCCCCGGTTGTCGATATTGGCGACGTTGATGCCGCTGGCGTTGCCGCCCCACAGGCGCAGCCTGGCCTCGATGTGCGGGGCGCGCTGCGGGAAGCGGCGGCGCACCCAATGCAGGAAGAACACGCCGTCGGCATCGTTGTTGCCGGACGTGAATTCCTTGGGCCGGCCAGCCGCTGCATGCTCCAGGCAGGTCTCGAAGATCCGCTCCATGGCCGCCCGTGTCATGCGGTGGTGGCTGTCCTCGGCCCGGTTGCGGCCGCCGCGCCCCGCGTAGTTCAGGTGCGAAAAGTAGAAGCGGGCGACGTTCTCGGCATCCAGCAGGGCGAGCAGCCCGGGCAGATCGTCGGCATTGCCCTGGGTCATGGTGTAGCGGATGCCGACCTTCAAGCCACGGTCCCGGCACAGCCGGATGCCCTCGAGCGAGGCGTCGAAGGCGCCGGCCTCGCCCCGGAAGCGGTCGTGCGTCGCGCCCAGGCCGTCCAGCGAAATGCCCACGTAGTCGAATCCGCAACCGGCGATGGACTCGATGCTGCGCCGGTCTATCAGGGTGCCGTTGGACGACAGGCCGACGTAGAAGCCCATGCCCTTGGCCCTGCGCGCGATATCGAAAATGTCCGGCCGCAGCAGCGGTTCCCCGCCAGACAGGATCAACGCCCGCACGCCAAAGGCGTGCAGATCGTCCATGGTTTCGCAGATCTCGGCGTAGCTCAACTCGCCGGAAAAATCCTTGTCGACCGAAGCCGAGTAGCAATGGCGGCAATGCAGGTTGCAGCGCCGGATGAGGTTCCAGATCACCACGGGCCCGGCCGGGCCTCGGCGCGGCGCCAGCGGCGTGGGCCGCAGCAGTTCGGAGACAAAGGCGGAAATGCGGAACATGCGGGATTCCTTGCTATGCGGCCGGACCCGGGCCGTCTCTCAGGCGCAGGCCGGTCTTTTTCAGGATGGCCGAGGAAAACAGCACTTCCCGCGCACGCAGAGCGCCCGGAAAGCGAGCGGCCAAGGCCTCGGCGACCTCGGCGATACGCGCCAGCAACGCCACGCGGTCAGCGCCGTGCAGCATGGCGTAGAGGTTGTAGCGCCACAGCGGCGGGCGGCGGGGCCGCCGGTAGCAATGGCTCACGTCCGCAAGCTGGCCCAGCCAGGCGCCCACGGCGTCGACCTGGCCATCGTCCACGTCCCAGACTGTCATGCCGTTGGCCACGAATCCCAATGCGTAGTGGTTGGGCACCGCGCCGATGCGCCGGATCAGGCCGCGCGCGAGCATGGACCGAAAACACGCCATCACCTCGGCTTCGGTGACGCCCAGCTGCCTGGCCACAACCCGGTACGGCTCGCGCCGTATCGGCAGCCCGTCCTGCGTGGCACGCACCAGGGATAGCTCGAAGGGGGTCAGCCCGACCGTGTCCATCTCAGACCTCCAACTTCATTTCAAGGAAGTACTCGCGCTCCTTCGGAAACGCCAGCACGCGCAAGCCGGTTTCCTGTTCGATGGCGTGCAGGCCGGCAGCGATGTCGGCGGGATCAGCCGCCGCCAGCACGAACCACATGTTCAAGGCATGTTCGCGGCGATAGTTGTGCGCCACCTCGATCCGGCGGTTGACCTGTGCGACGACCTGCTGCCATTGCGCTTCCGGTACGGCCATGGCCGCCAGGCAGTAGGCGCCGCCTGCGCGCTCGATCTGGAAGAGCGGACCGAAGCGGCTCAGCGCGCCGCACGCGCGCAAGCGGGCCAGGCGCGCGATCACCGCGTCCTCGTCCAGGCCCAGCGCCTGCGCGACGTCCGCGTACGGACGCGCGCTGATGGGAAAGCCGCCCTGCAGGCGGTTGATCAGCGCCCGGTCGGCATCGTCCAGCGCCAGCGGCGCGCTGGCGCCAGGGTCCTGGCGCCTATCCATGCGTCGTCTCCCCGCTTGCGATCCGCGCGCCGCGTTGCTTGAAGCACCGGGTGGAGAACAGCACCGCATGCTGCCAGGCATCCAATCCGAGCCGGTCGGCAATGGCATCGCGCAGCGCCTGCACCGCACCCCGCTCCTTGCCGTGGATCATGCAGAATAGGTTGTAGGGCCATTGCGGCAAGCGGCGGGCGCGCCGGTAGCAGAGCGTGACGCCGGGCTCGGCGGCCAGTTGCCGGGCCAACGTATCCACCCGCGCGTCAGCCACGTTCCAGACGCACATGGCATTTGCGCGAAAGCCAAGCTGCCGGTGCCTCAGCACCACGCCGAAGCGGCGGAACAGGCCGGTGCGCTGCCATCGATCCAGGCAGCGCAGCACCGCGTCTTCATCCAGTCCGGCAAGGCGTCCCAGGCGGCGATAAGGCTGCTCGCAGAGCTCCAGGCCGTCCTGCACGGCGAGCAACAAGGACTCTTGCGCGCTGCCGGCAGGCGGCAG
>NZ_JBARYB010000122.1:0-63929 GCF_049647645.1 Achromobacter sp.
ACAGCAACCGCAGCGCCAGCCGCGCCCAGCGCAGCACCGGCCATCGCGCCCGCTCCGAGCTGCGGCCCGCCGGACACCAAACCAGTGGCGATGCCCGGCCCGAAGATGCCCAGCGCCAGCAGGGTCAACGAGGCCAGCATGACGAAGACCGAATGGTCGATGGACGGCTCGGCCGGCTGCACCTGGAACTCGGCGAACAGGCCCGAGCCAATGCCCACGATCACCGCCAGCACCAGCACCTTGATGCCGGACGACACCACGTTGCCCAAAACCTTTTCGGCGAGGAACGCGGTCTTGTTCCACAGCGCGAACGGCACCAGCACGAAGCCCGCGAGCGTGGTCAGCTTGAACTCGATCAGCGTGATGAAAAGCTGAATCGCCAGCACGAAAAAGCACAGCAGGACGATCAGCCAGGCGAGAAACATCACGACAATGGGCGTGAGGTTCACGAACACCTCGGGAAAGCCCGCCATGTCCCCGATCTGCTTGAGGATTGGCGCTCCTGCATCAATGCCGACCTTCGCCAGCCGACCCGGCTGCAGGAAGTTCTCCATGCTCAAGGTCGAGCCGCTGGCCGTCAGGCCCAGGCCCGCGAACGAGCGGAACACGATGCCGGCCAGCCAGTTGAAGTTGCCGATGATGTAGGCGAAGGCACCGACATAGAGCACCTTGCGGATCAGCTTGGCGATCACGTCCTCGCCCTGGCCGGTGGCGTGGCTCATAGCCCAAAACAGCCCGGCGAGCGTCATGTCGATGACGATCAGCGTGGCCGTGAGAAACGCCACCTCGCCATGCAGCAGGCCAAAGCCCGAGTCGATGTAGCGCGAGAACGTATCGAGGAAGCGATCAATCACGGTTACGTCGTTCATGGCGAGTCCTCCTGCCCATGCCCGCCGCCATCAGTGGGTTCATCGAAGCTGGGCGGAATTGGCGGCAGGTCGGCGAGCGTCCGGTACTCGCCAGGGCCGGCCTTGCCGGAGAGAAAACGGCGCAGGTCGGCTTGCGCCACCCGCACGCAGAACGCGCCGCCATGCTCGCCCGCACGGCACTGCGCGCGCAGTGCGTGCAGCCGGGACGGGTCGGCGGCCAGCGCATCTACCGAAGGCGGCCGGTCGCAGCCGGCCAGCAGGGACGCGAGAGCGAACAAGACGGGCGCGTTCCTCATGACCGCACCCGTCAGTGGTTGTAGAAGTTGACGGGCTGCGGCGTGTACGGCGTGCCGCCGCCCAGGAAGCGCCGCGTCACTTCGCGCCCGCGCTCCGTGGCTGCGGCCTGACGTGCCAGTTCCAGCGCAGCGGCGCGATCCTGTGTGATCTGAATCCGCTGCGTCTGGATCGACTGCTTGGCCTGCAAGGCCAGCAACTGGTTCATGGCCTGCATCGCTTGCAGCGCGCCTTCGGCCGACTGGCTCTTGCCGACGAGATCGGCCAGCACGCTTTCGTCTTCGCCCAGGTTCCGCGACACCTGCGCCTGCATCTGCATGGTGGTCTGCAAGCCGTTGAGCGTGTTCCGCCAACGCTCCTGCGCGTCGCGGTACATCTGGTCGCCGCTGACGGTGGCGGCGTACTGCTCGGGGTACAGACGGGCGAACTGTTGATCCAGATTCGTCACGTCGTAGGCCAGGCCCTTGGCCTGCGCGATCAGTCGTTCGGTCGTCGCCAGGTTGGTGCGCAACTGGCCGACCACGCTGGACGGCAGGCTGGCCAGGTTGCGTGCCTGGTTCATCAGCATCTGCGCTTCGTGCTGGAGCTGCTGGATCTGGTTGTTGATCTGCTCCATCGTGCGAATCGCGGTCAGCGTGTTCTGCACGAGGTTCGTGGGGTCGATCACGACCCATTGCGCATGGGCCGTGGCGGTGCAAAGCATGGCCACGACGGTGGTGGCGAGAAGACGTTTCTTCATGGCTGGTACTCCAGTGGTTGGTCAGTAACGGAACCCGGCGTTAGGCCGGGGAACGAAGGCAGCAGGTCGGCCGCCCAATCGAGGCGGCGATGACGCAGCCAGGCACCCGCGAAGCCGGGCACGCCGGCATCCAGCAGCAAGCGATCCATGTCGCGCTGGTCCTGCGGCGTGGAAGCGCCCGCGAAGGCCAGCGTCGCCGGCCCCAGGTCGAGGTCGAACAGGCGATTGCCGAGGCGGGATTGGTAGTAGTAGTCGCGCTTGGGCTGCGCGGTGGCGACGATCTCGATCTGTCGGCTGTTGAGGCCGAAGCCCTCGTAGATCGTGCGAATCTGCGGCTCGGTCGCCTGCGGGTTTGGCAGAAAGATGCGGCTCGCGCAGCTTTCGATAATCGCGGGCGCGATGGTCGAGTCCTTGATGTCCGCCAGCGACTGCGTGGCGAAGATGACGCTGACGTTCTTCTTGCGCAGCGTCTTGAGCCACTGGCGGATGCGCGCAGCAAACACCGAGTCATCGAGGAACAGCCACGCTTCATCGAGGATCAGCAGCGTGGGCGCACCGTCAAAGCGTTCATCGAAGCGCGCAAAGAGGTAATGCAGCACGGCAATGACGGCGGCCTTGCTGTGCATCAGCTCCTCCATCTCGAAGCACTGCACGTCGGCTGACCCCGCATTGGCGATCTCCAGCCGGTCGTGATCGGCGTCCAGCAGCTTGCCGTGTGCGCCGCCCAGCACATAGGGCGCGATCGCCTGCCGCAGCGCGTTCGATTGCAGCAGTACGGACAGGCCGGTCATGGTGCGCTGCTCCACGGGCGCACCCGAGAGGCTTCCCAGCGCCGACCAGATCGCCGCTTTCTCGTCCGGGCCGACCGCCACGCCTTCATGCATCAGGCGGCCTTCGATCCATTCAGCGGCCCAGGTACGGTAGCCCTCGCGGTCGATGCTAGCCAAGGGCTGGAAAGCAATTTCGTCATCCATCCCAAGGTCGTAGTGCTCTCCGCCCAGGCCCAGGATCGTGGCTCGCATCGAGCGCCCCATGTCGAAGGCGAAGATGCGTGAGCCGCGATAGCGGCGGAACTGCATCGCCAGCGTGGCGAGCAAGACCGACTTGCCCATGCCGGTCGGGCCGGCGACCAGCGTGTGGCCCACGTCGCCGATGTGCGTCACCAGCCGGAACGGCGTGGCGCCGTCGGTGCGTGTCACGATCAGCGGGGGGGCGTCGAGGTGTTCGTTCTTCTCTGGCCCAGCCCATACCGCCGACACCGGCATCATGTGCGCCAGATTCAGCGTCGAGACGATGGGCTGGCGCACGTTGGCGTAAGCATTGCCGGGGAGCGAGGACAGCCAGGCATCCACGGCATTGAGCGTTTCAGGGATGGTGACGAAGCTCCGACCCTGGATGACGCGCTCCACCATGCGCAGCTTTTCGTCGGCGACCGCAGGGTCGGCGTCGAGCACCGTCACCGTCGCGGTGAAGTAGCCGAAGGCGACTTGATCGCTGCCCAGCTCCTGCAAGGCGGCGTCCGCATCCGCCGACTTGTTGTTGGCGTCGGTGTCCACCAGTGGCGACTCCTGCTGGAAGATGGTTTCTCGCAGCAGCGCCACCACATTCTTGCGCTTGGCGAACCATTGGCGACGCAAGCGAACGAATTCCTTTTCCGCCTCGGCTTTGTCCAGACAAAGAAAGCGCGTACTCCAGCGATAGGCAAAGCCCAAGCGATTGAGGTCGTCCAAAATCCCCGGCCAGGTCGAGGTCGGAAAGCCACGCACCGACGCCACGCGCAGGTGCGCATCGCCCAGCATGGGCGCCAGGCCACCAACCAGTGCGGAGTCGGTCAGTAGCGCGTCGATCTGGAACGGCACATCGGGCACCGCCAGCGGATAGCGCCGCGTCGAGATGGTCGCGTGCAGGTAGGTCAGCGTCTGGCTGTCGTCGAGCCAGGTGATCTCCGGCATCACGCCATCGAGCAGGTCAAAGACGCGATCCGTTTCCGCGATGAAGGCTTGCAGCCGCTCGCGCCAGTCCACGCCATTCGTCGGAGTATTCTCATAGAGCATCTTGGCGGCGCGGGCGCGTAATTCCTCCGGCGGCAGGTACACCAGCGTCAGGTGATAGCCGCTCTCGAAGTGATGGCCGGATTCCTCAAACGCGGCCCGGCGTTCTTCCTCCACCACCCACGAAAGCGGCTCGGGAAACTCCGAGTGCGGATAGTCGGCCGCAGGCCGACGCTCGGCTTCGATGAATAGCGCCCAGCCCGATCCCATGCGGCGCAGCGCGTTGTTCAACCGCGCCGACGTGGCGATCAGCTCGCCTTGCGTCGCGCTGTCGAGGTCAGGCCCGCGAAACCGGGCCGTGCGCTGGAAACTGCCGTCCTTGTTCAAGACGACGCCCGGCGCGACCAGCCCGGCCCAGGGCAGCCAGTCGGCAAGCAAGGCCGGGCGCTGGCGGTATTCGGCGAGGTTCAGCATCGCGGCGTCCTCCCCTCACACGTCCAGCAGCGGGCGGTGCTTGATGTGCCGGGCGAAGACCTGCATGAACTGCGGATCGACGCGCGCACCCCACACCGCCAGCGAATGGCCGACGATCCAGAGCACCACGCCGGGAATCCACAGTTGCAGGCCCAGGCCGACAGCGGCGGCCAGCGTGCCGTTGGCGATCGCCACGGTGCGCGGCGCACCGCCTAGCAGAATCGGCTCGGTCAGCGAGCGATGCAGCGGCACCTCGAAGCCGTCTGCAAAGGTGTCCGGGGCACTCATACGACGGCCCCGCCGGAGAAGCTGAAGAACGACAGGAAGAAGCTCGAAGCCGCGAAGGCGATGGACAGACCGAAGACGATCTGGATCAGCTTGCGGAATCCGCCGGACGTGTCGCCGAAGGCGAGCGCGAGGCCCGTGGCGATGATGATGATGACCGCGACGATGCGCGCCACCGGCCCCTGGATGGATTCAAGGATGGATTGCAGCGGGCCTTCCCACGGCATCGAGGAACCGGCGGCCTGCGCGGTTCCGGCCAGGAACAGCAGCAGCGCGGCCAGCAGCAGCCCTTGCCCCGCAGGGCGGGCCAGGCAGCGCAGCCGCGCAAGGCGCAATGCCGGATTTACAGAAACACGGAAAGCAGGAACGTACATCTGCGTCATGGCAGTTCTCCAGGTTGGTCAGGGGACGGGGAAGTCGCCGCAGCAGGTGCGGCATCGGGGATCGGCAGCAGCTCGGGAAACGGGGTTTCCATCGCGTCCGCCAGTTGGTAGCCCACGCCGTCGAAGCCGACGACGCGGGCAATGCTCTCGATGCGGCGCTTGCGCCCGCGCCCGGCGATGTGGATCACCACATTGACCGCCTCGGCGATCAGCGCACGGGGCGGGTTCACCGCCACTTCGAGAATCAGTTGCTCCAGGCGCAATAGCGCGCCCAGCGCGGAGCCGGCATGGATCGTGGCGATGCCGCCGGGGTGGCCGGTACCCCACACCTTGATGAGATCCAGCGCCTCGGCGCCGCGCACCTCGCCCACGACGACGCGATCCGGCCGAAGGCGCATGGACGAGCGCACCAGCTCCGTCATGGACACCACGCCTGCGCGCGTGCGCAGCGGTACGTGATCGCGGGCCGCGCATTGCAGTTCCACCGTGTCTTCGAGCACCAGCACGCGGTCGCCGGTGGCGGCGATCTCGGCAAGCAAAGCATTGGCGAGCGTGGTCTTGCCGCTGCTGGTGGCGCCGGCGATCAAGACGTTCTGCCGCTCGCGCACGGCGCGAACGAGAAAGCCCGCCTGGGCGGCGGTCATCATTCCGTCCTCGATGTAGCGCGACAGCGGAATCACGCCGATGGCGCGCTTGCGCAGCGCGAAGGCTGGCCCCGGTGCAGCGGGCGGCAAGATGCCCTCGAAGCGTTCGCCCGTTTCGGGCAACTCGGCGGACAGCAGTGGCTGGCCGCGATGGACTTCCGCGCCGACGTGGGCTGCCACCAGGCGGATGATTCGCTCACCGTCCGCCTCGGACATCTCCACGCCCATAGGCGCTCGGCCCGACGACAGGCGATCCACCCAAAGGGTGTGATCCGGGTTGAGCATGATTTCTACCACGTCCGGGTCTTCGAGCGCAGCGGCGATCAACGGCCCCATCGCCGTGCGCAGCATCTGAATGCGCCGGTCGAGCGAGGCCGCTGCGGATGAGCGCGGTTCGGGCGGGAATTGCGGAACGGCACTCATGACGCACGCTCCTGTGCTTGCGCGGCCGCGGCCGCCGCCGCGCCCTCCATCCGCATCCCGAACTCACGATCCTGGGGATGCAGTTCCTCCACCACGTCGCGCACCAGGCTGCGGCCCCGCAGTAGGTGGCGGCCAAGCTGCTCGGTGAACTGCTCGAAGCGCGCCTTGCCCTGGGCGCGCGCCGCGTCTTGATGCGCCTCGGGAACCGGCGTGCTGACGGTCAGGTAGTAGCGAATGAACAGCGCCAGCGTTTCGATGGTGATGTTCTGATCGCGCTCCATGCGCTCGGCCTGGCGCGAGAGGCGATCCAGCCGCTTGGCAATGGCCGCCTCGCGCTGGTCGGCGGCATCGGGCGACAGCCACGATGCGAGCGCCGCCGCGACGATGGACGACTTGGACACGCCTTTCTTGGCGGCCAGCTCGTCCAGGCGCTTGGCGTGCTCAGGCTGGATAAAGAGATTCAAGCGGTAGTGGCTCATAGTTCGATTCCGTCGTTCGGGTCGAGGGAAGCCAGCCGGGCCGTGCGCTGCAAGGCCGGGTCGAGCTGGCGCGGAAGGGGAAGCGGCAGGTCGTCGTCGTCATCGAGCAGCCCGAGGTCGGCCGCGGAGGCGGCCAGCTCGGGGTCGTAGGCGACGGGCTCCGAAAGTTCAGGCTGACGGCGTGGGCCACCGTCATCCGCCGAATCCAAGTTCTCCAGGCCATCAGCGGATTCCGTGGCCGGTGCGGCGCGTACGGCGGGAATCGCCAACCCGCTCCAGTCGTCGGCGCGGGCCGGCGGCGTGTCGGCGTACTGCCCGTCCGCCAGGGCGGGCGGTGGCAGCACGCGCTGCTTGAAATTGGCGTCCGCGTAATAGCGCAGCTTCTTGGCCTTGATCGGCGCCATGCTGGAGACCATCACCACGGCCTCGTCAGGCGGAAGCTGCATCACCTCGCCCGGCGTCAGCAGTGGCCGCGCAGTTTCCTGCCGCGACACCATCAGGTGGCCCAGCCAAGGCGCGAGCCGGTGGCCGGCGTAGTTGCGCTGCGCGCGCAGCTCGGTAGCGGTGCCCAGCGTCTCGGAGATGCGCTTGGCCGTGCGTTCGTCGTTCGTGGCGAACGTCACGCGCACATGGCAGTTGTCGAGGATCGAATGGTTCTGGCCGTAGGCTTTGTCGATCTGGTTGAGCGACTGCGCGATGAGGAAGCTGCGGATGCCGTAGCCAGCCATAAAAGCCAGCGCCGTCTCGAAGAAGTCCAGGCGTCCGAGTGCCGGGAACTCGTCGAGCATCAGCAGCAGCTTGTGGCGGCGAGCGATGCCGTCGGAGCCGTCGAGCGATTCAGTGAGGCGCCGGCCGATCTGGTTGAGGATCAGGCGTATGAGCGGCTTTGTCCGAGAAATGTCCGAAGGTGGCACCACGAGGTACAGCGACACGGGATGCTCGGCGGCGATCAGGTCGGCAATGCGCCAGTCGCACCGCGAAGTGACTTCGGCCACCGTCGGATCGCGGTACAGGCCGAGGAACGACATCGCGGTGCTCAATACGCCGGAACGCTCGTTGTCCGATTTGTTGAGCACTTCGCGCGCAGCGGAGGCCACCACCGGATGCGGGCCACCACCATCCTCGTTCACGAGGTGCGGCGTGGTCATCATCCGGTGCAGGGTCAGCTCGAATGGGCAGGCAGGGTCGGAAAGGAAGTTAGCGACGCCGCGCAGCGTCTTGTCCTTGCCCGCGTACAGCACATGCAAGATTGCCCCGACCAGCAGCGCGTGCGAAGTCTTCTCCCAGTGGTTGCGCTTCTCCAGCGCGCCTTCGGGATCGACAAGGATGTCGGCGATGTTCTGCACGTCGCGCACCTCATGCGCGCCGCGCCGCACCTCCAGCAGCGGGTTGTAGGCCGCCGACTTCGCATCGGTGGGGTTGAACAGCAGGCAGTGACTGAACCGGCTGCGCCAGCCTGCGGTGATCTGCCAGTTCTCGCCCTTGATGTCGTGGATCACGGCGGACGCGGGCCAGGACAGCAAGGTGGGCACCACCAGGCCAACACCTTTACCGCTGCGTGTGGGCGCGAAGGTCAGGACGTGTTCCGGGCCTTCGTGGCGCAGGTACTGGCGATCGTGCTGGCCGAGGAATACACCGGCCGGCTGCGTCAGGCCCGCCATGCGAATGTCATCTGCGTTCGCCCAGCGGGCCGAGCCGTAGGTCGTGACCAGGCGCGATTGGCGTGATCGCCAGATCGACATCCCGATGGCGACCACCACCGCCAGCAGGCCACTGCCACCCGCGATGGCGCCGCCGGTATCGAACACGCGCGGCGCGTAGGCGTCGAAGAAGAACCACCACTCGAACAGCCGCCAGGGGTGATAGACCGGCGTGCCGAAGAAATCAAACCAGGGCGAGCCAAGGCGTAGCTGATAGCCCAGGACGGCGGCTGTCCATTGTGTGGCACCCCACACGCCGACGATCACGATGCCGAATACGACGGCAATCTGACCGAACAGTACGTTCGTCCCTTGCATGACCTTGCCTCCCATCACGGCACACAGAGGTGCCGCAGCACTGAGGATCAAGGCACGCGCGCAGGCCGGTCAAAGGCCGTTATGGCGGGGATTCAGACCGAGAAAGCCAGATTTCTTGCAGTGGCGAAGGCAATAAAAATGCCGCAGGCGTGAGCGCGCTGCGGCGTGATAGGGTAACAACGAGAACTTCGTCGCAGCGAGGCGACGGCGAAGTGCGCTACTTGGATTTTTGCTCCGGCCTATCACCGAAGAAGCGCCTGTTGGCGGCTTCGGCAGCACGACGACAGAGTTCTTCACCGACCTTGGCGCGCTCTTCCTTGCATTGCCGTTGAATCTCCTTGATGCGCTCGGGATGGGCCACGAGGAAGTCCACTGTTTCCAAAGATTGAGAGGGGCTGCATGCGGTCAGCGCGGCGGCCAGCATCAGCAGCATCACTTTGTTCATGGTTCCAGTCCTTTCGCTAGGTGGGAGAGGCATCCTCGGCAGCACCGTGGTCATCCTCAGAGTCAATGAAGGCCACTCGTTCTATGAACCGGGCCAGCATCTCGGAAGGCTCTTCGGTACGACGCAGCAGATAGGTCGTGAGCATGGGCGGGGTGCCCGCCAAGCGCCGTGCCACGACGCCCGACTCGCGGCTGGAAGCGATGTGCGCAGCGCCGGCCAGGCCCAAAGCCAGACCGGCGGAAACCAGCGTCATCATCACATCGAAGGTCGATACGCGCTGTGCGATCAGCGGCTCCGGTTCGAGCTTGCGGAGAAAGCGGTCAACCTGGCGCGCATGACCTTCGCACACTGCTGGATCACCCAGTACCAGCGGGTAGTGCAGCACTTCCTCCAGTGGGATTTGTTTGAAGGCGAGCACAGGATGGCGAGCGGGCACCGCCACCATCAATTCGTCTTGCCATGCGGGAGTGACCACAATACCGTCGCCCGCGTCCTCGGCCATCGAAAACCCTGCGTCGTACAGGTCGTCGTGCAAGCCCTTGATCTGCTGGGCCAGCGGCACCTCGCACAACCGAACCTCTACCTCGGGGTCTTTCTTGCGGCATTGCGCCAGTAATGCCGGCAGGCGCGAGGGAGTGATGCCATCGGACAAGGCGATACGCAACTGCCCGTGAAAGCCATTGGTGGCGGACTTGACGCTATCGCGAGCCTGTTCCAGTGCTGCGAAGACACGTGGGACATGCTCCAAGAACAACCGCCCCGCGCGCGTCAGCTGTGTGCTGCGGGTGGTGCGAACGAACAGCCGGGCACCGAGTTCCTCCTCCAACTCTTTGATGGTGCGAGACAGAGGTGATTGGTCGACGTGCAGTCTCTCAGCAGCACGGGCGAAGTGTAGTTCTTCAGCCACTGCCAGAAAGCAACGAAGATGGCGAATTTCCATTCTGCCCCCCTACATCATCGATGTGCGACGTTCTGCTTACAGAAGCGTCGGGTTGGGCGCATCTCCGTAGATCAGGTTGGGATCAAAGGTTTTGCTCGACTCGGTGAATACCAGTTCCTTTCCTGCTGCATGCTCTTTGCCAACTGGAATGCGCCTGTAAAAGCATGAGCGATAGCCGACGTGGCAACTAGCACCAGAACCGGATACGCGAACACGTAGCCATACCGCGTCTTGGTCATCGTCGATGCGCATTTCTTCGACTACCTGCACCAAGCCGCTGGTTGCCCCTTTGTGCCACAGCGTTTTCCGCGATCGACTCCAGTAGTACGCTTCCCCAGTTTGGACAGTCTTCACCAAGGCTTCGTGGTTCATGTAGCCCAGCATCAGCACGTCGCCACTGTCGGCATCGGTGGTAATGCAAGCGATCAGATCATCCTGATCGAACTTGGGCGCCAGTTCCCGGCCTTCCTCGACCTGTTCAACGGATGTTCTTGCGTGCAACGCCACTGTCGCAGAAGCCAAGGTGGGGCGGGATGTATCAGTATTGGAGTTCATGTGTTTTCCTCGTTATGACTCATGCGGCACGACGGCGGTGTTCGCACTGAGGTGTGGTGCAGCGGCCGTAAAGGATGTGGGAATGCTCGACGACCTCGAAGCCATGTTCCGAAGCGATCAACCGCTGTCGCTGTTCGACCGCTTCATCATGGAATTCCTGCACGCGACCACATGTCGTACACACGAGATGGTCATGGTGCATTCCGTCATCCAGCTCGTAAACGGCTCGCCCTGCCTCGAAGTGCGCCTGCTTGAGCAGGCCGGCTTGCTGCAACTGTGTGAGCACGCGGTACACGGTAGCCAGGCCGACCTCGTGACCTTGCTTGAACAGCAGGCGATACACCTCTTCGGCTGTTAAATGACGTACATCAGCTTTCTGAAATATTTCCAGGATTTGCAGGCGAGGCAGCGTGGCCTTCAAGCCTCGGTTTCTGAGTTCGGTTGAATCAGGCATCAGACGCTCCTCTGGTTTCCTGTGACCACGATTCCAGGAACCGAACCGCCGTGCCTTGCGGCTCTCCGGTCAGGGCTTCATCACGAACGACACAGCACCCTCGCACCACTGTGTGGATGGGCCAGCCCGTGACGGCCTGGCCGTCATACGGCGTCCAGCCGCTGACGCTGGCGATCCAGTCCTTGCGGATGATCCGCTGTGCCCGTAGATCGACGATGCTGAAATCCGCGTCGTAGCCCAGCGCGATGCGACCCTTGCCCTCGATGCCGAAGATGCGGGCCGGCCCTGCGCTGGTCAAATCCACCAGCCGTTGCAGACTCAAGCGCCCGGCATGCACATGGTCGAGCATCACGGGCAGCAGCGTCTGCACGCCCGTCATTCCGCTCGGCGATTGTGGATAGGGTTTCGCCCTCTCCTGTAGCGTGTGGGGCGCATGGTCGCTGCCGATGACATCGACAAGGCCATTGCGGATCGCCTGCCATAGCGCATCCTGATGATGCTGCTCGCGCACGGGCGGATTCATCTGTGCCAGGCTGCCAAGGCGTTCATAGCATTCAGGTGCTTGCAAAGTCAGATGGTGGGGCGTGACTTCCACCGTGACGCGATGCTTGCAAGCCGCCAGGAACGCCATTTCCTCGGCGGTGGATACATGCAGGACATGGAGGCGTCGGCCGCACTCGACAGCCAGCCGCACGATGCGCTGTGTCGCCATCAACGCGCTGTCCACATCGCGCCAGACGGGGTGCTGGCGCACGTCCGCGCTGTCCACGGCGATGTGTTTGCGCTCGCGCAGCCGGGCTTCGTCCTCGGCATGCACGGCCAGTCGCCTGCGTCCATGACGCAGGATGCGGCGCAGCACTTCATCGTCATCCGCCAGCAGGTCGCCGAAGGAGCTGCCCATGAAGACCTTGACGCCAGCGCAGCCCGGCAGGTTCTCCAGTTCGGCCAGTTGCTCCGCATTCACGGCAGAGCCGCCGACATAGAAAGCGTGATCGCACCACGCGCGGCCACGGGCGGCATCCAGCTTGGCTTGCAGGTCAGCCGCGTTCAAGGTCAGCGGGGCCGTGTTCGGCATCTCGAAAATGGCGGTGACGCCGCCCAGCACCGCGCCGCGCGTGCCAGCCTCCAGGTTCTCCTTGTGCGTCAGGCCCGGCTCGCGGAAATGCACCTGACTGTCGATGACACCGGGCAGCACATGCAGGCCGGTGGCGTCCAGTGTGGTCTCGGCGCTCCATGTGCCGCAAAGATCGCCCAGCGCAACGATCCGACCTTGCGCGCAGGCCACGTCGATGCGCTCGGCCCCGCTCGGTGTCATGACGATTCCGCCCTGCACCAGAAGATCGGCTTGCCGGCTCGCCGATGGCGTGATGACGCTGCCGGTGGCATTCATGAGGCAGTCTCCAGCGCGTCAACCACAGCTTCGCCAGCGGTGTGCTGGCGGCTCAGACGAACGCACAGGCGGCGTTGCGCCTCGCTGCGTGCAGCGGCGTCCGGCGCCTGCGATGCCCGCAACAGCAGCGCCACGGCATCCATCAAGGGCAACACGCCCAGGTCTTGCCCTTCACGGCTGCGAATGGCAATGGAGCCTGTTTCGCGCTCCTTGGCCCCGGCAACCAGCAGGAAGGGGATGCGCTGCAACGTCTGCTCGCGAATCTTGTAGCCGATCTTCTCGTTGCGCACGTCGGCTTCGCAGCGCAGCCCGGCACCGCGCAGAAGCCGCGCAACGTCCTGCGCGTAGGTGCCATGCTCCTCGGTGATCGACAGCACCATCGCCTGCACCGGTGCCAGCCAGGCGGGCAGCTTGCCGGCGTGGTGCTCGATCAGGATGCCGGTGAAGCGCTCCAGCGAGCCGAAGAGCGCCCGGTGCAGCATGACCGGGCGCTTGCGCTGGCCGTCCTCGTCGACGTACTCGATGCCGAAGCGCTCGGGCAGGCTCATGTCCACTTGAAGCGTGCCGCACTGCCAGTCGCGGCCGATGGCGTCGCGCAGCACGAATTCGAGCTTGGGGCCGTAGAAGGCACCTTCGCCGGGGTTGAGGCGATAGGCCAGGCCCATGCCGTCCAGTGCCTGAACCAGTGCGCCTTCGAGCACATCCCAAGTCGCTTCGTCGCCCATGCGGTTCTCGGGGCGGGTGGAGAGCTTGATGCGCACGTCCTCGAAGCCGAACTGACGGTAGATGTCGAGCACCAGGGCCACAACCTCGCAGCACTCGGCATCCATCTGCTGTGGCGTGCAGTAGATATGGGCGTCGTCCTGAGTGAAGTGGCGCACCCGCAGCAATCCGTGCAACGCACCGGAAGGCTCGTAGCGATGCACCTTGCCGAACTCGCCCATGCGGATCGGCAGGTCTCGGTAACTTTTGAGGCCGTGGCGGTACAGCAGCACGCTGCCCGGACAGTTCATTGGCTTAAGTGCGAGCGCGCGGCCATCTTCGGTCTCGGTGGTGAACATGTGGTCGCGGTAGTTCTGCCAGTGGCCGGAGATTTCCCACAGGCTGCGATCCATCACGTCAGGCGAATTCACCTCCACATAGCCCGCATCCTGCTGGCGGCGGCGCATGTAGGCAATCAATTCCTGGAACACGGCCCAGCCGCGCGGATGCCAGAACACGGCACCGGGTGCATCCTCCTGGAAATGGAACAGATCCAGTTCGCGGCCCAGCTTGCGGTGGTCGCGCTTCTCGGCCTCCTCGATGCGCTGGATATACGCATCGAGCTGCTTCTTGTCAGCCCAGGCCGTGCCATAGATGCGCTGAAGCTGTTCGTTCTTCGAGTCGCCGCGCCAGTAGGCACCGGCCAGCTTGGTGAGTTTGAACGCCTTGAGAAAGCGGGTGTTGGGTACGTGCGGCCCCCGGCACATGTCCACGTACTCTTGATGGTGGTACAGGCCCATCGCCTGTTCGTCCGGCATGTCGTCAATCAGACGCAGCTTGTAGTTCTCGGCGCGGGCATTGAATATCTCGATCGCCTTGTCGCGCGGCGTCATCTGTTTGATGACGTCGTAGTCCTGCGCGATCAGTTCCTGCATGCGCGCTTCGATGGCGGCCAGGTCTTCGGGCGTGAAGGGACGCTCGTAGGCAACGTCGTAATAGAAGCCGTCTTCGATGACCGGGCCGATGACCATCTTCGCGCTCGGGTAGAGCTGCTTGACGGCATGGCCGATCAGGTGCGCGCACGAATGCCGGATGATCTCCAGCCCTTCCTCGTCCTTGGGCGCAATGATCTGCAATGAAGCGTCGTGGTCGATCAGTTCGCACGCATCAACGAGTCGGCCGTCGAGCTTTCCCGCCACGGTGTTCTTCGCCAGACCGGGGCCGATAGACTGTGCAACCTCCAGCACGGAAACAGGATGATCGAATGTTCGGCGGCTGCGATCCGGCAGCGTGACCGTGACCGCCACAGAAGCGGGAACAGAGCCTGGAAGCGCGTTCATAGCGCCTCCACCACCGAGGGGGTCAGTCGCATGAAGCCCTCAGCGTATTCGATGTTGCGAGCGGCGGTAATGCCGATGTTGCGCTTGGCCTGCACACCACGCTGTTGGGCGACGCGCGTGTAGTAGTGCCACAGGTGTTCCTGCCCAGCCATGCACTCGATGGCGCGGCGCTTGGTGTCCCACACTTCGGTGATATCCAGGAAGGTGTTCGGTTCCCAGCCGCACTGCTCGGGCTGGTGCGGCTCGAAGGCGTAGACTGGTGGAGCGCCAAGAATTTTCTGGCCGGGGTTGTGACCCTCGGCTTGGGCGATGACGCGCGCCTCCTGCGCCACGTGCATGGCCAGCGGGTGGTCGAAGTTGTAGGGGTCTTTCACCGAATGGCTCAGCACGAAGGCCGGTTGCAAGCTGCGGTACAGATCGACCAGCCGAAACAGCGTTTCATCGCTGACGCGCATCGGGTAGTCGCCAATGTCCCAGAACTCGACCTCGCCGCCCAGGATGTCGGCTGCGCGCTGGGCTTCTTCCTGACGTGCGGTCTTGACCTTCTCCAACGTCATGCCGGACTGCCGCCAGAGCTTGGCCGACTCGCCACGTTCGCCATAGGACAGGCAGACGATCTTGACGCGCCATCCTTGCTTGGCATGGCTGGCGATGGCTCCTCCGGCACGCCAGACGAAATCTGCCGAATGGGCACTGACGACAAGAGCACTTTTGGTATTTGGCATGGGTGAGTTCCTGTAGGTTTGATGAAGTCGAGGGGCTTAGGTTGCGCAGTGAAAGGCTCAGGCCGTGTCGGGCGTGAACATGGGCACCTTCTGCCCGCTGGCGCTGGGTACGAAGACCACGTGCACGGGCTGACCGATGCGCAAGGCAGACAGATCGCAGCCAATCACGCAGCTCAATACGATGGGGCCTTCTGCGAGGGTGACGTAGGCAATGCAGTGCTGTGTCTCTTGGAGCGTGGAAACGCTAAACGAATACACAGTGCCGGCGCCACTGGCCTCGATCCATTCGGTCTGAGTCAGGCCCGTGAACGGACTGATGGTGCGCGGCGGATGAAAAGCCCGGCCCGTGCCCATACAGCGCTTGAGCAGCAGGCGGCTTTCGTTGGCGGCATCCCAAAAGGTTGTCGTTTCCGCATTGGGTTCGGGTGCGGGCGGAAGATTGGCGATGGACATGTCAGAGCCTTTCCAGGATCAGGGTGGCGCTGCCGTGGCGTGCGCTGAGCAGCCCGCCCGTGCCGTGCACCAGCGCGAGTCCGCAGTTGGGAACCTGCACCGCCGGGTGGGCTTCGCCGCGCAATTGACGCACTGCTTCGATGAGCTTGGTCATGCCGCCGCGGTTGCCGGGGTGGTTGTTGCACAGGCCGCCGCCATCGGTGTTGATGGGCAGGCGCCCGACGCCCGCGATCAGTTGGCCGTCGGCCACGAAGCGCCCGCCCTGGCCCGGCTCGCAAAAGCCCAGGTTCTCCAACTGGATGAGCACCGTGATGGTGAAGCTGTCGTAGATCGAGGCGTACTGGATGTCGGCCGGCGTGACACCGGCCTGGGCGAAGGCTTCGGCGCCGGACTGCACGGCGCCACTGGCCAGGATGTCGAAGTAGCCGCCATCGAGGTGCCTGACCGTGAAGCCGGCGCCCGTGGGCGTGATCAGCGGACGCTGGAGCGAGCGCGCCACCTCGGGATGAGCCACGACCAGCGCGCCGCCGCCGTCGCTGATGACGCAACAGTCGAGCCGGTGCAGCGGCGTGGAGACCACGGGCGAATCCAGTACATCCTGGACGGTGACAACCTTGCGCAGCATGGCGTTCGGGTTGTGCTGGGCATGATGCGACGCCGCCACCTTGATCCAGGCCAGTTGCTCGGAAGTCGTACCGTGAACGTGCATGTGGCGCATGGCGCACATGCCGTACATATTGGTCACGACCGGCCCGTAAGGCAGCTCGAAGGGTGCCTCGGGTGCACCCTGTCCCTGGTTGCGGTGGCTGCTCTCGGGGGTCTGCCGGTCGGCACGCGGGCGGCCCGCCTGCGTGATCAACGCCACACGGCACTTGCCGGCCTCGATCGCCTGCACGGCGTGGGCTACGTGGTTGATATAGGCGGAACCCCAACTTTCGGTGGTATCCAGGTGCCTCAGCTTCAGGCCCAGGTACTCGACGATGGAGAAAGGACCGACGCCGGGCGCTTCCCAACCCGGAACGTCGCCGGCACAGAAGTAGCCATCCACATCCGAGATCGTCAACCCTGCGTCGGCCAGCGCGCCGGCGGCTGCCTCGGCGTGCAACTGGGCCAGTGAGGTGTCGCCCGCGTGGCGAGTGGGGTGCTCGTAGGCACCGATGATGAAGGCTTTGCCTTTGATGCTCATGGCTGTCCTTATCTAGAACTCGTT
Organism: Achromobacter sp.; assembly: GCF_049647645.1. Classification (GTDB taxonomy): domain Bacteria; phylum Pseudomonadota; class Gammaproteobacteria; order Burkholderiales; family Burkholderiaceae_B; genus Achromobacter. Next base: position 16,814 of record NZ_JBARYB010000122.1, read on the forward strand.
GTGGATACGCTTGTAGCCACGCACCAGTTCGTTGTTGGTGCGCGCCACGTCCTCGGAGAACTCGCTGGCATCGACAGAAACCTGCGGCAGCGAATCGAGATCGGTCTCGGGGCCGATGCGCTCGGTCGAGCGCACGTAAAAGCCAGCGGGCAGATGCACGCCATCGACCACGGCGTTGTAGCGAACCACGCAGCCGTCATCGACCGTGCAGTTGAACAGCACGCTGTTAAAGCCAATGAACACCCCGCTGCCGACCTTGCAGGGGCCATGCACGATGGCACGATGGGCAATCGAGGTGCGCTGCCCGATGCGCACGCTGGCGCCGGACTTGGAATGGATCACCACGCCGTCCTGGATGTTGGAATGGGCGCCGATCACGATGGGGTCAATATGCCCGTCTGCGTCCATCTCATCGGCGCGGATGACCGCATAAGGGCCGATGAACACGTTTTCCTCGACGACCACGAGGCCGCACAGGATGGCCGTTGGATCGACGAAGGCGCTAGGGTGAATTTGCGGCAGGTCGCCGCGCGGGTTCTTTCGGATCATGGTGGGGTCGGCCTTGAGGTCGTGGGTTTGGCGGGTGGCACGGGGTCATGCCCACCCGGGTGCAGCGGATGACAGCGCAGCACGCGCCGCAATGCCAGCCAGCTTCCCTTGACGGCTCCCTGCGTTTGCAGGGCTTCAACGGCGTACTGCGAGCAAGTGGGATGGAAGCGGCAGCGCGGGCCGAGCATCGGGCTGATGAACAACTGGTAGCCGCGCACCAGCAGCACCAGCATCTGAGCGGGCCAGCGTGTCATGCTGGCTCCTTTCTGGCGGGGCGCAGCACCATGCCCTTGAGGGTGTCTTCGACGATGAATCCGGCGGCTTCCAGCTCTTCGCGCAGCGCATCCGCTCGAACAAAGTCCCGGTTCTGCCGCGCCAGTTCGCGTTCGGCCAGCAGTTCTCGAACCCGAGCCGTACTCAGCGACAGCGCCCACGCCGATGGAGCGAATATTTCCATCGCCGCAGCGGGCGCCTGCTGGAACAAACCGAGCAAGCCGGCCGATGCCAGCAAACGCGATTTGGCCTGCGCCCGCGCTGCGTCGGTCGCCGCCTCGTCGAGCTGGACACGCAGCACATGCAAGCGCTTCAGCGCCCCTGGCACGTTGAGGTCGTTTCTCAGTGCCTCCAACACCTCTGGATCGGGGGCAGCGTCTGGCGATATGGCGAAGTGTTCGACCTTCGCCAGGCTGGTGTAGAAGCGCACCAGCGTCTGCCGCGCGTCAGCAAGACGCTGAGCACTCCAGTCCAAAGGGCGCCGGTAGTGCGTGGACAGCAGCGCCAGACGGATGGTCTCGCCCGGCGCCTGCGCCAGCAGGTCGCGCACCAGCAGCACGTTGCCCAGCGATTTGGACATCTTCTGTCCGTCCACCGTGACGAAGCTGTTGTGTACCCAGGTACGGCAGTACAAGGAGCCGTGCGCGCAGGTGCCCTGGGCGATTTCATTCTCGTGGTGCGGGAAGATCAGATCCTGCCCGCCTCCGTGAATGTCGATGGTGTGCCCCAGGTGCTGTCCAATCATGGCCGAGCATTCAACATGCCAGCCAGGGCGGCCCCGGCCCCAGGGACTGTCCCATCCCGGCTGCTCCGGCGTCGAGGGCTTCCAAAGCACGAAATCCATGGGGTCGCGCTTGTAGGGCGCCACCTCCACGCGGGCGCCGGCCAGCATGTCCTCGGTGCGTCGCCCCGAGAGCTGCCCGTAGGCGGAATAGGACGGCACATTGAACAGCACGTGCCCCTGTTCGACGTAGGCGTGGCCGCGCTCGATCAGTTCCAGGATCAAGTCGATGATTGCGGGGATATGGTCGGTGACGCGCGGCTCCAGGTCGGGTGTCAGCACCTCCAACGCCCGCATGTCCTCGTGGTAGGCGTCGATGTAGCGGCCGGTGATGGTGCCGATGGGCACCCCCTCGACGGCCGCCGCCGCGTTGATCTTGTCGTCCACGTCCGTGAAGTTGCGGGCATAGACCACCTCGCGGTAGTCGTGCCTGAGCAACCGGGCCAGCACGTCGAACACGACGGCGGGCCGCGCGTTGCCGATGTGGGCGAAGTTGTAGACCGTGGGGCCGCACACATACATCGTCACCCGGTCGGGTTGTTCGGTACGTAAGGGTTCCTTCTTGCGCGCGAGCGTGTTGTAGAGAAGGATGGGCGGGTTCATGCGGTCGGCTCCCCCGCTTGTGGCAGCGCCTGCCGTAGCGCCTCGAAAGTGCGCTCGACCACTTCCCGGTCAACGTCCTGGGTGATGAAGACCATGCGCGAGCGGCGGTCTTCGCTCGGCCACGCGGGCAGCGGTACGGGCGGATGGAAGATGTGCTGCACGCCATGCACGACGATCGGCTGCGTGCTGCCCTCAACGTTGAGGATGCCCTTGACGCGAAGGATGTTGCTTCCCACGAAGCTCATGAGCAGTTCGAGCCAATCGGTCAATACCTCGTCGGGTATCGGCTCATCGACATGGAAGCAGAACGCACGGATGTGGTCATCATGGCGGTTCACGTCATGGTGCGCATGCGCGTGGCTGTGACCGTGTTCATGGTGGCTGTGCGATTCGTGCTCGAGATGGGTGTGGCCGTGATGGCCGTGATCGTGCACATGGTGATCGTGTGCGTGTTCATGCGCCGGCGCATAGGCTTCCTCTCGCAGCCAGCGCGCCACGTCGGGGGTCTTGCCATCCACAGAAAACAGTCCGAGATTCAGCACCTTCTGCGGTGCAATATCGCCACCCCGCACCTCCCAGCGCGGGGCGGCCGGATTGATGCCGTCCAGTCGGCGCAACAGCGTATTGCGTTGCTCGTCAGAGACCAGATCCGCCTTGGTAAGCAGCAGCGCGTCGGCCACGGCCGTCTGCTTGACGGCTTCCGGGTGCCGATCGAGGGTGTGCATGCCGGTGGCCATGTCCACGGTCGTGACAATGCCATCGAGCCGGTACTTTGGCGCGATCTGCGGATGGGTCATCAGCGTGTGGATGATGGGCGCCGGATCGGCCAGGCCCGTGGTCTCGATCAGCACGCGCCGGAACTGTCGTTGGCCGCCGCGCGAGAAGCGCCAGGTGATGTCGCGCAAGGTTTTGACCAGATCGCCGCGGATGGTGCAGCACAGGCAACCGCTGCTCATTTCCATCACCAGGTTCTCGGTGCTATGAGCGACCAGTAGGTGGTCGAGCGCCATTTCGCCGAACTCGTTGATGATGACCAGCGCGTCAGCCAGCTCGGGTTGGCGCACCAGATGATTGAGCACGGTGGTCTTGCCGCTGCCAAGGAACCCTGTCAGCAGGGTGACGGGGATCAGGCTGGATGGGGATTCGGCGCTCATGCGGAAACTCCTTCGGGCATAGGAGCCGCCCACGCCACCGCGTCGTGCGGGTGCAGGCTCTCCAGGTGCCGGACATGGACAGTGGGACTGGCGTAGCCACCCAATGCCGCCTCGATGCGCCGGGCGGCGTCCTCAACGAACATCAGGTTCTGGCCGTTGAGCGCCGCGAACGCCTGTTCGTCGGCGCGCTTGACCGCCGTTTGCACCGGCGTGCCCACGGCCTCCTCGATGCGGTCGATCAACGCCAGCAGCCCGAGCGTGTCGGCGTCGCTGGGCACATCCACCGTGACCTGCGCCTCGCTGCGCTGGCTATGCGGCGTCGCCAGCGTCGCATGCTGGTGCAGCCAGGCCGCCACATCTGTCGGCTCCACCGGGGACTGCTGATCGAAGGCTTTCAGAAAGCCCTGCTCGATGATCTGCCGCGACAGCGCGGCCGAACAGGGGCAGGTCGAGGAATAGCCCGCCGTGACCTGCACGCGGCACCTGAATACGCCGTTAATGAGGGAAACATCCAAGCAGACGGGGTAGGACTTCCAACCGGACAGTCCCTGCGTGACCAGCGCCGGACGCCGCATCAGCAGCGCAAAGTTCAAGCGCAGCCGTGCGCAACGACTGTCGCAGTCCTGATGGCTGGCGATCATGTCCTGGAGCAGATGGCACAGGCCCGTTGGCGAGAGCGCTTCGCCCTGGCCCAGCGCATCCAGCAGCCGGTACAACCGGGACATGTGGATGCCTTTGACATGCGGGGCGGGCAAATCGACCTGTACGTCGGCGCGCGCATGCAGCTCGCGCCGGTAGCCAAGCTCGGCCACGGTGATGGGCAGGTCGATGCCCTGCATACCGACCCACGCCAGCGGGCTGAGGCGGGGGGCGATGTCGGTCAGTGAAACGTCGGGAAGTGCGGCATTCATGCTCAAAATCCAGTGGAGGTGCACCCCACCCGGTTCAGAGCATGGGAAGCACGGTCAAATCAGGACTGATCAGAACCAATCGGAATCAATCAGGACCAATCGGGAAACGGGTTGTGCCAGGCCGTCCACGTCTTCGGGCCTTGGGCCATTTCCTCGTCGGTCAGTAAACAAACGTCGAATCGAGCGCGCAGCGCAGCCTCGTCCATGTCCATACCGATCAGCACCAGTTCCTGGCGGGCGTCGCCGACGTGTTCGTCCCATTTCTCGCGGATCAGCGCCACGGCTTCAGGGTCTTGCGGCCAGCGCTCCTGCGGCACGGCAGCCCACCAGTAGCCCGCCACGTTATGCCGGGCCACCGCGCCCGCCTGCGACCAATTGCCCGCCAGCGTCGGATGGCTGGCAAGCCAGAAGAAGCCTTTGGAGCGCACCACGCCGGGCCATTCGCTTTCCACCCAATCGAAGAAGCGTTGCGGATGGAAGGGCCGTCGCGCGCGATAGACGAAATTGCGGATACCGTATTCCTCGGTCTCCGGCGTGTGTGTACCGCGCAGCTCTTGCAACCAGCCCGGCGCCCTGGAGGCTTCGTCGAAATCGAACAGACCGGTATCCAGTACGCGGTCGAGCGGCACCTTGCCGAACTCGGCGATCTCGATACGGGCACGCGGGTTGAGGCTGCGCAAAATCGCCATCAACCGCTCGCGCTCCTCGTCGCTGATCAGGTCAACCTTGTTAAGCACGATCACGTCGCAGAACTCAATCTGCTCGATCAAAAGGTCTACCACCGTGCGCTGGTCTTCATCGCCCAGCGACTCGCCGCGCGACTGGATGCTGTCGCGCGAGCTGTAGTCGCGCAGGAAGTTGAAGGCATCAACCACCGTCACCATCGTGTCGAGCCGGGCCACCTCACCCAGGCTGCGGCCGTCCTCGCCCTCGAAGGTGAAGGTTTCCGCCACCGGCAGAGGCTCTGAAATCCCCGTGGATTCGATCACGAGCTGGTCGAAGCGGCCTTCCTTGGCAAGGCGATCCACTTCAAGCAGCAAATCCTCGCGCAACGTGCAGCAGATACAGCCGTTGCTCATCTCCACCAGCTTCTCGTCGGTGCGCGACAGCTCGGCCCCGCCTTCGCGCACCAGCGCGGCGTCGATGTTGACCTCGCTCATGTCGTTGACGATGACCGCGACGCGCCGGCCCTCACGGTTGTTCAGGATATGGTTGAGCAGCGTTGTCTTGCCCGCGCCCAGAAAGCCGGACAGAACAGTGACGGGGAGTTTTTTCGCGAGATCTAGGGTTGCGGTTTTCATCTTGATTTCTTCATATTCAGGGGCAATCGGCTCGGTGAGATGTCACTGCGGCCCTGCGCAATCTGCGCATTTGCCATGCAGTTCGATGGTCGAACTACGCAGCGAGAAGGCTTTGTTCTTCGTCCAACGGTTGATGCAGCGTCCCAAGTCACGTTCAGAAAACTCATCCACATGGCCGCACTGATCGCAGATGGCGAAGGCCCTGAAGCCGTGTTGGCAGTCCACCGCGTGATTGCATGGCACGTACGCATTCAAGGTCGCAAGACGGTGTACCGACCCATCGTTGGCCAAACGCTCCAGCGCCCGATAGACCTGCATGGGTGCACTAAAACCCTGCTCGCGTAATCGATCAAGAAGCGCATATGCGCTGAGCGGCTCGCTGGCTTGCCGAAGGGCCGTAAGGACTCGTTGCTGGTTGGTGGTCAGTTGCACAGAACTCTCCGTGGATCGCGATATGCACGGGGATTAACATTGAAATTTATGTGATGTTATAACATAACTTAAATCAGAGTGAAATTGCAGTGGAACCAGGTTGGCGCGTCAATCCGCTCGACCAGGCCATGTGAATGGACTTTGGGATCGCCCCGTTCCCAGGAGCATTGACGCCATTGAATGCCGCAGCCCGAGGCAAGGTTTGATATTTCCTCTGTGGGCTAGAAGCGCTAAACTGTTGGGCGTTACAACATAACGCTTGAAGCAATGTCGCCCTCAGCCAAGCTGCACTCTCAGGAGCTGACCAAGCACCAGTCACTCGTGCTCAACGCACTTGCGCGTGAGGAGAATCCTGCGAGCGCATACACGCTACTCGACCATCTGCGGGCGGAGGGATTGCGCGCGCCGCAACAGGTGTACCGTGCGCTGGACAAGCTGATCGAGTACGGGCTCGTGCACCGCGTGGAAACGCTGAATTCTTTCGTCGCATGCGCTCACCCCCATGACCACCGGCATGGGCTGGTCGTCTTCGCCATTTGCGATCAGTGCGGGCAGGTGGAGGAGTTCTCAGACCAAGCCATCGAACGCCGTCTCAAAGGCTGGTCGAAAGACCACGCTTTTCGCATGAGCAAGGCCTCCGTCGAGATGCACGGTACCTGTGGCCGCTGCGACCATCCGCCTGCCGTGAAGTCGGCCCCGCACGGCCTATAGCCGCGCGGCCCGACTTTCTCAACAATTCGTCAGAAATCCACACGCATGCTGATTGAGGCTGTGCGCCCCGGCGCCGTATAGGCGGCCAACCGCGCATCGTTGCCCGTCAACCCGCTCACTGTGGACCAATCGTAGTATTGCCGGTTGAACAGGTTGTAGATCGCCAGGTTCAGCGTGGCCTGCTTGCCGATGCGCCAGTAGGCTGTCATATCCATCGTGGCATAGCCGGCGGTCTTGAGTGGCACGGGGGCAGTCGGTCCGGTCTGCGCCAACGCCTCGTTGACACGCCGCTTTCCCGCCACGAAATTGCTCGTGAGTTGCCCGCCAAAACGCCCGCCGCGCCCATCCCAGCGCAGCCCGGCAACCAGCCGCGCGGGCTGAATGCTGTTGAGCGGCTGGTCAGCGGTTTTGTCGTTGCCTATCGACCACTGCATGGCGCCGATCAGGCGCCAGCGGTCGGCTGCGTTGAACCAGTGGCTGATCGGTATCTGCCCCTTGGCCTCGATGCCGTAGATCTCCACCTCTCCGAGGTTGCGCGACTGAAAGCGCCGTATCGCACGTGGGCCGCCGCTCTGCCCTGGTGGGATGAAGGCGATCATCTGGGTGTCGATGAAGTCGGTGTAGCGGTTGTAGAAGGCCGACAGCTCATACGAGCCCATGTCCGACTCACCACGCAGGCCCAACTCCACACCCCGGCTGCGCTCGGGCTTGAGGTTGGGGTTGGGGATGAAGTCGTGGATGAATGTCGCCACGGCGGTCTGCCCGGCACGGTTGAGTTGCTCCGGCGCGGGCATGCGAAAGCCCGTCACGAGGTTGGCATAGGCGACCTGGCGGGGCTGCCACTCGTAGCTTAACCCCAGGCGCGGCGTCCATGCGGTCTTGGATAGAGCCACCGGGGTGGTACCGCCCACGTTGGCGTTAGCGAACAGAGCGTCGGGCTTGGGTGAGATCCGGTAGGTGTCGAAACGCAGACTCGGTGTCAGGCGTAGCCTGCCGTCGCCGAAGGCCATCTCGTCCTGGACAAACAGGCCGAGGCTGCGCACGTCGGCCTCAGGCGCGGTGCGGCGCGGAAAGATTTCGCCATCGATGACGCTGGTAGCACCGGTTCCCGCCACAGTGCGCTCCACGGCATTGTTGTAGAGGCTGACCGATTTGGATAGCACATCCATGCCCGCCACCCAACGGTGGGCCACGTTGCCCGTGTCGGCATGGCCGTCGAATTGCAGGCTACTAGACCATTGAGGCTCGCGGTAGGACATGGTGCTGTCACGCAGCAACGCCGGGGCGGCGCCCGGAGGCTTGCGTCCTTCGTGCGTGCGCTCTTCGCTGCGGCTGCGCTGGTAGTCGATCTGCGCCGAAAAATTGTCGAACCAGCCGTTGCTGGGTGCATAGCGGTAAGCCAGGCCCAGCCGGTCGCGGCGACTGATGTCGTCCGCTTGGCTGCCGGTGATGCGTGTGCCACCAGCAATGGGGCCGATCAGCGACTGCTGGTCGGTGCGGATCGACTGCTCGTAGTGCTCACCCGTGAACGTCAGCGACTGAGCGGGGTCGATGTCGAGCACCGACTTGAACAGCAGATTGCGCATCTGCGTGTCCTGCGGGTTGGGATGCAAGTCACTGTCCGGGTGATTCTTGAGCTGGTGTCCGTCACGCGCCGTGAAGGACAGCAGGTTCTGCGTTGGGCCGGCGCGAAACGCCAGGTCGGCATGGCCCCAGCGGCCGTTGTCGCGGCCATCGTAGCCCGTGGAGGCAGAGCCGGCAAAATTCCTGGAACTGTCCAGGAAGTCCTGCGGCGACAGCGTGCGGAACAACACCACGCCGGCCAATGCGTCGCTGCCGTACAGGCTGGAGGCCGGCCCCTTGAGTACCTCCACACGGCTCAGTGACAGTGGGTCCACGCGAAGTTGGCCGGAGTTGGCTCCCGCCGCCACATAGCCGCCCGGCAGACGCACGCCATCGAGGAACATGCCCAAGCGTTGGGCACCAATGCCACGCACCTGGATCGCAGCTTCGCCGCCGCGTCCGCGCGCCTCGCGGCTGACCGAGATACCAGGTTCGTAGCGGAACATCTCGCTGAAGTCCGTCACCAGGTTTTCTTGTAACTGCCTCTCGTCGATCACCGACACCGTCGCTGGTGTAGTAAGTGCTGCCGTAGGCTGCCGTGTGGCGGTGATGACAACGGAAGGCAGCGTTGCTGCTTCGCCAGCATCGACCTGGACCGGCGCACTCGCCGGCGTCTCCTGCGCCCACACCACGCCTGCGGCCGCCCATACCCCCCACATGGCTGCGTGCAGCCGCGTCAAACGAAACATGACATTCCCATCTTTACCAATTTTCAAATCAATGAATGTTATAACATCACGCAACAATTTTTAAGAACAGGCAAAAAAATGGGATGGGCTCGTGGCTCAATCAAAACAACCCGGAACTGGCGCCGCACACTGCTGACTGCGATGGTGATCCTCGCGGCCGCTGCCGCGCTATGGATGGCCTGGAGCGCTTGGCTGGCACCCACGCGGGTGGCGCTGGTGCATTACCCGGACTTCCAGGCGGCGCGCCTGCTCAAGGCCAGCCCCGGCGCCTTCACCCGCGCCGAGGTCTTGCCGCTGGAGCGGCTGAACCAGGCGCGGCGCTATGACCTCGTGCTGGTCTTTGGCCGCGGCCTGAAGCTCGACGATGCGCAGATGCAGCAGCTGCGCGCCGCCGCACAGTCAGGAACGCCCGTCTATGTGGACGGTGCCACCAACCCGCAACATGACATGCTCACCAGCCTGCAGGGTGTCGATCTCGATGCCGTCTCGGCCTACCTGCGCGGCGGCGGTCCGGTGAACTATGCGCGCCTGCAGACCTACGCCCGCCGCGTGCTGGACGGAAAGCGCTTGTTCGCGAGCCAGGTGGAGCCGCCCCAACCCATGCCACAGGACGTGTTCTTCCACTTGAGCGATGAGGCAGTCTTTGCGGACTTCGCGAGTTTCGAGCAGTACCTGCAAAAGCAGCCAGGCTGGAAGCTGGGTCGCCCGCGCCTGGCGCTGCTGACTAGCGTGCCTGGGCCCTTCAACGCCAACCGAGACCATGTGGACGCCGCCATCCGAGTCTTCGAAGCGCGTGGCTTCGAGGTCGTGCCTATCTCCGCCGTGCGCCAGCGTCTGGCCTTTTTGCGGCAGGCCGACCCGGCCGCCGTGGTGTACATGCCGCACGGGAGGCTGACCGTGGGGCAAGCCGATGAGGCACGGCAGTGGCTCACCGAGCGCAATATCCCCCTGTTCGCGCCAGTGAGCGTTTTCACCGAGGAGAGCGAATGGCTGGCCGATCAGCGCAGTTTCGAGGGCGGCCTTCTGACGATGTCCGTCACTCTGCCCGAGATCGACGGCGCGACTACGCCGATGGCGATCGCCGCGCAGTTCCGCGACCGGGACGGCCTGCGCGTGTTCCGCGCGCTGCCGCAGCGGCTGGAACGCTTTGCCGATCTGGTGCAGCGCACCGTGGCGCTCAAGGCCAAGGCAAATGCCGACAAGAAGCTGGCCATCTACTACTACAAAGGCCCCGGCCAGAGCGCGCTGACCGCAGGCGACCTGGAGGTTGCGCCCTCACTCTACGCTTTGCTCAAGCGCCTGCGGGCCGATGGCTACCGTGTGGACGGACTGCCTGCCACCGAGGCCGATTTTGCTCGGCTGCTGCAGCGGCGCGGCCCCAACATCGGGCCCTATGCCAAGGGTGATTTCGCCAAATTCCTGGGCGAGGCCGATCCGGCCTGGGTGCAGGCTACGCAACTGAAGGACTGGTGCGGCCAGCAGATCGCGCAGCTTTTGTGCGATCAGGTAGCCCGACAGTTCGGCCCCGCGCCCGGCGTCTACCTGAGCGATAGAGCCGGCGATGAAGGCCGCGTCGCCGTGGCGCGCGTGCCGCTGGGCAACGTGGTGCTGCTGCCGCAGCCGCTGTCCGGTGTGGGTGACGACACCTTCAAGATCGTGCACGGCACTCAGCTCGCGCCGCCTTGGCCCTATGTGGCCTCGTACCTGTGGACGCGCGAGGTCTTCGGTGCGGATGCGGTGATGCACTTCGGCACCCACGGCAGCCTGGAGTTCACGCCCAGCAAGCAAGTCGCGCTGTCCGACAATGACTGGCCCGACGCCTTGATCGGCCAGGTGCCGCATCTGTACCTGTACACCATGGGCAACGTCGGCGAGGCCATGATCGCCAAGCGCCGCAGCTACGCCACCATCGTCTCGCACCTGACGCCGCCGCTGCGCGAAGGCGGCGCACAGTCCGGCTACAAGCAGCTCGCAGACCGCCTGCAAACTTGGGGTGCCACTGGCAGCCCCGCGCTCAAGCACCAGTACGCGCAGGACATTCAGCGCCAGGCCGTGGCACTAGGCCTGCACCGCGACCTGTCGTTCGCTGCAGAGCAGCCCTGGAGCGATGCCCACCTGGAGCAGTTGGCCGACCACATGGAAACTGTGGAGGATGCGCGCATCACCGCCGGTCTGTACACGCTGGGCACCCCGTATGCGCCGCCCGCGCTGGACGCCACCGCGCGGCTGATGGGCCTGGACGCGGTGGTACAGGCGTTGGCCGAATTGGATGTGGCGCGCGGCACCGTACGGCGTGAGCAGCTCGACCATTCAGCGTGGCTGGCGCGCACCTACCGGCCCCACGCCGAGACCTTGATTGCGCGCGCCGAGCGCGGCGAAGCAGCCACGCCCCTGCTGGCCCAGGTGGTGCAGCCCGGCGAGTTGCAGCGCGCCCTGGACTGGGAAAAAGCGCAGCGCCGCCCTGGTGACGACGAACTGGTGCGAGGCTTGATCGCCATGGGTGATTCACGCGCCCGTCGCGCGCCTGCCACCGGCACAGTGGCCGACGATGGCGCACTGCGCCAACACCTGGCGCGTGCGCTGGCAGATCCGAAGAAGCGTGAGTTCCTGGAAGGGTTGCGTTCCGACCAGAAACTCAAGCAGGCGCTGCGTTCGCTGGACCCAGAATCCCTGCAGAGCGCGCGCACCGTCGCCAAGGCCATTCCCGCTATGGCCCAGGCGCTGGAGATCGCCGCCGACTCCGATGTGAAGCCCCTGCTGTCCGCCATGCAGAGCGAGCCCATGCGCCGCAAGATATTGGGCTGGCTGGCCGACCCGGCGCTTCGAGCGCGCACCGAGGCCGAGGCCGGCCGTGCCAAAGAGGCCCTGCAAGCTCAGGCGCGCGAACACCAGGGCGCGCTGGAAACGGCCGAGGCCACACCGGAGGCGCAGGCAGCGCAGCAGCGCATCCAGGGTCTGGATGCGCCTGCACAAGCCCGGCTGCTCGCCGCGCTGCGTTTTTGGCAGCAGGCACCGGCACTGCAGGACTCCTGGCAGGCACGCCGCCAGGACGCGGCGGCCGGCATCGCCCATCTCACACAAACACTGGAGCGCAGCGCCACCCGACGCGCCGAGGACGAAAGGCGCTTCGCCCAGGCCGTGCTGACGTTGCGCGAGCGCCTGCAGGCCATTCCTCACTATCGCGGCCAGTTGGCTGAAAGTCCGGCACGCGAGCTGACCGCGCTCACCAATGCACTGGCCGGCGGCTTCACGCCGCCCTCGTCGGGCGGCGACCCCCTCATCAACCCGGCAGCGCTGCCCACCGGACGCAACCTGTTCGCCATCGACGCCGAAAAAACCCCGTCCGAACAGGCCTGGACCGTGGGACGGCAACTGGCTGACCAGATGCTGGCCCAGCACCGCGCAGCCCACGAAGGCCAGTGGCCGAGCAAGGTGGCCTTCACGCTATGGGCTGGCGACTTTATCCACACCGAGGGCACCAGCGTCGCGCAGATCCTCTACCTACTGGGCGTGGCGCCGGTGCGCGACCCGTTCGGGCGCGTGTCGGGCCTGCGCCTGATTCCGCGGGAGGAGTTGGGCCGCCCGCGCATTGACGTGGTGGTGCAGACCTCGGGCCAATTGCGCGACTTGGCAGCCTCGCGTCTGTACCTGATCAACAAGGCCGTGACGATGGCCGCCCAGGCGCGCGAGCAAGACAATGCCGTCGCCCAGGGCGTACAGGCCGTGGAACGTGCGCTCAAGGAGCGCGGTGCTTCGCCCGCCGATGCGCGCCGCTTTGCCGCCGTGCGCGTGTTCGGCGGCGTCAATGGCAACTACGGCAGCGGCATCATGGGCATGGTCGAGGCCGGCGACCGCTGGAGGGACCGCTCCGAAGTCGCCCACACCTATCTGGCCAACATGGGTGCTGCCTTCGGCGAGGGCGACCTGTGGGGCGCTTTCCAGAGCGGCGCGTTCGAGGCTGCCCTGGCCGGCACGCAGGTGGTGGTACAGCCGCTCGAATCCAACACCTGGGGGCCGATCTCGCTCGACCATGTCTATGAATTCATGGGCGGGCTGAACCTGGCGGTGCACGAGGTCACCGGGCAGGAGCCGGCCGCGTACTTCAGCGACTACCGCAACCCTTCGCGGCCCACCGTGCGCGAGGCCAAGACAGCCATTGCCGTGGAAGCGCGTGCCACGGTGCTGAATCCAGCCTATATCGAGGCCATGGCCCAGGGCGGTGCTTCGTCCGCCGAGGTGTTCGCCGAGACGTTCCGCAATCTCTATGGCTGGAATGTGATGAAGCCCGATGCCATCCCGACCGAGATGTGGGATGCGCTGCACGACACCTATGTCCGCGACGCGCACGGTCTGGGCACACGCCAGTTCTTCGAGCGCGCCAATCCTTATGCGCTGCAGGAGATGACGGCGGTGATGCTGGAGACCGCGCGCAAAGGCTACTGGCAGCCCGGCGACGCACGCCTGCGCGAGGTGGCCGGCCTGCATGCCGACCTGGTCGCTCGCTTTGGCGCCAGCGGCACGGGCTTCGTCAACGACAACCGGGCGCTGCGCGGCTTCATCGCCGAGCAGGTGGCCCCCGACGCTCGCCAGGCCTATGACGATGCGCTGCAGAACGCCAACGAGGGCGCGGCTATCGCTACTGACAAGGCCACGGTGCTGCGCAAGGCTGATGACCGGCCGGCGGCCCAGCACGCGGGAGGCCAGGCCGCCGAGCAAGGTCGCGCACCCGGTGAGGCCACGCCGGAACAGTCCATGGCATTGCGTCCTGGGGCCGCCGCCATCGCCGTGCTGGCAGGCGCGCTACTGGTGCTGGGGGCGCTGGTGTGGCGGCTGCGCCGCCGCCACCCTGGAGCCAGGGCATGAGCCTGGACGGCAGCATCCTGCTGCTGCTAGCCGCCTGCTGCATGGTCCTCGCGGCCCTGCAGGCCAGCGAATGGCCCCGGCCGCTGCAAGCGGTGATGGTTCTGGCGCTGGCTGGCGCGCTGGCCGCATCGGGCGAGCTGGCCAGCCGCACCAGCACCGCCGAGATTCTGCGCTGGGTCGCGTCGCCCCAGCGGCGGCAGGACTTGGCGGCACTGCTATTGGCGGAGGCGCTGCTCTTCGGTAGCCAGGCCGTGCGTGCAGCGCAGGGACAGGCCACACGCTGGTGGCGCTGGCTGGGCTGGCTGCCGCCGCCCTCAGCGCTGCTGTCGCTGTTCTTCGCCCAGGTGGCCGTGATGCTGCTGGTCGATGGCTGGGACTACGGCACGCTGGCCTGGCTTTGCGCGCTGGTCTTTGCCCTGCTGCTGGCCGCCGCCACTGCGCTGCTGCGCTGGGCCTTGCCCGATGCCGCCACACGTGGCGCGCTGCGCGTGGGCCTGCATGGTGCACAGGCCGTTGCCGGGTTGTGGCTGGCACGGCCCACCTTCCAGATCGCCATCGACCCCGTACCGCTGTGGGGTGACCGCTTGGCCATCTTGACCGCTGTAGTCACCGCGCTGGCCGCTCTGGGCTGGTTGCTGCAGCGGCGACGTTGAATCAATCAAAGAAAAACACATGGAATCGCTCATACAAACCCTCTCCTGGATCTCAACCGCGCTGCAGGTGCCGGTGGTGGTCGCCATCCTCTACCTGCTCGTTCGCGGCCTGCTGGCGCTGGGCGGCTTCTACGGCCGCTGGAGCGACCGGCTGCGCCGCCGGCGCAACACCGGCGCATTGGCCACGGTGCCGACGGGTGAACTGCTCGACACGCTGGAGCACGCCACCCCGCGCAAGGCCGACGCGCTACACCAGGCACTGGCCGCTCTGCGTCAAGCCCCCACCGACCCTGTGTGGCATGAGCGTGTGGTGACGGAGTTCGAACTCGCCATCGATCGTCAACTGGCGCTGCTTCGCACCATGACGCGCATCGGCCCACTGCTGGGACTGATGGGCACTCTGATCCCGCTGGGGCCCGCCTTGGTGGCGCTGGCCGCTGGCGACATCGCAGTGCTGGCGCGCAAGATGGAGGTCGCTTTTGCCACCACCGTGGTCGGTCTCGTGATCGGCGCCATCGGCTTCCTGCTGTACCAAGCCGCGCAGCGTTGGGCGATGGACGATTTATCGCTGCTGGAATTCGTCAGTGCACGCCTGCAAGGTACCAAACAGGAAGAAGCCGCATGAAGCGCCGCCGTTCCCTGCTGCATGGCTCCGGCCTGGGTGGCGACAGCGACGACATGGATCCAATGGGCTTTCTGATCAACCTGTTCGATGTCGCCTTGGTGTTTGCTCTTGCGCTGATGATCGCGCTGGTGTCCAACCTGCGCATCGCCGACATGCTCACAGCCAAAGACTTCACCCTAGTCAAGAACCCCGGCCAGCCAAACATGGAGATCATCACGCGCGAGGGCGGCAAGGTCTCGCGCTATGTGGCCGGGGACGCCAAGGCCGATGGCAAGTCCCCTCAGCAGGCCCGTCAGGGCCAGCGCGTGGGTACTGCCTATCGGCTGGAGAGCGGGGAAATCATCTACGTTCCGGACCATGGCACCCCAGGAAAGTGAACACATGCGCAGCACAGAAAGCGGGCATGCAGCCCAATGGCGAGCCAGCCTCCTGCAAACCTCGGCCTTCACACGCTTTCTGCTGGCCGCGATTGCGGCTGCGATGCTGTGGCTGGTTGTGATCTGGGCCGTGGGGAACGCATGACGGCGCTCACACCAACACTTCAGGCTCAGCCTGCCGATCTCGTGCTGAACCACGTCAGCCTTGGGTACGGCGAGACGGTCATCGTGCGCGATGTCCACGGGGAATTCACTGCGGGCACCATGACGGCCATTGTCGGTCCCAATGGCGCGGGCAAATCCACCTTGCTCAAAGGATTGCTTGGGCTGCTGCGGCCCTTGCGGGGAACGGTCGAATCCAGGTATCCGCGGTCAGCACTCGGTTATCTGGCGCAGGCCAGCGAAGTAGAGCCTCAGTTTCCGGTTCGTGTCAAAGATTTTGTGGCCGTAGGGCTGTGGGCCCGCATTGGCGGCCTGCGCGCTGTGGGACGAACGCTCGCCCGCCGGGTTGACGAAGCCATTGTTGCCGTGGGGCTGCAAGACCAGGCCTCGCACTGGATCGGCGAATTGTCCGGAGGACAGTTTCAGCGCATGCGCTTTGCACGCCTGCTGGCTCAGGACCCGTCGGTGATACTGCTCGACGAACCATTCTCTGGCGTCGATGAGCCCACGGTCCTCGCATTGCTGCAGCTCATCCACGCCTGGCATGCGCAGGGTAAGACGGTGATTGCAGTGCTGCACGACCGCCAGTTGGTGCGGACGCATTTCCCGCTGGCACTGGCTTTGGCGGGGCGGGTATTCGCCTGGGGCGACACCCATCGCGTACTGGATGGTTCGGAACTGGCGTGGGCGCGCGCATGATCGGCGAAATCTGGGCGCCGTTCGCCGAATACGGATTCATGCGGCGTGCGTTGGCTGGCTGCCTGGCCCTGAGTGTCGGTGCCGCCCCGCTGGGGACGATCTTGCTGTTGCGGCGCATGAGCCTGGTCGGCGACGCGATGTCGCATGCCATCCTGCCGGGCGCCGCACTGGGCTATCTGATCTTCGGACTGTCCCTGCCCGCCATGTCCATCGGCGGCCTGCTGGCTGGCCTGCTGGTGGCGTTGCTCTCAGGCGTGGTCACCCGGCATACGGCGCTGCGCGAAGATGCGAGCTTCGCCGGCTTCTACCTGATCTCTCTGGCACTGGGCGTGTTGCTGATCTCGTTGCGCGGCTCCAACGTCGATCTGCTGCATGTGCTGTTCGGCTCAGTGCTCGCACTGGACGATCCCACCTTGCTCCTGACCGCTTCCATCGCCACGGTTTCCCTGCTGGCGTTGGCATTGATCTACCGCCCCCTGATCGTGGAGTGCTTCGATCCTGGTTTCTTACGCCTGCAAGGGCGCCAGGGTGAACTGGCCCATGCCGTCTTCATGGCGCTGCTGGTGCTGAACTTGGTGGGAGGGTTTCATTCGTTGGGAACCTTGATGTCCGTGGCCTTCGTCGTGCTACCCGCGGCGGCAGGGCGCTTCTGGGTACGCGGTGTGGGTCCGCAGATGGCCATGGCGGTCGTAGTGGCCGTGCTGGGCAGCGTCATCGGATTGCTGGTGTCGTTTCATGTGGGCATCGCTGCATCGGCCGCCATCACGCTGAGTTTGGGGAGCCTGTATGCGCTGTCACTGTCCGTTGGCCCGTTTGGCAGCGTGCTCGCGCACCGCCGGCAGGCCGCGAAGCATGTTGTTCGTCTCAAAACAGGAGTCTCACCATGACATTCTTCCCCTTCAATCGCCGCGCCTTGCTGGGCGCTGCACTGAGCTGCTCATTGCCCGTCTGGGCCACAGCGCCACCGCTGCCGGTGGTGGCCAGCTTTTCCATCCTGGCAGACCTGGTGCGCGAGGTTGGCGGGGAGTTGGTGAGTGTCACGGAGTTGGTCGGGCCGGATGGCGATGCTCATGTTTTCGAGCCCACGCCGCAGCAGGCCCGGCAATTGCAACAGGCACGGGTGCTGGTGTCCAACGGGCTAGGTTTCGAGGGCTGGCTCCCTCGTCTGAAGAAGGCCTCTGGCTTCAAGGGGCAGGAGATCGTGGTCTCGCGAGGTGTTCGGCCGCTCGCGCTTGCAGAACCAGGGCATGGCGCGAAAGATCACCATGGGCACTCGCATGCTCGGGCCCAGGACCCGCACGCCTGGCAAGATGTCAGGAACGTTGTGGTCTATGTGAAGAACATCGAGCAAGGCCTGGCGCAGGCGGAGCCGTCGAATGGGGCTTACTACCGCGCGAGGGCGGCGGAGTATGTTGCTCGTCTCAACGCACTTGATGCCAGCCTTCGCACGCGGTTTGCGGCGTTGCCTGCTGAGCGTCGCAATGTAATCTCCACCCACGACGCCTTTGGTTACTTCACGCAGGCCTATGGGCTGCGCTTCGTGCCGGTTCGGGGTCTGTCCACCGAATCCGAGCCTTCGGCGCGCGACATCGCCCGATTGGTGGAGCAGATCCGCAGGGAACGCATCAGCTCGATTTTCATTGAGAACATTTCCGATCCCCGACTACTGGAGCAACTGGCGCGAGAAACTGGCGCCACGATGGGCGGAAAACTCTATTCCGATGCGCTGTCCCTCGTTGGCGGATCAGCGCCTACCTATATCGACATGATGGAGACCAATGCGGCCACCTTGCTCGGCGCGCTGCAAGGAGATGACAAGCCTTCGCGCTGACGTCCCAAGGCGTCGTGGTCACCCGTCGCCCGCCCACGCGCCGCTACTTTTCGCGGTATTTTTCCACTCGCGCCGCCTGGATGCGATAGCCGCTCGCCCCCATCTCCGATTCGCCGCGCTCCAATTCCATCGTGCCGCTGACCCACACCGCGCTCATCGTCTGAAAGCCTTTCACGGGTGGATTCGATGTGACGTGGATGATCTGGTTGGCGGGCGGCGGCGGGGTGTGAATGCAGGCGCCAAAATAAGGCACCAGCAGAAATTCCTTGAGTCCCTTCTCGCCACCGCCTTCCAGCGGCACGATGAAGCCGGGGATTTTCACCCGGCGGCCCTTGAGCGAGGCCACGGTGGGTGCTTCGTCCCAGACCTTGCGCATCCGGCCGTACAAGGTCTGCACCCGAGGATCGGAGTCCGGTGCATTCGCCAAGTGTTGCAGGTCCCTGAATGACTTCATCGGATCCCAATTCGGGGGTATCAGCGCCTCCCAGCTGATTTCCGGGAACTGGGCGGCCTGCACCCAGTGCGGCGTGGCCAAGTATGGTGCAGCTATCAAACCCTTTAGCAGGTGGCGGCGCAACGCACTGTGTTTGATTCGTTTGTGCATGGCATCAAATCCTTGGAGACAGGCCGTCGGCCAACGACAGGCGATACGCTCGCCAACCGGGCAAGAGACTGGCAAGCCAGCCAGCCAGTAACAGCCCCGCGAGCAACAGGCCTTGCGTCGCCGTGGGTTGTCCCAGGTGCAGCGACAAACCAAAGGCCGATTGCAGCCACGGGCCCAGCGCCAGCGCGCAGGCCCCCAAGGCCGCGATGCCGATGGCGATACCCAGCAGGGTCAACAAAACACCTTCCAGTGCCAGCAGGGCCAGCACATGATAGAGGCTGGCGCCCACGGCGCGCAGCACCGCCAGCTCGCGCCGTCTTTCGTTCAAGCCGGCGAGCACCACCGACATCAGGCCGGCCATGCTGACCAAGGCCACCAGACCCGACATCAGGAGCACCGCGCGCTCGCCTGTGCCCACCACGTCCCAAAGCTCATCCAGCGCAACGCCGGGCAAGATAGCCATCAACGGTTCGTCCGCGAAGGTGTTCAATCGGCGCTGGACCGAGAACACGGCCGCACGCCGTTCCAGACCGACCAACGCGGCGGTGACGTTCTTGGGCTGCAAACCCATCTGGCGCGCCTCTTCAGCTCCAACGCGCATGCCGGGCAGTGGGGCACCGGCCACCCAGTCGACGTGGATCGCCTCCATTGCCTGCAGGCTGATGTGCACGGTGCGATCGACCGGCGTCCCGGTGCGCGCCAGGATGCCGACGACGGTGAAGGGCTTGTCTGCGTGATCGGCCCCCAGGCTCACCTCACCCGTGCCATGCGCCAGGGTGATGCGCTGACCCAACCGATAGCCCAGACGCTCGGCCACCTCGGCACCGAGCACCGCATCGTAGAGATCATGAAAGCGCTGCCCTTCGCGCAAGCGCAGGGGCTGCTGCTCACCGTAGCGGAAATGCTCGAAATAGGCCTCGGTCGTTCCGAGCACCGGAAAACCGCGGTGTGAGTCACCCAGCGACAGCGGCACCACCCAGGCCACGCCGCGCCACTGCGCCAGCGCCTGCACGCTGCTCCAGCGGATGTTGTTGGTGGCTGCGCCAACGTGAAAAACCGAGTACAGCAGCAACTGCACGGAGCCAGTGCGGGCACCAACGATCAAGTCCGTCCCCGAGACCGACGAGGTGAAGCTGCTGCGCAAGTCGGCGCGCAGACGTTCCACACCCAGCAGCATGAAGGTGGACAAGGCAATCGAGCAGACGGTCAGCGTCAGGGTGAAGCGCCGGTTCCAGGCGCTGCGCCAGGCCAGATTCAGCAAGAAGCCGCCCCTCATGCCAGCGCTCCCGCACCTTGCGCCGCCCGGTTGATTTCCGGCAGCGACAGCTGGCGATCGAAACGCCCAGCGATGCGCCGGTCGTGGCTGACGAGCACCAGTGCGCTGGAGGCCGTGGAGCAGGCGGACAACAGCAGGTCGAGAAAGGCATCGCGCCGGTCCTCGTCGAGTGAGGAAGTCGGCTCGTCGGCAATGATCAGGGCAGGCCCGCCCACCAGGGCGCGCGCCGCTGCCACACGCTGCTGCTGGCCGACCGACAGAGTATGGGCGGGGCGCTGCCACACCGAGGCGTCCAGCCCCATGCCGGCCAGCCAATGCTCAGCCGCAGCGTGCAGCGACCCGGCCTGGCGCCGGGCCGCGTCGCGCCGCCGGGCGGAGAATCGGCAGGGCAGCAGCACGTTGTCCAGCGCCGTCAAATAGGGTAGTAGGTTGAACTGCTGAAAGATGTAGCCCACGTGATCGACGCGCTGACGGTCACGCGCGGCGGGCCGCAGCTCGGCCCAGTTTGTGCCCAGCAAGGCAACGCGACCCGCCTGAGGCAGCAACACGCCGGCCAGCAACGACAGCAGCGTGCTTTTGCCACAACCGCTGGGACCATGCAGGAACACGGTTTCACCCGACTGCACGCGCAAGGCAGCGATGTCCAGGCAGTCGTGGGCATCGCCCGGCCAGGCAAAGCGAAGGTTCGTGAGCTCCATCAAGGGCTGATCTGCCATAGCCCATTCAATGCGACAGGTTCAGACGTGACGTGCCCTTGCGCAGGGTGTGCTTGAACTGGCCTTGGGGCGTGGCCACCTGAGCGGCGACGGTGCGGATGCGTGGATAGCTGTCGAACAACTTGACATCGATGAAGCGAGCCTCGGTAGCCTGGGTGCAGGTGAAGACGATGTCGATATCAATGCTCGCGTGTTCATGATCATGCGCCTTCTTGTCGGCATGATCGTGGCCGTGTTCATCTTCCTGTTTTTCGCCCAGACCCAGGGCTGCGGAACTGAGTGCGACCTTCGAGAGCTTGCAAGCGCCCTCTGGATCGGGCTGGAACAAGCTGTCAGCTGATTGAAGGCGCGCGACAAGGTTGGCCACGCGCTTGCGTTCAGCGTCGGTGCGTGGTGCGCGCTCGAAACCTAGAAAACTATCCAGTGGGGACTCGATGGCTAGGGTAATCGTCTGCGCGTCCACGGCCACATCGAGAGTCATGTGGCCGTGGACATGCGCCTGTTGCTGCTGTGCAGAAACAGGCACGGCTGCGGCTAGGGTGCCGGCGAGCATGGCAACCATGTATAAGCCTTGGCGCAGCACGGGAAACGAGCATCTGAACATAGAGAGATTCCGGTGCAAGGTAGGAAAGCGATAAAAAGAAGGCGTCATATTCAGCTTGCCGACAAATGCATGCGGTTCAATTTGCTTGCCATGACGAGTTTTGTGATGTTATATCATTCTAAATTTGATCGTATCGGGCACTCCATGCATCGCTATATGTTGTGTCAATTTCGACGAAGTGGTCGTAATGTCCATCGAAAGACTTGCTGTCGATCCGGCTGAGCGCCGATTACATGATCGACAGCCCACGCGCCCGCGTAATCTGCCACGACGCGGATCCGCCGCGCACCGTGGCGGCAATCTGCTGCCCCAGCCGCTGCTCAATCATCGGCTTCCACGGCACCAGACTGAACCCCCTGCCATCATCAAGCATCGCGTAGCGCCCGCTGGCCAGCATGACGGAGCGCCGGTAGATCCCGGCCACACGCTGCCCATCGGCCACCGGACGATGCTCCAAGCCGGTTTCGGCAGCAATGTCCTTGGCGGCGTGCGCCAGTTCCCGATTGCGCAGCGTGCCCAGCAGGTTGCGCACCAGGATCACGCGTTGCCCGCGCCGCTGGGCCAGCCCCTGTTCGGCCAGGAAGTCGGCGCGCTGCTGCATCGCCTGCTTGGCCTCCGCACCAAAGCCCAGGTCGCCCAGGCCCAAGCCGCCGCCGATCAGTTGCTGGTCGAGCCAGGTGGCGCCGATCACGCCGGCCTGCCGCTCAATGGGCAAGTGCGATTTCAGTTCCACGGCCACGCCGCCCAGGTGCTGCGCGTCGTAGCGTCGGCCCTGCTCGGGCAGGTCGCCCGGCACCTTCCATAGCCCCTCGGCCACGCGCTCCACGATGCCGGCGCGGCGCAGGGCTTCGAGGCGGCGGACGTGGGCCGCGACGACTTCCTGCGGATCGCGGCCCGGCGCAGCCTGCCCCTGCGCGATGGCGAGGTGATGATCGGTGCGGTACAGGCCATCGCTTGCCAGCGCAGCGATGTTGCGGTCGGCCGCGCGCACGTCGGCCGATCCCTTCACCTCCACCACGGCGCCGGTCGGATAGTTCGCCAGCTCGTCGCGGGCGTTGAGCGCGACGTAGTGGGCCTTGCCGTCCACGCCGTCGATGACCAGATAGCCGCGGTCGTGCAGCTCGTCGGCCAGTCCTTTCGCGGTCACGCGGCCGATGACGGTACGGCCATCCTCGCCTGGTTCGAACATCGCCAGCTCGCGCGGCTCGCCGCGCAGGGCCCGCTGCATCGTGCGGATGATGTCGCCACGCTCGCCCAGGGCGCGCAGGGTCTTCTCCGCATCGGCATGGACGGACCACGTGCCCGGCTGCATCTCTTCGGCCAAGCCCAGGTGCTGCAAGCGTTGCAGTCGGCCGATCAGCAGCAGGCGCTGGCGTTGCAGCCGGGGTGCGTTGAGGCGTTCTACATGCACCAGGCCATCATCGCCAAGCTCGCGCTTGAGCGTGCGATCCAGGCACGTCCAGCGTTCCTGCTCCACCTCGCGCTGCATGGTCTGCTGGATCTCCAGATCGGTACGCGGCCCCAGCCAGTCGGTCGCCAGCTCGGCGGCGCGATGGCGAAAGCCATCGGCGATGTAGTCGCCCGCGATGATGAGGTCTTTGCCAGTGTCGTCGCTCCCGCGGACGACGATGTGCGTATGTGGGTTGTCGGTGTTCCAGTGATCGACCGCCACCCATTCCAGCCGCGTGCCCAAGTCCGCCTCCATGCGGCCCATGAGGTGCCGGGTATAGGTGCGCAGGTCCTGCAGCTCCTCGCCATCCTCGGGCGAAAGGATGAAACGGAAATGATGCCGGTCGTCGGCGCAGCGTTCCTTGAAGGCATCGAGGTCGGCGATATCGGTCTGCGGCCCATAGGCCCGGCCTGGTTCGCCATCGCGGCCTACGCCGTCGCGCTCTATGTAGCGCAGGTGCTTGGCGAGCGACTGCGGGCTGGCCCGGCGCTGATTGTTGACCAGCAGCGTCTTGATGGTCACGCGCCGCGACATGGGCGTCAGCTTCGCGCCCGCGAAGCGCGCCGCCGTGTGGCCGCGTCCCAGGCGCGAACCTGGCCGCTGGCCGGTTCGCGCCGATGCCGTACGGCGCACTGAGGACTTGCCGCTGCTGGCTTTGCCTGCCTGCTTGAGCACCTTTGAAACGAAGCTCTGGCCCCGGTTCTTCGGGGCGCTGGGGCGGACGCGGAAATCGTCGTCGCGACGGTCGGTCATGGCTGCGCCTCCTGCAGGCTCTGGCGTATCCGGGCGTGCGAAGCACGCGGACAGCCCTGTCTTGGCGCGGGCCTCGCGCCACATGCGGCACGGCGGCGAAGCCGCGCCGTGCTGCGCCACCCCCACGTGCAGACTGGCTTTCGACGCGGCCCGGTGCCGCGTCCTTTTGTCTTGCCTTCCGCCTTTGCCCCTCGCTGTCGCTCCGGGCAGCGGCGGCCCGGCGGCGCTGCTGCGAGAGCAGCCAGCGCGCCGGCGAACGCGCCAATGGCCGCAGGCCGGGCGCGTTCGAGGCAAGACGCCTGCACGTTGGACGGCTGCGCCGAAGGCAGCGCGAAGTGCGGTGCCCAATGCTTAGGATTGGCACCTGCACTGCACGCGCCACGACACGGCGACAAACAGCAGAACGACACACCCGATGGCACGATGAGATGCACGGCGACGTGTAACGAATTGACGGCCATCATGGGCGGGATTCCAGCCAGACCGGATGCGCGACGCCGATCACGGCGGATGTGCTGACCGGCCCGAAATACCGGCTGTCGAACGATGCCGGGTTGGTCACACTCAAGAGGAACAGCTCGCCGGGTTCGAGGCGACGGCATTGCTGCCAGGATGGCAGCGGCCGGCCCCAACGGTCGGCAGGCAGCAAGGCGGCCGAAAGCACGCCGTCAATGCGGACAACGCGGCCAGTGATGCACACCTCCTGCGGCGCGAACGCGCCCACACGTTTGAGCAGCGGAGCGTGAGCCGGCAGGTAGCCGCGCTGCGCAGCGAGTGCGCCAACGTCGGCAGGCAATCGGGTCAGGACGATGCTGCCGACCGGCAGCGAGGCGGCCCGATGGTCAAGCGGCTGCACGCGATACCAGCCGACCGGCACGCTGTTGGATGGGTTGTAGACCAAGCGCGGCAGCGGCTGCACGAGAGCCGCCCAGGCCAGCGCAGCAAGGCCGACAGCGGCGAAGCCGGCCAGCACGATGCGAGCGCGCAGGCGCGAGCGAGGATGTGGCGCAGCTTCGGGCGTGCGTGCGGTGGGGGAATGAGCGGTCATGGCAGCGCCCTCACGGTCAGCCACGCGGCGTGCCGCTCGGCGGTGTACGTGGGCAGTGAAAAGCGCGCGGCCAGCCGGTTGGCAAGCGTGCGCCAGTACGCGGGCGAGACGGCGACAGGCGCAATGCCCAGCGCCTCGATGGCGTCAATGCGCTCCAGCACGGCGCGCACCTGGTTCTCTCCTTCGGCGTGTAGCAGCAGGCGCGCGCCCGGCTGCACGGCAGGGATGCGCTGCACCGCATCCAGTGGTGTGCAAGCCTGCATGACCATGAGCTGCCAGCGAATCGTGCCGTAGTCGTTGGCGTGCCAGCGGATGCGGCAGAACATCGCGCCAGGCAGGAACACCGCGCAGCGCCGCCAGCGGTCGAGCTGCTGCGTGCACGCGGGTTCGCCGAAGCGCAGGTAGAGCTTGAAGCGCGGTTCGATGTAGGCCAGTGCCACGCGCGTCAACGGCGCGCTGGCAGGCTGGCCGGAAGGTGCTGCGAGCGCAGCCATAGCCGCGTCAGCGGCAGGCGAAGCGAATGCGGTCATGGGGTGTTCTCCCTGCGATGCTCTGGAAACTCACGCTCCAGCAGGCCGCGCAGCAGATCGGCCACGGTCACGCCTTGCGTGAAGGCCGACACCTTGATGCGCGCGCGCATGGCGGGCGTGATGTCGAGGGTCAGGCGGGCGGTGTAGAGGTCGCCCTTGTTGAGCGCATCGGCGTCGCCTTGGCGAATCCACGCCTCGGCGTGCGGATTCGCGGGTGGACGCGCGCCGATGCCAACGCGCTTGCTGCGTGGTGGCTTCGCTGTCATGTCGGCCACCGCAGCAGTTCGTCCACCAGCGCGGTGATCTCGCGCGCGGCAGCGCTGTCGGGCGCCGTCTCGCGTGCAAGCCGGCCAGCGGCCACGCTGTCGGCGAAGACGATGCGCTGATGCACTTCCGCGCGCAGCGCAGGAAGCGGCTGATCGGCGAGCGCCTGCCGTGCTTCGCGCCCGATCACGGTGGTGCTGACGCGGCGGTTGATGACGAAGGCCGCGCGCAGCGCAGGCCGAAAGACTTGCGCCTCGCGGATCAGCGCCACCATCTCGGCGCTGGCCCACAAGTCATAGGGGCTGGGCTGCACCGGGATCAGCACGCGCTCGGCCGCCAGCAACGCGGAGCGCGCCAGCGCCGCGATGCGCGGCGGGCCGTCGATGACGACGTGATCGGCCCGCCTGGCGAGTTCTGGCGCCTCTTGGTGCAGTGTTTCGCGTGCGAGGCCCACGGCGCTGAAAAGCCTTGGAAGACCTTGCTGGCTTCTGCGCTGCGTCCAGTCCAGCGATGAGCCCTGCGGGTCGGCGTCCAGCAGGACGACGTGCTGACCGCGCATCGCCAGCTCGCCAGCGATGTGCGTGGCGAGCGTGGTCTTGCCGACGCCGCCTTTCTGGTTGAGCAGAGCAACGATCATGGCCTGGCCCTCCGTGTTGGAAAGCCGGGCTGTCGCTGCTGCGCTTGTGGCCGCGTGGTGGTTGTCCACCGCAGCGGCGCTTCTCTACCAAAAGTTAGAGAAATTAAGTTAGAGAAGTTAGAGGGCGCGCAAACCCAATGCTGGCGCGGCTTTGCGGCCGATCGGCACGCCTGATAGCACGATAGTCCCACGCCTGATAGCACGATACCCCGCACGCCTGATAGCACGACACCATTCACAGGCTCTCCCGGAGTTATCCCCGTGCCGTATGCAGCACGGGCCGGAACGTCAGCAGCTCCATGCCGTTGTCCGGCATCCGCTCGATGCCCAGGACGTAGCCGGGCAGCGACTGCCGTGCGACCAGCGCGCGCAGGTCGCAGGCGAAGTCGTAGGGCTTCGCGGTGCTGCCCGATTTCTGGTGCAGGTAGCGAAAGTCGAACTGCCAGCCGTATTCCTGCTTGCCGCCGTGCTTGCGCACCAGGCGGTACAGCCACCGCTCGATGCCGCCGGTCAGCCGGAAATACGCAGGGTCGATGGTCAACACCAGGGCGGCGTCCATGACGCCGGCGTAGAACCAGTCCGGCAGGATCAGCTCTAGCCCCAAAGGCGTGCCCTTGGCATCGGCCAGCTCCTTCCACTCGTTGATCCACGAGAAGCGGTGTAGCCGCCTTCCCGTGGTTTCGCGGATGGACGTGGCCACCGTTGTGGATTGCAGCCGATCCAGCGCGGCTTTGAGGCGCTGGTAGTCGCGCAGCGACGTACCGCGCCCGATGAAGCGCAGGATCTCGTAGGGCGTGGCCTGCATCAGCCGCGACGGGCGCAAGCCCGCGTCGCGTGCCTCCACGATCTGCGAGGCTGCCCAAATGAGCAGGTCTGCGTCCCAAATCGTGGCGATGCCATGCTCCTGCGTGCCTTCCACGCGGATCGTGACGTTGCCGGCGCGGAAGTCGATCGGCGCCGTGCGCCGCGACTTCGCCAGCGAGAAGAACGGAAAGGCCATCAAGTCCTGGCTGTCGCGCGGCGCCATGTCGCCGGGCAAGGCGCGGAACAGGTCGAGCTGTTCGCGCTCTTGCAACGGCCGCTGCCGGGACGGCAGCGCGGAACTGGACATGACGATGGCCTGCCGCGCGCCGCCGATCAGCGCGCACGGCTGTCGGCCGAGTGGTGCTCGGCGTACTCGGGATCGGAGGTCGTCTCGAAACTGCGGTCGGCGGCCCAGGCATCGAGGTCGGCCACGGCGTACATGACACGCCGGCCGAACTTGCGGAACTTGGGGCCGCCGCCGATCACGCGCTGTTTCTCCAGCGTGCGCGGCGACAGGCGCAGGTAGTCGGCAGCTTCGTCGTTGGTGAGATAACGCTGCGGTTGTGCGGCAGCGGGCGAGATAGTGGCGGCAGGCCGCAAGGGAGCGGGACGCATGGTGAGAACCTCCATCGGTTGCAGGGCTCCGGCCACACAGCGCAACCGGATGGAGGCAGTCTCAGAAAACGAAGCCCTCTTGCTCAGGGTCGTTTTGCGTCCCCTTCAAAACGACCCTTCTCAAGCGGCGGCAGTTGTGCTAGGCGGCGATAGCCGCCGCGCATCAACGCATTACCCCGACGAACCAGGCGGCGCACGCGAGAGCGCAAGCCGCCGTCGCTGTACCAGCCGGCCACGGCGTCCGCGCCGAACAAACCTTCGCCCACCTCGCGCAAGGACGCGCCCGCCAGGGTGGCGTCGAGCGCCTGCAGGGTGTGCAGCTCCAGCAGCGCCGCAGGCGGCGGCCGTGGCCGCGCCATAGGCGCGGGCGTGTCGGGCGCATGGGTAGTGCCGCGACCGCGATGGGCGCGAGCGACGGCCATGCCGTCTTCCAGGCCAGGCGCGAGCGCGAAGCGCTGCCAACGGCCGGGGCTGCGCGCGATCAGCGCGAGCCCTTTGCCGTCGTGGATCAGTTGCTTGTGGCCAGGGATGCGCCAGACATCAAAGACATTCGCATCGGGTGGCGGATCGGCGTCCGGGTAGAGCTGCACCACGGCACCGTGGCCGGGCAACCAGGCCGGGTGCGCGTCCCGCGCATCCAAGGCCGGGTCTTCCCACAGGCGCAGCCCCCAGCGCTGTGCCGCCTTGTGTGCTGTCTGTGGCCGGCGATGGTGGCGCAGCCAGTCGAGCCGATAGTCGGGGTGTCGGCGCAGGTACTCCCAGGCCAGCGCCAACATGTCCAAGCCCAGGATGTACAGATAGGCGGCGGTGGGATACCAGTGCGCGACGTGATGAGGATTGACCATGGCGAAAGCTCCTGTCGAACCGCAGGAACGCCGCCACGGGCGGATCAAAACGGAGCTACCGCATCCAGATCAAAAACATCATCGGCATCAATTCAAGCTGTAACATGCGGTGTCAAGGCCGATTGGCTCCGGTGTATTGCGAATCCCGTCCGAATGCGACGGCCGCCCGACTAGAAATGTCATGCGGCGTGAAACACCGTGCCCGAACCTGTAAAAAGGATCGTGGCTGATTGGGTCATACCCGCCTGGGGTGGATGCAATAGTCTGCATTCAGACCGGACAGGTCTGGAATAAGACCGAAATAGTCTCAATGCGCCCGGCTTGGCCGGAGCGCGAGCGGTTCAATCGAGGATGGAACCGTTCTCCTGGGCCAGCCGCAGATATGCCGACAGCGGGCGTACTGCCTGGAAATACCGATCCCGCATCACCGGCTGCTTGCGCGGCCCGACGATGGATTCCAGGTCGGACAGCTTGATGTGGCCCAGCTCGGGCATACCGATCCCCAGGTCGATCAGACCGAAGGCCGTATCGGCATCAACGGGATCGAGCGCGGTCAGCAACCAGATGGCGTGCGCGTCAGGGGTGAACAGCCGCACGATGGGTAGCGGGTCGATGGCCTCGCCATCGGCACGGGCCTGGCCGTGAGCCAGTAGCTGCGTGCGCTCGTCCTCGGTGATGAGTCGATTCATCGGCGGCCCCTTCAATTGAACAAATCCGCCAAAGCGTGAAGCCGCATTTGCGGCTTTACGCCAAGGCACGGATGCGGCTTTGTGGTTCTGTCCCAATCCGTAAATACGGATTTCCGTAAAAGCACAAAGGCGTACAGCGGATTAAATGAACACTATAGATTGTAGTCCTATAGGGCTCAATCGGCTGTCATCTTGGATTTTGGGGAGTTCCAAGAGTGGCGGCGAAGCACACATTGTCGGAGGCATTGAAGACCATCAGGAAGGCGCGGGGTCTGAGCCAGGAAGCCTTCTCCGACGTGTCCAGCCGTACCTATATGAGTTCGCTGGAGCGCGATCTCAAAAGCCCCACCTTGAACAAGCTGGCCGAGCTGTGCGATGTGATGGAGATTCACCCGCTCACGCTGCTGACGCTGGCCTACGCTGGCGACGACGCACAGCAGGTCGAACAGCTCCTGACGCGAGTGCGTCAGGAACTGAAAGTCGTTGCGAAGAAAGACGATGCGCGGTAACGCGCATCGGTGCTGGCCTTGCCGATCCGGCACCGCCGGTTCGGGGAGTTCAGGGGCGCCAAGCCACGCGCGGCGGGGATAGCCCGCTGGGCTTTCCCCTGGAGGCAAGCGTAGCGCGCAGCGCCGCAGGCGCGAAGGCGTGAGGGATTGAAGCCGGATGGCCGTGACGGCGAAGTCGGCACGGGGCGCAGCCCGAAAAGCCCGGCGGTGCAGGCACCGACACGCCCGGCCGTCCTTGAATCCACAGACTCAACGCAGACGGAAGCAACTCGACACGGCGCGGCCCAGGTGATGGTGCTGCCTCCATACAGTGCGACGAAAGCAGCACAGCGCCCCGCCGCGTGGGCGGGGCGCTGCGGCGGTCACGCCGCCTGGGGCTTGCTGCGCGACCAGATCAGGTCATGCGTACCGTTCTCGCCTTCGATCAAGCGGGCGTAGACCGTGGCCGGGAACGAAGGGTCGTCGAGGGTCACGGAGATGTACTCCCGCCCCGCCTCGCTGGTCTTCTTCCACGCCGCACCGATGTCGTGAGTGGCGGCCTGCAAGCGGAAGTCCGGGGCCTTCTCGTTGTCGCCCTTGTCGTAGGGCACCAGCTTGACCTTGACGTTGAGCGTCAGGGTGCGAAGCGTGCCGGTGAAGCCGTCTTTGTCTGCGGTGAAGGTGCCGATGTTGGCCATGATGATTTCTCCTTACGGTGGAACAAGGTTCGCGCCCATCGCGTCCTTGTTGTGATCCGGCCGGCGGGGGACGGGCTGGCTGCACCGCTTGCGGCAGCAACGCAGTGGAGGGCCGGGAGGCGAAAAGAATTTGTCCCGCGAGGAATCTGCGCAGCAGAGGGGAAATTGTTTTCGCCGGACGGTTGCAGCCATGAAGCCCGAGGCGTAGCCGCGTCACCGCCAGGATTCACAACAACACAAGGACGCCTTGGGTCGAACCACCCCCATCCGAAAGGAGACAAGGCCGACTCGGCATCCCCCGCCCGAAGGCTGCACCGGCTCGCCCCCTGACGCGGGCCAAGTCAACCACCCGACGACAGGCGAGAACGCACCCACCGCACCGTGCGGCGCCGGTCTATAAGCGTGCTGTGGAATCTCCATGGCGATGCCGGGCGGGTTGTCCGTGAACCGTCCTTCGTGACGTAATGGGCAAGAACCGCCAGCGTCGAGGACGGCACGCGAGCGTGCAACCTGCCGCAGCAAGCACCGGCGTACCCATCAAGCCCTGCCCATGCGGCGGGGCGCTGGCCGGGCCGATCCGCGCAGCCGGTTCGGCGGTATCGAGGGGCGCCAAGCGATGTGCGGCGGGGAGAGTCCGCAGGACTGTCCCCTGGAGGCAAGCGCCGCAGGCGCGAAGGCGTGAGGGATCGATGCCGAACGGCTGTGACGGCATAAACGGCACGGGGCGCAGCCCGAGAGCCCGGCGGTGCATGTACCGGCACGCACTACCTATGCATATCGTCGCAGAGCTTCAGCGGTCGTTAATTGGGAAGTCAAACTGTCAGAGGCATCATTTACCGGAATATGGCAAAAAGATGCATCTTGAAACTTTGCCAATCCTCCCCAAGTACCCTACTGGGGAACGCCTTGCCTTGGGCTATTGGTCGGCCAGACTCGATCAAATCAGGGTGCGGCATCGGGGCGCGCAGTTGCGTGCTGTTTTAGAACGAAAGCATAGAGTGCAACCCCTTTCTGCACTCAGCGGGAGGAGAAGAACTTGCCACTGAACAACACGCAAATCCGCTACTACGACAGCACTGTGCTGCGCCTTCCTGAAGATAAGCGCAAGGAATACCACGCGCAGGTTGATAGTTTGATCAGTGCACTGACCAAGCGTGTGCATGAGCAGAGCGAGATCAAGATTACCAAGGTGGTGAAGGCAGGGTCGTTCGCCAAATACACGATCCTGCGCAAGACGTCCGAGGACCCCGTTGACGTTGACGTGGTCTTCTACATCTCCGGTCGCAGCGTCGATAAGGAAAGCTTGGCCAGCCTGACCGAGCTTATCTACGATGCGATGATCAAGTTGTACCCCAATAAGTCGGTCGAGAATTTCGAGATCCAACGAAAGGCCGCGACCGTGACCTTCATCGGCTCGGGTCTCAGCGTGGACATCGTGCCCGTCATTGAAGATCCCGCACGCGCTGGATACGGTTGGCAGTTCGACATCCATGACGGCACGAAAGTGCAGACTTGCGCGCCGTGCCAGATCAAGTTCGTGCGTGACCGCAAAGACATCGATCCCGACTTTCGCACCCTCGTGCGCCTGGCCAAGAAGTGGCGCAACCGGGTCGAACTGAAGCCGCTCAAGTCGTTTGCCATCGAACTGATCATGGCGCACGTGCTCGCGAAGAATGGTAAGGACGGTTCCATAGAGAAGCGCTTCCGGGACTTCCTGCTTTACATCGCGCAATCCGGCCTGAAAGAGGTCATCACCTTCCCCGAAAACGGGCTGGTGTTCCCGAGCTTCACCGATCCGGTTGTGATCCTCGACCCGGTATGCAATATCAACAATGTAGCCAGCCGCATTTCTGAGGACGAACGCAAGGAAATCGTCGCGGCCGCCTTGGAGGCCTGGGAGACGGCGAACTTCGCGTCCATGGAAGACGACATTGAAATCTGGAAAGAGCTGTTCGGCCCGCGCTTCAAGGTCGAGGAGGAAGAATGAGTTACACGTATGCCGCGACGGAGACCTACTCGGTCGCCGACATCGAAGTTGTCATGCGCCGGGTAACGGCCGACCTCGTCATGATCGCCTCTAGCACGGGAGCGATCACCGAAGAAAAAGCCCGGAGTTGGGGGCACGATATTGAGGTCTTGGCCAAAAACGGCTTCTTGAAGAAGGTTGATCTGACTCTGCTGAGCTTTGGTCTGGAGCAGAAGGCGACTTGCTTCGAGGTAAACGTGGCCTCGGGTGAGCTGACGACGAGCCGCCCCGGCGGGGTGATGTGGCCGCAGGTTCCCAGTCCCGAGTTGCGCATCGTCTTGTCGTACACCAGCGACTACGACAATGCGGCCAAGGAAAAGATGGCACCGAAGCTCAAGATCAACTGGGTGCCGTCCACGGTTGACCTCAGTCACTCGACCCTCACTTCTAACGCCAACCGTGACTATGTCAGCAACGGCTACGGCATGCAGCGCAAGGACTTCAGCCTATGACCCAACCCAGCATTTTTGACGGCAAGTTGCCTCTCCCCGATTCCTCGCTGGCTGCACGTGAAAAGACACTGCTCGGCTTCGATGGGCGGTACCGAAAGATCCACGACCAGTTGCGGCTCTTGCTCAATCTCGGCGAGCTGGGGGCTTGGAGTCAGACCAAGCACAAAAAAAAGCTCCTCCTGTGTGACCTAGTCGCTGAGCAGTACCCGCTTGTGATCTTCCACGGCGACGTGGGAACTGGCAAGACGGCTACCGCTGAGTGCATTGCAAACCGATTGGCTAAGGAGTCGCGCACTGAGGATGCACTGCTTTTCAAGCTGAGCAACCGGGTCCGAGGTAGCGGCAAGGTGGGCGAGATGGGGACCCTCCTGACCCAAGCCTTCCACGAAGTCGTTCAAGCGGCCGGCAAGGCGCGGCGCGCCTTCCTGATCATCGACGAAGGCGACTCGCTGGCTGCCTCGCGCAACCAGGAGCATAGTCACCATGAGGACAAGGTGGCTGTGAACACGCTGATTCAAGGCGTGGATGACTTGCGTCGGTTCGGTGGTCGCATCGTGGTGTTCTTGTGCACCAATCGCCTGTCTGTGCTTGATCCTGCGCTCCAGCGCCGTGCAGCTATCGTCGAGGAGTTCACGCGCCCCGATGACAGTGAGCGCCAAGCCCTGTTGACCATGGACTTGGAAGGTGTCGGCCTCACCGAGCGGGAGATCAAGGAACTGGTCACGGCCACTGGCCCGCGTAGCAAGCAGCCGGGCTGGACCTTCTCCGACATCCGCACCCGGCTATACCCGGCGGCGTTGGCCCAAGCCTTTCCCGACCGAGCACTGACGCACAAAGATTTGATCGATGTCGCAAACGCGCTGCGGCCATCGCCCGTCATGGAGGACAAGTGATGCCGCGTTCTGCGTTGTATGGCCGCCGGTTTCACATTACCGGCAGCATCGTCGAGGATGCCAATATTGCAACGGTGGCCGAGGTGACTCGTGCCCGCGAGTTCGTGAAAGCCTTGGTGCTGGACCTTCTGGCAAAGGGTGCAACATTCGTCATCCCTGTCGACGCTGAGAAGAACCGCGCCGACGGCCAGCCCATCTGTTTCGACTGGCTGGTGTGGGACACCATCCACGGTAACCTGGCGCGTCGGCCGGCCGACGCGCCTGGACCGCTGGTCATTGCGGTCAAGCATCACAAGAACGAAGGCCAGATTCCGACCGAGTACCGTTCGGTGTGGGATGCCATGCGGGTATCGCCGCTGGTGCAGATCGAGAGCGCCGCACACTGGAACATGGCCAGCAAGCGTATGGAGGTTCAGGCGCAACACGGCGACGTCCTGATCGCTGTTGGCGGCGGAGAAGGCGTCTTGTTCCTCGCCAACTTGTATCACGACGCTGGCAAGCCGGTGATTCCGTTGAATTTCGGCCTCGGGCCTGCAACCACTGGGGCGTCACGCCTCTTCGACTTCGGAATGTCCGGCAGCAACGCACAGCGCCTGTTCCAGACCGAGGGCGCGGCTACGCCGCAGAGTTGGCTCAACCGCATTGAGATGTACGAGGGCAAGACTGCGAGCGATGGTGTGCGCGACGTGCTTGGCCTCCTTGAGGACTTGGTTCCCCCCAAGGCGTTCGTGGTCCGGCTGCTGAATCCCGCGCACCCGGACTACAACGACGTTCAAAGCTTCTTCGACGTCGTAGTTCAGCCCGTCATTGAGGGAGAGCTGGGATACAAGCTCACTGTAATTGATGGCAACCAGCCTTACGAGCATGCCCGCATTGATGAGGAAATCTTCAAGAAGTTGCACCGCAGCAGCGTGGTCCTCGCGGACATCACGGGTGTGCGACCGAACTGCTTCATTGAGCTGGGCTACGCGCTGGGCCGGGGCTTGCCGACTATGTTGCTATCCAAGGATGGGACCGAATCCCCATTTGACATCTACTCACTGTCAGGCCATCGTTGGAAGACAACCGGCACTGCGGAAGAGCGCCGGCAAGAGTTTCGTCGGCACTGGAACGCCATCAAGAACAGGCCACCTCTCGTCGCCCCAGACCCATTAATCCCATGAGCCAAAAGCACGAAATCTTTCTGTCAGTGGACGTCGAAACGTCGGGGCCAATCCCCGGTGAGTACAGCATGCTCACGATCGGCGCGTGCAACGTTGACAACCCCGAGCAGGTGTTTTCGTGCGCGTTAAAGCCCATCTCGCTCAACGCCGATCCGAAGGCCATGGAGGTGACCGGACTCTCCCTGGAGAAACTTGCTGACGAGGGGCTACGCCCAGAGGTCGCAATGCAGCAGTTTCGGGACTGGGTGGCCGATGTCGCCGGCAACGATGGCACGCCAGTGTTCGTTGGGCTGAATGCGCCGTTCGACTGGTCATTCGTTAACTACTATTTCCACCGTTACCTTCAATCAAACCCATTTGGCTTTGCAGCCTTGGACATCAAAGCACTCTATATGGGCGCGACGGGTTCAAGTTGGGCAGACACGCGCTCAAGTCAGATGGCAGCTCGACTACATCCCAAGTCCAGGGGCGACCATCAGGCATTGCATGACGCGCAGTACCAAGCTGAGCTGTTCCGTTTGGTCCGAAGCATCTCGCAACCGTCGCGCGGCTGATTTGCTTCACCGCTTCCGTGGTGCGGCTGTTGGCCTTAAACACCGGGCGCGGCCACTGCCGCGCCCGGATTTTTGAATCCACCTGGCTCAGAACGGAACGACCTGGGCCGGGTGCTAGGTTCAATCCTTTGTCTCAATGATCCACCACACGGCCCGCGCCAAGGCGCGGCCCGTGATCGGATGAACGTCCGTGAGGTCGGTGCGGGCCGTCCAGCCCGAGGGCGGACGGTAGCCGCGCACGTCGCCCGCGCCGTGCCAGCGGCGGGCGCGCACCGTGCCGGGTGCATAGATCGCCGCCGTGCGTGGACGGCTCGCGGTGTCAGTGGTGGGCATGGTCTGGCTCCTTGCAAGCCAACGCCCCAGCCGGGGCCGGGGCGTTGGCCTGCGTCGAGGGTCAAGCGGCGAGTGCTTCGGCCGCTTCATCCGCCACGGCGGGGGCTTCGTCCGGGCCTTCCTCCAATGCGGCCTCCTGCGGCCCCTCGGCCTTGAAGATGGCAGGCATCCAGCCCGTGCCACCGGCCAGTCGCTCGGCTTCGCTGGCAATGTCGGCCTTCTTGAGCTTGCCCAGCCGAGCGACGTGATCCGGCGCGAACTCGCCCACGGCTTGCAGGATCGCGGCCTTCGGAACGTGCCTGAAGTAGCCTTCCGCGCTCGGCTTCCACCATGCGGCCATGTCGAGGCCCACGGCCTGCGCTAGTTCCGCGCCGGGCTGGTGCGGCGTGGCGCGCGGGGTTACCACGTCCACCGCCCCCGCCACGCACACAGCCAGCAGTTGGGCCAACTCGCCTTGTTCCATCGCCAGCAGCGCGGCGAACAGCGCGGCGCTGTCCCCGGGCAGCCTGTCGCCCCATGCCTGCTGCACCTCGCGCAGCGCCACGGCGGCGGGTGATTCCGGCCAGTCCGGGGCCATGCCCTCCAGCCGGTCTTGCACGGTGAGGCGAACCCCCATCGGCATGTCGTGCCCGTAGTAGCGCCCCTGCAAGACGCTCTGCACCATGCCATGCACCAGCGCGGCCAGCGCGACATGCGGATGCCGGGCGACCTCGATTTGCAGCGCGGCGGTGCGGTGCGCGCTCAGGCGCTGCGCCAGCCGGTCGGAGACAGCGGGGGCCTGGGCTTTCTCCGCTGCTTCGCCATCATCTTCGTTCGCGCCTTCACCCTCGGCAGAGCCTTGGCGCAGCTTCTCCAGCATGCGCAGCGCCTTGGCCTCGGCCTCGCGCAGCAGCCCACGATGGATCACGGCGTCGCCGTTGCGGTCGATGGTCACAACGGCACCGGCTGCGGCTTTCACGCTCGCGCTGTAGCCCTGCAAGCCGTCTTCCAGCGCCTGCAACTGCTCGCCCAGGGCTTCGCCTTCCTCCTGCAAGGCTTCGGCCTTGTCCTCGTCGTCGGCGTCCATCGCTGCATCCACGGCTTCGCCCACGGCCTGCATCTTCTCTTGCAGCCGCTCGATGCGCTGCGCCTCGCGCTTGTTCGGCGTGCGCCGCTCCCTCGGGGCACGCTGGAAGGCTTGCAGGTCGGCATAAGTCATGGCGGGCGTGGCATCCACCCAGGCCCAGCCCTCGGCGCGGAGAGTCGAGGCATAGCTTTCCAGCTTCTCGCGCACCAGTGTTTCCAGCAGGGCGGTATCGGACACGTACACGCCCGCATCGCCTTCCGCGAACAGGTCGCGGCGGATGCCGCCGCCTGCGGCTTCGTAGGCGTCCAGCCCGACGAAGCGCACCAGCGGATGCGAGGCCCCGATCTCGCGCTCGGTCAGGCGCTCGCGCAGCGCGGAGGGATTGCGCTGCCAGTGCGGCGCATCGTAGAACGCGGCCTCCTGCGCGGCGTGGTCGTCGGTGATGGCAAGGGCCATCAACTGATCGAGCGTCACGACATCGGCACGGTAGTCGTCCATCAGGCGCGGCGAGAGGTTCGCCAGCTTCAAACGGCGCTGCACCACCAGCGGCGTGACGGAGAAGTCCGCCGCAATGTCCTCGATGGGTCGCCCTTCGGCCACCAGCGCGGCGAAGGCCTCGAACTGGTCTGCCGGATGCATGGCTTCGCGCTGCACGTTCTCGGTCAGGCTGGCGGTGCGGGCCGTGCCATCGGCCACCTGCAGGCAAGGCACGTTCCAATCCTTGGCGATGCGGTGTTTCTTCGCCAGCAGCTTGAGGGCTGCGAGGCGACGCCCACCGGCGACCACCTCGTAATGCAGGCCATCGGCGGCGGGAATCACGATCAGGTTTTGCAGCAGGCCCACACGCTGGATGGACGCGGCCAACTCGGGGATGGACATGCGCGGTGCGGTCTTGCGCACGTTGCGGCCCGTGGCGCGCAGCACCAGCCGCGACAGTGGCACCAGAATCATGTGCTTGCTTGGGTCGGCGGCTTGCAACACATTGGCGGCGCTGCTGGCTGCGGTATCGACGGCGCGGGCTTCGGTTTGGTTTGCGGCGTTCATGGTGAATCTCCAGTCAAGTGAAACAAGGGAATGGAGGGGAACCGCCCCTCCGGCGGGGAAAACTCGGAAAGGGGTTCAAGCCTTCAACTGACGCATGCCATCGGCCAGCAGCCACAGGGCGCGGTTCAGGCGAATGTCGGAATCGATGCCCTGCACGGGGCGGGTCTGCTGCCTCCGGCCATTGGCGGCGCGGCCGGACAATCCGCCCTTGGTCAGGTTCTCTTGCGTGCGGTTGAACACGCTCCACAGGTCGGGGCGGCGGTCGTCGAAGCGGCGCGGCATCAGGATTTGCGATTCCGTGATGGGTGCGGGCTTGGCCGGGTCGTCGTACTTGAGGGCCAGCGCGGCACGGGCGAACACTTGCGATTCGCCTTCGTCCAAGGTGATGCCGCGCATCAGGTCGCGCGACTCCTTCACGCGGTCAAAGCCGTGCAGCACCTCGAAGGCGCCTTCGATGACTTGGCCCGCCACGTCGCCCTTGTGGGGCACGCGCACATCGGCCACGGTGTCGCCGCACACAAGGCCGTTGCTGCAAACAAATCGGAACTGGCCCGCCAACATCTGGTAGCTGCTGGTGCCATCGTGCGAATTCAGCAGGATGATTTCGTTGGCTTCCGCGCCGTTGATCTGGCTGGCATGGCGCAGCCGCAGCAGGTGCTTGGTGAAGTCGCGCCGGTCTTCACGGCGCACGCGGGTCTGGCACACCATGAAGGGCTGAAACCCCTCCTTGCGCAGTTCGGTCAACACCGCGACCGTCGGGATATAGGCGTATCGCTCGGAACGGCTGTCATGCGGGGCGTCCGCGAAGATGGACGGGGCCACCCTGCGGATCTGGTCATCGGACAGCGGATAGTCGCTGCGGAGCGTGGGGGAATGGGATGCAAAACGGTTGGCAAGCATGTCGTTCTCCTGACTTGGCTATTGAAGAAAGCGCACACCGGATTCCTAGATTCGGAGCCCAGCCTTCCGGCTGTTCGGTGCGGTCGGCACGAGGAACCCGGTTGGCCCTGTTGCCACCGTCTTTCCTGAGTTCATCGCCCGCGACGAAAGGGAGCGCGCGGACGGGTGCCGTCAAGGAAGCAAGCGCAGGGTTGGTGCGGCCCGCAGGCGCAGCCGAGGACACGGCCCTGCGCGCCTTGATGGCGCACGGGCGCGGGCTACAGTCGCGGACAAGGTGATGAAGTCAGGGAAGACGGCTGGACATGGCAATGGCCTTCCCACACGCCGACCGCACGGCAAGCGCAAGCGCGCAGGCCCGAAGCTGGAAGCCGGGCCGGAGGCGTCAGCCGAGCGGAGCGAGGGAACGATGGAAGCCCGGTAGGGGCGAGACCCCGTAGGGGGCTCGATGCGTCAGCACGACAGCGCGACCGGCCATCTCCCAAGTGGCCGGGGGCGCCCATGTCAGATTCCGGGCAAATGCTGGTGAGCGCCGCCGTTGAAATCTACACAAGCACCCTCATCCTCTCTGTGGCATTCGCCATCTACATCAAGGGAGGGATATGGCAGACTTTTGCATCACGGCCGTCAGCTACAACAAGGATCGCAGCCACATTGAGCAAGTGCAGGTGCGCGAGGAAAAGGAGAAAACCATCGGCGCCATCCGAACTGTTCCGCGCGTCTTTGTGGCAGACCTCATTCGTCTCGGTAAAGCGACCTTCCAGACGAGGGTGAAAGGAGCTGACGACGTCTGGAAGCTTGGCGCGCAAGTACACCTCATCGAGGATGTCTATCTGACGACCGACAAGAACAGTACCAAGCGGGACAATCTGGGGAACTTGCCGGAGTTCTAAGTCGAGGCATGTCGCGTCGTACTGCGGGAACAAGGGGCGTCCGACGACGCCCCGGCAGGATCACACGACGATCCGCCCCGCCAGCCGCGCATCACGCGCATAGGCACTCAACCGCTTCTCGGCGCGGAACGACAGGTCGCGCTCGATCGGCAGGCCCAGCCCGCCGCGCACCGTCGCCAGCTTGCCCAGGCTAACCCAGCCGATTTCCGGCATTCCCAGGCCCAGGTCGCAAAGACCAAAGGCATGGTCGTGGTCATCGGGATCAATCTCGGTCAGCAGCCAGGTCGCGCCGGCGTCCGGCGTGAACAGCTTGACCACGGGCGCCGGATCGAAGTCCGGGTTCTCCAAGGATTCGCGGCCGTTGGCCAGTAGCACGATGCGCTGTTCGTCGGTAATGAGTGCGTTGTTCATGGTGAACTCCTGAAGGTTGCCGGGCGGAATTGCCCAGACCTTCCAGGGCACGGCGCAGCGCAAGCAGTCAGGGGTCACCGACGGCCGAAGGCCGCAAGCGTGCAAACACGCGCAGCCCTTGACGGCGAGAACGCCGTGGCACGATGAAGGGAACAGCAAGACCGCCTCCGTCGCACCTCCACGCTCCCCGGCTTTCGGCAAGCGCAGCGCGCAGGCCCGAGAGGGCCGAAGGCGTCAAGGGGTCAAGGGGTCAAAGCCGGATGGCTGCGATTCGGCACGAAGCGCAGGGCACAGCCCGCGAGCCCGACGGCGGCACGCCGGGACGCTCGTTACGTATTCACGACGACGGCATTCGCCACAGGGATTTTCTGGGCGACAGCAGTGTAAAGATCAACGTCCGTCTGCTGCGTCTGAATGGACACTACAAGGCTATACCGTGCTGGCAGGCCATAGCGTTCCAGCGCAGGCCGCGTCCGCCACCACCCTGCCGAAGGATAGACAGCGATGAAGCCACGGCTGGCCAATTCAGCTGCCGTGCCTTTCCAGACATCCTGGTGCAGCGAACCACGATGTCGTTGCCGTTCACCCAGTAGCCAGTTGGGATCAGAGGGATTCACCGGATCGCCCTCATCCTCGCGCTGGGCCGCAGCATTCACCCGTGCGACAAAGTTCTCGGTAGACGCATCAAGCGGACGCTGCACATCGAATCGCAGACGATGCGAAGGGTAGTGATACTTCGATGCAGCGCCACGCGCCGACGGATTGGGCTCAATGAAATAGGAGAGCGTGACACGCATCTCGACAGGCGTGTCCTGCAACGCCTCCAGTTCATCCTTCGGCCACGGCAAGGAATGCAGATTCATGTCGCGCGTCACGATGCCCTTGCCCTGAACCTTCGCATAGGGGTGCACCTGGTCTTCAACCAGCAAGGTCAGCGAGTCCCCCGCGCTCCAGAGCGCCCGACTCAAATCCGGAGCGCCCCATCCGCAGTGACGAATCAGGTGAACATAGTCATCCTTATTTGGCACTGCGGGCAAGAACATCCCGCGCATGGTCTCGCTCCATTGCGCCGAATGCACCAACAACGCACGCACGGTCTCCGGTCGGAGGTGCGGATAGGCCGCCATGATCTGCGCCGCCATCCCCGCACACAATGCCGACGCTGCGCTGGTGGCGTTGCTGGTGGTGAACAAGCGATTCAGCGGCTGGTTGTGGGTCGTCAGCAAATTCAGGCTGGCCATGCCAACCGCGCCAAGATCATCCTTGGCCGCATTGCCACCTTCCAGCACCACTTCGGGTTTCAACGGCCATGCTCGATCCCACGTTCTGGTTGTCGTTGTGAAGGGACTGAGGCCACCGGCTTCAGCGACCGGATTCAAGGACGCATGTCCTTCTGTGTCGATCTTGTCGGTGCAAGCGCCCACCGTGATCGCGTTCCATGCCTGGCCGGGGTCATGCACAAGATTGGTGGAAAGGCTATCGGGATACCCAGCCCACGCATTGGGATCGCGCGTGTTGCCAGCGGACAGCACGAACAGGCGCGGACTTTCGCTAGCCCCATCGGTATCCGCTGCAAGGCTATCGACAGCCGCAGACCATGACGACGGACGGCCACGATCACGATAGTCCGAAGCTGTCACAGCCGACGTAAACACGCGCTGCCGGTTCGGGGCGGAGATTTCAGGGCGCGCGACGCCTTCGGTAAAAAGATAAGCATGGTGACGCGCATCGCCTTCGTTGGCGCCTTCTGCAGGCACCAGCTTGACCGACTCCAGCCGATGCGGGACGCTGATCGGGTCAGCAGAGGACAAGGCATCCGTAAGATCGCCATAGGCCGCCAAGCCGGCCAGGCCCGTACCGTGATCCGCTTCGTCATCCACGCCCCATGCCGGTTCTACCGTATGCAGGTCTCCTGCATCCATCAGGGGGGCCAGCAGCGGATGAGCGCGCGTCACGCCGGAGTCTAGTAGGCAAACTCTGGGGGCCGCATCGTCCGGTGGCGGCAATTGGGCACGTCGCCGCAAATCGTCTGCCCATTCGCGTTGCTCACCCACACCCATGCCATCGAAGAATTCGGCAGTTTCCTTGGCATAGCGAAGCTCGGCAACGCAGTTCAGCGTCATCACCGATCGTGAAAGCTGTTGCTGCGATCCGTGCATCAGCAGCACCGTGCGCTCGGGAAAGTTGACCTGTTTGTCGCTGACGACACATTCCGCCAAGCGAGCGAGCTTTTTGAAGTCTTCCACGACGACCTGCCGTTGCCCTTGACCTCGAACAGGCAGCCATACCTCCCACCAAAAGGCAACTGTCAAATCAGCAGGCAAGAGGGCGGGGTCGTCAGTCCACAAGGCTCGGACTTCTGCCGCTCGAATGGACTCGATGGCATCCAGCAGTTTCCGGTGGTCACGCGCCTGACCGCGGCTGTCCTTCTTCTCCGCCAGATAGTCGGAGACGTACTTCTCAAAATGCGCGAGGCCCCCATCCGGGACAAAGACATTGGCGAAAGTCCGATTGCCCTCGTGGCGCACACTGAGAAGCTCGATTTTCTTGGTCTCGTTCGCCAAGCTCTCGAACGCAAGTTCGACATCCGGCTGGCTGGTGAACTGGATTTGCAAACCCAGCCCGCTTTCCAGTTGTAGGTCTCGTTGGGCCTGCGCAGCTTGTGTTGCTGCGGGCTTCAAGTTGTCAATCTGACCGCTAAGGGACGCACCGTGCTGCTGCCGGGGTAGCACCGGTACGTCGCGCGTCGATCT
The DNA here is from genome assembly GCF_049647645.1 of Achromobacter sp. Taxonomy (GTDB): domain Bacteria; phylum Pseudomonadota; class Gammaproteobacteria; order Burkholderiales; family Burkholderiaceae_B; genus Achromobacter. Next base: position 59,557 of record NZ_JBARYB010000122.1, read on the forward strand.
GCCTCCAGCAGAGTGCGCTTTAAATTCGACAGCTTGTGATGTGTCTCGAAGAATGAAATGCGGACGTTTAGCTTGTTGTTGATCCGGCATGGTTCGGCACGACCTTCTTGTTGTTCATTCTGAAGCCAAATTTGCGGCGCTCATCGAAAGCTCGTGCCAGCACATCTGCCTTCACGCGCTCCTCGTCGTGCATTACCGCCTCCTTGATGGATTCATCCACAGCGCGTTTGATCTCTGCGTAACTCAAGCCTTCCGCCTTGGCCGTGATGGCCTTGAGCGGAAAAGGCTTGGGCGCGAACTTACCCAACCGAGACTGGAGCAGCTTGGCGGCCTGCGGCGTGGTCGGAAGCCGATACTCGATCACATCGTCGAATCGACGGAAAAGCGCGTAATCAAGAATCTCCACATGGTTGGTCGCCGCGACGATCAAGCTATGGGATTGGTCGCTCTCGATCATTTGCAGGAAGCTGTTCAGCACCCGCCGAATCTCGCCCACATCGTTGGCCAGTCCTCTCTGCGAACCAATGGCATCGAACTCGTCGAAAAAGTAAACGCCGCGCACCTCATTGATGGCATCGAAGATCTGACGCAACTTGGCGGCAGTCTCCCCCATGAACTTGGTAATCAGGGCATCCAGTCGAACAGCAAACAGCGGGATGCCCAGCTCACCGGCCAGCACAGAGGCGGTCATCGTCTTACCAGTGCCAGGCGGGCCGACCAGCAGCAGTTTGCGTCTCGGCGACAGGCCATGCTCGCGGATGCGCGAATGGTGTTTCTGCTCTTTCATTATGCGGCCAAGCTGTTCAGCCATTTCCGCATCGAGCACCATATCTGCCAGACGATTCTTCGGATAGGAAACCGTTAACAGGTTAGCCAGCTCGCCGCGCGGACGAGCCAACGGCACCAGTTTGCCCTCGGAGTTATCCGGCGAGACACGGGCTTTCGCCGCGTCGATCATGTCACGCAGTTCTTCGGCGAGCTTGCCGTGGCCCACCTTCGCTTCACGGGCCGCGACCTGCATGGCGACGGAGTAGAAGTGTCGGTCATCCCGCTCGATATGGGATTTCACCAACGCCTTGAGTTGTTCGGCATTAGCCATAGTGGCCTCCCACATGCGCTGTCAGGTTGGTCGATGTTCCCAGCGATGCCAGCGCAGACTGCATCAACTGGTCGGCGAGGTGCTCGTCGATCGCACCCAGTTCCTTTTGATCGGCAGCCAGCACGAACAGCAGGCCGACAGGCACATGCAACGCCTCTGCAATCTTGGTGACCGTCGAAAGTGTCGGGTCGCGCTTATTGTTCTCAAGCATCGACAGGTAGGATACGGAGCAATTGGCTCTGTTCGCAATGGCGCTTTGAGAGGCGCCCCGTTGCGTTCGGCACAGTCGAATGGCTTGTCCAACATTCATGGCGCTTGCTTTCTCACGGGCTGCGACGGGCGCAGATACAGCTGAATTTTACCACCAGTGAACCCTGTCGACGAGACTTCGCCCAGGATCACCGCGTTGGCAAGCCTCGGGCCGCCAGTCTTGAGCCACCACGACACAAGCCCACTCAACGATCTGCGGCCCGTTCAGCCCCAGCAAAGGCTTGGGCAGTAAGGCCGACGGTGGAACACTGGGGCACCCGGTTACTGCTGGAGTTCCACTCCCCCGATCTCGCCGTCGAGCCCCCTACGACTGCGGTGCGCGATGGTGAGCACGAAGCGCCTTGTAGGTCCGCTGGAACGTTGCTCCTTCGAGCAAGAAGATACGGTCCTGGCAAGTGGATCGAAGGCACTGGTTACACGCACACCCCCGCCATGCTCCAACGCCTCACATCTCTGGTGCCACTCCTGATTCGGCGATGAGTAGATCGAGAAGTTCCTCGTATTCGTCCGGCCCTATCTCTGTCAAAAGCCGCTTTAACTTCACAGTGAATGTGTATTGCGTGCCGGACACATCGCTTGAGTTTTCATGCTTCACTGCGGTGGGCTCAAAGCAATCTAGCACGCCGATAAGTCCATCGTCGTCAGTTATGAAATCCAATCGTAAATATCTCCCACCCTGGCGTCCCATGTATTCAATTTCCAGCTTAAACCGTGCTAATCGTGGTATTGCCATGATGTCGGCCAGCGCGTTTTCTGCATTGAATTTCTCAGCCGTCGATTTGAACTTCATTAGCTTCTTGGCAGCCCGATTTCCGTAGAGGCAAGCTAACGCCAATGCTACTACCGGCTGCTGTCTGCTGATCGACAAGGAGTCCGCCTCATCCAATATCTCTTTCGCTTTCTGGAGCCTCAGTGCTGGCGCTACTGGGTCTTTAAGTGCGAACCGATTGTTGATCGCCTCCAAGAAACTCAAGTAGTTGGATCGTTGAAGTTCGATGGGCTGTCGCCTTAACTCTCTGAGGAACTGGATCACGAACTCATCGGGCTCATAAACGCGAGCATTCTTGAAGAACGCACGAAGTGCGGTGAGATCGCCCAAAATCTGCTCCTCCAGCTCAGCATCTGTAGCAACACCGCGTGAATCGCTTATCTTTTCCAATACGGCCAAAAGGTACGAGAAGGCATGTTGGGGTCTATCCAAATTTTGAAGGTGCTCAACGAGTCTTTTCTTGCGAGCGTCTCTTTCCAGGGCGGCATCGGAAAGCTTTGTTGCTCCAACAACGCAAATATCTAAGAAATAGAGAGTGGGGACACTCGCGTGCCATTCCTTCATTACAGCTAGCTGTTCAGCTGTAAGTTGCATCGACAGAGTCATCTGCGGTCCGCGGTGAAACTCCTGGGGGTTGCTCTGAGATGTCATGCGTTGCCTTTCCTACCGATCAGTATGCTGAGCCGAATGTGAAGTGCCTAGGGGGAGTAGGTTAGATACTAAAGCACTAAATCGATGCCCTTTGCAGACTTTGATGTCGTCGTCGCGTCGAGCAGAAATTCGAGTGGGCCTGTACCAAGATCAAGGCTGCGCTACCCGATGAGGCTCCCGCCGCCGCAGGCGTCTTCCTGATCATGCGGCCACGTCGGCGGGCCGCTGCGCCCCGGTGATCGTCTTGCGCCGGTTCGCCACCAGTTCCGCTGCCTTGCGCACCGGATCGTCCTCAGTATGGACGTAGCGCATGAACATCGCCACGGTCTTGTGCGCCGTCAGCGCCATACCGACCTTGACCGGGATGCCCGAGTTGGCAATGTCGGTCGCGGAGCGGTGGCGGATGCCATGCGTGCCGACGTGCGCGGCGCCTGCCGCCTTGAGGGCGCGGCTCCAGCCGCCGTAATACTCGCCCGTGGTCAGGTGCTTGCCCGGATGGCTTGGCGACGGCAGCACGTAGGGAATGCCTTCCTGCCGTGGCGCCGTCGAGAGCAGCCGATAGGCTTCCTCGCTCATGGGCTTGGACATGCCGCCGGTCTTGCTGTCCGGCCAGACCACGCGGCGGTTGTCCAGATCCACCCAATCCCATTGGAGCGCCACGATTTCGGAGCGGCGGCCGGCGAACTCAAATTGCAGGCGGATCGCCAGCGGGATGACATAGTTCTCCAGGCCCTCCGCCTCGATGTGCTCCAGCCGCCGAAACAGCTTGCCCATGTCTTCGTCGCTGATGAGGTGCGTGGCCTTGCCGTTTGGATACATCGGGACGTGGCGGCAGGGGTTGGTTCCGTCCGGCCGGTGGCCCCACACCTCGGCCAGGTTGAACATCTTGCGCATCACGCTGAAAGCACGGTTGGCCTCGGCCGGCTTGTGGGCCATCTTCTTCATCGCCGTGGCCACGTCCGGCCGTTTCACGTCCTGAACTTTCAAACGGCCCAGCATTGGAACGATACAGCGGTCAATGACGGCCTGATACCCGCGCTGGGTGCTGGGCTTGTTGCGCTGCTTGGAGTAATCCTCCATGAACTTGACGCACAGTTCCTTGACCGTGGGGGCGGAACGGGCGGCGGCCTTGGCCGCGCTGGGGTCGCCGCCCCGGCGCACCTCGGCCAGCCACTCCTGGGCCAGCGAGCGGGCTTGCTCGACGGTCAGTTCCCCGTACAAGCCCAGGGCGGGCTTGCGGCGCTCGCCGGCGTTCGTGCGGTACTGGAGCATGAAAACCTTGCGGCCCGCTGGTGTAATCTTGCACAGGAAGCCGGGCACCAGCGTATCCCGGAATTCGACGGCCTGCGCCTGGGGTTGTGCCGCATCGACTACGGACTTGGTGAGCTTGAGTTTTGCCACGATTACTCCTCGGAAAGACCCGATTCCCAGGAGCCTCGTAGGGGCCAGCGGAGGGGAAGCCAGGTCAGGTTTCGGAAAGCACCGGCATATGTTGGACTCGCCTAAGTTATTGATAAACCTGCCGTATCGGGCTCCGGCGTAGTCCAGCGAAGTTCGGTGCTGGAGTCATGGTGAAATGAAAAA
>NZ_JBARYB010000123.1:0-8091 GCF_049647645.1 Achromobacter sp.
GCATCAAGGCGCTGGAAGGCCGCGACGGGATCCTGTCGATCTCGGCCGCGCAAGGCTTTGCCACCGGCGACGTGCCGGAGATGGGCACCAAGGTGCTGGTCTACGCCGATGGCGATGCCGCCCGCGCCCAAGCCCTGGCACGTCGCCTGGCCGATGAACTCATCGGCATGCGCGAACAGCTCATGGTGCCGTACCGCAACGTGGACCAGGCGCTGGACGAAGCCCTGGCCTTCGGCGACGGTCCCATCGTGCTGGCGGATCGCTCGGACAATCCCGGCAGCGGCGCGGCCGGCGACTCGACCTATCTGCTGGCCAGGATGCGCGAGCGCGGCATACGCAGTGCCGCCATCGGTCCCCTGTGGGATCCGGTGGCGGCGCGCATCGCCTTCGACGCCGGCCCCGGCGCGGAGCTGGACCTGCGCATCGGCGGCAAGGTCGGGCCGCTGTCCGGCCGCCCGGTGGACGCGCGCTGCCGGGTCGTATCCACGCATGCCGACATGACCATGACGGGCAACTCCGATACCCGCATCGCGCTGGGCGATTGCGCGCTGGTCGACGTGGACGGCATCCTGGTCGCGCTGGTGTCGCTGCGCACCCAGGCCTATCACACCGACCTCTTCACCCAGCTGGGTTGCGACTTGAAGGCGCAGCGCCTGATCGTGGTGAAGTCCGCGCATCACTTCCATGCCAGGTATGCGCCGCTGGCCAAGGCGGTGCTGTATGTGGCCGCGCCCGGTTCCGCCAGCCCCGACTGGAGCAGCCTGCCCTACCGCAAGGCCAGGCTGCCGAAGTGGCCGATCGCCTAGCGGCGAAGAGGCTGATCGATCGCACCTTGCTGCCTGCTGGACAAGTATTCCTGGGAAGCCCCATCCCTCCGGCGACCTGATCGGCGGCAGGCCGTGCACGCTCTGGCTGTCGGTATCGACGGGCTTCTAGCGCGCCGTCTCACCACCTGTGCTGGTAGGTGAGCGTCAGCACGGCGCCCGCAGCGGGAAGCCGGCTGGTGTTGGTGTTGCTGCGCATGAGCTGGCTATACAGCGGGTAGTAGTCGCGGTTGAAGAGGTTTTCAACACCGAGAATGAATGTGTTCCGCGGGTTGGGCTGATAGCGACCCATGAGGTCCACGGTGAAGTAGCTGCTGGCGTCCCGGCGGCCAAAGCTCTCCTTCCCGTCCAGGCGATAGTCCTTGCCGCCGAAGTAGTTGGCCTGCACGCGGCTGCTCCAGCGTTCGTTCGGCCGGTACTGCAGATAGGCGGTGAGCTTGACCGGCGGGATCCGATAACCGGTCATGCCCTGCCAACTGCCGCCATCCGGCTGTTCACGGCCCTTCATCCAGGTGAAGGTGCCGCCGGCGCCCCAGGTTTCGTCGTCGGTGCTGGTGTCGACCGTGCCTTCGACGCCGTAGATGCGTTCCTCGGTGCGGGTCAGGATCAGGCCGTTGTTGAAGCTCTGCACGTCGCCGAGCTTCGAGGTGGTGTAGAACACGGCCAGGGATGCCGAAGTGTTGCCCGCGCCGCCGCGCCAGCCCAGCTCGTAGTTGTTGGTCTTGACCGGCTGCAGGTCGGACGAGCCGATGTCGAAGCCCGGGCGCGCATTGCGCATCTGGACGCCGATGTCGGGCAGCTGGAAGCCCTGGCTGAAGTTGGCATAGAGTTCCTGGCCGCGCACCGGGGCGTACGCGATGCCGAAGTTCCACAACAAGGCGTCGTAGTTGACGGATCCTCCCTGCACCGAGGCCGGGGAGGGCACGCGCAACTGCGACAGGGGCACGAAATCTCCGAACCTGGCGGACGCGTACTCGTAGCGCGCGCCGCCTTGCACCGACCACTGTTCGTTGAAGCGATGTTCCAGCTGCGCAAACAAGCCGGTGCTGCGGGTGGTCAGTTCGGGCATGTAGGTCAGGCTGCCGATCTTGTTGAACACGCGTCCGCCGCTGCGGTCGTACGCGGCAGGATCGAAGATATCGATCGGCATGTCGCTGCGTTCCTGATTGAAGTCGGCGCCCCAAAGCACCTTGGACTGCTTGCCCAGCGGCGTGTCCACGGTCAGGCGGCTGCCGAATACCTTGGTGTTCTGCGTGACCTGGTCCACGTTGTTGCCGCGGGTGACGACGGCGCGGGCATCGAAGGGCGTGAACCGGGTGAAGTAGTCGCGGTAATACATCTGGGCCGTCACTTTGCTGCCCAGCAGGTTCAGGTGCTCGTACTCCAGGTTCAACAGCGTGTTGCGGATCTGGTTCTGATCGGCCAGTTGCAGGCCGCTCATGGGCCGCGCGTGCGTCGACCCTGGCGGCAGGCGGCCCACGGAGGGATCCGAGGTGTAGTCGGAATCCTGGTCCGCGTTGTAGTAGCTGGCAGAGAGCTGCAGGCGCTGCTGGTCGTCGATGCGCAAGCCCAGCTTGCCGCCCAGGCTGTAGATGTTGGAGTCGAACAGGTCGCCCTGGCTGGGCTCGGGCGCGATGCGCCGGCCTTGCGCGTCATACGAGGCGCCGTTGTGGCGCGCGCCCAGATCCAGGGAATAGTCCACCATGCCCTGGCTGCCCGCGAAATGCTGCTGCAGCTGTCCGCCCAGGCCGTCGGCGCGCAGCCGGCTCAGGGGGCTGACCGCCGTCAACGTGGTTTCGGAAACCGTCTCGCCGCCGGCAGGCCGGGTGGTGATCGAGACGATGCCGCCCGTCGCTCCGGCGCCGTAGATCGAACTGCTGCCGCGCAGCACTTCGACCCGTTCGATGGTGGCCGGATTGATGTTCGCCAGGTTGCGCGACGAGTCGCGGTTGGTGTTGAGCGGCACGCCGTCCACCAGCACCAGCACGCCGCGGCCGCGCAGCGTCTGGCCGTAATCCGTCATGGTGCGGCTGGAATCGGCCATGCCGGGCACGGTCTTGGAGAGTATGGTGGCCAGGCTGTCGGAGCCGGTACGCAACTCTTGCAGGGCGTCGCGCTCCAGCGCGATGGTTTGCTGCACGGGGCTCACCAGATTGCTCGCCGTGCGCGACGCGGAGATTTCGATGGGCGCCATGACCTGCGGCTGGCTCGCGCTTTCCGCTTCGATGATGATCGCCGCGCCGTCCTGGCGCACACGCAAGGCTTTGTCTTTCAGCAGGGCAGAGAGCGCCTGCTGCGGCGTCATCGTGCCCGAGACGGCTTGCGCCTGCATGCCCGCGACCGTCTGCGGCGCATAGAAGATCTGCAAGCCATGGGCCTGGGCCAGGCTGCGCAACGCCTGATCGAGCGATTGCGCGGGCATGTCGATCGCCACGGGCGCGGCCTGCGCCCAGGCGCCCGCCGATCCCGCCATCAACAACACTGCAAGCGCCGTATTCCTGAGGCCCTGCATCCGCGCGCGCCTTCCCCATTTTTTGCGATCCACTTCCTGTGCTCCTGAAGCATGCTGGCGGGCACCATGCCCGCTTGGTTATCAGGAAGAAGACGCAATACGCGGAAAATACCTGAATGCCCTGGCCGCCTTTTTTGTAACAACGGCCAGAGGGAGATGTCAGCGGGCGACGATTTCCACCTGGCCGTCAGGCTGGCGGCGGACCGCGACGGGCAGGATGTGCGGCAGCGCCGTCAGGAAGGCGTCCGTGTCCGCGGTCTGGAATACGCTGGTCAGGCGCAACTGTTCCAGCCCCTGTCCGGGCGCCAGGGTGATGGGGTGCTGCCGATAGCGCGAGACGTCGCGCACGGCGCTGGCCAGGTCCGTATCGGTGAACACGATCTGGCCCTGGCGCCAGGCCAGGGCGGCCGGCAAGGAGTCGGCCTGGACCTGGCCGACGCGTCCGCCGGCATCGATACGAACCGCCGTGCCGGCCGTGACCGGCACGGCGGCGCTGTCGTGCGTACCCGTCACCTCGACCGAGCCGGATTCCACCACCACCCGCACCTGGTCCTTGTCGCGGCGCACATCGAAGCGGGTGCCGGTCACTTTGGCGCTGCCCAGCCCCGCATCCACCACGAAAGGCCGGGCCGCGTCTTTCTCAACGGCAAACAAGGCTTCTCCCTCTTGCAGCAAGACCCTACGCAGGGTGCCGTCAAAACGAACCTGGAGCAGGCTGCGGCTATTCAATTCGGCGGTCGATCCGTCCGGCAGCGTGACGTTGAGCCGTTCTCCAGCAGCCGTGCGGTACTCCGTCGCAGGCGCGCCGCGTTGCCAGATTCCTATTGCGATCGCCGCCGCCAGCGCGCACAGGCCCAGTCCCAGCGCCTGCCGCCGTGCCGGCCTTGCGGCGCGCCGCGGTGGCTCGGCCAGGGCGCGCAAACGCGCTTCGGGGATGGTGTCGGCTACCTGCCAGATGGATTCCAGCATGCGGTACTCGGCGGCGTGGCGAGGATCCGCCGCCAGCCAGGCATCGCGCTCCGCCTGCGCGGCGGCATCCCATGTGCCGCCGTGCGAGCGCGCGAACCATCGTGCCGCTTCGTTGCGGACGGGATCGGCGCTGGCGGCGGACGCCGGCAAGGGCGGGTTGTCAGTTCGGGGCATAGGCGCCCAGCCGTTCCCGCAGATGCAATGCGGTACGAATCATGTATTTCTCGACCATGTTCTTGCTCAGGCCCATGCGTTCCGCGATCTCGGCCTGTGTCAGGCCTTCCAGGCGCTGCCAGACGAACACCTGGCGGCACTTGAGCGGAAGCTCGGCCAGCGCCGCTTCCAAGGCCAGGCTCAATTGCCCGGTGCGGACCTGGGCCAGCGGATCCCCGAGGGTACTGGGATGGCCGGCTATGGTATCAAGCGAGACCCATTCGTGCCCGTCCGTCCGTCGGAAGTTGTCGACGGCCATGTTGCGCGCCGCCTGATGCAAGTAGGCGCGCGGCTGCGTCACGCGGTCGGGGTCGGTCTCCAGGCATTTCACCAGGGCATCGTGCGCGAGATCGCGCGCAGCGTCGCGGCAGCCCAACTTCCGGGTCCAGACCGCAAGCAGCTCTTCGTAGTAGGCCAGGAAGCCTTGCGAACGGGGGGGACGTGATGACATGGCGCGGGGTCGGCAGGGCTTTCATGATAATGCTTTTTATTTGCATTGGAAAGCGAGCCGACCGCAGCGCCTAGATCTTGCGGGAGCAGGTCGGGGTTCCACCCCATGGACAGTGCCGCCGCCCGTCTCAGGCTTCTATGGTCACGATATCCCCGGCGTGCCGCGCATACTCCAGCGCATAGGCCATTTCGCTGCGCGTCTGCGCGTGGAGATGGAGCCAGGACTGTCCGCGCGCGACTTCATCTCCCAGCCGCGCGTGCAGGGTCACGCCGGCGGCGGGCCGCTCCGGTGCGCCAGCCAGCTTGGCCAGGCGCGACAGCTTGCGGTTGTCGATGTGGGTGATGCGGCCGGCTTGCAGCGTGACCAGCGGTTCGACATGGGCGGCCTGCGGCGGTTCGCGCAGCCCGCCCTGGGCGGCGCAGATGCGCGCGAATTTCTCCCAGGCGCGGCCGCTGTCCAAGGTCTGCAGGGCCAGCGCAATGCCTTGCCCGGGCAGCGCCGCGCCGCCGACTTCGAGGACGGCTCCGGCCACCAGCGCGGCGCGTTCGCGCAGGTCTTGCGGCTGGTCGGCATCGTTGCGCAGAACGGCCAGTACGTCGCGCGCTTCCAGGGCCGGTCCGATGCCGCGGCCCACGGGCTGGCTGCCGTCGGTGTACAGGCAGCGCAGGGTCAAGCCGAAATGGGCGGCCGTTTCTATCAGGTGGCCGGCGAGGCGCTCGGCGGCCTCGCGGCTGCGGATCTTGGCCGTGGGGCCGACCGGGATGTCGATCACCACGTGCGTGGCGCCGGCCGCGATTTTCTTGGACAGCACCGAGGCGATCAATTGGCCCTCGGTATCGATATCCAGTTCACGCTCCACGCGCACGAAAATGTCGTCGGCCGGGCTCAGATGCATCGCGCCGCCCCAGGCGATGCAGCCGCCTTCGGTCCGGACGACCTGCTGCAGCTGTTTGATGTCCAGGTCCACCGGCGCCAGCATCTCCATGGTGTCGGCCGTGCCGGCGGGCGAGGTGATCGCGCGCGAGGAGGTCTTGGGCATGACCAGGCCATTGGCCGCGGCGATGGCAACCACCAGCGGCGTGGTGCGGTTGCCGGGCAGGCCGCCCACGCAATGCTTGTCCACCACAATGGGCGCCTGCCAGCTCAGGCGGTCGCCGACCTCGACCATGGCCTTCGTCAGGAAGATGGTTTCGTCGATGCTCAGCGGCAGCGTGGCCGTGGCGGTCAGGAAGGCCGACAGGTGTACGTCGGTGTAGCGGCCGCGCACCACGTCGCGGACGATGGCGGCGAGGTCTTCCTCACCCAGGCGGCGGCCGTAGATGCGCTGGCGCACGCCGGCCAGGGATTCGAGCACGGGCGGGTGCCTGACGTGCACGCTGTCGCCGTCGCGTATGCCCAGGGCGTCCCAGGCCTCTTCCGACAGCGCCACTTCGTCCAGCGCGAGCAGGTCGCTGTCGATCTGGTACAGCTGGGCCTGCACTTCGTGGCCGTTCGAGGTGATCAGCACCTGCGAACGCGACGCCAGGCCCTCGGCGCGGCAGACGTGGCAGTCGGCGCGCATCAGCGCGATGGGCTGATGCTGCGCGTGCAAGCGCATGCGCGTGGCGCGCAGCGCCGGCGGCTTCAGTTCGGGAACGCTGCTCACAGCTCATACCTCTGGTCCTGCAGCGGCACGGTGGCGTGCCAGTTGAGCTCGCGTTCGATGCGCTCGCGCAGGGCCTCGGAGGCCTCGGGTTCGCCATGGACGATGAAGACGCGCCGCGGCGCTTCGTGGAAGCCGGACAGCCAGCGCATCAGTTCATCGCTGTCGGCGTGGGCCGACAGCATGGGCAGTTCGGCGACTTCGGCGTTGATGGGTGTCCACTGGCCGTAGATCTTGGTTTCGGTGGCGCCGTTGAGCAGCTTGCGGCCGCGTGTGCCAGCGGCCTGGAAACCGGAGAAGAGCAGGGTGTTGCGGTGGTCGGTGCCGAAGGCGGCGATGTGATGCAGCACCCGCCCGCCCGTGGCCATGCCGCTGGCCGAGATGATGACCTTGGGGTAACGGTTGGCCGAGAGCGCCTTGGATTCCTCGACGTCGCGCACATAGGTGACGGCGGAGCAGGCGGCTTCGTATTCGCGCGGGGACAGCTTGTGCTCCCCTGCGTGGCGGTCCAGCAGCTCGGTGGCGCTGGTCGCCATGGGGCTGTCGAGATAGACCGGAATATTCTGCAGCCGGCCGGCCTGGCGCAGTTTCCAGAGCGCGTGGATCAGGGTCTGCGCCCGCCCCACGGCAAAGGCCGGGATGACGATCGTGCCGCCGCGCTGCACGGTGCGTTCGATGACGGCGGCCAGGGCTTCGACCGGGTCGGCGGGATCATGGCGCCGGTTGCCGTAGGTGGACTCGATGACGATATAGTCGGCCCGCGGCACGGGTTCGGGATCATGCATTACCGAATCGTCGTAGCGGCCCAGGTCGCCGGAGAACACCACGCGCATGCCGCCCAAGTCGATCTGCGCGGTGGTCGCGCCCAGGATGTGGCCGGCGCGGCGCAGGGTCAGCTTCGCGCCGCCGGGCAGGGCGGTCTCCTGGTGCAGCGTCACGTCGGTAAAGCGCGTCAGCGCGCGTTCGGCGTCGACCACGCGGTACAGCGGCAGCGCGGGCTTGTGCTTGGAAAAGCCCTTGCGGTTGGCGAAATCCGCGTCCTTTTCCTGCAGGTTGGCGCTGTCCAGCAGAATCAGCTCGGCGACGTCGCGGGTCGCGGCCGTGGCGTGGATCTTGCCCTTGAAGCCCTCGACCACCAGGCGCGGCAGATAGCCGCAATGATCGAGGTGGGCATGCGTCAGCACCACCGCGTCGATGTCGGCTGGCGACAGGGGCAGGCTTTGCCAGTTGAGTTCCCGCAGGTTCTTCAGGCCCTGGAACAGGCCGCAGTCGATCAGCAGGTGGGTGTCCGCGTGGCTCAGCAGGTGCTTGGAGCCGGTGACGGTGCCGGCTCCGCCCAGGCAGGTCAGTGAGAGCATGGTTTCCTTGTGCAGCATCAGGAGGGGTAGACGAGGTCGGCGGGATTGCCCTTGCCCTCGATGGCGCGCAGCCGCGGCGGGTCGAGCATGTCCTCGCGGCGCCAGCCGGCGACGGCGGCGGC
>NZ_JBARYB010000124.1:0-13872 GCF_049647645.1 Achromobacter sp.
GGGCGACAACGTGGCCATGACGGTCAAGCTGTTGGCTCCGATCGCCATGGAAGAAGGCCTGCGTTTCGCCATCCGTGAAGGCGGTCGTACCGTCGGCGCCGGCGTCGTCGCCAAGATCCTGAAGTAAGCAATACCCGGATGGGTAGAGTGGGCTGAAAAGCCCCTCTATCCATCTTTGCTGTAAAAGTAGTATGATGTCTGGTTCCGCAACCTTGCGCGTAGCGTTGGGTGGGAAGTCAGTGAATGTGTAGTGCAAGCCAGTAGTGTTTTAGGGGCATAGCTCAATTGGCAGAGCGTCGGTCTCCAAAACCGAAGGTTGTAGGTTCGATTCCTACTGCCCCTGCCACCGCCAGGATAAACCCGCGGGAGATCATCGCGAGTTACGCATTCACGGCGGCTCGCGTCGCAATATGTCTAATACCAGCGTAGAAACCGTAACCAGTACCGCCGACCGGCTGAAGCTCGGGCTGGCGGTTCTTGTCGTTATTGCTGGCATCGTCGGGTTCTCCGTGCTCAGCGCGCAGCCGATGCCTGCACGTGTCGGCGTTTTCGTCGGCGGCCTCGTGATCGCAGCCGTGATCGCCTGGTTCAGCGAACCCGGCCGTCGCACCCTGAGCTTCGCCAGCGAGTCCTACAACGAAGTCAAGCGTGTTTCGTGGCCGACGCGCAAGGAAACGACCCAGATGACGGGTATCGTTTTCGCGTTTGTGGCGGTCATGGGCCTTTTCATGTGGGTGCTCGACAAGGGCATCGAATGGATTCTCTACGGCCTGCTGTTGGGCTGGAAATAAGGACGGCAAATGAGTAAGCGTTGGTATGTCGTCCATGTGTATTCCGGCATGGAGAAAAGCGTACACAAGGCCTTGAACGAGCGCATCGAGCGCGCGGGCCTGCAAACGTCTTTCGGCCGCATTCTTGTGCCCTCCGAGGAAGTCGTCGAGGTCAAGGGTGGCCAGAAGTCGATCACCGAGCGCCGCATTTTCCCCGGTTATGTCCTGGTTGAAATGGACCTGACCGACGAAACGTGGCACCTGGTCAAGAACACCAACCGCGTCACCGGCTTTTTGGGTGGCTCGGGTAACCGTCCGACCCCGATTTCCGAAAAGGAAGTCGAGAAGATCCTCTCCCAGATGGAAGAGGGTGTCGAGAAACCCCGCCCCAAGATCCTGTTCGAAGTGGGCGAGATGGTTCGGGTCAAGGAAGGTCCGTTTGCGGACTTCAACGGCAACGTCGAAGACGTCAATTACGAAAAGAGCAAGGTGCGCGTGTCGGTCACCATTTTTGGTCGCGCCACGCCTGTCGAACTCGATTTCAGTCAGGTCGAAAAGACCTAATCTCAACCCCCGGGGAGCTCCAGGCCTGAATGGCACGGAGCGATATCACCCGCAAGGAGCTAAGCATGGCGAAAAAGATCGTCGGCTTTATCAAGCTGCAAGTACCGGCTGGTAAGGCTAACCCCTCCCCCCCGATTGGCCCGGCACTGGGTCAACGCGGCCTGAACATCATGGAATTCTGCAAGGCGTTCAACGCCAAGACCCAAGGCATGGAGCCTGGTCTGCCGATTCCCGTGGTGATCACCGCCTTCGCGGACAAGAGCTTCACCTTCATCATGAAGACCCCGCCCGCGACGGTCCTCATCAAGAAGGCTGCTGGCGTGCAAAAGGGTTCGGCCAAGCCGCATACCGACAAGGTCGGCACGCTGACCCGCGCTCAAGCTGAAGAGATCGCCAAGGCCAAGGGCCCCGATCTGACCGCCGCTGATCTGGACGCCGCTGTGCGCACGATCGCTGGCAGCGCCCGCAGCATGGGCATCACGGTTGAGGGGATCTAATCATGGCAAAACTGTCCAAGCGCGCCGCCGCCATTGCGCAGAAGATCGACCGCACCAAGATGTACCCGGTCGCTGAAGCCCTGACCCTGGTCAAGGAAACCGCTGTCGCCAAGTTCAATGAATCCATTGACGTGGCCGTGCAGCTCGGCATCGACCCGAAGAAGTCGGACCAACTGGTTCGCGGTTCGGTCGTTCTGCCTGCCGGTACCGGCAAGTCGGTCCGCGTGGCCGTGTTCGCCCAAGGCGAAAAGGCTGAAGCCGCCAAGGCCGCCGGCGCCGACATCGTCGGTCTGGACGATCTGGCTGACCAGATCAAGGCCGGTCAGATGGACTTTGACGTGGTCATCGCCTCGCCCGACACGATGCGTGTCGTGGGCGCCCTGGGCCAGATCCTGGGCCCCCGTGGCCTGATGCCGAACCCGAAGGTCGGCACCGTGACCCCGGACGTCGCTACCGCTGTCAAGAACGCCAAGGCCGGTCAGGTTCAGTACCGCACCGACAAGGCTGGCATCATCCACGCAACGATCGGCCGCGCGTCGTTCGGCGTGGAACAGCTGCAAACCAACCTGGCCGCTCTGGTCGACGCCCTGCAAAAGGCTCGTCCCGCAGCTGCCAAGGGCATTTACCTGCGCAAGCTCGCCGTTTCGTCCACGATGGGCGGCGGTGCGCGCGTGGAAATTGCCTCGCTGTCGGCCAACTAAGCCGATAGCTGTAAACGTACTTTGGGCTGCATCCGGATTCCTCCGGATGTTGCTGTCAAAGACCGCTGGAGCAAGGTGGTTCAAGCTGTATCGAGCCACTCCGCTTAATCCCGCAGCCCGCAAGGTTCGGATCCAGCGTAGACGGCGTCCCCAGGAAGATTTCTTTACACGAAGAACTCGACCAGGCGCCGCATTCGGTTGACGCGCAAGGCTCAGGCCCCAGGCGTCTTTTGATGGAGTGTTCAAACCGTGAGTCTCAATCGTCAAGAGAAAGCGGTGGTAATCGAGGAAGTCTCGGCGGAAGTCGCCAAGGCCCAATCGATTGTTATCGCTGAGTACCGTGGTCTGGACGTCGCCTCTGTCACCGTACTGCGCAAAACTGCGCGTGAATCGGGCGTGTATCTGCGTGTTCTGAAGAACTCGCTGGCCCGTCGTGCTGTTGCCGGCACGGCTTTCGAGCCGTTGGCTGAGCAACTGACCGGTCCGCTGATCTATGGCATCAGCGCTGATCCGGTTTCGGCGGCCAAGGTTATCGCAGGTTTCGCGAAAAGCAACGACAAGCTGGTCATCAAGGCGGGCGCATTGCCCAACAACCTGCTGACCGAAGAGGGCGTGAAGGCTTTGGCCACCATGCCGTCCCGCGAAGAGTTGCTGTCGAAACTGCTTGGCACCATGCAAGCCCCCATCGCGCAATTCGTGCGTACGCTCAACGAAGTTCCGACCAAGTTCGCCCGTGGCCTCGCGGCCGTGCGCGACCAGAAGGCAGCGGCCTAATCGCCCTGCTGTCCGGAATTCGCTGAACGACGAAGCGACACCCAAACCCTGGCATTACCAAAATATTTGGAGTTCTGAAAAATGGCACTTAACAAAGCTGAAATCCTTGACGCCATCGCTGGCATGACCGTGCTCGAGCTGTCCGAGCTGATCAAGGAAATGGAAGAGAAGTTCGGCGTGTCGGCTGCTGCCGCTGCTGTCGCTGTCGCTGCTCCCGCCGCTGGTGGCGCTGCCGCCGCTGCTGAAGAGCAAACCGAGTTCAACGTCGTCCTGCTGGAAGCCGGCGCGAACAAGGTTAGCGTCATCAAGGCCGTGCGCGAGCTGACCGGTCTGGGTCTGAAGGAAGCCAAGGACCTGGTCGACGGCGCTCCGAAGCCCGTCAAGGAAGCTGTGGCCAAGGCTGACGCCGAAGCCGCCAAGAAGAAGCTGGAAGAAGCTGGCGCCAAGGTCGAAGTCAAGTAAGACCTGCGTCAACTTGCCCGGGGACAGCGCAGTTTGCAGTCCCCGGGCTTTTGCGTTTCCAGGAAACCCCTACTGGGGTCATGCCTTTTCAGAGGGGTTTCCTGGAGTCGTATCACCTGGGGCCGTGGTTGACGGCCCATGCAACCTCGAGTCGGAGTGCTCATGCCTTACTCGTACACCGAAAAAAAGCGCATCCGCAAAAGCTTCGCCAAGCGTGAAGACGTTCAAAACGTTCCCTTCCTGTTGGCGACACAGCTTCAATCCTACCTAACTTTCCTGCAGGCGGATACCGCCCCGTCCGATCGCGTAGCCGACGGTTTGCAGGCGGCGTTCTCGTCGATTTTCCCGATCGTTAGTCACAACGGTATGGCGCGCTTGGAGTTCGTGAGCTATGTGCTCGGCGAACCGGTGTTCGATGTCAAGGAATGTCAGCAACGTGGCCTGACCTATGCCTCGCCCCTGCGAGCCAAGGTCCGCCTGGTGCTGCTTGACCGCGAAGTCAGCAAGCCCACCGTGAAGGAAGTGAAGGAACAAGAAGTCTACATGGGCGAAATTCCGCTCATGACGGGCACGGGTTCCTTCGTCATCAACGGCACCGAGCGTGTCATCGTTTCGCAGCTGCACCGCTCGCCTGGCGTGTTCTTCGAGCACGACCGCGGCAAGACCCACAGCTCCGGCAAGCTCTTGTTCTCGGCCCGCGTGATTCCTTACCGCGGCTCGTGGCTGGACTTCGAATTCGACCCGAAGGACGTCCTGTTCTTCCGCGTCGACCGCCGCCGCAAGATGCCTGTCACGATCCTGTGCAAGGCCATCGGCATGACGCCGGAATCGATCCTGGCCAACTTCTTCGACTTCGACAACTTCGAATTGAAGAGCGAAGGCGCGATGATGGAATTCGTGCCCGAGCGTTGGAAGGGCGAAATGGCCCGTTTCGACATCTCGGACCGCGACGGCAAGGTCATTGTCGAAAAAGACAAGCGCATCAATGCCAAGCATCTGCGCGACCTGGCTGCCGGCGGCATCCAGCGCATCTCCGTGCCGGAAGACTTCCTGTACGGCCGCGTGCTGGCCAAGAACATCGTCGACCCGGACACCGGTGAAGTCATCGCCAACGCCAACGACGAAATCACGGAAAGCGTGTTGGGCGCCCTGCGCGCTGCCAACGTCTACGACATCCAGGCCCTCTACACGAACGACCTGGATCGCGGTCCGTACATCTCGCAAACGCTGCGCACCGATGAAACCGCCGACCAGATGGCTGCCCGCGTCGCCATCTACCGCATGATGCGCCCGGGCGAACCGCCCACCGAAGAAGCGGTGGAAGCGCTGTTCCAACGCCTGTTCTACAGCGAAGAAACGTACGATCTGTCGCGCGTCGGCCGCATGAAGGTCAACAGCCGTCTGGGCCGTGGTGAGGACATCACCGGTCCGATGACGCTGACCAACGAAGACATCCTTGAAACCATCAAGGTGCTGGTCGAGCTGCGCAACGGCCGTGGCCAGATCGACGACATCGATCACCTGGGCAACCGCCGCGTGCGTTGCGTCGGCGAACTGGCCGAAAACCAGTTCCGCGCCGGCCTGGTGCGCGTCGAGCGCGCCGTCAAGGAACGTCTGGGCCAGGCCGAGACGGAAAACCTGATGCCGCACGACCTGATCAACTCCAAGCCGATCTCGGCCGCCATCAAGGAGTTCTTCGGTTCGAGCCAGCTGTCGCAGTTCATGGACCAGACCAACCCGCTGTCGGAAATCACGCACAAGCGCCGTGTTTCCGCACTGGGCCCGGGCGGTCTGACCCGCGAGCGCGCCGGCTTCGAAGTCCGCGACGTGCACCCGACCCACTATGGCCGCGTCTGCCCGATCGAAACGCCGGAAGGCCCGAACATCGGCCTGATCAACTCCATGGCGCTGTACGCTCGCCTGAACGAGTACGGCTTCCTGGAAACGCCTTACCGCAAGATCATCGACGGCAAGGTCAGCGAGCAGATCGACTACCTGTCGGCCATCGAAGAAAGCCACTACGTCATCGCGCAGGCCAACGCCGCGCTCGACGAAGCGGGCCATTTCGTGGACGACCTGGTGGCTTGCCGCGAAGCTGGCGAAACCATGCTGACCGCTCCGGCCAACGTGCACTACATGGACGTTGCCCCGTCGCAGATCGTGTCGGTTGCGGCCTCGCTGATTCCGTTCCTGGAGCACGACGACGCGAACCGCGCGCTGATGGGCGCCAACATGCAACGTCAGGCCGTGCCTTGCCTGCGTCCGGAAAAGCCGGTCGTGGGTACGGGTATCGAACGCACCGTGGCCGTTGACTCGGGCACGACCGTGCAGGCGCTGCGTGGCGGCCTGGTCGACCACGTCGACGCCGAGCGCGTCGTGATCCGCGTGAATGATGAAGAAAACGTCGCCGGCGAAGTCGGTGTCGACATCTACAACCTGATCAAGTACACGCGTTCCAACCAGAACACGAACATCAACCAGCGTCCCATCGTCAAGCGTGGCGACAAGGTCGCCAAGGGTGACGTGCTGGCCGACGGCGCATCGACCGACCTGGGCGAACTCGCCCTGGGTCAGAACATGCTGATCGCGTTCATGCCGTGGAACGGCTACAACTTCGAAGACTCGATCCTGATCTCCGAAAAGGTTGTGGCCGATGACCGCTATACCTCGGTGCACATCGAGGAACTGACGGTCGTTGCCCGCGACACCAAGCTGGGTCCGGAAGAAATCACGCGCGACATCAGCAACCTGGCTGAGACGCAACTGAACCGCCTGGACGATTCGGGCATCACGTACATCGGCGCCGAAGTCAGCGCCGACGACGTGCTGGTCGGCAAGGTCACGCCCAAGGGCGAAACCCAGCTGACGCCGGAAGAAAAGCTGCTGCGCGCCATCTTCGGCGAAAAGGCCTCCGACGTTAAGGACACCTCGCTGCGCGTGCCCTCGGGCATGACCGGCACCGTGATCGACGTGCAAGTGTTCACGCGCGAAGGCATCGTGCGCGACAAGCGCGCCCAGTCCATCATCGACGATGAACTGCGCCGCTATCGCCAGGACCTGAACGACCAGCTGCGCATCGTTGAAAACGACCAGTTCGACCGTATCGAAAAGATGCTGGTCAACAAGGCCGTCAACGGCGGCCCGCGCAAGCTGGCCAAGGGCGCCACGATCACCAAGGCATACTTGGCTGATCTGGACCGCTGGCAGTGGTTCGACATCCGCCTGGCGGATGAGCCGCACGCTGTCGTGCTGGAGCAGGCCAAGGAATCGCTGGAGCAGAAGCGCCACCAGTTCGATCTGGCGTTCGAAGAAAAGCGCAAGAAGCTGACGCAAGGCGACGAACTGCCCCCGGGCGTGCTGAAGATGATCAAGGTCTACCTGGCCGTGAAGCGTCGTCTGCAGCCTGGCGACAAGATGGCAGGCCGTCACGGCAACAAGGGCGTGGTCTCGCGCATCACTCCGGTGGAAGACATGCCGCACATGGCTGACGGCACGCCGGCCGACATCGTTCTGAACCCGCTGGGCGTGCCCTCGCGGATGAACGTCGGCCAGGTGCTGGAAGTGCACTTGGGTTGGGCTGCCAAGGGCGTGGGCCATCGCATCGCCGACATGCTGCGCGACGAGCGCACCGCGCAGGTCAAGAACATCCGTGCGTACCTGGACAAGGTCTACAACACGACCGGCACCGGCGCCCGCATCGACGAGCTGACCGACGAAGAAGTCATGGAAATGGCCCAGAACCTCAAGAACGGCGTGCCGTTCGCGACGCCCGTCTTCGACGGCGCGACCGAAGAGGAAATCACCACGATGCTGGAGCTGGCCTATCCGGACGATGTCGCCAAGCGCATGGCGCTGACGCCGTCGCGTACGCAGGCATGGCTGTACGACGGCCGCACGGGCGAGCAGTTCGAGCGTCCCGTCACGGTCGGCTACATGCACTACCTGAAGCTGCACCACTTGGTCGACGACAAGATGCACGCGCGTTCGACTGGTCCGTACTCGCTCGTTACCCAGCAGCCTCTGGGCGGCAAGGCGCAGTTCGGCGGCCAGCGTTTCGGGGAAATGGAAGTGTGGGCGCTGGAAGCATACGGCGCCGCCTACACCCTGCAAGAAATGCTGACGGTGAAGTCGGACGACATCACCGGCCGTACCAAGGTATACGAAAACATCGTCAAGGGCGACCACGTCATCGACGCCGGCATGCCGGAATCGTTCAACGTGCTGGTCAAGGAAATCCGCTCGTTGGCCCTGGACATGGATTTGGAGCGTAACTAATGAAAGCGCTACTCGACCTCTTTAAGCAAGTCTCGCAAGACGAGCAGTTCGATGCCATCAAGATCGGCATCGCCTCGCCCGAGAAGATCCGTTCGTGGTCCTACGGCGAAGTTCGCAAGCCCGAGACCATCAACTACCGCACGTTCAAGCCCGAGCGCGACGGCCTGTTCTGCTCCAAGATCTTTGGCCCGATCAAAGACTACGAGTGCCTGTGCGGCAAGTACAAGCGCCTGAAGCATCGTGGCGTGATCTGCGAAAAGTGCGGCGTGGAAGTCACCGTCGCCAAGGTTCGCCGTGAACGCATGGGCCACATCGAGCTGGCCAGCCCCGTCGCGCACATCTGGTTCCTGAAGAGCCTGCCGTCGCGTCTGGGCATGGTGCTCGACATGACCCTGCGCGACATCGAACGCGTGCTGTACTTCGAAGCCTGGTGCGTGATCGAACCTGGCATGACGCCGCTCAAGCGCGGCCAGATCATGTCGGATGACGATTTCCTCGCCAAGACCGAAGAGTACGGCGACGACTTCCGTGCCCTGATGGGCGCGGAAGCCGTGCGCGAACTGCTGCGCACCATCGACATCGACCGCGAAGTGGAAACGCTGCGCGGCGAACTGAAGGCCACCAGTTCGGAAGCCAAGATCAAGAAGATCTCCAAGCGCCTGAAGGTGCTGGAAGGCTTCCAGAAGTCCGGCATCAAGGCCGAGTGGATGGTCATGGAAGTGCTGCCCGTGCTGCCGCCGGACCTGCGTCCGCTGGTGCCGCTGGACGGCGGCCGCTTCGCGACCTCCGACCTGAACGACCTGTACCGCCGCGTCATCAACCGCAACAACCGCTTGAAGCGCCTGCTGGAGCTGAAGGCTCCGGAAATCATCCTGCGCAACGAAAAGCGGATGCTGCAGGAAGCCGTCGACTCGCTGCTGGACAACGGTCGCCGCGGCAAGGCCATGACCGGCGCCAACAAGCGCCAGCTCAAGTCCCTGGCCGACATGATCAAGGGCAAGAGCGGTCGTTTCCGTCAGAACCTGCTGGGCAAGCGCGTCGACTACTCGGGCCGTTCGGTCATCGTGGTGGGCCCGCAGCTCAAGCTGCACCAGTGCGGCCTGCCCAAGCTGATGGCCCTGGAACTGTTCAAGCCGTTCATCTTCAATCGTCTGGAGATGATGGGCCTGGCTACGACCATCAAGGCTGCCAAGAAGCTGGTGGAAAGCCAGGAACCGGTGGTCTGGGACATCCTGGAAGAAGTCATCCGCGAACACCCGGTCATGCTGAACCGTGCGCCCACGCTGCACCGTTTGGGTATCCAGGCGTTCGAACCGGTCCTGATCGAAGGCAAGGCCATCCAGCTGCACCCGCTGGTTTGCGCGGCGTTCAACGCCGACTTCGACGGTGACCAGATGGCCGTCCACGTGCCGCTGTCGCTGGAAGCCCAGCTGGAAGCGCGCACGCTGATGCTGGCCTCCAACAACGTGCTGTTCCCGGCCAACGGCGAACCGTCGATCGTGCCGTCCCAGGACATCGTGCTGGGCCTGTACTACACGACGCGCGAGCGCATCAACGGCCGCGGCGAAGGCATCTTCTTCACCGACGTCGCTGAAGTGCAGCGCGCCTACGACAACGGCGAAGTCGAGCTGCAATCGCGCATCACCGTGCGCCTGAAGGAACACGAGCGCGACGAGGCTGGCGAATGGCAGCCGGTGATCCGCCGTCACGAGACGACGGTCGGCCGCGCGCTGCTGTCCGAAATCCTGCCCAAGGGCCTGCCCTTCACGGTGCTGAACAAGGCGCTGAAGAAGAAGGAAATCTCGCGCCTGATCAACCAGTCGTTCCGCCGTTGCGGCCTGCGCGACACCGTGATCTTCGCTGACAAGCTGATGCAGTCGGGCTTCCGCCTGGCCACGCGCGGCGGTATCTCCATCGCCATGGGCGACATGCTGATCCCGACCGCCAAGGAAGGCATCCTGGCCGAAGCCAGCCGCGAAGTGAAGGAAATCGACAAGCAGTACTCGTCGGGTCTGGTCACGTCGCAGGAACGCTACAACAACGTGGTGGACATCTGGGGCAAGGCCGGCGACAAGGTCGGCAAGGCGATGATGGAACAACTGGCCACCGAACCCGTGATCAACCGTCACGGCGAGGAAGTGCGCCAGGAATCGTTCAACTCCATCTACATGATGGCTGACTCGGGCGCCCGCGGTTCGGCCGCCCAGATCCGCCAGCTGGCCGGCATGCGCGGCCTGATGGCCAAGCCGGACGGCTCGATTATCGAAACGCCCATTACCGCGAACTTCCGTGAAGGCCTGAACGTACTCCAGTACTTCATCTCGACTCACGGCGCGCGTAAGGGTCTGGCCGATACGGCACTGAAGACCGCCAACTCGGGTTACCTGACCCGTCGTCTGGTCGACGTGACGCAAGACTTGGTGATCACCGAGGACGATTGCGGCACTTCGCAGGGCTACAACATGAAGGCCCTGGTCGAGGGCGGTGAAGTCATCGAGCCGCTGCGCGACCGGATCCTGGGTCGTGTTGCCGCCATCGACATCATCAACCCGGACACGCAGGAAACGGCCATCGTCGCCGGTACCCTGCTGGACGAAGATCTGGTCGACACCATCGACCGCATCGGCGTGGACGAAGTCAAGGTCCGCACTCCGCTGACGTGCGAAACGCGCCACGGTCTGTGCGCGCACTGCTATGGCCGCGATCTGGGTCGTGGCTCGCCGGTCAACCAGGGCGAAGCGGTTGGCGTCATCGCCGCCCAGTCCATTGGCGAACCGGGCACGCAGCTCACGATGCGTACGTTCCACATCGGTGGCGCGGCGTCGCGTTCGGCCCTGGCCAGCGCGGTGGAAACCAAGTCCAGCGGTAACGTCGGTTTTGCCAGCACGATGCGCTATGTCACGAACGCCAAGGGCGAACGCGTGGCGATCTCGCGCTCCGGCGAACTGGCGATCTTCGACGACAACGGCCGCGAACGCGAACGCCACAAGATCCCGTACGGCGCGACCGTGCTGGTGGGCGATGGCGAAGCCGTGAAGGCTGGCGCGCGTCTGGCGACGTGGGATCCGCTGACCCGTCCGATCGTGTCGGAATACGGCGGCGCCGTCCGCTTCGAGAACATCGAAGAAGGCGTGACCGTTGCCAAGCAGGTGGACGAAGTCACCGGCCTGTCGACGCTTGTCGTCATCACGCCGAAGACCCGTGGCGGCAAGATCGTCATGCGTCCGCAGATCAAGCTGGTCAACGAGAACGGCGAAGACGTCAAGATCGCCGGCACCGATCACTCGGTGAACATCTCGTTCCCGGTGGGCGCGCTGATTACCGTGCGCGACGGCCAGCAGGTTGCCGTGGGTGAAGTTCTGGCGCGTATTCCGCAAGAATCGCAAAAGACCCGCGACATTACCGGCGGTCTGCCGCGCGTGGCCGAGCTGTTCGAAGCCCGTTCGCCGAAGGACGCCGGCATGCTCGCCGACGTTACCGGCACGGTTTCGTTCGGTAAGGACACCAAGGGCAAGCAGCGTCTGGTCATCACCGACCTGGAAGGTGTGAGCCACGAGTTCCTGATTCCGAAGGAAAAGCAGGTTCTGGTGCACGACGGCCAGGTGGTGAACAAGGGCGAAATGATCGTGGACGGCCCGGCCGATCCCCACGACATCCTGCGCTTGCAAGGCATCGAGAAGCTGGCGACCTACATCGTCGACGAAGTGCAGGACGTGTACCGTCTGCAGGGCGTGAAGATCAACGACAAGCACATCGAAGTGATTGTTCGTCAGATGCTGCGTCGTGTGAACATCGTTGACGCGGGCGATACCGAGTTCATCCCGGGCGAGCAGGTCGAGCGCTCCGAGCTGTTGAATGCGAATGACCGCATGCAGGCTGAAGATCGTATCCCCGCCACGTATGACAACGTGCTGCTGGGTATCACGAAGGCCTCGCTGTCGACCGACTCGTTCATCTCGGCCGCATCGTTCCAGGAAACCACGCGTGTCCTGACCGAAGCCGCAATCATGGGCAAGCGCGACGATCTGCGTGGTTTGAAGGAAAACGTGATCGTCGGCCGCCTCATCCCGGCAGGGACGGGTCTGGCTTACCACCACGCACGCCGCGACAAGGAAGAGCTGGAGGCCGCGGAACGCGAAGCCGCCCGCCAGTTGGCCAACCCGTTCGAAGACTCGCCGGTTACGGTGGGCTCGGATGCGGAAACGCCGGCATCCGACCTCGGCGCCGAGGATTCCGCCGAGTAAGCGGAAACACCCGGCAGGGATGCCGCGCGCAGTCTGGCGCGGCATGCCCGGAATCAAAAAGGCCGCTGATGCGAATCAGCGGCCTTTTTTTTTAGCTCAAGCGCGATTACTTCGCGACCTGTGCCTGGGCATGGCGGAAGACCGGGCCCCACACGGGGTGGCCAGCTTCGTTCGGCGCCAGCTCGAAGGCGGGGTCCAGGGCCAGGATGCGGGCGAAGCTGTCTTCGCACAGCCGCGAATACTTGCTCACGCAGTAACTGAACGCCTGCAGCTTGTAGGCTTCGATGCGCACGGCCTTGGTGGAGGTGGCCAGGGCGTCGGAGGTGGCGACGCCGCGGATGACTTCTCCGTAGCGGCCAGCGCTGTATTTGTCGCGTACTTGCTGCAGTTGGTCCAAAGCTTCTGCGGTGGGCGGCGCTTCCGGCGGGTTCGACGTGACGCCGGCGCACCCCGCCAACAGGGCCGATAAGCCGAGCAGACTACTCAGAACGCGAATTTTCATGGCTTCCAAAGATGTAGAGGGGTTTAGCAGTACGCTATCGTGCCACAGCCTGATGCGCTCGGACATTTTCCGCAATGTCCTTGCGGTGCGGATTGGATAATATTCGCCTTATTCCATAGTTAATTCAGCTGTCGCGCGACAGCCCCAGTCCCGACCATGTCTTCTTCCGCCGGCCTCTTGACGCCGCGTGGCCCCTTTTCCGGCGCCGCGCCGCTTGCTCTGCGTCCGTTGAGCGCGATCGCCGCCAGCACGGCGGGGGGCGTGCCGGAAACCCGCATCAAGCGGCTTCTGTCCGATCTGCTGCCATCCTTGATGGCCTTGCATGCCCAAGCTGAAATCTGCGGCGATATTTCGCTGGATACGGTGGGCATGGACGAGAACGCCCGGGCCCATCTGGTGCCCGAACTGGTGGTGGCGCGTTCGCGCCGCGCCACCCGCACACCGACCCCCGGCTTTGCGCCGTTCGAGCTTTACTCCGATTCGGTGGAATGGCCTCGTGGCCCGTGGAGCGACATCTACGCCTTGTGCGCGGTGATGTACGCGCTGGTCATAGGCAGCAAGCCCGCGCCGGCGCCTGAGCGCCGCGCGGAGGATACGTACGAGCCGCTCGCCTCCCTGGGATTGACGAAGTACAGCCCCGATTTCCTGTCCGTGATCGATGCCGGCCTGGCCATGGCGCCTGCGGATCGGCCGCAGACGCTGGCCGATCTGGCCGGCATGCTGGGCATCGCAGCGCAGGCCGAGATGGCACCGGATCCGGTTGCTCCGGCGGTGGCGTCCCACGCGGCGCCGGCGGCGACCGCCACTGCGGCGCGCCAACCCGCGCGCGGGCGCCATCCCCTGCTGGTACTGCTGCTCATCGTGGCGTTGCTCGGTGCGGGCGTATACGCCTGGTTCGAGTCGGGAATGGGCGCGCCCAACGCGCTGATCACCCGGTCCGAAGTGGTTCAGCCGAACCCGCCGGCCGTGCATCCCATGCCGCCACCGTCGCCGACCGCGCCGGATGCTGCGTCCGGCGCGCCAGCAGCGCCACCCGAGCTTCGCACGCCGCAGGAATCCGCGCCCCTGACGCCGGCGCCGGGC
>NZ_JBARYB010000125.1:0-13105 GCF_049647645.1 Achromobacter sp.
CCCTCCGTCCGGCCACCGGCTCAGGACATCCGCCCATGAACGGGGTCCGAAACCAACGCATTAGGCGACTGCCAGCCGAGGACCCCGGAGCCATCCGAAGCGCAGCCCCACCGGGGCGAGCATCGGAATGGCGCAGGGCAGCCTCGGCGGCTAAAGAACCCTGACATCCGCAAGCTCGATGCCCTGCCGCCCCGCTGACGTGCCCCGAAAGTTGGATTTATGTCCAATTTTCGGGGGTCAGTTCAGTCCCGCGACAGCCTGCGTCAGGCCAGCGCTTCCTCATCCTTCAAGATCTGCATAGCCTTGCCCAAGGCGACCTGGTAGCGCCGCTGCTCCTGGGCGACACGGTCCGGCGTCCATTGATAGAAGCCCTTCAGGGAAGGCGACTTGACGCCTATGTTGCCCTGCTCGACCAGCTCGCGCATGAGAACGCTGGGCCGGTCGTCCGTACGCAGGTGTGGATACATGGTCGCGGCCGCCGCGCAATGGATGTCGATGCCGGCCAGATCCTTCTGCAGCAGCGGGCCGGCCGCGATGTAGCGGAACCCGAACCCGTAACGCACGGCAGTGTCCACGTCCTCCGCGGACGCGAAGCCTTCCTCGACCAGCGCGATCGCCTCGCGCATCAGCGCATGCTGGATGCGGTTGGCCAGGAAGCCCGGCACGTCGCGCTTGACCTGCACTGGCTTCTTGCCGGTATCGCGCATGATGCGGCTGACCTCCTGGGCCATGGCTTCATCGGTGGCCTCGCCGCGTATCACTTCCACGGCGGGCACCAGGTGGGCGGGCATGAAGTAATGCAGGCCCACCATGCGTGCGCGGGTCTGCAGGCCCTCGCCAATGGCGCTGATCGGAAAGCTCGACGAATTGCTGGTCAAGGGTATGGAGGCAGGCGCCAGCTGTTCCAGGCGGGCGAACACCGCGCGCTTGGTTGCCAGCAGTTCCGGCACGCACTCGACCACGATGCGGGTATCGCTCCAGTCGATTTCCTCCATGGTTGCGCTGGTCGCGATGCGATCCGCGTCCGCCTGGCCACCGATCATTTCACTGGACGCGTTCACGCGCTGCATCGCGGCCGCGCGCGCGGCCGCATCGGGTTCCACCAGCCACACGCGCCAGCCGGCCGCATGAAAGCCGGCGGCGACGTCGGCCCCCATGGTGCCCGCGCCCAGCACAATTGCCTGATCCATCTGTTCTGTCCTTTTGGTGGTTGGAGAATGTCGTATTCAGAGGGCCTGCGCGGCCGGCGCCGCCAGGTACATCGGCTTGCCCGCCACGTCGAGATCGACGCGCAGGATGCTGGCCGAACTCGACTCGGTGATGTAGAGCGTGCGGCCCGCAGGTCCGCCGAAGGCCAGGTTGGTGGTGTGCAGCCCTTCGGGAGACTGGATGCGCAAAGCCGGCTGGCCCAGCGCATCCATGCACCAAACGGTGCCCAGACCCACGTGGGCAATGCACAGTCCGCCCTGCGCATCCAGCGCCAGGCCGTCCGGGCCGCCGCCGCCCGACATTTGGATGAAGGTGCCGACCTTGCCGACCTGGCCGTTGCGCAACAGCGGCACCTTCCAGATGGCGTTGGCCCGCGTCGCCGCGACATACAGCGCGTGCTCGTGCAGATCCATGACCAAGCCATTGGGGCTGGGTATGCAGTCGAGCAGGCAATCCAGCTGCCCGTCCGGCCGCAACCGGAACAGGCGCCCGGAGGGATCCTGCCATCCGGTCATGCCCTGGTCGGTGAAATAGAGATCCCCTGCTTCCGAGAAGAACAGGTCGTTCACGCCCTTGAAGCGCTCGATGTTGTAGCGTTCCAGCACCGGGCGCACCTCGCGGCGCTCAAGGTCGAACTGCATGATGCCGTGCTTGTAGTCGGCGATGAAGATGCGGCCGTCGCGGTGGAACTTGAGGCCGTTGGGCCAGCCGTCGTACTGCACGAGCGGCTCGAATTCGCCGCGCTCATCGACACGCAGGACGCGGCCGTTGATGACGTCCACGCAATACAGCAGGCCGTCCGGCCCGAAGGAAGGCCCTTCCAGCAGCGAGCGCGGCGGATTGCCCTGCGGCTGGCCGGCCACCCACTCGTTCAGGTCCTGGCCTTGCCACTTCAGTTCGTCGGGCAGCCGGGCGTAGACGTTGGCCTGAATCCTGGGGACGGGATCGTAGAACATGCGGGTCTCCTCTGATTTTCTGAACGGGAATCTATGCGTCCCGTTTCGAGCAAAATTCTAAGGAGAGCCGAGCATTTAAGGAAATGAAATATATCGAACGAGATTTTCAAAAAAAACGATAGTTGATCTTGCCCGTTGGCAAAGGCACAAGGGTCTTGACCCGTTCTCATACGTCAAGAATCGGCGCGACCGCCCCGGGGCGCGAT
Source organism: Achromobacter sp. (assembly GCF_049647645.1). Lineage (GTDB taxonomy): Bacteria > Pseudomonadota > Gammaproteobacteria > Burkholderiales > Burkholderiaceae_B > Achromobacter. The sequence continues at coordinate 2,372 of NZ_JBARYB010000125.1, forward strand.
ACGATGATGCGTCCCCTACTTGCCGCTTGCCGCTCCATGTTCCGTCTTGCCATCCGCATCGTTCTGGTAGTCCTCATCGCCGGCGCCGCCCTGGCGCTGCTGCGGGGCAACGGCGGCCCGCAGCTGATCCACAGCGAAGACTCGCAATTCGGCAAACTGCTCGTGTTCGAGGAGAACGGCGAGCGCTGCATGAACTTCAACTCCATGCACGACGTCGGCCGCCAGACCTGCATGAGCCTGGAGCATCCCGGGCAGCTGGTGTTTTCCTATACGCGCATGATGATGACCGCGCTCTATGTCAATCCCAAGCCGCGCAACATCCTGATCATCGGCCTGGGCGGCGCCACGCTGCAGAAGACCCTGGCCGCGCTGCTGCCCGAGACCGTCATCGATACCGTGGAGATCGATCCCGCCGTAGGCAATGTCGCGGGGCGCTATTTCGGCTACCAGCAAAGTCCCAGGCAACGCCTGTTCCTGGAAGACGGCCGCGCCTATATCGAACGCGCTCATCGCGAAGGCCTGCAGTACGACATCGTGATGCTGGACGCGTTCGACGTCGACTACATCCCCGAACACCTGATGACGCTCGAGTTCCTGCAACACGTGCGCGGCATTCTCGCGCCAGGCGGCGTGGCGGTGGCCAACACCTTCACCGAAAGCCTGCTTTACGAACGCGAATCGGCGACTTATGCCGCCGTGTTCGGAACGTTCTTCAATCTGCAAACAAGCAACCGGGTCGTCATGGCGGTCAATGGCGAGCTGCCCGGTCGCGATGAACTGGCGCGCAATGCCGCGGCGCTGGACGCCAGCCTCGGACCTTTGGGCGTAAATCTCAAGGAGGCCCTGAGCATGTTCGCGCGCAGGGAAAAGGCCGCGAGCGAAGCGCCCGTGGTGCGCGATTGAGCGACGCCGGCGCCGGGCTGCGGCCTACCGGCCGCAGGCTCATTTCACCGCCGAATTGCCCCCGTCCGCGTAAAGCGCGGACCCCGTGACGAAACTCGCCATCGGGCTTGCCAGGAACAGCGCGGCCGCGGCAATTTCATCGGCGCGCGCAATTCTCTTCATGGCGTGCAGGTTCGCTGCCCAGTCTTTCTGTTCCTGGTTCCCGGCCATTTCGGTGTCGACCCCACCAGGCAACAGCGCATTGGCCCGGATGCCTTGCGCGCCGTAGTCTGCCGTGATGCCCTTGACCAATCCCATCAGCGCGGCTTTCGACGTTCCGTAAGCGGCCATCCCGGGCAAGCCCACGCTCGTCCCCACAAAGCTGGAAACGAAGACCAACGCGCCGCCGCCCCGCTCCAACATGGCCGGGATCTGATGGCGCGCTCCCAGGAACGCCGCGGTGAGATTGACGCTCAACGTGCGCTCCCATTCGTCCAGACCGACTTCCGCCAGCGGCTTGATGGGTCCGACGGTACCGGCATTGTTCACCGCGATATCCAGGCCGCCAAACTCACGCTGCGCATCTTGTACCGCTTGCCTGTGGGTTTCAGGCTGCGCGACGTCTCCCGCCGACACGCAGGCGCGCCCGCCCGCGCCTCTGATCTCGTCCGCCACCTGCTCCAGCAGATCGCGGCGTCTCGCGGTCAGCACCAGCGCCGCGCCCTCGGCAGCCAGGCGCAACGCCACCGCGCGCCCGATGCCCGAGGACGCCCCCGTCACCAAAGCCACTTTTCCAGCAAGAGATAAAGACATCGGCGCCAGCTCCAAACATGAATGATGCCTGCATCCTACGAACGCGGACGCGCCTTGTCCTCCCGTTTGTTGCTGCCTGCTTGCGTATGATCGCCACCGCTAGTGCGAACGCGCGCAACTCCAGTATGGACACCCCGACCGACTGATGATGGCCGACGCCAGTTCACCCGGCCGTCGGAGTATCCCTTGCATGGCGTTCGCCTGCGCTTGCAATGGCGCTGACTCAGTCCGGTACTTCCTGCCCCCATCCACCAGGAATTTCATCAAGAGGCGCGTCTGCAATGCCTGCTCTGCCTCGAGTTCGGCGGGCTGTTCCTGAAAGATTGCGGCATAGATCCGGGTCTGCATCGCGCAGTATTGCTCTGCACCGGCCAATGCCTTGCGCGCGGCGGCGTCCGGGTATAGCTGCTGCAACTCGACGGTTTGCGCCTGGCAATCGTGATACCAGCGCGGCATGAACGTGGCCAGCAGAACCTGATCCCGCTCGTCAGGCTTCACGCACCGGCGCACGTCGGGCGCCGCGGATCCGCCTTGCGCCGCCTCGAACAACGCGCGGTCGACGCACTCATCGAGAATCAGCGCGCTCGCCGGCGCTTGGGCGGACTGCAGCAGTCCCATCTTCCCCAGCGTGTGCTCAAAGCGCGCAGCGGCGATCTGCTGCTGCATGTCGCGATCATGATTATCAAGCGTCACCACGGCCAATGCCGCGGCGCCGACGATGCCAGTACCGACCAATACCGCCGCTGCCGCCACGGGCCGCATACGTTCGGCGCACAGCGCGATGCCCGCGAGCAGCGCCCCCGCAAGCAAACCGCCCAGGTGCGCCGCATTGTCGACGTCGAACGCGAAGCCCGCGCCGAAGGTCAGCGCCAGGCTCAACAGCAGATTGCCGGGCGCGATATGGGGCCGCCCCATCCGCCGGTCGTGCAAGCCGTAAACGATCGCCGCCCCGAAAATTCCCAGGATCGCGCCCGACGCCCCGCAACTCAGGAAAAACTCGCCGCGATGCCATAGCGCCGTGACCAGGCTGCCGCACAGGCCCGACAGCATATACACGCCCAGGAACACCCAGGAACGCATGCGTGCCTCAAGAATGATCCCCAGCGACCACAACGCCAGCATGTTGATTGCCAGATGCAGGAAGCCGATGTGCAGGAACATGCTGGAGAACAGGCGCCAGTACTCGCCGGACAAGGTCAAGGCAGGAACGTTTCCGCCCCAGTCGATCAAGAACGAGGTTTGGCTCAGGCTCTCGAATGCTCGTGTATCCAGATATCCGGCCACGAGGTACACCGCGATATTGGAAGCGATCAGCAGAAGCGTGATTTTGCTGGCGAGTATTTTTTTAATTAACGACGTGCGTTGGGATAGAAGCATCAGGCAGTCGGATCAATGAAATGGGGTTCATCTTAACCAAGCCACGCGCCCGGCTCCATGTACACATGGCCTCGCGCGATCGTGCCGCGTTGCGCGGCGCGCCTCTTCAGCCGCCGGTTTTCGGCGCTGGCGTCTCGCTGCGGCAAGCCTCATATTGGTATCGGCCCGGCTGGCCCAAGCTTGCGGTGAACGTGCATGGCTCCCCGGAGTATGCGTGGGTGGCCTGCACTTTCAGCACGTTCCCGGATATGACGACGCTCTGCTTGCCCTGCCCGCAACTCCAGAAAGTCGTTGAGAGTTCCTCGAACGTCTGCTCCGCAATGAGCCTGGCGGGGCGGCCGGAGGCCGCGGAAGCAAGCCACTGGATGCGGACGCGGCAGCTGACGTGTTCGAAACCGACCTCCTCCACCAGGATCCGGTACGTGCCCGTGCTCGGACCCTCCGTCCAATGGCCGCCTTGCACCACGCGTGCGGGCGAGGCGTCCTGCTCCGTTTCGGCAATTGCACCGGAGGCCGAAAACGCCAACAAGAGGGTCACCACAAGTGTTCTCATGACTTTCATCCGCAGACCAGCTGGAGTTATCAATGACCGCTACGCCTATGCCGGGTCGTCGCAGTGTACCCATTCCGGATCGTCAATTTGACGCTCCAAATGGAAATCAAATATTCTCCGCCGATGATTACGATAAGAACCTCCCGCCCCGTTGACGGCGCGCGCGTCATCAAGATCTGGCGAGACGCGGTAGACGCCACGCACGATTTTCTGTCGCCCGAGGATCGCCAGGCCATCGACGAGATGGTGTGCGGTTTTCTCCCGCAAGTGCCACTCTGGCTTGCTGTCGACGCCAACGACTATCCGCAGGCGTTCATGCTGATCGACAACGGCCACATGCAGGCGCTGTTCGTCGATCCCGCCTGTCGCGGAACAGGCATCGGCGCTGCGCTGGTGCGGCATGGCCTCTCGCTCCATCCCGACATGACCACGGACGTCAATGAGCAGAATGGCCAGGCGGTAGGCTTCTATGAAAAGATGGGTTTCCAGCGCACGGGCCGTTCGCCGCTTGACGATCAAGGCAGGTCATACCCGCTGATCCATCTGGAGTATCGGAGCTGATCAGAAGAAAAACAAAACCACCCTCTGGGTGGTTTTTTATTTTGTCCGCGCGCATGCAACGCGCTCGCCGAAAACAGGCAAGCAGAAATGAAAAGGCCGTCAGTGATTTCTCACTGACGGCCTTTGGAACTGCTGGTCGGGACGGCGGGATTCGAACTCGCGACCCCTTGCACCCCATGCAAGTGCGCTACCAGGCTGCGCTACGCCCCGAAAGAAAAAGAGTATAGCAGAACAAAAAATTGTTTGCACGCATTCGTGCAAAAAAAGTGCTGAATACTCAAAAAAATTTTCGCGCTGCGTTCATCGATTGCATCAACCGCATGCGCATCGATGCGCGCGGCGCGAGGTACTGCTCAATGCAACGCGCGGCTTGCGCCGCGCGTTGCAAGTACTGAATTCAAACAATGCGGGGAATGACGATGCGCTGTGTTCAAGCCGCAGGGCTCGCGCTGTCTACGCTTGCGCCGGAAACGTTTGCCGCCGTGCCCAAGGCTTCGGCCAGCATCGTCGAGACATTGCCGAGTTCGTTGCGCAAGGCTTGCATCTCGGCGCCCGACAGACGCACTGCCGCGTCCTGATCGTGCGGCACGTCGCGCGCATCGCCCAGGCGGTTGCGCGCGCCGCTGATCGTGAAGCCTTGCTCATACAGCAGGGAACGGATGCGGCGGATCAGCAGCACTTCGTGATGCTGGTAGTAGCGGCGGTTGCCGCGCCGCTTCACCGGCTTGAGCTGCGTGAATTCCTGTTCCCAATACCGCAAGACATGGGGCTTGACGCCACACAGGTCGCTGACTTCACCGATGGTGAAGTAACGCTTGGCGGGAATGGGCGGTAAGGTAACGGTGGATTCGGTACGTGTCATGAGGGGATTTTATGCCGCGATGCGTCAGGTGCCGATAACAATTGCCGACAAAGCGTATCACTCCTCGGCGTCGGGTGCTGTGGGCGCTGCCTGCTCCACCACGCTCTTGAGCTTCTGGCTCGCGTGGAAGGTGACCACGCGGCGCGCAGCGATGGGAATGGTCTCGCCGGTTTTGGGGTTGCGGCCAGGGCGCGGCGGCTTGTCGCGCACCTGGAAATTGCCGAAGCCAGACAGCTTGACGGAGTCTCCGCGCGCCAGGGCATCGCGGATTTCTTCGAAGAAGGTATCGACGATGTCCTTGGCTTCGCGCTTGTTCAGGCCGACCCGCTCGAAGAGCAGTTCGGCCAGTTCAGCCTTGGTCAGAGTGCGCGGCTCGGCAGCAAGCATACTGTTCCCCATGGTTCAAGCGCGTTGGCGCGCGCCATGCGCAGCCACCAAGGCTTCCTTGATGCGGGCCAGGCAATCCGCCACCCTGGCCTCGTCCAGTGTGACCTCAGTGTCCTGTAGCCAGAATCGGAAAGCAAGGCTTTTCTCGGTGACGGGCTCGCTGCCTTGGACCTTCTCGCGCCACACGTCGAACAGGCGCGCGTCCTGCACCACCGACAGCTGCGGATCCGCCTTGACGGCCGCGGCGACGGTATCGAGCATGGACTGCGCCGACACATGGGCATCGACCCACAGCGCCAGGTCGCGCACCACTACAGGCTGGCGCGAGAGCTCGCGCACTTGCGGCAGCTCGCCTTCGGACAAGGCTGCGGCATCCAGTTCGAACACGACAGGCGCATGCGCCAGGTCGGCTTGCTGAGCCCAACGCGGATGCAGTTCGCCGATCCAGCCGACGTGCTTGCCGTCCAGTTCGATGCGCGCGCCGCGGCCCGGATGCAGCGCGGGATGCGCTGCGGCTTCGAAACGCAGACGGCTGCCGCGCGCGCCGAACAGCGCCTCGACATCCATCTTCACGTCGTAGAAATCCACTTGGCGAGTCGCCACGCCCCACTGCTCTTCCACGGCCGGGCCCCAGGCCGCGCCTGCCAGCTTCATCGGCTGGCGCACGCCTGCAACTTCGAGCGGACCATCCTGCACGGACGCATCGCGCGTGAACACGCGGCCCAGTTCGAACAGGCGTACGCGCGTCTGCTTGCGATTGGCATTGTGGCGGATGTTGGCGACCAGGCTGGCGATCAGGCTGGAGCGCATGACCGACAGATGGCTGGCGATGGGATTGACCAGGCGCACTGGCGTTTCGTTGCCGGCGTAGTCGCGTTCCCAGTCGGCTTCGACGAAGCTGTAGTTCACGACTTCCTGGTAGTCCTGCGCGGCCGCAAGGCGGCGCAGCGCATGCGCGCCGCGACGGATTTCCGGTTGCGAGAACATCTTGGCGCGCGCCATCGGCGGCTCCACGGGAATGTTCTCGAAACCGTAGATGCGGGCCACTTCCTCGATCAGGTCTTCTTCAAGCTCCAGGTCGAAGCGATAGGAAGGCGGCGTGACGATGAAGTCATCGCCTTCGATCTTGAAATCCAGGCCCAGGCTGCCGAAGATCTTGGCGACCTCGGCCTGCGTGACCGGCACGCCCAGCACGCGATGGCATCGCGGCAGGCGCATGCGCACGGGTTCGCGCTTGGGCAGGTTGACGATCTGATCGTCCAGCGGACCGGCTTCGCCGCCGCAGATATCGATGATCAGGCGCGTGATGAATTCGATGTGCTCGGGGATGGTCGCGAAGTCCACCCCGCGCTCGCCGCGATGGCTGGCTTCCGAGCTGAACTTGTAGCGGCGCGCGCGGCCGGCGAGCGACTGCGGCCACCAGAACGCGGCTTCCAGATAGATGTTGCGGGTGTCGAGCGTGACGGAAGTCGCTTCGCCGCCCATGATGCCGGCCAGGCTTTCCACCTGATCCCCTGCGACCACCACGCCTACCGTCGAATCCAGCGTGACGGTCTGGCCGTTCAGCAGTTCAAGCGTTTCGCCTTCGCGCGCCCAGCGCACGCTGAGGTCGCCGCGGATCTTGTCCAGGTCGAACACGTGCGAGGGGCGGCCCAGTTCGAGCATGACGTAGTTGGAGATGTCCACCAGCGCCGACAGCGAACGTTGGCCGGCGCGCTCCAGGCGCGTCTTCATCCAGTCGGGCGTCGCTGCGCGGGCGTTGACGCCGCGGATCACGCGGCCGCCGAAACGACCGCACAGATCAGGCGCTTCGACCTTGACCGGCAGGCGCTCGTCCAGCGTGACGGGCACGGCGACGGCGGTGGGTACGGACAGCGGCGCGCCGGTCAGCGCGGCGACTTCGCGCGCCACGCCCAGGATCGACAGGCAGTCGGCGCGGTTGGGCGTCATCTTCAGGGTGAAGAGCGTGTCGTCCAGGTCCAGCGCTTCGCGGATCGACTGGCCCGGCGTCATGCCGGCCGGCAGCTCCAGGAGGCCTGCGTGGTCTTGCGACAGGCCCAGTTCGCGGGCCGAGCACAGCATGCCCGACGACTGCACGCCGCGCATCTTGGCCACGCCGATCTTCATGCCGCCAGGCAACTCGGCGCCGACGCGCGCCAGCGGCACCGTCAGGCCGGCGGCGGCGTTCGGCGCGCCGCAAACGATTTGCAGCAGCTCGCCGGAACCGTCGTCCACCTTGCAGACGCGCAGCTTGTCGGCGTCGGGATGCGGCGCGATTTCGACGATATGGCCCACGACCACGCCGCTGAAGGCGGGCGCGGCAGGCACGGTGTCTTCGACTTCCAGGCCGGCCATGGTGAGCCGGTGCGCGAGTTCTTCGGTGGCGATCGCGGGGTTGACCAGCGTACGCAGCCAGGATTCGGGAAATTGCATGATCAGCCGTCTGTTATTCGTTGAACTGGCGCAGGAAGCGCAAATCGCCTTCGTAGAACTGGCGCAGATCGTTGACGCCGTAGCGCAACATGGTCAGGCGCTCGAGCCCGGAGCCGAAGGCGAAGCCGATGTAGCGCTCGGGATCGAGGCCGAAGTTGCGCACCACTTGCGGGTGTACCTGGCCCGAGCCGGAAATCTCCAGCCAGCGGCCGCGGTTCGGACCCGAGGTGAACATCATGTCGATTTCGGCGGACGGTTCCGTGAACGGAAAGAACGACGGGCGGAAGCGCACGGCCAGGTCTTCGGTTTCAAAGAAGCAGCGCAGGAAATCGGTGTACACGCCCTTCAGGTCGGCGAACGAGATGTCTTCGGCGATCCAGAGCCCTTCCACTTGGTGGAACATGGGCGAGTGCGTGGCGTCGCTGTCGACGCGGTAGGTGCGCCCAGGCGCGATGACCTTGATGGGCGGCTTGTGCATGCGCGCGTAACGCACCTGCATGGGGCTGGTGTGCGTGCGCAGCAGCAGCGGCTGACCTTCCGCGTCCTGCATGTCGACATAGAACGTGTCGTGCATGGAACGCGCGGGATGGTCCAGCGGGCTGTTCAAAGCAGTGAAATTGGTCCAGTCGTTTTCCACTTCGGGGCCGTCGGCCACGTCGAAGCCTATGGAGCGGAAGATCTCTTCCACGCGTTCCCAGGTCCGGATCACCGGATGGATGCCGCCAGGCGCGCGACCACGGCCCGGGAGGGTGACGTCTATGGTTTCGGATGCCAGACGGGCATCCAGTTCGGCCTGCGCCAGCGCGGCGCGGCGCAAGTTCAGGAGCTCTTCGACCTTTTGCTTGGCCTGATTGATCCGGGCGCCCATCTCGCGCTTCTGCTCGGGATCGAGCTTGCCAAGGGCTTTCAGCAGCACCGTCAGCGCGCCTTCCTTGCCCAGGAACCGAGCCTTGGCGTTTTCCAGCGCGGCGGCATCGGTGGCCGCGGCGAAACGTTCTTGCGCCTGGGAGACCAGGTCGTCAACCATCAGAGTCATGAAATCCAGCCTTCAAAACGCAAACGGGGCCATTACAGCCCCGTTTGCAGCGATGCGCGATGAGTTAAAGCGCGATCAGGCAGCCAAGGCAGCCTTGGCTTGCTGCACGATGGCGGCGAAGCCGGCCTTGTCGCGCACGGCCAGGTCGGCCAGGACCTTGCGGTCGAGTTCAATCGAAGCCTTCTTCAGGCCAGCGATGAACACGCTGTAGCTGACGCCATGTTCGCGGACGGCGGCGTTGATACGCGTGATCCACAGAGCACGGAACGTGCGCTTCTTGTTACGACGGTCGCGGTAGGCGTATTGGCCAGCGCGCATGACTGCTTGCTTGGCGATACGGAACACATTACCGCGGCGGCCACGGTAACCCTTGGCGGCGGCAATGACTTTCTTGTGACGTGCGCGGGCAGTTACGCCGCGTTTGACGCGAGGCATAGTAGATCTCCCTTAGATCAAGCGAAAGGCATCATGGCCTTGACGGAGGCCACGTTGGATTCATGAACCGCCGTCGAGCCGCGCAGTTGACGCTTGGCCTTGGTGGTCTTCTTGGTCAGGATGTGACGCTTGAACGCCTGACCACGCTTGATGGAGCCGCTGCCGCGAACCTTAAAGCGCTTGGAGGCGCTTTTCTTGGTTTTCATCTTGGGCATGTTGATTCCCTAAACTAAACACTCATTGTTGATTTACATGACGCCAGGTGCTTGACGCATGAAAGGCCGATGTAGCCTTCCATGGCGGCAAAACTTGGGGACCTGTTGCCACTTCTGGGGGTACTTCCCGCCGGCACTGCTGCCCGGCGGCTTCTTCCCTGGCCGGGTCAAACCTGACTCGGATCCGGGAAAGCCTTTGATTATATGGTGATTTCCCGCATTTTGTCGAGTCGCCCGGCGTGGCGCGCTGGACCCGTACGGGATAGGTAGCGGCAATCATACGCCCGGCCGCCGGTACTGCACCGCCTGGGCAATGTGGCGGGCGCCCAGGGCATCCTCCCCTTCCAGGTCGGCTATCGTGCGCGCCACCCTCAGCGCCCGGTGCATGGCCCGGGCCGAACCGGCCAAACGGCGCATGGCCTGCAGCAGCAAGGCCTGAGCCTCATTGTCCAGACGGCAATGCTCGTCCAGCTCTGGCCCGGCCAATGCGGCATTGGGCTTGCCTTGGCGGGCCAACTGGCGCTCGCGGCAGCGCGCCACACGCTCCCGCACCGGACCGGACGCCTCCCCGGGCGGCTTGCCCATCCATTCGGGGTCGGATGGCGGCAAGGCCACATGCAGATCGATGCGGTCCAGCAAGGGGCCCGATATCTTGCCCGCGTAACGCGCCACCTGGTCCGGCGTGCAGGCGCAGGCGCGCCCGGGATGTCCGCGCCAGCCGCAAGGGCACGGATTCATGGCCGCCACCAGTTGGAAGCGGGCGGGAAACTGCGCCGCCCGCAGAGCGCGCGCGATCACCACCCTGCCCGTCTCCAGGGGTTCGCGCAGGGCTTCCAGAGTACGCCTGCTGAATTCCGGCAGTTCATCCAGGAACAGCACGCCATGATGCGCCAGGCTGATCTCGCCCGGACGGGGACGGCTCCCCCCACCCACCAGGGCTGCTACCGTGGCGGAATGGTGCGGCGCCCGGAACGGCGGCTGCCCCGCCGGCGCGCCGGACAAGCCTGCCAGTGCAGCCACGGCAGCCACCTCCAGCGCCTGGCTGCGCGCCAGCGGTGGCAACAGGCCCGGCAGGCGCACCGCCAGCATGCTCTTGCCCGCCCCCGGCGGCCCTATCATCAAGAGGCTATGGCCGCCCGCCGCGGCGACCTCCAAGGCCCGCCGCGCACCCGGCTGCCCC
>NZ_JBARYB010000126.1:0-7329 GCF_049647645.1 Achromobacter sp.
CCGCAGGGGCGCGCAGCCAGGCTCATGGCGGGTTAAAGCGCGCTCTGGACGCGCCCGGCGACGTCGGCGGGGACCCATTTGGTCCAGACGTCGGGTTTGCTCTTCAGGAACCACTTGGCCACGGCGCTGGCTTCGTCGCCGGACTCTTCCATGTGGGCCAGGGTTTCATTGATCACCGGCAGCGGCACCGAGACCTTGGACAGGAATTCGGTGAGCTTGGGGGCTTCCTCGGAGAACTTGGTGTTCACCGCCGTGAAGACGGGATTGTCGGGATAGGCGCTGGGCTCAGGCTTGGCGCACTTGGGCGACGTCAGGCACTTGTGCTTTTCGGCGTCGTAGGGCGGCATGTCGAGCTTGACCAGGTCCATCGCGCCGACCAGCGGCGTCGGCGACCAGTAGTAGAAAACCACGTTCTGCTTGCGCTTGTAGGCCGACATCAGCGCCGCCTTCTGCGCCGCGCCCGTGCCGGGCGAATACAGCGTGTACGAGTCGTCCAGCTTCAGGGCGTGGAACAGGTTATTGCTGGTGATTTCGCAGCCCCAGCCTGCCGGGCAGCCGTAGAAGCGGCCCTTGCCGGGCTCTTCCGGATCCTTGAACTTGTCCTTGAACTTCGGCAGGTCGGCCGCGGACTTGAGTTCGGGCAGACGCTCGGCCGTATAGCGCGGGATGTACCAGCCCTCGGCGCCCATGTAGAGGTCGCCGATGCGCTTGACCTTGCCGGTCTTCTCGGCGCGGTCCCAGGGTTCGGCAACGCTGTTCAGCCAGATCTCGGTGTTGATATCCAGATCGCCGCGTTCGAGCGCGGCCAGGGCGGGCAGGGTCTCGGTGGGCAGGGTTTCGGTCTTGCAACCGTAGCCCTTTTCCATGATGAAACGTTCGACGTCAACGAGAACCAGGTTGGATTCCCAGTTCATCGCGCCGAAATTGACCGGGCGCTTGATTTCGCACTGCACCGCGTCGGCGGCTTGGGCCGCACCGGCGAAGGCGAACAACACAGCCGCGGCGGCCAGGGTCTTGACAGGGGTAAAACGCATTGGCTTTTGCCTCCATAGGTTCAGGCACACACGCCAGGCTTGGGCCCGGAGGTGCCATGGAGCTAAGGGGGTTGTGCGGAAGACGGGCAGAACCGCCAATACAAACCGACACTAGCAACAAGACGGTCCGCGAGGGTGCGTCGTCTTGCAAGACAGGAGCTTCAAAAACGCAGTTTTTGAAAACCCACAGAAAGTGAACAAACTGAACGAAGAAGCCAGCATCTTAAACGAAATTGATGCTCAACCCAACCCCGCGCCGGAATGAATCAGATACATTTCGGGAAATAATGGTCCGGGAATACCCGCATCCGCAGGGGGTGGAATGGCAAATTCCCCTAAGGGATTTTGATTCAAGGGCGAAGATACATTTAGTTAAAAATAGATTCGTATCTACACGCTTTAGCGGTTTCAAAATGGCCGAAATTGCCTGATCCGGCCGTTGCGCGGACACCTTCCGGCGGGTTTCCGCCGTCATTTTCCCTTTTGCAGCGGCCACTCCGTGGACGCTTGCCGGCCGCTATCCGTTCTTGCCGTACATATAGTCCCGGTGCCATGGATAGGCCTGGTCCGGCGGATCGTCCAGCTCGTCGGGCCGCCCCGTCGCCGGGTGCTGGCCCAGGATCTGATGCAGCGCTATCCAGCCATGCTCGAACCCCATGGCGCAGCCGGCCAGATAGAGGCGGTAGGCCCGCAGCGAGCGCTCGCCCTGCTCGCCGCCCAGGATCCGCGCCGCGTCAGAAAGGCGCGCCTCCAGCGCATCGCTCCAGGCCCACAAGGTGCGCGCGTAATGCGGCCGCAGGTTTTCCACGTCCACCTCTTCCAGCCCGCCGTTGGTCAGGGTTTCCATCACTACGCTGACGTGGGTCAGCTCGCCGCCCGGGAAGATGTATTTCTCGATGAACTCGCCCATGCCGTTGCCGAGCTCGGCGTTGTAGACGCCGGCCGCGGTAATGCCATGGTTCATGATCAGTCCGCCCGGCTTGAGCAGGTGGCGCAGCTTGGCGAAATAGCCTTCGAGCTGGGCGCGCCCCACGTGCTCGAACATGCCGACCGATGCGATCTTGTCATAGGGCGCGGATTCGTCCAGCTTGCGGTAATCGAGCAGTTCCATGCGGACGCGCCCGGCCAGCCCCTTCTCCTGGATCAGCTTGCTGACATAGGCATGCTGGTTGCGCGACAGCGTGATGCCGGTGGCGTCCACGCCATAGTTCTCGGCCGCCCACAGCAGCAGCCCGCCCCAGCCGGCGCCCACGTCCAGGAAGCGCTCGCCTTCGCGCAGGCGCAGTTTGCGGCAGATATGGTCCAGCTTGGCTTCCTGGGCCTGCGCCAGCGTCATGCCCGGCTCACGGTAGTAGGCGCAGGAATAGACCCGGCGCGGATCCAGCCAGAGCGCGTAGAAATCGTCCGACAGGTCGTAGTGGAACTCGATCTGCTTGGCGTCGCGCTCGACCGAGTGGCGCCAGACCGACACCACCTTGCGCACCAGCTCGGTCAGCCAGCCGCCGCGCGCGGCGTCCACCGGCGACCCCGGCAGCAGCGCCGACGCCGCCGCCATGACATCGCGCATATTGCCTTCGATGTCGATGCGGCCTTCGACGTAATCCTGCCCCAGAACGCCTACCGCGCCTTCGGCCAGGTGCGCCAGCGCGGTCTTGTCATGCGCGACGAAACGGACGCGGGGCTCGGGCGGCCCCAAAGTGGTGCCGTCGGGCAATACCAGCTGGACAGGCACCGGCAGGGCCTGGAGTTTGCGTTCCACAACACTCAACAAAGGACTCACGACCACTCCTCTGGATACGTACGGACGGCAATGACTTTATCGGAAAAAACCTGAAATTTGCTTGTAAGGTTGCCCGTGATACAGTCGTCTACTTGGCCCAAAACGTGCAACAAACCGCATCCGGGCCCTGTCACTGCGCACCCCGCAATCCACATGCCCCCATCACAGTCTTTTCGCAGCGGCCTGCCCGGCTGGCTGATACTCATGGGCGCGCTGACCGCAATCGGTCCGTTCGCCATCGACATGTACCTGCCCGCATTCCCCACGATCGCGGCCAACCTGGGCGTGTCCCGGGGCGATGTCGAACGCACGCTGGCCGCCTACCTGATCGGCCTGGCGATGGCGCAAGTGTTCTACGGCCCCATGGCCGACCGCTATGGCCGCAAGCCGCCGTTGCTGGTGGGCCTGACGCTCTTCATGATCGCCTCCCTGGGCTGCGCGCTGTCGGGGTCGGTCGAAGCGCTGACCGGCTGGCGCGTGGTGCAGGCCATGGGCGGCGCCGCCGGCATCGTGATCCCGCGCGCGGTCATCCGCGACCACTACGAAACCCATGAAGCCGCGCGCGCCATGTCGCTGCTGATGCTCATCATGGGCCTCGCCCCCATCCTCGCGCCGCTGGCAGGCGGCCAATTGCTGGCCATAACCTCTTGGCGCAGCCTGTTCTGGGTCATGCTGGCCGGCGGCGCGATGCTGATGGCGGCCGTCATCCTGATCATGAAGGAATCGCTGGCGCCCGAGCGCGTGGTGCCGCTGCGTTGGGAAACCATACTGCGGAATTACCGCGACCTGTTCGCCCATCGCGGCTTCATGTCGCACAGCCTGGCCGGCGGCTTCGGCCAGGCGGGCATGTTCGCCTACATCATCGGCTCGCCGCGCGTCTTCATCGAGCTCTACGGCGTGCAACCCCAGTATTACGGTTTGCTGTTCGGCACCAATGCGCTGTCGCTCATCGTCTGCTCGCAGATCAGCGCCCGCCTGCTGCGTACCCACACGCCGCGCCAGTTGCAGCGCCGCGCCCTGACCGCGCTGGCCTGCGCCAGCCTGGCCGCGGTCGCGCTGACGCTGGCTGGCTGGATGACGCTGCCGCTGCTGATGCTGTGCCTGATCTGCTACATGGGCAGCCAGGGCTTCGTGAACCCCAATTCGGCGGCGCTGGCGCTGTCGGACCAGGGCAAGCGGCTGGGCGCCGCGTCCGCGCTTCTAGGGACGCTTCAACTGTCCTGCGGCGCGCTGGCCGGCTTTGCCGTCAGCGCCTGGCAAAGCGACAGCGCCCTGCCCCTGACGACCACGCTGGCGACCTGCGCCTGCCTGTCCTGGATCTCGGGCCGCGTGGCGCGATCGCACGCCAGCTAGCCTGCCTGCTTGATTTAATTACGGTTTTCGTATTAGAATCTAAGTCTTCACATGAAGTTTCCCGTGCCGGACTACTATGCTTTGTAGTTCAGCACTCTGACCCCAACCGCGCAGCGTCTGGCGATTCCCCAGGAATTCCAGAGATTCTTCCAAGAATTCCGCGGGTGGCAGGCAGCGGGTATAAGCACTGGGGCGGACCAGACTGGGCTTTAACGGCCATTCCGATCCCCCCCTCATCCACTAAGACTGGGTGGCCGGCAAAGGCAGCGCAAGCGCCTGTACAGCCCGGCGGCTGAAACCCTGTCTACCCCCCAAGCGATGCGCGACAAAAGAATGACCTAAAGAGGTGCATCCATGGCACGCGTATGCCAAGTGACCGGCAAAGGCCCGATGGTGGGCAACAATGTTTCGCACGCAAACAACAAGACCAAGCGTCGCTTCCTGCCCAACCTGCAATCGCGCCGGTTCTGGGTTGAAAGCGAAAACCGCTGGGTCCGCCTGCGTGTTTCGGCCAAGGCCATCCGCACGATCGACAAGAACGGCATCGACGCCGTGCTGGCCGAAATGCGTGCCCGCGGCGAAATGGCCTAATCGGCCTCCCCGCCAATCTACATACTAGGAGCACGACATGGCCAAAGGTATCCGCGAAAAGATCAAGCTCGAGTCGACTGCCGGCACGGGTCATTTCTACACGACCACCAAGAACAAGCGCAACATGCCTGAGAAGATGCTGATCAAGAAGTTTGATCCGGTCGCTCGCAAGCACGTTGACTACAAGGAAACCAAGCTGAAGTAATTCAGCCGGTTTTCCTGGAAGACGAAGAGGCCCTGCATCGCAGGGCCTTTTTCATTTCCAGGTCCGCGCGTCACGGGGGCCCTGTCTATTGCCCCGGGGCGAAGGCCCATGTTCCAATTGGGCCGCTGTCATCCGCCGCGCCCCCCAAGCGCCTGATCCCTCTCCATCCGATACCTGCCATGTTCCGTCCCTGCCTTACCCTGTTGCGCCGCGCCGTGGCGCCGGCACTCCTGGCCCTGGCGCTGACTCCCGCCGCCTCGGCCAAGGACAAGGAGCCGCCCATCCGCATCGGCGAGATCAACAGCTACAAGGCGATCCCCGCCTTCCTCGGCCCGTACAAGAAGGGCTGGCAACTGGCGCTGGAAGAGGTCAACGCCAGCGGCGGCGTGCTGGGCAGGAAGCTGGAAGTGATCTCGCGCGACGACAACGGCAACCCCGGCGATTCAGTGCGCGCGGCCCAGGAATTGCTGGCCCGCGAAAAGGTCGAGCTGCTGTTCGGCGGCTTCCTGTCCAATACCGGCCTGGCGCTTACCGATTTCGCCAAGCAGCAGCAGGTGTTCTTCCTGGCCGCCGAGCCGCTCACCGACAAGATCACCTGGCAGGACGGCAACCGCTATACCTACCGCCTGCGCCCGTCCACCTGGATGCACGTGGCGGCGCTGGCCCCCAAGGCACTGGCCTTGCGCAAGAAGCGTTGGGCCATCGTCTACCCCAACTATGAATACGGACAGTCCGCCGTGGCCACCTTCAAGGCCATGATGACCTCGTTCCAGTCCGACGTGGAGTTCGTCGCCGAGCAGGCCGTGCCGCTGGGCAAGGTGGATGCGGGCGCCGTGGTGCAGGCGCTGGCCGACGCCAAGCCCGACGCGATCTTCAACGTGCTGTTCGCCGCCGACCTGACCCGCTTCGTGCGCGAAGGCAATACCCGCGGCCTGTTCGAAAACCGCGCCGTGGTGTCGGTGCTGTCCGGCGAACCCGAATACCTGGAGCCGCTGGGCGCCGATACGCCCAGCGGCTGGATCGTCACCGGCTACCCCTGGTACGCCATCGATACCCCAGCCAACAACGCCTTCGTCGAAGCCTACAAGAAGCGCTACAACGAAACGCCGAAGGTCGGCTCGGTCGTGGGCTACGCGTCCCTCATGTCCATCGCCCAGGGCCTGAAGGCGGCGGGCGAAGTGGACACCGAAAAGCTGGTCGACGCTTTTGCCGGCCTGAAGGTGGACACGCCTTACGGCCCGATCCAGTACCGAAAGATCGACCACCAGTCGACCATGGGCGTATATGTCGGCGTGACCGCGGTGGAAGACGGCAAGGGCGTGATGAAGGATTTCGCCTACATCGACGGCGCCCGCCTGCAGCCGCCTGACGAGCAAGTGCGCAAGATGCGTCCGGCGCACTGATGAGCCTGTCCGGGCTGCTGCTGCAGCTGCTCAATGGACTGGCGGACGCCAGCGCGCTGTTCCTGGTCGCCGCCGGCCTGTCGCTGATCTTCGGCGTCACGCGCGTGGTCAACTTCGCGCATGGCTCGTTCTACATGCTGGGCATCTACCTGGCCTGGACCTTCACCAGCTATTTCGGCGACGGCGCGGGCTATTGGGCCGGACTGCTGCTGGCGGCGCTGGCCACCGGCCTCATCGGCGCGGCCGCCGAATGGCTGGTGCTCCGGCGCCTGTACCAGGCCCCCGAACTATTCCAGCTGCTGGCCACCTTTGCGCTGGTGCTCATCATCGGCGACGCGGCGCTGGCCATCTGGGGGCCGGAAGACCTGTTCGCGGCGCGCGCGCCCGGCCTGTCCGGCGCCGTGCAGATCCTGGGCCGCCGCTATCCCGAATACGACCTGCTGCTGATCGCCACCGGCCCCGTGGTGCTGGGCCTGCTGTGGCTGCTGCTGATGCGCACACGCTGGGGCCGCCTGCTGCGCGCCGCGGCTGAAAACCGCAGGATGCTGGCAGCGCTGGGCGTGAACCAGGCCTGGCTGTTCACTTCCGCCTTCACGTTGGGCGCCTTCCTGGCCGGCCTGGGCGGCGCATTGGCGGCGCCGCGCGTACCCGCCACGCTCGGCCTGGACCTGGAAATCATCGCCAGCGCCTTCGTGGTGGTCGTGGTGGGCGGCCTGGGCTCGATTCCCGGCGCCTTCCTGGCCGCCCTGCTGATCTGCTCCGTCAAAGCCCTGTTCGTATTCCTGGGGCAGGTGCAGATCGGCCCCTGGCTGTTCAACCTGTCCAAGCTCACGCTGCTGGCCGAATTCGCCGTGATGGCCGTGGTGCTGGTGGTACGCCCCTGGGGCCTGCTGGGCAAGCCGCCGGAACCCGCGTCCCACGCCGCCGCCCCCGAGCGCCCCATCGCCCCGGCCGGCCGCCGCC
>NZ_JBARYB010000127.1:0-15428 GCF_049647645.1 Achromobacter sp.
CGCTCGCGCGCATCCGCGGGACGGGTTGCTAGCCGCGCGCCGCCTTGGGCTGCAGGCGCGGTTCGGCCAGCGCGGGCTTGCCGCTCAGAAGGCCCAGGATCACCTGCATCACGATGGCCAGCGCGCCCAGCAGGAACACCACGTCGCCAAAGGTGCGGCCCCAGCGCAGGGTCTTCAGCAGGTCCTGCTGCATGAAGGCTTCGCTGCGGGCGTACCACATCCCTTCGCTGACGCTGGCATGGAACTGGATCAGCCCGATCGGCAGCAGACTGGTGAAGATCATCAGCCCCAGGCCCAGGTTCATGCCCCAGAACGCCAGCTTCATCAGGCCGGGGCTAAGCGCATACTGCGGACGGATATAGCGCAGCACCAGCAGGGTGAAGCCCAGCGCCAGGAAACCGTACACACCGAACAGGGCCGCGTGCGCGTGAACCGGCGTCGTGTTCAGGCCCTGGATGTAGTACAGCGACACCGGCGGGTTGATCATGAAGCCGAAGACGCCCGCGCCCAGCATGTTCCAGAAGGCCACGGCCACGAAGCACATCAGCGGCCACTTCAGGTTATCCATCCAGGCCGCGCGGGTCTTGAGGCGCCAGTTTTCCCAGGCTTCGTGGCCCAGCACGATGAGCGGCACCACTTCCAGCGCCGAGAAGCTGGCGCCGACGGCCATCACGGGCGTGGTCGTGCCGGCGAAGTACAGGTGGTGGAAGGTGCCGGGTATGCCGCCCAGCATGAAGAGCGAAGCCGAGGCCAGGCTGGCGGTGGTGGCCATGCGGCGCGACACCAGGCCCAGCGTGGAGAAGATGAAGGCCAGCGCCGTGGTCGCGAAGACTTCGAAGAAGCCCTCCACCCACAGATGGACGATCCACCAGCGCCAATACTCCATCACCGTCAGGTGGGTGCGCTCGCCGTAGAAGAAGCCGGCGCCGTAGAACAGGCCGATGGCGCCGACCGAGGCGGTCAGGAGTGCCAGCAGGTTCTTGTCGCCGCCGGGCGTGCGCAGCGCGGGCACGATGCCGCGCAGCATCAGCACCAGCCAGAAGCAGATGCCCGCGAACTTGCCGATCTGCCACAGGCGGCCCAGGTCCACGTATTCATAGCCTTGGTGGCCCAGCCAGAAGTTCAGGTCCGGCGGCATGATCTGCGCGATCGCCAGGTAGTTGCCGGTGAACGATCCGACCACCACCAGCACCAGCGCCCAGAACAGGATGTCAACGCCCACCTTCTGGAACTTCGGGTCGCGCCCGCCGTTGATCAGCGGCGCCAGGAACAGGCCAGCGGCCAGGAAGCCCGTGGCGATCCAGAACAGCGCGCTCTGGATATGCCAGGTGCGCACCAGCGAATACGGGAACCACTGCGACACGTCGATGCCGTAGAACTTCTGCCCTTCGACGGTGTAGTGCGCGGTGAACCCGCCCAGCAGCACCTGGAAGCCGAACAGCGCCACCACCAGGAACAGGTATTTGCCCAGGGCGCGCTGCGATGGCGTCAGCGGGAAGGTGGTCAGCGGATCCTTGGCGGGCGCCGGCGGCTCGTCCTCTTCCTTGCCGCGCAGGAAGGCCCAGGCCCAGACCAGGAAGCCTATGCCCGCCAGCAGCACCACCACGCTGATGATGGACCACATGACGTTTTCGGCGCTGGGCACGTTGTCGATCAACGGTTCATGCGGCCAGTTGTTGGTGTAGGTGACGTTCTTGCCTTCGCGCTCGGTCGCCGCCGCCCACGCCGTCCAGAAGAAGAAGTGCGTGAGCTGGGTGCGGCGCGCGGCGTCGGGCAAGGTGTTTTCCTTCATCGCGAAATTCTCGCGGCTGCGGTGCAGCGCGGGCGCGTCGGAAAACAGCTGGTCGTAGTAGGCGGCGGTCTGCGCCATGGCGCGCGCGCGCCGCGGACTCACCGTCAGCGTGTCGGTCGCGGCATCGCTGCGGTTGGCGCGGTACTCGGCCTTCAGGTCGGCGCGCAGCGCGGCCTGGGCGCGCGCGTCCAGCTGGGCATAGTCCTGGCCGTGCTGTTCGCGCGCGGCCAGGTCCAGCCAGGCCGTCAGCTCGCGGTGCAGCCAGTCGGCCGTCCAGTCCGGCGCCTGGTAGGCGCCATGCCCCCAGACGGAGCCGAGCTGCATGCCGCCCACCGATTGCCAGGCCGTCTGGCCGTCCAGGATGTCGTCGCGGCCGAACAGCGGCTTGCCGTCAGTCGTCACGACCTGGCCAGGTATCGGCGGCGCCTGGCGATAGACCTCGCCGCCATAGAAGCCCAGCAATGCGAATGTGATCGCCACGACGGCGATCAAGGTGAACCATAATTTCCGATACGGACCCATGATGGGAACGCCCTCCAGTGTTGCGGTTTTGGGGTACGTACCCTTATGCGAATTCCGTGCCAGGAAAATTTCCATTCAAATCATGGCGTTGTATTTCACCGGGTGGATTTGACCGCCACAATCGAGGGTATAAATAACTGCGGCAGGGTTATTTGGACCCTTCCAGATGTCCTGGCGGCGGCCCCGCCCTCTTACAATCAGCCGCTGCATTCCCACCTCTTTCAAAGGAACCGACCGCATGGCCACGGGCAAGCCCGATGCGTGGAGCCTCTTCCTGACCGCGCATGCGCTGGTGGTGGAAGAAATCGAAAAGCGCCTGTCGGCCGCCGGCCTGCCGCCGCTGGCCTGGTATGACGCGCTCTGGGCGCTGGAACGCGCGCCCGAAGGCACGGCCAGGATGTTCGAGATCGCCGAGCGCATGGTGATCGCGCGCTACAACCTGACCCGCCTGATGGACCGCATCGAGGCCGAGGGCCTGGTCGAACGCTTCCGCTCGGACGAGGACCGCCGCGCCACCTACGCCCGCCTCACGCCCAAGGGGCGCGCGCTGCGCCGCGAGATGTGGCAGGTCTACGGCCCTGCCGTCGACGAATTGTTCCTGTCGCGGCTGCCGCAGGCGCAACAGGACGCCATGGCGGCCAGCTTTCTCGACATCGCCCGCCACGTGCGCGCATCCAGCAAGGAGTCCGCAACATGACCGCCACGCCGCTGCACATCGGCATCGTCGCCTGCTCCGCCGAAGGCGCCGCGCTGTGCTACCGCACCCTGTGCGCGGAAGGCGCCGAACGCCTGGGGCCACACGCGCACCCGGAGATTTCGCTGCACACGCATTCGCTGGCGGACTACGTCGCCTGCCTGGACCGGGCCGACCTGGCCGGCGTGGGCGCGCTGATGCTGTCCTCGGCCGGCAAGCTGGCGCGCGCAGGCGCGGACTTCCTGATCTGTCCGGACAACACCATCCACCAGGCGCTGGCGCATGTGCTGCCGCAATCGCCCCTGCCCTGGCTGCATATCGCCGCGGAAGTCGCGGCCGAGGCCCAGGCGCGCGGCCACCGCCGTATCGGCATCCTGGGCACGCGCTGGCTGGTGGACAGCAGCGTCTATCCCGACAAGCTGGAAGAACGCGGCCTGCAATGGCTGCGGCCGTCCGAAGACGACCGCGACACGCTGGCCCGCGTCATCATGAATGAACTGGTGTACGGCGTATTCAGGCCGGAATCCGTGGCCCGGCTGCAAGCCGTGATCGAACGCCTGCGCGAAGCCGGCTGCGATGCCGTGGTGCTGGGATGCACCGAACTGCCGCTGGTGCTGAACGACGGCAATGCCGCCCTGCCCACGCTGGATTCCACCCGCATCCTGGCGCGCGCGGCGCTGGCCCGCGCCCTGCGCGGCGCCTGATCCGGCGCCCTCAGAGCTGGTCCAGGCCGTACTGCCGCAGGCGGTCCAGGTCCAGCACCTTGATCTGGTTGTAGGCCAGCGCCAGGATGCCCTGGTCCGCCAGCGTCTGCAGCGCCTGGTTGACCCGCTGGCGAGACAGACCCGTCAAATAGCCTAGTTCTTCCTGCGAAATCGCCAGCGTCAGATCGGTGGACGGATACAGCTGCGGATTGAACAATTGCGCCAGCGACTGCGCCACGCGCGCGTCCGCATCCAGCAAGCGGTGGTTCTGGATGGAGGCGATGAACTCGCCCATGCGGTTGTTCAACTGGCCGATGACAAAATGCGAGAACGGCAGGCTGGCCGCCAGAAGCGCATGGAAAGTGGCCGTCGGCACCTGCAGCACCAGCGACGGCTGGATCGCCACCACGTCGTACTTGCGCAGTTCGCGCTTGATGACGCTGCCCTCGCCGAACCAGCCGCCGGGCGGCACGCCCGAAAAGGTGCAGCTGCGGCCCGACTCGTTGTAGATGGCCAGCTTCAACAGGCCCGAATGCACCCCCAGCCAATAGTCCGAAGGCGCGTTGCGCCGCGCGATCCAGGCGCCATTGGCCACGTGCTCGGCGCGCGAGGTCGCCAGCACCAGGTCCTGGTGGCGGGCCTCCAGCGCGGCGAACCAGGCGCAAGCCTCGAACAGGCCGGCCAGTTCCGCAGCGGAAACGATGTTTGAAACGTCGGACATGGGAATAACTGTGTAAAACTTGGGAAAGCCAGGTTGGCCGCCGGTCTGTCATGCAGGTGACAGACAGTATTTTCGGCGGCCCCGTAAGCTAGGGCAAGCGACGGGGATCAAACTCCCCGCACACGGATAAGGGACGCCTGCGCGTCCCAACTGGAGACAAGCATGAGCGCTATGTTCGATCACGGCCTTGCGCGCCGCGACGCCAACTACGAAGCCCTGACCCCGGTGGACTTCATCGCCCGCGCGGCGCAGGTCTACGGCCAGCGGCTGGCCATCGTACACGGCAAGGTGCGCCGCAACTGGGCCCAGACCTACGAGCGCGCCCAGCGCCTGGCCGGCGCGCTGGCGCAAGCCGGGATCAAGCGCGGCGACACCGTGGCCGTGATGCTGCCCAATATTCCCGCCATGGTCGAAGCCCACTTCGGCGTGCCCATGCTGGGCGCCGTGCTCAATACCCTGAACACCCGCCTGGACACGCCCAGCGTGCTGTTCATGCTGGGCCACGGCGAGGCGCAGGCGCTGATCGTGGACACGGAGTACGCCGAAGTCGCCCAGCGCGCGCGGGCCGAATTCCCGCATATCAAACTCATCTCGGTGCATGACCTGGAAACCGCTGCGGCGGAGCTGCCCGGCGCGGTCGACTACGAAGCCTTCCTGGCCGGCGCCCCCGCCCGCTACGACTGGAAGCCGCCCGCCGACGAATGGGACGCCATCGCGCTGAACTACACCTCCGGCACCACCGGCGACCCCAAGGGCGTGGTCTACCACTACCGCGGCGCCTATCTGAACGCCATCAGCAACATCCTCGAATGGGACATGCCCAAGCATCCGGTCTACCTGTGGACCCTGCCGCTGTTCCATTGC
The DNA here is from genome assembly GCF_049647645.1 of Achromobacter sp. GTDB lineage: Bacteria > Pseudomonadota > Gammaproteobacteria > Burkholderiales > Burkholderiaceae_B > Achromobacter. The sequence continues at coordinate 5,298 of NZ_JBARYB010000127.1, forward strand.
AATGGCTGGTGCTTCGCCTGGACCATCGCCGCGCGCGCCGGCGTCAACGTGTGCCTGCGCAAGTTCGATCCGCAAACCGTGTTCGACCTCATCCGCAATGAGGGCGTCACCCACTATTGCGGCGCGCCCATCGTGCAGAGCGCGCTGGCCAATGCGCCTGCCGAAATGCGCGCCGGCATCGACCACACCGTGCGCACCATGGTGGCGGGCGCCGCGCCCGCGCCTGCCGTCATCGCCAAGATGCGCGATATCGGCTTTGAACTGACCCATGTGTACGGCCTGACCGAAGTCTACGGACCGGCAGCCGTGTGCGCCCGCCAGGAAGCCTGGGACGCGCTGGACGAGGAAGAGCGCGCGCTGCGCAATGCGCGCCAGGGCGTGCGCTACCACCTGCAGGCCGGCGTGTCCGTGCGCAATCCCGACACCATGGAAGAAGTGCCGGCCGACGAGCAGACCGTCGGCGAGGTCATGTTCCGCGGCAACATCTGCATGAAGGGCTACCTGAAGAACGAACGCGCCACCGAGCAGGCCTTTGCCGGCGGCTGGTTCCGCACCGGCGACCTGGGCGTGATGACGGCCGACGGCTACGTCCGCATCAAGGACCGCAGCAAGGACATCATCATTTCCGGCGGCGAGAACATCTCCAGCATCGAGGTCGAAGACGCGCTCTACCGCCATCCCGCCGTGGCGGCGGTGGCCGTGGTGGCCATGCCCGATCCCAAGTGGGGCGAGACCCCTTGCGCCTTCGTCGAACTCAAGCCTGGCTGCAGCGCCACCGCCGAAGAGATCATCGCGCACTGCAAGCTGCTGCTGCCCGGCTTCAAGGTGCCGCGCGCGGTACGCTTCGGCGAACTGCCCAAGACCTCCACCGGCAAGATCCAGAAATTCGAACTGCGCGCCGCCGTCGGCGCGACCCAGGCCATCGACGTGGCCGGCCCCGGCAAGGCCGGCTGAACCCCTCGTCCCCATCCCATCCAGGAGCTCCGACGCCATGACGTACCAAGCCCCCGTCAAAGACATGCTGTTCGTGCTGAACCATCTTGCCGGCCTGCCGCAAGTCGCCGCGCTGCCCGGCTTCGAGGAAGCCACGCCCGACACCACCCAGGCCGTGCTGGAGGAATCCGCCCGCTACACCGCCGACGTGCTGGCCCCGCTGAACCACCCGGCTGACCGCGAGCCCAGTTCCTGGCGCGATGGCGCCGTCACCACCTCGCCGGGCTTCAAGCAGGCGTTCAACCTGTACGCCGAAGCCGGCTGGCAGGGCATGACGCATCCCGTGGAATATGGCGGCCAGGGCCTGCCGGGCCTGATCGGCTCGCCCTGCTCCGAAATGCTGAACGCCGCCAACCTGTCCTTCGCGCTATGCCCGCTGCTGACCAACGGCGCGATCGAGGCGCTGCTGACTGCCGGTTCGCCCGAACTGAAGCAACGCTTCATCGAGCCCATGATTTCCGGACGCTGGACCGGCACCATGAACCTGACCGAACCGCAGGCGGGCTCGGACCTGGCCATGGTGCGCTCGCGCGCGCAGCCCGTGGGCGACGGCACCTACCGCATCTCCGGCACCAAGATCTTCATCACCTACGGCGAGCACGACCTGGCCGAGAACATCCTGCACCTGGTGCTGGCGCGCCTGCCCGACGCGCCCGAAGGCGTCAAAGGCATTTCGCTGTTCCTGGTGCCCAAGTTCCTGGTCAACCAGGACGGCACGCTGGGCGCGCGCAACGACGTCCATTGCGTGTCGATCGAACACAAGCTGGGCATCAAGGCCAGCCCCACCTGCACGCTGCAGTTCGGCGACGCGGGCGGTGCGCTGGGCTATCTGGTGGGCCAGGAAAACCGCGGCCTGGACGCCATGTTCATCATGATGAACGCCGCCCGCTACGCGGTGGGCGTGCAGGGCGTGGCCGTCGCCGACCGCGCCCACCAGCATGCGCTGGCCTATGCCGCCGAGCGCGTGCAGAGCCGCCCGGTGGACGGCTCGTCGAAGGAAGCGGTGGCCATCATCCAGCACCCCGACGTGCGCCGCATGCTGGGCACGATGCGCGCGTTGACCGAGGCCGGCCGCGCCCTGGCCTACTACACCGCCGGCCACGCCGACCAGGCGCACGCCAACCCCGACGCCGAGGCCCGCAAGCGCCATCTGGCGGTCCAGGAGTACCTGGTGCCCATCGTCAAGGGCTGGTGCACCGAGATGTCCATCGACGTGGCCAGCCTGGGCGTGCAGGTGCACGGCGGCATGGGCTTCATCGAGGAAACCGGCGCCGCGCAGTACTACCGCGACGCCCGCATCCTGACGATCTACGAAGGCACCACGGCGATCCAGGCCAACGACCTGGTGGGCCGCAAGACCCTGCGCGACGGCGGCGCCGTCGCCCGCGCCCTGCTGGCGGAAGTCTCCAAGACTGAAGCGGCGCTGGAGGCCCGCAGCGAACCGGTCGCCCGTCTGATGCTGGCGCCTTTGCGCCAGGCCCGCGCGGCCCTGGCCGACGCCGTCGACTTCGTCCTGACCAATGCCGCCAGCCGCCCCAACGCGGTGTTTGCGGCGGCCGTGCCGTATCTGCTGCTGGCGGGCACCACCTTTGCCGGCTGGCAGATGGCTCGCGCGCTGCTGGCCAGCCTGGACCTGCGCCAGGAAGACCCGGCCTTCCACGACGCCAAGATCGCCACCGCGCAGTGCTACGCGCTGCATAAGCTGAGCCAGGCGCCGGGTATGGCGGCGGTGGTGCTGGGGTCTGGGGAGTATGAGGTGCAGCCGTAGCTGGCTATGGTGTGCTGCGGGCGCTCGATGCATGAAGGTCTTGTTGGCGATTGGTTTCAGGGTGGCGTTCCGGTGCTTCGTAGGCCGCTCGTCGGCGCGGGCGCCTGAGTGGCGGGCGCCCACGATTGCGGTCCGGAGCCTTCGCTCCGGACTGCCCCTTCGTCATCGTCGTTGCCGCCTGCGGCGGCTGCCTTCCGATTCCCTCGGGCGCATCGAGGTTGCCCGCCACTCAGGCGCCCGCGCCGACGAGCTACTAGAATCTTGGTCTGGTGCGCTGCTGCAGCCGTGGCCAGGGACGAATCTTGTATTGCCCGTCATTCTCGGCCGCGCGGGCGGCCGAGAATGACATACGTGATTTCTTAAATTTCGACTGTGTCCGCTAGCGCGATTGCGACGAGTGGTTTGCTAATGGTCCCCAGCTCATTGGGGGGATGGCGGTGATGGGCGGCGCGCGGCGGGCAGCCGCTTACGCATGCAGACCCGGACGCGCGCCGCCCATCCGGCATCAGAGTTGAAGTGACGAATCTAGGTCAGCCTGCGCCCAGGTGTCAGATCCGACCGAAATCACCACCAGCGCGCAGCGTCATCACATGACGCAAGACACCGCGTAAGCCCCAAGAGGCCGCCCGGGCGGCCGGCCTGGGGCGGGCCCCGCAAGACACGCCAACACCCCACCGTGGCCAAAACGCCAAGCACACCGCCCGCCCCAGCGCCCGTGGAGATTCAACCAGCCGAGCCTGTCGCGTCGGTGGCCTGCGGGACGCGGGGCGTCGATAAGCCCGACGGAATCCGAAGGAACCGCCGCAGGCGGTGACGAGGATGAGGAAGGGGAAGTCCGGAGCGAAGGCTCCGGACCGCAATCGTTGCCCCGCGTCCCGCAGGCCACCGACGCGACAGGCGTCTTAAGAACCAACGAGCAAACGCTCACCACGCGGCAACGTCACCGCCCAGAACACCAACGCCACAACACTAATCCCCGCGCCCAGCACGCAAACCCCCAACCACCCAGCCTGAGCATAAACCGCCGTAGACGCGATCGACCCCAGTCCGCTACCCACCGCGTAGAACATCATGTAGCCGCCGACCAATCGACTATGCGCCTGCGGATTCACGCTGAAGATCATGGTCTGGTTAGTCACGTGCAGCGCCTGCAGAGCGATATCCAGGACCAGCACGCCCAGGGCCAGCAGCCACAGGCTTTGCTCCAGGAAAGCGATGGGCACCCAGGCCAGGCATAGCAGCACCAACCCCACCGCCGTAGTCCGCTCGCCCTGCCCGCTGTCGGCCAGGCGCCCGGCGCGCGCCGCCATCAGTACGCCCGCCACGCCCACCAGCCCGAACGCGCCCACTGCACTGTGCGTCAGGGAATGCGGCGGCGCGCTCAGGGGCAGCACCAGTGCGGTCCAGAAGGCGCTGAAGGCGGCGAACATCAGCAGCGCGATCATGCCGCGCACGCGCAGCACGCGCTCGGTGGCCAGCAGGCCGTAGAGCGAGCGCAGCAAGGCCCAATAGCCCATCTGCAGCGCGGGCAGCCGGCGTTGCGGCAGGCGCCGCGCCAACACCACGGCCAGCACCGCGGCCAGCGCCGCCGACACCACATAGACCGCGCGCCAGCCCCACAGATCCGCCACCGCGCCGGCCAGCGTGCGCGCCAGCAACAGGCCGATCACCACCCCGCCCTGCGCTGCGCCGAGCACGCGGCCGCGCTCGCCCGGCGCGGCCAGCGCGGCGGACAAGGCCAGCAGGCCCTGCGTCATCGCCGTCCCCAAAAGGCCCAGCGCCACCATGCCCAGCAACAGCCAGGGCGTACCCGCCGACAGCGCCACGGCAACCAGAGACAGCACCAGCAGCGTCAGTTGCCCCAGCATCAGGCGTCGGCGGTCCAGCAGGTCGCCCAGCGGCACCACGAACAGCAGCGCCAGCGCACAGCCCAGCTGCGTGGCCGTGACCACGATGCCCACCGCGCCTTCGGCGATGCCGAACTCGCGGCCGATGGCGTCGAGCAGGGGCTGGGCGTAATACACGTTCGCCACGCTCAGGGCGCAGGCGACCGCCAGCAGCATCACCAGGGATCTGGGCATCGGGCCGGGGGATGCGGGGTCGGCGGGTTCTGGTCGGGCAGGCATGTCTTGCTCCAATTTGGTTGCGTTATAAAACCAGAATAGTAGGTTTCAAGGTTTTATAATGCAACCGAAATTTCAAAAAACCCGCCATTGCCACCCATTGCCGTCATTCCCCTCAGCAAGGATCCGATATGGTCAAACGCACTAGTCTCGAAGGCGCCGCCTGCCCGGTGGCACGCTCCCTGGACGCGATCGGCGACTGGTGGTCGCTCTTGATCGTGCGCGACGCCTTCGACGGCTTGCGGCGTTTCGGCGAGCTGCAGAAAAGCCTGGGCGTGGCCAAGAACATTCTCAGCGACCGGCTGCGCACGCTGGTGGCGCACGGCATACTGGAAGTAGCGCCGGCCTCGGATGGCAGCGCCTATCAGGAATACGTGCTGACGGACAAGGGCCGGGCGCTATTCCCGGTGATCGTGGGTTTGCGCCAATGGGGCGAAGAGCATTACTACGGCGCCGCCGAACCCCACTCGACGCTGATAGACCGCAAACGCGGCCAGCCGGTGCGCAAGCTGGAAATCCGGGCGCAGGACGGCCGCCTGCTCGGCCCGGACGACGCCGTGGTGCAGAAGACCGCTGTCGCGGGCTAGGGCCGGAGCGGGCTACAAGGCTCCTGGCCCTGACGGCCACTGTCCCGTCGCCAGGGCGGTCGGCGAGTACGAATCGAAGCGCCAGCGCAAGGCCAGCGCCCCGGGCCGGCGGACCACCCGGCGCGCATGCACCCGCCACAACCGTTCAGCGCCGTCGAACTGCGCGATCTCCGGGCTGTCCAGCACCACTTCGGCCGCGCCTGTCAGTTGCAGCACGTCGCCGCGCTCGAAATCGATGAACAGCAGCCCGGCGCGCGGGTTGAGCGCGATGTTGCCCAGGGTGTTGAAGAAGCGGTTGCCGGAAAAATCGGGAATGGAGAGCACGTCGCCATCCACCCGCACGAATCCCGGCTTGCCGCCGCGATGCGAAACATCGACTCTGCGGCCGCCCTCGTCCGCATAGGTCGCCACGAAAAACGTGTCGGACCGGGCGATCAGCGCCCTCGCCGCATCGTCCAGCCCGCCGCGCTCTTGCGGCGTACCGGGAAAACGCAAGGCGGGCGAACGCGAGAACTGGAACTCGCGCGCCTGGATGTACTGTGGGCAGTTGCCGAAGGACTGTGTCACCGCCACCTCGAAACGCTTGCCGTCCCAGGCCGCGATGCGGCCGTTGGCGCGGTTGCGCCGGCGCGTGTGCAGCTCGATTCCCAGCAGGCCCACCTGCTGGTCCGGCCCCAGGCCGGCCAGCAGCGGATCGTCGGCATCCGGCATGGCGGACACGCGCAGGCTGCGCGCATCGGGCGAGGACACGAAACCCGGCAGGCCTTCCAGCAGGCCGGCCCAGGGATCGCCCTGCCCATCCACCGCGCCCGCCACCACAAAGGGCAACTGCTCGAAAAAGATGCGGTGCTGGTCCGGCATGTAGTCGCGGATGACTTTGCGTCCCGCCACTTCCATGCGTTCGGCGACGCCCGCCTGCTGTTGCAGCAGGCGTTCGCCCGCATGCCAGGGCGACGGCGGGACGGCGGCAGGTTCTGCGATGGCCATGGCGTTCTCCTTGCGTGGCGTCCGCCCTCAAGCGGCCAACAGGCCCACGGGCGATGTGGGCATGGGCACGAAGCGCGGCAGGCTTTCGATGCGGCGCAGCCAGGCGCGCACTTGCGGATAGGCTTGCAGCGACACATTGCCTTCCGGCGCGTGCGCCACGTAGGCATAGCAGGCCACGTCCGCGATGGTGGGCGCCGCTCCCGCCAGGAAATCGCGCGCCGCCAGTTCGCCGTCCATGACCTGCAGCAAGGCGTGCGCGCGGGCCAGCGTGCTGTCCACGTCATGCGACGCGCCGAACAGCACCACCAGGCGCGCCGCGTTCGGACCGTTCACCAACTGGCCCGAGGCCACCGACAGCCAGCGCTGTACCGCTGCCGCGCCGGCGGGATCCTCGGGCAGCCAGGCCTGGCCGTTGTAGCGCTTGGCCAGATAGACCAGGATCGCGGTGGAATCGGCCACCACGACGCCGTTGTCGTCGATGACCGGCACCTGGCCAAAGGAGTTCAGCGCCAGGAATGCGGGACGCTTGTGTTCGCCTCCGCGCAGGTCCACATCCACCTTGCGGTACGGCACCTCCAGCAGGGACAGCATCAGGGCGACGCGATGGGCGTGGCCCGACAGGGGAAAGCTGTAGAACGTCAGCGTAGGGGTCTGGGCGGTTTGCATGAGTGGACTCCAAGTCGGATACAGGCTCCATCTTGGGCCGGCGCCGGCGGCGCGTGAACGGCCAGCGTCCGCAAGACACTCTTGCGATATGTGAAAGAAAGCCGATAGCCATCGCGCGCGCCAGCTGCGCACGCGCGGGCGCAGCCCCGGGACGGGGCGCTATGCGGGCAGCGTCGCCAGGTCGCGGCGCAGGGCCTCGACGCAGAACTCGACGAAGCTGCGCACCTTGGCCGAACTCTTGCGGCCTTCGGGGTACACCACGTGCACGGGCAGCGGCGGCAGTTCGAAGTCGCGCAGCACCACTTGCAAGGCACCGCTGGCCAGATGCCGCGCCACCTGGTAGGACACCACCTGCGTCAGCCCCCAGCCCTCGCACGCCGCCAGCACCGCGGCCTGGAAGGACGTGACCGTCAGCTGCGAATCGACGCGCAGGCTCCTGGACTGGCCATCGTGTTGGAAGCGCCATTGCGGCGTACGGCCCTCCAAGGCGGCGGTGACCGTGCAAAAGCGCTGCAAGGACTCCGGATCCTGCGGCACGCCGTGTTCGCGCAGAAAGGCGGGCGCGGCGCAGACCACGCGGCGCACCTGCCCCACCGGCACCGCCGTCAGCGTGGAATCCGGCAAGGCGCCGATGCGCACCGCCACGTCCACGCGCTCGTCCAGCAGATTCACCACGCGGTCCACCAGCAGCGTGCGCACCGAGACTTCGCGGTGCGCGCGCAGATAGCCCAGCACGGCCGGCATCACGTGCAGTTCGCCGAAGAAGGCGGGCGCGGTGATGCTGAGCGCGCCGCGCGGCGCGGCCATGGCGCCGGCCACGGCATCGTCGGCCTGCTCCACGTCGTCGAGGATGCGGCGGCAGTCGTCGGCATAGCGCTGGCCGGCCTCGGTCAGGCGCAAGCTGCGCGTGGTGCGCACCAGCAGCAAGGCGCCCAGCCGCCGTTCCAACGCCGAAACGCTGCGCGTGACGGTGGGCGCCGACATTTCCAGGCGCCGCGCCGCCGCGGCAAAGCTCTGCGCCTCGGCCACCGCCAGGAATACGCTCATTTCATGGAATCGATTCATGCCTGGCGGCCTCCGCGCTGATTGTCGGGAGAGAGTAGAAGTGCGCGGCCAGCGGCGTCAATCCTGTAACCTGGGCCGCGAGCCGGACGCTTCCCGGCCTCATGCCCGGGCCTCGAATTCCTTGCGCAACCACCCCAGGAATGCCTTGACCGGCGGATGGCGTTCGCGGCCCGGCGCGCACAGCGCGGTGTAGGCCGCTCCCGCCACCCTGACCTCGGGCCGGTACGGCGCCAGGGTGCCGGCGGCCACGCTGTCCGACACCATGACGGAGCTGGCCAGCACCAGCCCCTGGCCGGCGATGGCGGCCTGCAGCGCGTAATGCTCTTCCTCGTAGGCGTGCAGCGCCGCCGGCTTGCGCCAGGACGGCAAGCCGGCCGCCTCGCACCAGTCCTGCCAGCCCTGCTCGTATAGCTGCGAATCGCGCCAACGCACGGTCACCAGCGACGGCGCGCGCTTGCCCGGCAAGGCGGCCAGCGCCGGTGCACCATAGACGCCGAACCACTCCTGCAGCGAGCAGGCAGCGTGCAGCCCCGGCCAGCGCTCGCGGCTGTAGCGGATGGCCAGGTCCACGCTGGCGTCGCGCAGCAGGTCCACCGGTTCAGGGCTGGTGTTCAGCTTCAGCTGGTATTGCGGAAACGCCGCGTAGAAGCGCCCCAGCCTCGGCACCAGCCACAAGGCCGCGAACGAATGCGTGGTGGATACGGTCAACGCGCCCGAAGCCGGCGCGGCGCGCAAGGCGTCCAGGGTCTGCGCGACATCGAGCAAGGCGCCATGCACCCCGGCAAAGAGCCGCGCGCCCTTCTCGGTCAGGCGCACTCCGCGCGGCACGCGCTCGAACAGCGCGTAGCCCACGTGGCGTTCCAGCGCCTTGACCTGATGCGACACCGCGGTGGCCGTGACGGCAAGTTCAGCCGCGGCCAGCTTGAAGCTGAGCAGCCTGGCGGCCGCCTCGAAGGTGCGCAGCGCCGTCACCGGCAACGTGGCGAACATGGGGTCCCTGGCATTAAGGATGAAAAAAATTCATCTTACTCAAGGATTCATCATTTGTCGCATATCAGGAAGAAATACTAAATTTTCCTCACTGCATGACAGCATGCCATGTCCACAAAAGGAACAAAACATGAATTCAGATCATCCCACCAAGCGCCTGTTGATCCTGGTCGGCAGCCCGCGGCGCGACGGCAACAGCGCGGCGTTGGGCGCGGCCGCGCTGCAGGGCGCCGAGGCGGCGGGCATCGCCGCCACGCAGCTGTTCCTGGACGACTACATCCAGTCCTTCCTGCCGGACCTGCGGCACGCCACCGCGCCCGCCGACCACTATTCCGAGCTGTTCCTGGACCATTTCCTGCCGGCCGACGGCGTCCTGATCTGCACCCCGATCTACTGGTACGGCATGTCGGCGCAGACCAAGGCATTCTTTGACCGCTCGTTCAGCCATTACGCCGGCCAAGGTCCCGAACCGGAACGGGTCAAGCAGCGCATGGTCGGCAAGCGCCTGGGCCTGGCGGTGGCATCCGAGGAAACCTACCCGGGCGCGGCGCTGGGCATCGTGCACCAGATCCAGGAATACGCGCGCTACACCCATTCGGATTTCGTCGGCTATGTGCACGGCGTCGGCAACCTGCGCGGCGAAGTCGCGGCGGACCCGCGCCAGCCGTTGCAGGCGGCGGCGGAGCTGGGCGCCACGTTCTTCGCCCGCAAGTACTCGGACTACCGGGTCGAAACGCCGCGCGCCCGCAATGTCTGGGAAGCCGCACCCGCCCTGCGCAGCACGCCGGGCGTGCTGCCGTAGACCTGTTTGAAGACGCGGGTCAGATGGGCCTGGTCGGCGAAACCCACGGCGTGCGCGGCATCCGCCAGCGCCAGGCCGTCGCGCAGCAGGACGCGCGCACGCGCTACCCGCCAGTTGCGCAGCCAGGCCAGCGGCGGCAGCCCATAGCGC
>NZ_JBARYB010000128.1:0-1830 GCF_049647645.1 Achromobacter sp.
GCGCCTGTGTGTGGACAGCTGCTGATCGGGACAGTCTGACCGGGGAGGTCCGGCCATGATCGTCGCTCTGCTCAACCAGAAAGGCGGGGTGGGCAAGACCACCCTGGCCACCCATATCGCCGGTGAACTGGCCCTGCGCGGACAGAACGTCATCCTGCTCGATGCCGACCCGCAAGGCTCGGCGCTGGACTGGACGCAGCGACGCAGCCAGCAGGGCTTGCCCAGGCTGTTCAGCGCCGTCGGCCTGGCGCGCGAGACGCTGCATCAGGAAGCCCCGGAGCTGGCTCGTCGTGCCGATCACGTGATCATCGACGGACCACCGCGCATCGCCGCCCTCGCCCGCTCGGCGTTGCTGGCGGCGAATCGCGTGTTGATCCCGGTGCAGCCCAGCCCCTACGACCTGTGGGCCAGCGCCGAGATGGTGGCGCTGATCCGCGAAGCGCAGGTGTTTCGGCCCGCGCTGCGCGCGGCCTTCGTCATCAATCGGCGGGTCAGTACCACCGTGATCGGGCGCGAAGCGCGCCAGGCGCTGGCTGACCAACCGCTTCCTGCGCTGCGCTCGGAAGTGCATCAGCGCATCGTGTTCGCCGACAGCGTGGCCGCTGGCCGGCTTGCACGCGAGACGGCGCCGGACAGCGCCGCCGCGCGCGAAATCACCGCCCTGGTGGACGAACTGCTGCGGTGGCCGACATGACCGAGAAGCCGCCACCGAACAGCAGAAGCACGGCAAAGCGCGTCGGCATCGGCGCGCGTCCGCCCGCGAATCCGCACGCCGAGGCGTGGATTCGCCAAGGCGACGTCGATGCGCTCAACAAGGGCGACCTCTACACCGCCCGCCTGACCCTCGACATCACGCCCGCGCTGCGCGCGCGCATCAAGGTGTCGGCCTTCACGCAGGGCGTGACCGTGGCCGATCTGCTGCGCGGCCTGCTGGAGCGTGAGTTTCCAGAGCATCGCAGGGAGAACGCACCATGACCGCATCCGCTTCGCCTGCCGCTGGCGCGGCTACGGCTGCGCTCGCAGCGCCTTCCGGCCAGCTTGCCAGCGCGCCGTTGACGCGCGTGGCACTGGCCTACATCGAACCACGCTTCAAGCTCTACCTGCGCTTCGGCGAACCCGCGCGCATGCATCAGCTCGATCGCTGGCGGCGCTGCGCGGTGTTCCAGCCGGGCGCCATGTTTTGCCGCATCCGCTGGCAGGCCAACGACTACGGCACGATTCGCTGGCAGCTCATGGTCATGCAGGCTTGCACGCCGCTCGATGCGGCACAGCGCATCCCCGGCGTGCAGCCCGGCGCACGCCTGCTGCTGCACGCCGAAGGCGAGATGCAGGTGCGCGCCGTGCTAGAGCGCATCGACGCCATCGAGGCGCTGGGCATCGCGCCCGTCAGCGTGTCGCCGGCGTACTGGCGCACGCTCGCCAACCGGCTCGCCGCACGCTTGCCGCTGCCCGAATACACCGCCGAGCGGCACGCCGCCTGGCTGACCGGGAGGGCACTACCATGACCGCCATTTCCACTGCCGGCACCGCGCCGCATCCTCGCTCGCGCCTGCGCGCTCGCCTCGTGCTGGCGGGCCTGTCTGCCTGCGGTCTGGCTGCGCTGGCCTGGGCGTCCTTCGTGCATCCGCTGCCGCGCCTGATCTACAACCCGTCCGACAGCGTGGCGGTCGGCTGGTATCGCGTCGAGCCGCTGGGCGACGGCACCGGCTCGCTGCCACGTCCCTTGTCCGTGGGCAGCATCGTCCTGACCACGCTGCCGCCAGACGCTGCCGCGCTCGCCGCGCAGCGCGGCTACCTGCCGGCGCGCGTGCCGCTGCTCAAGCGCGTGGG
>NZ_JBARYB010000129.1:0-21382 GCF_049647645.1 Achromobacter sp.
CAGCGCCAGCACGGCTCGCGCGCCCAGCCGGCCGATCAGCCATGCGCCGCCGCCGCAGCCCAGCAGCACCGTCACCACGCCCCCCGCCATGCCGATGCGCCCCACCGCCTCGACCGCCCAGCCCGCATCCACCAGGAACAGCTTGGACAGGCCGTAGCCCGCCACCGCCGTCATGGCCGACAGGAACGCGGCCGCGGCCAGGGCCCAGGCGCCAGGACGCCGCACGAAGGCGGCCAGCGTGGCGCGCTGCCGGGGCGTGGGCGCCGTCAGCGCGGTTTCGCGCCAGGCGGCCGCCAGCAGCAGGCTGAACGCCACCACCGCCGCCAGCGTCAGCAGCGCGCCGGTCTGGCCCACATGGCCGGCCAGCACCAGGCAGCCCGGTCCGCCGAAGAAAAAGCCCACCATCGTGCCGCCGACCTGCACGGCGTTGGCGCGCGCCAGCGCTTGGCCGTGGAAACGTTCCGCCGTCAACCCGTCGGTGGCGATGTCCTGCGTCGCGCTGGCCAATGAGGCCAACGCCATCAGCGCCACCACCCAGCACGCCGCCGCGGCATCGATGCCCAGGAAGGCCAGCGCCAGCAGGCAGGCCAGCACGATGGCCTGCATCGGCAGGATCCAGCTGCGCCGCCGCCCCATGGCGCGGGTCCAGCGGTTGTCCACCACCGGCGCCCACAGGAACTTCAGCACCCATGGCAGGCCAACCAGCGGCAGCCAGGCCAGCGCGTGCAGGTCCGCGCCATCGCGGCGCAGCAGCGTGGGCAAAGCCTCCATGGCCACGCCCAGCGGTATGCCTTGGGAGAAATACAAAGCGCCTATCATCACGAACATGCGTCCGTCTGCATTGCGGTTCACGTCAGATTTCCTTCAACGAGGGACTGCGGGATTGGGGCTCGTCCGCGCGGCGGTGTTCACTACCCTGCCCCGGCGTCACGAACAGGATCTTGCCGGGACAGGCCACGTGCAACCGGTGCCATACGCCGCGCGGCACGATGGCGCTGCGACGCGTATCCAGCAGCAGGTCGGTCTCGACGCCATCCTCGGCCATCAGGGTGACCACCACGCGCCCTTCCAGCACGCAGAGCATTTCGTCGCCGGCCGGGTGGCGTTCCCACACATCGCCATGGACGTCGGCGTCGCTGGCCACGGCCTTGATGCCGACCAGCCATTCGTCCTGCGGCGCAAGCCGCCGCAGCCGGCCCACGTCGCGCAAGGCGCCGTCGCGCCCCAGCGCCACGAAATGGTCCAGCCAGTCGAACACGGGCCCGCTATCGGGTGCATTCATCGATCTCTCCTTCTCGTTGGCGGCGGACATCCGCGAACGGCGCCCGCCGCGGCTCATCAGTATTCGGCGCGCAAAGTCAGCATGACGTTGCGGGGCTCGCCGTAGCGGTTGTTCCAGGCGGTGCCCGACAGGCTCTGGTAGTAGCCGCGGTCGAACAGGTTGTTGACGTTGAGCGACGCGGTCACGTGCTTGTCCACGCGGTAGGCCATGCGCAGATCCACCAGCGCGTAGCCGCCCTGGCGCAGCGTGACGGGGCCGGACACCGTGGAGTAGCCCGACTGCACCTGCAGGCCGCCGCCCACGCTCAGGCGCCGCTCCAGCCCGGGCAGGGCATAGTTCGTCCACAGCCGGAAGATATGCTTGGGCGTAAAGCGCGCAAAAGGCTGTCCGCCGGACTCCGAGTCCGTCAGGTATTTGCTGGTGTTGAAGGTGTAGCCCGCCGCCACCGTCCAGTAGGGCGTGATGCTGCCGGAGGCTTCGGCCTCGATGCCGCGGCTGCGGACTTCCCCGCCCGAAATGTAGTAGCAGTTGCGGCCCACGCAAGGCCAGGCCGGATCTTCCTGCGCGCGGTTCTTCTGCTGGATCTGGAATACGGCCAGCGACACGTTCAGCGCGCCGTCCGCCAGTTCGCCCTTGACGCCGGCCTCGTAGTTGGTGCCGGTGATGGGATCCAGCGGCTGACCGTCGCGGGTCAGCTCGCCCTGTGGCTGGAACACCTGCGCATAGCTGCCATAAAGCGACCACTGGCGGTCCAGGTCCACGATCAGCCCGCCGTACGGCGTGAACTCCGGGTCGATGCGCTGCCGCGCGCGCGGCGCGCTCTGGTTCCACCAGCTCATGCGTCCGCCCAGCACCAGGGTCACTGGATCGGCCAGCGAAAATCGGCCCATGCCGTAGACGCCTTGCTGCTTCAGCCGGGTTTCGCCGGGCGAGGTGTATGGCCCCACGCCCGGCTCGGGCACGCTGTGCGGGTCCCAGTCGAAAACGTTCACCGGCACGTTCGGATAAGGCGTCAGGTCCGCGCTGTACTGCTCGGACGTGGTGCGTTGGGCATTGCCGCCCAGCAACAGTTCATGGCGCCGGCCGAACAGTTGCACCGGGCCGCCGACATAGGCGTCCACGCTGGCCTGGGTGTTGTCGAACTTGTAGGCCGCGCCCATCAGGGATGAACCCAGCCCGGTCTGGCGGTCTATCGCGCCATAGGCCCCGGCGTACTTCAGGTTGCTGTCGGCGGTCAGGTAATTGGCGCTGACCTTGGCGCTCCAGCCCTGGCCGAAGCGATGCTCCAGGTCCGCGAACACACGCGTCGTATTCCAGTTGAAGCGGTCCCAGGCCGCGTCCAGATAGGTCGACCGCTTCAGGCCGATATCGCCGCCGTCCTTGTACAGCGGCACGCCGGCCATGTTGGTGGTGGAGCGGATGCGCTGGTATTGCAGGCCGGCGGACAGCACCGTGTCCGGCCCGAGGTCGACCTCGCCGATGCCGTAGAACAGCGCCGACTTCTGGTCCGCCACATCGTAGAAGTAGCCGCGGTCCTCCACGGCGCTGACGATGCGGCCGCGCACGCTGCCGCTGTCGTTCAGCGGGCCGCCCAGGTCGGCTTCCGCGCGGTAGCGGTCCCAGCTGCCGGCGCTGAGCGAGCCGTTGAAGGACAGTTCGCGCTGCGGCCGCTTGCGCACCAGGTTGACCGTGGCGGCGGGGTTGCCGGCGCCGTGCATCAGGCCGTTGGCGCCGCGCAGGATCTCCACGCGCTCGTACACCGCCATGTCCTGCGGCGACGCGGCCATGTTGCCCATCAGCACCGGCACGCCGTCCTGCTCGAACGAGTCCACCTTGAAACCACGCGCGTAGTACGCGGTGGTCAGCAGCTGATAGGGCTGCACCGTGATGCCGGTGGCGTGCTGCATTACCTCATCCAGGCTTTGCAGATTCTGCTCGCGCATCCGCTCCTGCCCGATCACCGTCACCGACTGCGGAATCTCGCGCAGCGTCAGCGGCAATTTGCCCAAGGTCGCCGTGCCCTGCGCCACACCCTCGCCACTGACCGTTACCGCCGGCAGGGATGCGGCCTCCTGCGCCAGCGCCGGTCCCGCCGCCACCGCCAACCACAGCGGCCAATGCCGCGCGCGCGCCGCATTCCTGCGCGGTGCGCCCGCCCCCGTTTTCGCCTGTTTTCGCACTGCCTGTCCTCTTAGAACTTTATTGAGAATAATTCTCAAATAATTCTAGAAATGACGGCGGCTGCGCGCTGGCGATTGCGGAAGTCTTGCTGGCGATTGCGGAAGTTTCGGCGCCTCAGCGGCCCGGCGCGACGCTGCTGGGCAGCACGCCGTAGCGGCGCAGGAATGCCTTGGTGAAGTGCGAATCGGTATAGCCGCAAGCGTAGGCCGCCTCGGATACCGTATAGGCGCCTTCGGCCAGCAGGACGTGGGCCTGCTCCATCCGCCGCTCGCGCACATAGGCGTAGACGCTCTGGCCGAAGAGCTTGCGAAAGCCGGTGGTGAGCTTGTTGACGTTCACGCCTGCGCGCCGCGCCAGTTCGGGCAGGGACGGTGGATCCTGCAGGTTCGCGGTAACCAGGTCGCGCGCATGATGCAGGCGCTCCACGTCCGCGCGCGCGAGGCCGCGCGTGTGCGTGTCCCGCTCCGCGGGCTGCAGCGCGCCCAAGGCGAGCGCGGCCAGCTCCAGCGCCTTGGCCGACAGGTACATGCGCTTGAGCGCGCCCTGCACCGGGCAGGCCAGCATCTGATGGCCCAAGGCCTCCAGCTTGCGGTCCGCCCGCATATTGGCTTCGACATAGGCGCCGTCGGTCCGCGGCGCGCGCAGCAGGCCAACCAGTTGGACCGGGTCCATGGAGAAGGCGTCTCGCAGGTGATCCAGGCCGGTGCGCAAGGACACAAAGCGCAAGGCCTGATGGGCGCCGAATTCATGTTCCATGCCCATGGCGTCCTGGCAGACGCTTAGGTGCAACGCAGGCCCGCTCACGCGGGTGGGCGCCGCGCCGCGCACGCTATAGCGTAGATCTCCATCCAGCACGAGCACCAGCTTCAGGCCGGGCTCCAAGCGCTCCTGCACCCTCTCGTCGCGGCCAAAGCGCAGCGTGCCGCCCGCCAGCGACATGGCGGGCGCGGCGGCCGATACGGTCCAATCGGGTTGAGGATGGGTGGCGGTCAAGGTAGCGGCTCCGCGGCGAGCAGCGCTGTTGATGAGATTGAATGTTATTACCGTTTGACCAGAACGGAAAGCCGCCCGCCTGGCGGGCGGCTCAATTTATTGCTGGCGCCGCTGCTCCAGTTCCTTCAGGCACTGCGCCACGCCGGACTGCATCTGCGCATTCGACACGGCGGCGCGGTCCGATACCTCGCGGCAGCGCACGTACTCGGCCTGGCTCTCCGGCGTATCCCGGATGACCGCCGGCGCGGCGCCGGGTTCGGGCGTGACCGTCATGCGCAGCGTGGAAGGCGGCGAGAGGCTGCCGTCCTTGGAGCGCACGCTGGGGTATTGGTATTCCTGCGTGGCGGGAGGCGCGTTCTGCGCTTGCGCGGCGCCCGCTGCGCACAGGGCAGCCAGCAGGAAGGCGGAAATGCGGAGTTTCTTCATGACGACCTCTCTTCAATGGACTGACGTCCAGGGCGCGGACCGCTGTCCCTGGACACGCCGTCCTATCGTATCTCCGGCCGTCCATGCGCGGCGTGCCAAGACGCTACACAATCCGCCACAGTTGTTTCCCGGGGTTTCTCCCGTGGCTCGGCCTACTTCTTCGCCGCGGACTGGCGCAAGGGTGCCAGCAATGAAGACAGCCCGTTGTGGTCGAGCTCGTGCATCAGGGCTAGCAGGCGCCCCAGTTCCCCCGGCGGAAAGCCCTTGCGCGCGAACCAGGCCAGGTACGGTCCGGGCAGATCGGCGATGAGACGCCCCTGGTACTTGCCAAAGGGCATGGTGCGCGTGACCAGCAGCGATAGCAGTTCGGGATCCATGGAGATCACCGTTCCGCCGCGGCGGCGGCGAAAACGATATCGGCAGCGGGCACGGCGGCGATCTTCACGCCGAAACTGGCAATGGACGACAGGGTCGCATTGTGATGCGCGCGGATCTGGGCGCCCGGCGCGTGCGGCTTGTCCTGGGTGGTGTGGGCATCGGCCGCCAGCGTGACGGGAAAGCCCAGCGCGGCCGCGCGGCGCACGGTCGTGTCCACGCAGAACTCGCTGGCATAGCCGCACACCACCAGCTCCGTCACGCCGGCTTGCGCCAGCGCGTCGGCCAATTCGGTGCGCAGGAAGGAATCAGGCGTGGTCTTGCGGACGCGGACGTCGCCATCCGCCGGCTGCAGCCGCAAGTCCAACTGCCAACCCGGCAGGCCATGATCCATGGCGCTGCCGGGACTTTCGTGCTGCACATAGATGACGGGCGCGCCAGCCTCGCGGGCGCGCCGGGCCAGCGCATTGATGCGGGCCAGCACGGCCTCGGCATCGGCCGGCGCGGGAGAGGCCTCGAACAGCGCGCGCTGCACGTCTATCACGATCAAAGCGGACGTCATGGTTCCCTCAAAGTGGTTGCGCGTCAGTCCTGTGCGGCGTTGGCGCGCGCGTACATCCAGAAATCGCGGGAAATGCCGCGCACCAGCCGGTAGCGACGCAACAGCCCCTCGCGCTGAAAGCCGCAGCGTTCCAGCACGCCGGCCGACGCCACGTTGGTATCCAGCACGGTGGCCTGGATGCGCGCAAAGCCCAGCTCGCGCAAGGCCCACACGGTCACGGTGTCACAGGCGCGCGTCGCAAAGCCGCGCCGCCAATACGGCGGCGCAACGTCATAGGCGATCTCCGCGCGCCGCGCGGACACGGAAATTTCGTTCAATCCTATGGTGCCCGCCAGGGCGCCATCCGCCGTGACGATCGCCAGGCGCAGGCTGTGCGATTCCGATGGCTGGCCATAACCGCGGATCAAGTTGACCAGCGCATCCGGCCCGTCCAACTGCCAACTGGTATGGCGCGTGACTGCCTCGTCACGCAGATAGGCGTGCCAGGCGGCGGCGTCCGCTTCCCGCAACGGGCGCAGCCGCAAGCCGTCCAGCCCCAGTTCGGGCAGATCTTGCAGGTAGTCAGTGAGGTTCGGAAGCATCCTGGGGCGCGATCGGCTGCGGCGGCAGCGCCGCGACATGGCGCAGCTTATCAGGGTTGCGCACGATGTAGATGGCGGTGATTCTGCCGTCGCGCACCTCCAGCGTGGTGGACCGGGGCAGACCGTCCAGTTCGATAGCCAGCACGCCCGGCATGCCGTTCAATTGCGTCACCACGGCCTCCAGGAACTGGCCGCTGGGTTTGGACGACAGGCCGGCGAAGAAGCGCGCGATCTTGTCGCTGCCCAGGATGGGCCTGAACACGGCCAGCTTCTTGCCGCCGCCGTCGGCGTGCAGCACAGCGTCCTGCGCCAACAGGCTGCGCAACGCATCCACGTCGCCCGCCCGCGACGCTTGCCAGAAGGCATCGGCGATACGCGCGCCTTCCTGTTCCGTCACCGCGAACCGCGGACGCGCATCGCGCACGCGGCTGCGCGCCCGCGCGGCCAACTGGCGGCAGGCGGCCTCGTTGCGGCCGAGCGTCGCCGCGATCTCCGCGAACGGCATGTCGAACACATCGTGCAGCAGAAAGGCGGCCCGCTCCAGCGCCGACAACCGCTCCAGCGCCAGCATCAGCGCCACCGACAGGTCGTGCGCGATCTCCCCCGCCCCCGCCGCCTGATAGCTGGCGGCATCGGGCAAGGGTTCCGGCAGCCATGGCCCGACGTATTCCTCGCGCCGCGCGCGCGCCGACTTCAGTTGATCCAGGCACAGCCGCGTGACCGTGCGCGACAGGAAGGCGCGCGGGGTTTCGACCTGGCCGCGGTCCGCGTCGCGCCAGCGCAGCCAGGCGTCCTGCACGATGTCCTCGGCCTCCGCCCATGAACCCAGCATGCGATAGGCCAGGCCCTGCAAATGCCTGCGATGAGGTTCGAAGTCGGCAACGGCATCGGGAATGGCTGACGCGCTCATGGAGCCAGGGCCTCAGTGCTTGGGATGCTGCGAGCGGAAACCGACGGCGATGCGGTTCCAGCTGTTGATCATATTGATGGCGACCGTCAGGTTGACCTGCTCTTCCTCATTGAAATGCCTGGCCATTTCGGCATAGTCGGCGTCCGGCGCGCCGGTCTGGGCAAGCCGGGTCA
This sequence comes from Achromobacter sp., assembly GCF_049647645.1. Classification (GTDB taxonomy): domain Bacteria; phylum Pseudomonadota; class Gammaproteobacteria; order Burkholderiales; family Burkholderiaceae_B; genus Achromobacter. The sequence continues at coordinate 7,484 of NZ_JBARYB010000129.1, forward strand.
GCGCTTCCGTCCACGCCAGCGCGGCGCGCTCGCGTTCGCTGTACAACGAGGACTCGCGCCAGGCGTCCAGCAGGTACAGGCGCATTTCGGTTTCGCCCTGCTTGCGGGCGTCGGTCGAGTGCATGTACAGGCAGTAGGCGCAGCCGTTGATCTGCGAAGCGCGCATCTTCACCAGTTCAAGCAGGCTGTGTTCCAGGCCGCAGTTCTCGACGAAGTCATTCAGGGCGATCATCGCCTTCATGGCCTTGGGCGAGGCGGTGTAGGCGTTCAGACGGGCAGTGCTCATGGATCTTTCTCCAGCAAGGTCGGCGTGCGCCGCGGAATGCGGCGCCATTACCCCTAGGACGAGATAGCCCGGCACGATGTGACATCGCCCGCCGGAAAATTTGTAAATCCGGCCTAGAAATCCAGCCGCCCGCGCAACTCCCCGAACGGCACCATCACGTGCTCGCGATAGGCGGGACGGGCCTGCAGGCGTTCGTACCAGGCCTGCAGATGGGGCATGGGCGGATGCGGGATATCCAGTTCGAAGTAGCGGTAGAGCGTGGTGCCGGCCGGAATATCCGCCAGTCCCAGGGACTCGCCGCACAGATAGGGCCGGTCCGCCAGCGCGCGGTCCAACTGCCGCAGGCAGGCATGCGTGGCCGCGATGGCGCGCTCGATGGCCGCCGTGTCGCGCTGGGCCTCGGGCGTGCGGTAGTAACCCCAGAACACGCCTGTCAGGAAGGCCGGCTGCAAGGCGGTCTGGGCCCAGTCCATCCAGCCGTCGGCGCCCGCCCGTTGCGCCGGGTCGTCCGCCCAGAACCGGCCAGCGCCGTCGCGCGCGGCCAGATAGCGCAGGATGGCATGGGATTCCCACACTACCGTGGCGCCGTCGCGCAACAGCGGCACCTTGCCGTGCGGGTTCATGGCGCGGAACTCGGCCGTGTCCAGCAAGCCGAACTGGCCGCCGGCCAGCACGTGCTCGTAGTCCAGGCCCAGCTCTCCCGCCAGCCACAGCACCTTTTGCACATTGAACGAACTGCGGCGTCCCCAGATGGTCAGCATGGCGGCGGCCCTCAGTCGGCGTGCACGATGCGCGGCTCACAGCGCACCGGGAAATTGACCGAGTTGGCGATGAAGCAGAAATGATGCGCGCGCTCGTGCAGCTCGGCCGCCAGCGCCGCGTCGTCGCCGGCGCGGATGGTCACTTCGGGCCGCAGGGTGACGGCGCTGAAGGCGCCGCCGCGCTCGCGGTCCTCGACCATGACGCCTTCGGCTTCGTCGCGGTAGGCCTCCACCGTCACCCCTTCGACCGCGCAGAAGTGCAGATACCAGAGCTTGTGGCAGGCCGACAGCGACGCCACCAGCATGTCCTCGGGATTCCAGCGCGCGGGATCGCCGCGGAAGGCCGGATCGGACGAGCCGGGCACGTCGGGCTTGCCCGCCGCGCGGATCAGGTGGTCGCGGGAATAGGCCGCGTAGCTGGACGTGCCCGAGCCGGTGTTGCCGGTCCAGTCCACGGTGACGTTGTAACGGTGTTCGCCCTTCATCGGAATAGTCCTGTTCAAGAGGAAAAGCCCAGGCCGGCGCGCCTGGAAAACAACCTAGCGTACCGCATGCGCGGCCGCGCCAGGCCCGCGCGCTTTACATCCCGTTTCAGCACCGCCCCGTTACTATCCGTATCGTGACCGGTTTGCCAAACAGGAGCTCGCCATGATGAAAACCACCCTGACCTGCGCCCTGACGCTAGCCCTGCTCGCCGGCTGCGCGCCGTCCCGCCCCGGCGCCAGCGGCTCCGTGCCCGTCGACAGCCACACCGCCCGCGATTCGCTGGACTGGGCCGGCAGCTACGAAGGCACCCTGCCTTGCGCGGACTGCCCGGGGATCCGCACCCGCCTGACCCTGGAACAGGACGGCCGCTACGAAAGACAGACCCAGTACCTGGACCGCCAGCCGCAGCCCGAGGTCGTCACGGGGTCATTCAGCTGGGAATCCGACGGCAGCACCATCCGGCTCGACGCGTCCGGCGACAGCCAGCGCTATTTCGTCGGCGAAAACCAGGTGACCATGCTGTACCGCGACGGCACCCGCCCGACCGGCCCGCTGGCTCCGCACTACATCCTGCGCCGCGCCCAGTAACGCTTCGCGCAACGTGGGCGCTTGCGGCTATGCTTGCCGCATCGTCCGCGCCCGTGCGCGCGAACCCTACGCCCAAGGAAACCATGAAGACCGATCACGAGCTGCTCTCCGCCTTCGCTCCCACCGGCACGCTGCGCGCGTCCATCAACCTGGGCAATCCCATCCTGGCCCACGCCGACCCCGTCACCGGCCAGGCCGGCGGCGTGTCGGTGGATCTGGCCACGGAACTGGCGCGGCGCCTGGGCGTCGAGCTGGAGCTGGTGGTGTTCAAGTCGGCCGGCGAATCCGTCAACGCCGTGGCTGCCGAACAGGCCGACGTGGGCTTCTTCGCCATCGACCCGCTGCGCGGCGCCCAGATCGCTTTCACCGCGCCCTACGTGGTCATCGAAGGCGCCTACCTGGTACGCCAGGACTCGCCCATCGCCAGCATGGACGAAGTGGACCGCAAGGGCTTGCGCATCGTGGTCGGCAAGGGCAGTGCCTACGACCTGTACCTCACCCGCGAACTGAAGCAGGCGGAAATCTTCCGCGCGCCGACCTCGCCGGCCGTCGTCGACGCCTTCATGCAGGAAAACATGGAAGTGGCCGCAGGCGTGAAGCAGCAGCTTGAAGCCGACGCGCAGCGCCTGGGCGGCCTGCGCCTGCTGGACGGCCATTTCATGCTGATCCGCCAGGCCATGGGCGTGCCCAAGAGCCGCGGCGACAAGGCCAGCGCCTACCTGGCCGCCTTCGTCGAGGCCATGAAGAAATCGGGCTTCGTCGCCGAAGCCCTGGCCCGCCACAAGATCCAGGGCGCCGCCGTGGCGCCGCTGGAAACCTGACCCCACTGCTTACTCCCCGCAAAAACAAGGCCCCGCACAAGCGGGGCCTTTACACGTCGGCAGCGCGTCCTCAGTGGCTGATCATCCAAGGCCTCGCGCCCGCGAATGATTTCGCCCCGTCTGGCGCAGTGCGCGTCTTGCCCCCCGCCTTGCCGCCGGAACAGCAGCCGCAATTCATGCCGTGGCCGGACCGCGAACTGCGTGGTTCGTGCGCGCTGCGCTCGTTCACCGCACGCGCCCGGTTCACTGCCGACGACAACGCCGAAATCGCCGGCGCTCCGCCCACGATGCGGCCGCACATCGCGCCACATTGGGGGCAGGCGGCGGGATCGCGCCACTGGGCCAGGGGCACCAGCGCCGCGAACTCGCCGCAGTCGCCGCAGGCATAGTCATACATGGGCATGGCGGCGTCTCCTAGCGGTCGCGCGACAGCGGCATGTCCACGCCGCCCTGGATGTGCTTGACGGGTCCGGACGCCGACGGCTGGATGTCGAAATCGAAGATCTCCGTGGGCAGCCACAGCGTGGCGCAAGAGTTGGGTATGTCGACCACCCCGCTGATATGCCCCTGCACCGGCGCGCAGCCCAGCAGCGAATACGCCTGGGCACCCGAATAGCCGAACTTCTTCAGGTATTCGATGGCGTTCAGGCAAGCCTGCCGGTACGCGACGTTCACGTCCAGGTAGTGCTGCTTGCCGGATTCATCCACCGAAATGCCCTCGAAGATCAGGAAGTCCTTGTAGGCCGGCGTGATCGGGCTGGGCTTGAAGATCGGGTTCTTGATCGCGTACTTCTCCATCCCGCCCTTGATCAGCGACACGCGCATGTGCACCCAGCCCGCCATCTCGATGGCGCCGCAGAAGGTGATCTCGCCGTCGCCCTGCGAGAAATGCAGGTCGCCCACCGACAGGCCGCCGCCCTTCACGTAGACCGGGAAAAACACCCGCGCGCCACGCGACAGGTCCTTGATGTCGCAGTTGCCGCCATGTTCGCGCGGCGGCACGGTGCGCGCGCCCTCGCCCGCCGCCTTGTCGCGGTCGGCGCCCTGCATTGCGCCCATGTGCGCCGTCTTCGGCGCGGGCGGGTTGGCCAGCGGCGGCACGCGGTTGGGATTGGTATCGATCAGCGCCTGCTCGCGCCGGTTCCAGGTGTCCAGCAGCTTCTTGTCGGGCAGGCAGCCGATCAGCCCGGGATGGATCAGACCCGCGAAGTTGACCCCTGGAATATGGCGCGACGAGGTGAACATGCCATGGAAATCCCAGATGGATTTCTGCGCATGCGGAAAATGCTCGGTCAGGAAGCCGCCGCCGTTATTGCGGCTGAAAAAGCCGTTGAACCCCCACAGGCTGTCCGGCTTGGCGCCGATATCCAGCAGGTCCACCACCAGCAGGTCGCCCGGTTCGGCCCCTTCCACGCCCACCGGTCCCGAAAGAAAGTGCACCGTGGACAGGTCCACGTCGCGGACGTCGTCGGCGCTGTCGTCGTTCTTGATCGCGCCGCCGGTCCAGTCATAGGTTTCCAGCACGAAGTCGTCCCCCGGCTTGACCCACACGGCCATCGGAATATCCGGATGCCAGCGATTATGGATCTGCTTGTTTTCGTAGGGGGATTGGGCCAGGTCGACCTTGATGAGGGTGTCAGTCATTCTCTTTCATCTCCAACGTAACGTGTTGATAAAACAGAAATTTCCATCTTCGACCGTCTGGTATGAATGCGCGTTGCGGCGCTTGTGGGCCGTAGATATGTGAAGCACAGTAGGCGAGTTTCAGGCAGCCGTAAACTGGGATTACGACCAGTACCTACGGGAGAATTCAGGGAGCAGGACGTGTGCCGGCGCCGCACCGTTGCACGGTCGGTTTCGTCGATGAATAATTGATGCTCCCAGTACCGCGAATTGGAGTTCCAATGAGCATCGTCGAGCCCCCGGAAGAAGGGACCGCTGCCCCCTCCAGCAGCTTGGCGCAATTGGATGAGCCCTACCGCTACCAGCTTCTGGTGGAGGCCGTCCTTGACTATGCGATATTCCTGCTCGACGCCAATGGCGTCATCGCAAGCTGGAATGCCGGCGCACAGCGCTTCAAGGGCTACGAAGCAGCCGAAATCATCGGGCAGCACTTCTCGCGCTTCTACACCGATGAAGATCGTGCCAAAGGCGTCCCACAGCGGGCGTTGGCGATCGCATCGAGCGAAGGCAGATTCGAGGCGGAGGGATGGCGCGTACGCAAGGACGGCTCGCGCTTCTGGGCCAGTGTAGTAATAGATCCCATACGGGATGGCTCGGGCAGCCTCATCGGCTTCGCCAAGGTCACACGCGATATCACTGAAAAGCAACGAAGCCAGCTCGAGCTACAGGCAACCCAGCAGGCTCTGCATCGGGCCCAGCGCATGGAAGCGCTGGGACGCGTGACTGGCGGGCTGGCCCACGATTTCAACAACTTCATCTCGGTCATCAACGGGGCCGCTGAATTGCTGCGCAACCCCGAACTCGCCCCAGAAAAGCGCCTCAAGTACCTCAATGCGATTGCGGATACGGCGCAGCGGGCAACCCACCTGACGCAGCAAATGCTCGCGTATGCGCGCCGCCAGCCTCTCGAGCCATCCCATGTGGACGTGGGCCTATGCATCGAAGGAATGAAGCCGATCTTCCAGGCAACACTTGGCTCCGCCGTCCGGGTGCACTACCAGCTCCCGAATGACCCATGCCTCATTTGCGCGGACGTCAGCCAGCTGGAAAACGCCTTGTTGAATCTGGTGGTCAATGCCGGAGACGCTATGCCTTTCGGCGGCAATGTCAGGATTGCAGTCAGCTGCGTGGATTCGCATCCAGATGAACAAGGACGCCTCGCCCCGGGACCATTTGTAGCAGTCAGCGTTTCGGACGACGGCGAAGGCATCGCGCCGGAAATTCTGGACCACATCTTTGAACCCTTCTTCACCACCAAGCCGGAAGGGAAAGGAACAGGCTTGGGCTTGAGCCAGGTTTTCGGGTACGTCTCGCAAACAGGAGGCCACATTGACGTGGTCAGCTCCGCCCAGGGGGGTACGACATTCACCCTTTACTTCCCCAAGGCCTCCCCCGAAAAGGCGGCCGAACAATGATGATTTTCCGCCTCGCCTGCTTCCTCAGTAGCTGAGACACAGCACGGTTTCCAATTCACGGATCAGATGATCCGCAGCCCATGGCTTCAGGATGAACTTTGTCGCTGGCGGAAGATCGCCCGCTGCGGGGTAATGACGGCCGGACGTAAGAAGCACGGCAATTTCGGGCGATTGACTGCGTATTCGCGCCGCCATCTCGAGACCATCCATGGAGCCTGGCATCTCGATGTCCGTAATGACCGCGCGTATGTCGGGACGCTCCCCAAGCCGCTGCAGCGCCTCATCGGCATTGCCCGCCTCGCAAACGGCATAGCCCTCGCCGGCCAGTATCTCGGCCAGAATCCATCGGGCGGTCTCGTTGTCATCCACAACGAGAACAACCTTCTGCCCGGCGCGGGTTTTGGCATCCGTCATATGTCCTAGCCTGAAGAGTGGAGTCGATGGATTCCCGAAACATCATCGGCACTCGCAAGTCAGCAAGCGCCATGCCTGTGCACAAGGCGCCATGCCGCCTCGGCCGATGCCCCGATTTTCCCAGCAGTTATGATGCAGCCCATTCTGTCGCACTATCAAGGTATCTCCGCATGGCCGCCCTCAACCGCCGTACTCTCGCCGTCCTGCTCCTCTGCACCGCCAGCGCCAGCGCGCCCGCAGTCGCGGAAGACTGCATCGCGCAGATCGATGCGGAGCAGGCGCGCATCGACCGCGCGCAGGACGTGCAGCGCACGCGCGAGGCGTCCAATGACCTGCAATTGAATCGCGAACTGTGCCAGGGCCGGCTGGACCTGCTGGATGCCCGGTACGCCCTGGTCGACGACTTCGAGGCCTGCCGCCGCAAAGGGGTGGAGTTTCCGGCAAAGATGGCGCGCGCGCTGAGCGACGCGTCCGACGAGCTGGCGGACAAGAAGGCCGCATGGATCAGAACCTGCGGCCTCCAGATGAAGGACTGACTCAAGGATTGCGCGGCCCGCCTAGAGCGGCGGGCGCGCGTCTCACGCAGCCTGCTTGTCGGCGCTCTTCGGGAAGAAAATGGCGCGGCTCGGATCGAAGCCGTAGCGCTGCTCGAACTCGGTTGCGTCCGCGGCCAGCGCCAGCACCGAATCCAGGATGAAATCGGCCTTCTCGTCAGCCAGCAGCACGCTGAAGTTCAGGCGGATGAAGCCCGGTTTTTCCATTTCCCGGCCGTCCAGGATGGCCTGGCGCATCTGCAGCGATTCATCCGCGCCGATATCCAGCAAGCGATGCACGTAGGGGCCCGCGCAAGCGCAGCCGCCGCGCGCCTGGATGCCGAAGCGGTCGCTCAGCATGCGCGTCACCAACTGCTGATGCACGAAGCCGCCGCGGCCGTTGCGCACCCGGAACGAGAAGATCGGCAAGCGTGCCGCCGTCAGCGAGCCCAATAGTTCCAGCTGCGCCGCGCCCTGCCATCTGGCCAGCGCGCGTTGCACGAAGTGTTGATTGCGCTGGCGCATGAAGTCCGCGCCCAGGGCCTCCTTCACCAGCAACACCAGGGCGGCGCGGATATCGCCCACCACATTGGGCGTGCCCGCTTCCTCGCGCGCTTCCAGGCTGCCGCTGTAGTCGTGGCCCACGGGCGAAACGAAGCGGACCGTGCCGCCGCCCGGCCAGGTGGGCGTGGTGTCCAGCACCGCGTCGCGGCGCACGATCAGCACGCCCGAAGCGCCCGGGCCGCCGATGAACTTGTGCGGCGAAAAAACAATCGCGTCGATCGCCGCATCGGCGGCGGGCGTCATCTGCATGGGCAGATAGGGCGCGCCGCCGGCGTAATCCCACAGCATCTTCGCGCCCGCGGCCTTGACCCGGCGGGTCACCCCCGCCACGTCCGCCACGATGCCGGTCACGTTCGAAGCCGCCGACAGCGCGCAAACGACCAGCGCGCCCTCCCCGGCTTGCAGCGCCGCATCCAGCTGCGCCAGATCGGGGCCGCCTTCCGGACTTTCCGCCAGTTCGACGATTTCCGCGCCGCATTCGCGCCACGGCAGGATGTTGGAATGATGCTCGTAGGGCCCGATGATGACGCGGACCTTGTTGCCGGCGGCGAGCGCCTCGCGCACGCCGAACAGATGCACCAGCCGGTTGATCCCCGCCGTCGCGCCCGAGCCCGCAAAAATCACCGCGTGCTCATCGCCCGCGCCGCAGCAGCGCGCAATCGCCGCGCGCGCCTCGCGGCGCAGGCGGGTAATGAAACCGCCGCAATAAGACGCCTCGGTATGCGAGTTGGCGTAGTACGGCAACACCTGCTCCAGAACGAAGCGCTCGACCTGCATCAGCGCCCGGCCGGACGCAACGTAATCCGCATAGACCAGCGGCTTGACGCCATAGGGGCCGTCGACCACCGCATCCTTGCCGATCAGCCCATCGGCCAGCGCCGCGGCGATGTCGTCCGCCTTCAGGCTTTCTTGAAATTGCTGCAACGGCGTAGCCGGGGCGGAGGCTGTTTTGGTGGTCGTATTCATGTCGAAGATATTCCTGGGAACGTCGAAATATCATACGATGGGATGAAATTTGAAACCTCACCTAATTTTTGCCGGAATTTCCAAAAATTGGGTCATTTGATCTTTTTTATGGAAAAAATAGACAAGTTCGATCTGAATATAATCTCCTGCCTGCAAAAGGACGGCGCGCTGTCGCAACGCGAGCTGGCCGATCGCGTCGGCTTGTCGCAAAACGCCTGCTGGCGCCGGCTGCAGCGGCTGAATGCCTGCGGCATCATTCGCGGCACCCGGGCCGAGGTCAACCTGGTCGAACTGGGGCTGGACCTGACGGTATTCGTCATGATCCGCACCAGCCACCACGCCAAGACCTGGGCCGACGGCTTTCGCCAGCACGTGGAACGGCTGCCCGAAGTGACTGAGTTCTATCGCATCGGCGGAGACTGGGACTACCTCATCAAAGTGGTCTGCCGCGGCATGGCCGGGTACGACCGCTTCTACCAGAAGCTGATCACGGATTTCGAGCTGTCAACGGTGACGGGGTTCTTCAGCATGGAGGCGATCATCGAGAACCGGCCGCCGGATTTGGGGGTGCTGGAGGGGTAAGCCCGGTGAGCATGGCGCATGGGACGCGCGAACCATGCGGACATGACAAAACCGTGATGACGCGACGATCGGATTTGTAATTCCATTGACCGCGGATTGTCGGGCAACGGCCTTCACACTGGCCCTGCCCATCCGCCAGAAGACATGCTTTCCGTGGCTTCCGGTCGGTGTGACGCATATCGATCTTCCCTGCTCACGGAGTCCCCATGAAAAAGCTATACGCCGCGGCGGCCGCCACGGCACTGTCCGGCGCCGCCTATGCGCAGCCCTCTTCCGTCACCCTCTATGGCCTTATCGATACCGGCATCGGCTATGCCAACGTCGACGGCGCCTACACCGATCCCGCCACCGGCAGCCGCACCCGCGTCGACAGCAGCCGCATCGGATCCACCACCGGCACCACCGCGGGTTCGCGCTGGGGCCTGCGCGGCAAGGAAGACCTGGGCGACGGCCTGTATGCGCTGTTCCAGCTGGAGTCGGGCTACGACAGCCGCAACGGCAACTCGCTGCAGAGCGGCCGCCTGTTCGGCCGCGAAGCCACGGTGGGCCTGGGCAGCGCCGACTGGGGCGAAGTGCGCCTGGGCAGGCAGTACAACGTGGCCGCGCGCTACTTCACCGGCATGTTCGGCTCATCGTTCGGCGGCGGCTTCAATCAGTTGAACACCGGCGCCGGCCTGGGCTTCAGCTCGGCCTACTTCGTGCGCTACGACAACCTGATTGTCTACGAAACCCCGTCGATGGGCGGCTTCAAGGGCGCCGTCGGCTACGCTTTCAACGCCGACGACCGCCGCCTCGCCCAGACTGGCTTCGCCACCGCCGACAACACCCGCGCCATCACGGCGGGCCTGCGCTACGACAACGGGCCCGTCATGGGCTTTGCCACCTACGACCAGCTCAACGCCTCGAACAAGCTGAGCCAGAGCCAGGTCGATGCCACGCCGCGCTCCTACATCATCGGCGGCTCCTACGACTTTGAAGTCGTCAAGGTGGCCCTGGCCTACAACCGCATGACCGACGGCTGGTTCGCCGGCAAGGGCTTCCCCAACGGCGGCAGCATCGGCGGATTTACCGGCACGCCATCCTACGCCTTCGTCAAGGGCTTCCGCTCCAATGCCTACATGCTGGCGCTGGCTGCCCCCGTCGGCAAATCCGGCGGCGCGTTCGCGTCGTGGCAGCGCGCCGACGCCAACAACAAGCAGCTTACGGGCGGCGATGCCACCAGCAACACCTATAGCCTGGGCTACAACTACAACCTGTCCAAGCGCACCGATCTGTATGCGGTGGCGTCCTACACCACCAACTGGGCCTTTCTGGACAACGCCAAGGCGACCGAAGTGAACATGGGCATCCGCCATCGGTTCTAGCGCCAGTCCCGCTGCATTCATAAGACGCTGCACGCAGGGAATCTCTTGATCTGATCCTCCTCCGCGAAGGGAAGGCCAGATGATCGCCGCGCACCTTCCGGGTGCGCGTTTTTTCCCTTTGGTATCGCGCGGCATTCGGCTGCCGGACGCGCGCCGTTCAAGGACTGGCGCAGGTCAAAGTGCGCCTTCCTTCAGCATATAGCTGCCGCCCCGTATCGTATGCAGCAGTTTGGGCCCCGAACCAGCGTCGACTTTTTTGCGCAGCCGACGCATCGCGACCGCAACGGCGTGGGACTTGAAATTGCGTTTGTCGTGGATATGCAGCTTCATCTTCCAGACCTGCTCGGCGAGTTCCCATCCCACGCACACGACGCCGGGCCGCTGCATCAGGAAAGCCAGCAAGCCGAACTCCTTGGGCGTCAGCGGCAGGAACTGCAGGTTGCGGTAAGCGCGGCAACGCAACAAGTCCAGCTCCAGGTCGGCAAGCTGCAACCTGGGGCTGGACTCGGGGGGATTGATTACGGAGGATTCAGCCACGCCGGGCTCTCCCGCCGCGCCAACCTGCTATCAGCGCAGCGCGTTCTGGCGCTGCACTTCGGCCTGGTATTCCGGCCCCGAGCGCAGACGGAAGTATTCAGTAAATGCAGCCTTGTACTCCGGGCTGTAGATGTCTGGCGTCTCTTCGCCACGCCAGAACCGGTCCACGCCCGCACGCTTCCAGAGCGCCAAATCGGCCAACACTTCAGCGCGCGTCAATGACGGACCGTAGGGGTTGGCCAGGCCAGCGGGAGGCGGCGCGGACTGCGCCAGCGCCGCGCCGGTAGCGGCGGCCGACAGCGCCAGGATCAATGCGGCTTTGCGGATCATCTGCATGCTTAATTCCTATGTATCGTGGTGGGGACTGCACGATCAAATTCTAGGAAAGCGATGCAGACAGAAAGCGGATAGCGGGATTACGTTTTTGAAATGGTGGGCCATACGGACGCGGCCGCGCGCAGCGCCACGCCGCTACCAAGCCAGGCCCTGCTCCGCGAATCCGAGACGTCGCGGCCTCAAAAACACATAGCAGTGCTGGAACCCGTCCGCCACGACGTGGCGCGCGCCCGTCATCCCCGCGATGCCGGGCTCAAATGTCTTGAAGACTTGAAACCCTCTGGCCTGCTCGACCTTGAAGCTCAGGCGGTCGGGCTTGTCGTTGTAGCCGAGCACCAGCATCCCATCGCTGGTCAGGACCCGATGGCATTCAAACATCAATTGATTGAATGCTTCCTCGGTATCCAGGCCGAAACCGATAAGTCCATTGGCGAACACCACATCAAAACTATGGGGCGGATAGTAGGAAGACAATTCAGTCGCCGAACCCGCCACATGCCTATTGGGCTGGCCATAAACCGCATTGCGCGGATTCAGGTCTATTGAATAGAAATCTAGGTCCAGTAGCCGAGGGTAGTGCCAATTGTGCTTGTCCAGGCCGATAAAAAGGCATCTGGCCACAGGAGCCGCGGCGCCACGCCGGAAATGCTCATTGACGTAGCCAAAGACCTCTTGCTCCATGAACATTCGGCTAGGCACCCGTAGCCGGAAATCGGCGCCTAGCGCTCTTAGAAGAGCCGGAGAAACTCGGAAAACAACGCGCTTCAGGGCGTAGATTATTTTCTTGACGAACTTCATGAATCCCAAATACCCCAAAAAATTCCCGAATGGCGTCGAGCACGCTAACGGCGTTGCCGTTGGCCATCAGCCGCACTGTCAAATTTTAGGTTTGGGGGGATTTCTCTATCCGGATTTTTTCTGAACTGGTAATTGGTTTTTTTTGTATCGATGACAGGCCGTAATACTCGTTCTTTTGGGACACAACCCACAGATCAAACCAACAGTATGGGAGCCCGGACAGGGCTGCCCGACAGGCAGAAGTTTGATATATCGATTTATCCAGCTAATTTGCAGTCCGGGGGCCCAACACGAAGATGTCATTCAGCTCCGGACCGCCTCCCTGGTCGGCGCTACCAGCCGAGATGTATACGAGACCCTTGTGCAAACTAGCCTGAGTACCGTGCCTGCCTACCGGCAATGGCGGCAAGGTTTCCCAGCGGCCAGTCACGGGATCGTAGGCTTCCACCTCCCGGTGCGCTTTCTGTTGACGCACGCTTTCGCCACCCATCACCAGCAGTTGCCCCCCCAGTGAAACTGACGCCGTGCCGCCCCGCGGCGTAGGTAGGGGCGTATCCAAGGTCCGCCACTGCCCGGTAGCAATGTCATAGACATCTACCTCAGGAATGACGAGGGCCAGCGTTTGATTGCTCTCGTAGGAGGTTCGTCGACCGCCAGCGGCATATAGCTTGCCGTCAATGGCTACAGAGTGGAAATGATCACGGCTGCGTGGCGCATCTGGCAGCGTCTTCCAAATGCCGGTGGCAGGATCAAAGGAGTCCAGCCAGGACACGTAACCGCTCATGTGGCCGCGCGTATTTCCGCCCACCACATAGATCAATCCACCATGGGCGACCACGCCACTCGCGCCACGCCGGCGGTTGGGAGGGACCGCCGGCCCCCTGGTCCACCGGTTGACGCTGGGGTCGTAGATGAGCACATTGGGCTGCGGCGCCTCTTCTGGGAAACTGCCAGTAAGCGCACCCAGCACGTAAAGTTTGCCCTCATGCGCTACAGCCTGTACGTGGTGAATCTCAACGGGCGGCTGCGCGCCTTGGGTCCAGCGGCCGGTTGCAGGGTCGAAAATATCCAGTGGACGCCTGCCGCGCCCGCCCAGTAAATAGAGACGGCCATTGAGCGCGACGAAGCCATTCTCATGGCGCGCGGTCGCCCTACCCTCCGTACGCGGCGCGCTCCACTCCAAGCCTGGCTCCGCGGCAAGGGCGGTCGCTATTGCGGGTTCAGTTGTTTCGGCGGGCGCGCTACCCGTGCCAAGCATCAGCACGACGGTTGCCAACGCGCTCCGCAGGAAAATACGGCGTTGGATTTGGTTCATGCGTTCTGCCTCTTGGGTCAGTGATTGAGTGACAGATACGAGGTCCTCCTGGGCTTCATCGGACGACGTACGTACTCAGTCTAGCCCCCGTCACCGCCACGGCAATCCTCTCTTTTTTGGAGATTGCCAATAGCGGGAACGCCGTGCGGTAATCGATATTTTTGAGAGGCGAATGCTTCGCACATTCGCTAGCGAGCGGATGTTGGATTTAATCGGCTTCGAAAAAAAGGTGTCAGATTCTGAGGTTTCCCCACGGATTTCCAGGGAAACGCATTCTGAATCAATGGCTTGTTGCGCAGAGCGGGGGCAAGCTTTTAGCTTATGGTGATCAGGGCATGCATGGCACCAGTCTTATACCCTTCATAAGGCGACCAAACCGTTTGAAGGAAGACAGGCCATGCACGCAGTCGGAGTATTGCAGAAACTGCTCCAGGATTCGATCCCCAGCCT
>NZ_JBARYB010000130.1:0-12959 GCF_049647645.1 Achromobacter sp.
CGCCAAGGCCGCCCCGGCCAAGGCCGCCGCCCCGGTCGCTCCTCCGACGCTGTCGCTGGACGGCCGTCCGGAACAGCGCGTGCCGATGAGCCGCCTGCGCGCCCGCATCGCCGAGCGCCTGCTGCAATCGCAGCAGGAAAACGCGATCCTGACCACGTTCAACGAAGTGAACATGCAAGCGGTCATCGACCTGCGCAGCAAGTACAAGGACAAGTTCGAAAAAGAGCACGGCATCAAGCTGGGCTTCATGTCGTTCTTCGTCAAGGCCGCCGTTGCCGCCCTGAAGAAGTACCCGCTGATCAACGCCTCGATCGACGGCAAGGACATCATCTACCACGGCTACTTCGACATCGGCATCGCTGTCGGCAGCCCGCGCGGCCTGGTTGTGCCTATTCTGCGCAACGCCGACCAGCTGTCCATCGCCGACATCGAAAAGACCATCGCCGACTTCGGCCGCCGCGCTGCCGACGGCAAGCTGGGCATTGAAGAAATGACCGGCGGCACCTTCTCGATCTCCAACGGCGGCGTGTTCGGCTCGATGCTGTCGACCCCGATCATCAACCCGCCGCAATCGGCCATCCTGGGCGTGCACGCCACCAAGGACCGCGCCGTGGTGGAAAACGGCCAGATCGTCATCCGCCCGATGAACTACCTGGCCCTGTCCTACGACCACCGCATCATCGACGGCCGCGAAGCCGTGCTGGGCCTGGTCGCCATGAAGGACGCCCTGGAAGATCCGCAGCGCCTGTTGCTGGACCTGTAATCTCGACGCCCCGGCCCGGCGCCCACCCGACCCCAGGGTCTTGCGGCGCCCCGGCCGGCTCCTTGCCGGCCCGCAGGGCGGGGCGTGTTCCACTCAATACCTCATCGCGAGAACACTATGTCCAAACAATTTGACGTCGTCGTCATCGGCGCGGGCCCCGGCGGCTACATCGCCGCCATCCGCGCCGCGCAGCTCGGCATGTCGGTGGCTTGCATCGACGCCTGGCAGAACGGCCAAGGCGGCCCGGCACCCGGCGGTACGTGCACCAACGTCGGTTGCATCCCGTCCAAGGCGCTGCTGCAATCGTCCGAGCACTTCGAACAAGTGAATCACCACTTCGCCGACCACGGCATCGAAGTCAAGGGCGTCAGCCTGAAGCTCGACACGCTGATCGGCCGCAAGAACACGGTGGTCAAGCAGAACAACGACGGCATCCTGTACCTGTTCAAGAAGAACAAGGTCACCTTCTTCCACGGCAAGGGCGCGTTCGCCGGCCAGGTGGAAGGCGGCTGGTCCATCAAGGTCACCGGCACCTCCGAGGAAGACCTGGTCGCCAAGCACGTGGTGGTCGCCACCGGTTCGTCGGCGCGCGAGCTGCCCGGCCTGCCGTTCGATGAAAAGGTCGTGCTGTCCAACGACGGCGCGCTGAACATCGGCGCCGTGCCGAAGACGCTGGGCGTGATCGGCGCCGGCGTGATCGGCCTGGAAATGGGCAGCGTGTGGCGCCGCCTGGGTTCCGAAGTCACCATCCTGGAAGCGATGCCGGAATTCCTGGCCGCCGCTGACGGCCAAGTGGCCAAGGAAGCCCTGAAGGCCTTCACCAAGCAAGGCCTGAACATCCAGATGGGCGTCAAGATCGGCGAGATCAAGGCGACCGCCAAGTCCGTCACCGTGCCTTACGTCGACGCCAAGGGCGCCGAGCAGAAGCTGGTGGTCGACAAGCTGATCGTCTCGATCGGCCGCGTGCCCTACACCGGCGGCTTGAACGCCGACGCCGTGGGCCTGAAGCTCGACGAGCGCGGCTTTGTTGCCGTGGACGGCGACTGCAAGACCAACCTGCCGAACGTCTGGGCGGTGGGCGACGTGGTGCGCGGCCCGATGCTGGCGCACAAGGCCGAGGAAGAAGGCGTGGCGGTTGCCGAGCGCATCGCCGGCCAGCACGGCCACGTCAACTTCGACACCGTGCCGTGGGTGATCTACACCTCGCCGGAAATCGCCTGGGTCGGCAAGACCGAGCAGCAACTCAAGGCCGAAGGCCGCGAGTACAAGGCCGGCAGCTTCCCCTTCCTGGCCAACGGCCGCGCCCGCGCGCTGGGCGACACCACCGGCTTTGCCAAGGTGATCGCCGATGCCAAGACCGACGAGGTCCTGGGAGTGCACATCGTGGGCCCGATGGCCTCGGAGCTGATCTCGGAAGCCGTGACCATCATGGAATTCCGTGGCGCGGCCGAAGACATCGCCCGCATCTGCCACGCGCACCCGACGCTGTCGGAAGCCGTGAAGGAAGCCGCATTGGCCGTGGACAAGCGCGCGTTGAACTTCTGATACGCGCATAGCCGATGCAAGACGGGGGCGGGTTCGCGGATCCGCCCTTTTTTCATTCTGCTTTACCTGCTCCCACATGAACGTCAGCGAATACTACGAACACGCCCTGGCCGAACGCGGCTACCAGCCCGACGAAGCCCAGAAAAAGGCGATCGACCGGCTGCAGCGCTATTTCGACGAATGGGTCAAGTTCAAGTCGATGCGCTCGAACGCGCTGAAGAAGCTGCTGAACCGGCCCGACGTGCCGCGCGGCGTGTACCTGTGGGGCGGAGTGGGCCGGGGCAAGAGCTTCCTGATGGACGCTTTCTACGCCACCGTGCCCGTGGTGCGCAAGACGCGCCTGCATTTCCACGAGTTCATGCGCGGCGTGCACCGCGAACTCGAAGAAGTGAAGGGCATGCAGGATCCGCTGGACGAAGTGGCCAGGCGCGTGGCCAAGCGCTATCGCCTGATCTGCTTCGACGAGTTCCACGTGTCCGACGTGGCCGATGCGATGATCCTGCACCGTTTGCTGTTCAAGCTGTTCGAGTACGGCACGTCCTTCGTGATGACGTCCAACTACGAACCCTCGACGCTGTATCCGGACGGACTGCACCGCGACCGCATCCTGCCCGCCATCCAATTGATCCAGGCGCGCATGGACATCATGAACGTGGATGCCGGCGTGGATTACCGCCGCCGCTCGCTGGAACAGGTGCAGTGTTATCACACGCCCCTGGACGAGCATGCGCGGCAGGCGCTGCAGGAAGCCTTCAACAGCCTGGCGGATACGCCGCCGCAGGATCCGGTGCTGCACATCGAGCATCGTGAGATCAAGGCGTTGGCGCTGGCGGGATCGGTGGTGTGGTTTGACTTCGCCACGCTCTGCGGCGGCCCGCGATCCCAGAACGACTACCTGGAACTGGCCAACCGCTTCCATGCCGTGATCCTGTCCGACGTGCCCCGCATGGGACCGCGCCAGGCTTCCGAAGCGCGCCGTTTCACTTGGCTGATCGACGTGTTCTACGACCACCGCATCAAGCTCATCATGTCGGCCGAGTGCGAGCCCGAGGAAATCTACACCGAGGGCGCGCTGGCCAATGAATTCCACCGCACCGTGTCGCGCATCCTGGAAATGCAGTCGCGCGAGTACCTGGAGTCGGAACGCCGCCACACCGTGTCGTTGTAGCCGCGCCGCACCCGCCCGGATTTTCCGGGCGAGTCCTGCTTGAAATTGGTAATACAAGTCATTATCAATTAAGATTTGGAGACTTCTGGCCCAGCACCGCAGTTTCCAACGTGTCCTCCCCCTTCCTGTCCGCATCGGCCGCGCGCCCCGACGCTTGTGCTGCGCCCGTCGATGGCCTGTATCGCGATCACCGCCCCTGGCTGTTCGGCTGGCTGCGCCGCAAGCTCGGCTGCGAGCATCGCGCGGAGGACCTGGCGCAGGACGTGTTCCTGCGGGTGATCCAGGGCCGCAAGGCGGTGCGCGCGGGCGAAGCGCGCGCGCTGCTGACCACCATCGCGAAGGGCCTGGTGGTGGACCACCAGCGGCATGCAGCGCTGGAATGGGCATACCTTGCCTACCTGACCGCCATTCCCGAGGCCTACGCGCCGTCTCCCGAAGAGCAGGCCGAACAGCTGCAATCGCTGGCGCGGCTGGACCGCTTGCTCGATGGACTGCCGCCGAAGGCCCGTTCCGCATTTCTGCTCTCGCAGCTCGACGGGCTGACCTATCCCGAGATTGCCCGGCGGCTCGACATTTCCTTGAGTTCCGTGCAGCAGTACATGGTGCGTGCCATGACCGCGTGCTACGCGGCATTCGATGACTAGCGCCGCCGATCCGGTGGCGGACCAGGCGATCGCCTGGTGGGTGCGGCTGCAGTCCGGCTTGGCCGGTGTGGGCGAGCGGCAGTCGTGCGAGGCATGGCTGGCGCAGGATCCCGCCCACCGCCGGGCCTGGGACCGCCTGCAGCGCATCAGCCAGGATGCGCGCCTTGTGCCGGCCGCGTTGGCGCATTCCGCGCTATCCGCGCCTCGGTCGAATGGACGCCGCGCGGTGCTACGCGGATTGCTGGCTATCGGCGGCACGGCCGTCACCGGCTGGGCGGGCTACCACCATGCACCGTGGCAACGCTTGGCCGCGGATCTCAGCACCGGCGTCGGCGAGCGGCTGGCGGTCGCGGTGGCCGATGGGCTGCATATCACCTTGAACAGCGACAGCGCGGTGCGCTTGCACTTGCAGGACGGTGCCCGCGGCATGGACCTGCTGCGTGGCGAAGTATTGGTGCGGACCGAGATGCGGCCCGCCATGGCGGCGCTGCGCGTGGACACGGGGCACGGTGAACTGCGGGCGGAACTAGCGCGCTTTGACTTGCGGCGCACCGACGAAGGCGCGCGCGTGGGCGTGTATGAAGGCAGCGTCGTGCTGCTGCGCGCCGGCGTTGCGACGCACGCGGAGGCGGGTGAACGCCTGGCATTCTCGGAGCACGGCGAAGTCGGCCGCCATGCCTCCGACCCGGACAGGCTGGCCTGGACCGACGGTCTGGTGGTGGCCAAGGACTGGCGCCTGGACTACTTCGCTCAGTACCTGGCCCGCCAGCGCCTGGGCATGATCCGGGTGGATCCGGCGGTGGCCGGCCTGCGCTTGTCGGGCGTGTTCCCGCTGGACGACGCCGAACGCGCGCTCAAGGCGCTGGAGCCTGCCTTGCCGATCCGCGTGACGCGGCATACGCAGTACTGGCTGCAGGTTGGTCCGCGCGAGGCTTGAGCGTTACAAATTTTTTTGCCTGCGGCTTGCAGGTTTTCGGATCCCGTACGGAAGGCAGGGATAGATACCACCGTACAGGGAGAGTTTTGTGTCCGCTTCATCTCATTCGCGCTTGCGCGCCCACTTGTCCGCCGGCCGCATTGCCGTGCTGGCCGCCATGTGCGCGGGCGGGCTCGCTGCTGGCATGCCGCAGGCCTGGGCCCAGCCGGCGCCCGCAACCGCGAACGCACCACGCAGTTACCAGATCGCCGCCGGTCCCTTGGCCGACGCCTTGACGCAGTTCGCGCGCAGCGCCGGCGTGGTCCTGTCGTTCGATCCCGCACTGGTGCGCGGACGCCGCTCGGAAGGGTTGTCGGGCGCGCACTCGGTGGGCGCGGGATTCTCCCGCATCCTGGCGGGCAGCGGCCTGCAGGCGCGCGCGCAATCGGGCAATACCTGGACGCTGGTGCAGGTTGCTGCGTCCGCGGGCGACACGCTCACGCTGGCGCCGGTGACGGTGTCGGGCATGGCCGACAGCGCGATCACGACGGTGGGCTACGTGGCCACGGTGAGCGCCAGTGCCACCAAGACCGACACTCCGCTGATCGAAACGCCGCAGTCGGTATCCGTCGTCACGCGCGAGCAGATCACGGAGCAGGGCGCGCAGACGCTGAACCAGGTGCTGCGCTACACCGCGGGCGTGGCCACGGAATCGCGTGGCGCCACCGCCACGCGCTTGGATCAGTTCAGCGTGCGCGGCTTTTCCGCATCGTCCTACCTGGACGGCCTGCGGGTCTTCGGCGGTCGTGACGCCTTGCCGCAAGTGGACACCTATCGCCTGGAGCGCGTGGACGTGCTGAAGGGGCCGGCTTCCGTCATGTACGGGCAGGGCGGTCCGGGCGGCGTGGTCAACCAGGTCAGCAAGCGCCCGCTGGAAGAGACGCTGCGCGAGGTCGAGGTGCAGGTCGGCAACTACGACTACCGTCGCGCCAATTTCGATTTCGGCGGTCCGGTGGATGACGAAGGCAAATTCCTGTATCGCCTGGTCGGCTCGGGCTATATGTCCGACGGCCAAGTCAAGGACACCAAGGAGCGCCGCTACTTTGTGTCGCCGGCCTTCACCTGGAAGCCCAGCGGCGACACCACGCTGACCGTGCTGACCAACTTCCAGCGCGATCCTGACATGGGTTCCTACGGCAGCGTGTCGGCCATGCGCACGCTGCTCTCGGCGCCCGACGGCATCCGCCTGCCGGCGGACTACTACGACGGCGACGCCAATTTCGAAAAGAGCGACCGCAAGAGCTATTCGCTGGGCTACGTGCTGGAGCATCGCTTCAACGACACCTTCAAGGCGTCGCAAAGCCTGCGCTGGACGCGTTCAGAGGCGCAGTACCGCAGCATCTACGGGGCGATGACCAACAATTACGGCTACACCGACAAGACCTACCGCTACCAGCAGCGTTCGTCGATCGCGACCGACGTGGACGTGGGCGCGCTGACCCTGGACAACAACCTGCAAGCGCGCTTCAACACCGGCCGCTTCGCCCATACCGCGCTGCTCGGTTTCGACTACCAGCACGTCAAGACCGACACGCTGTCCGGCTTCGGCACCGCGCCCGCGCTGGATGTGCTGAACCCGGATAACCACCAGAACATCCCGGCGCCGGCGTTCTCCACGGACGCGACTTCCAAGCAATACCAGGCCGGCCTGTACTTCCAGGACCAGATCAAGATCGACCGCCTCTCGGTGCTGCTGGGCGGCCGCTATGACTGGTCGCGCACCGTGGGCGAGACCACCACGATCGCCACCGGGCGGGTCGCGCCTTCCTCGCTGAACGCGGAGAAGTTCTCCGGCCGCCTGGGCGTGATCTACAACTTCGACAACGGCGTGGCGCCTTACTTCAGCTACTCGGAATCGTTCGAGCCGCAATCTGGAACGGGTTGGCAGAACACGCCCTTCAAGCCGATCGAAGGCAACCAGTACGAGGTCGGCATCAAGTACCAGCCGCCGGGCAGCGCCACGCTGCTGTCGGTCGCGGCATTCGACATCCGCCGCGAAAACATGACCACCACCGATCCGGATCCGACCCATATCTGCGGCACGGCCGGCGGACGCTGCTCGATCCAGGCGGGCGAGCTGCGCACCCAGGGCATCGAACTCGAAGCCAAGACCGAGCCCATGCGCGGGCTGACGCTGGTGGCGGCGTATTCCTTGATGGACAACGAGTACTCCAAGGCCTATCCCAACGCCGCGGGCCTGAACCTGAAGGGCAAGGCGCCGGTGGGCGTGCCTTCGCAGCAGGCCTCCGCCTGGGCCCGCTATCAGCTGCAGGAAGGTCCGTTGGCGGGCATGGGCGTGGGCGGCGGCGTGCGCTACATCGGTTCCTCGTACGGCAACGAAACCAACACCCTGAAGGTGCCGTCGGTCACCCTGTTCGACCTGATGCTGGACTACGACCTGGGCCGAGCATCGCCCGCGCTCAAGGGCATGCAGGTGGCGCTGAACGTGCAGAACCTGTTCGACAAGGAATACATCGCCTCGTGCTCGGGCGATTCCTGGTGCTGGTACGGCTATCAACGCTCCATCAAGGCCAGCCTGCGCTATCGCTGGTAAGGCGCATGGCTACTTCGAAGTGAGAATGGTTATAATTTAAACCCCTCTGAGTCGGGCCCAGGCCGCGGGGCAGGCCCGATCCAGTCCTATAAAGGAAATCAACAATGACATTCGCAAGAACCTTGGCCGCCATCGCCCTGCTGGGCACGGCGGGCGCCGCGCAGGCGCATTTCGTTTGGCTGGAACGCAGCGCCGAGGGTCCGGCCAAGGCGTATTTCGGCGAATGGGCCGACGACCTGCGCGAAAAGCGCGATGGCCTGCTCGGCAAGATCATGGTTGCGCCGGTGGTGACGGGCGCTGACGGCAAGGCGCTGAAGGCTGCGGGCGAGGGCGCGGATTTCCTCGAATTCGCTGCGGCGGGCAAGGGCGATGTGCGCCTGCGCCAGCCCTACCAGTTCAAGGACACCCTGGTGCAGTACGGCGCCAAGGCTGGCCGCGCGGACACCGAGGGCAAGCTGGACCTGGAGCTTGTGCCGGTTTCGGCCGAGGCCAACGCCTTCGTGCTGCAGTTCAAGGGCAAGCCGCTGGCCAAGACCGAAGTCACCGTGTTCGGCCCGCCCAAGTGGGAGAAGCGCTTCCACAGCGATGAGAACGGCCGCATCGAAATCACCACGCCCTGGCCCGGCCAGTATGTGCTCGAAGCCGCCCATGTCGAAGACAAGGCCGGCGAGGCCGACGGCAAGGCTTACGCCAAGATCCGCTACGTATCCACTCTGACCTTCAACGTTTCCCAGTGAAAGCTCCCGCTGCCGGCGCAGGCATGATGCGCTACCGTCTGGCCGTCTTTTCCAGGGCGGCGGCCGCCATTTTGGGCGGTTATGTGCTGGCGTCGGCCGCTGCGGCCTGCCTCGCCATCTGGCTGCCCATGCGGCGGCCGGACGCCGTGGTCACGGCGCAGATGCTGTCCTTCGTGTTCTACGCCTGCGGCGTGATCTGGGTCTTCGCCACGCGCAACGCCTGGCGCGCCTGGGCCGGCGTGCTGTTGCCCGCCGCGCTGTTGGGCGCGCTGTTCGCGATCGGCCGCGCAACGGGGGCGGCATGAAGGCGAAAGTGGAAAAAGCGCAGGGCGAGGAAGGCCTGCGCCAATCCATGTCCTGGCTGCACACCTGGTCGGGGCTGATCTTCGGCTGGGTGCTGTTCGCGATGTTCCTGACCGGCACGCTGGCGTTCTTCCGGCCCGAGATCACCAGCTGGATGCAGCCCGAGATCCAGGTGCGGCCCGCGCCCGCGGCGCAGTCCGTGGCTGCGGCGCAGCGCTACCTGGGCGAACACGCGCCCGACGCCACGCGCTGGTTCATCACGCCGCCGTCCGACCGCGAGCCGTATATCCAGGTGCTCTACCAAGTACCCAAGCCCAAGCCGGGCGAGCGCGGCTTCGTGCGCGTAAAGCTGGATCCGGCTAGCGGCCAGGCCGTGACCGCGCGCGAGACGCGCGGCGGCGACTTTTTCTACCGCTTCCATTTCGAACTGGAGACGGCCTTTCCGTGGGGGCGCTGGCTCGCCAGCATCGCCGGCATGTTCATGCTGGTGGCCATCATCAGCGGCATCATCACCCACAAGAAGATCTTCACCGACTTCTTCACCTTCCGTCCCAGGAAGGGCGGCCAGCGCGCCTGGATGGACGGCCATAACGCCTTGTCGGTGCTGGGGCTGCCGTTCCACCTGATGATTACATTCAGCGGGCTGGTGCTGTTCATGGCCATGCTGATGCCGGCCGGCATCCTGGCCGTCTACGAGAGCCCGCGGCAGTATTCCGACGACGTCTTCAAGTCCTTCAGGATCACGCCCGCGCGCAACGAGCCCGCGCCGCTGCTTCCGCTCGCGCCGCTGGTGGAGCAGGCGCAGCAGCACTGGCAGGGAGGCCGGGTGGGGCGTGTCACCGTCAACCATCCCGGCGATGCCGGCGCGACCGTGACCCTGGTGCGCGACGCCGCCGATGGCGTGTCGTTCGGCAAGCTGGCGCCGTACATGCGCTTTGACGGCGTCACGGGCGAGCTGCAGGAACGCGAGGACGACCTCGGCGCCACGGCGCGTACTGCCGGCGTCATCGTCGGCCTGCACCTGGGCCTGTTTGCCGAGCCGTTCTTACGCTGGCTTTATTTCCTGGTCAGCATGGCGGGCACGGCCATGGTCGGCACGGGCATGGTCCTGTGGATTGCCAAGCGGCGCCAGAAGGCGCGTCCGGGCGCGCGTGAGGCGTTCTCGCTGCGGCTGGTGGATGCGCTCAACGCCGGCACGATAGCGGGCCTGTTCATTTCGGTCGCCGCGTTTTTCTGGGCCAATCGCCTGCTGCCCGCCGACTTGCCGGGCAGGCAGCTCTGGGAATCGCGCGCGTTCTTTGCCGCCTGGGGCCTGTCGCTGGTCTACGCCTTCCTGTTCCAGCACCGCAAGTGGCGCGACCTGCTGGCCGCCGCAGCCGCCGCCTTGGCGCTGGTGCCGGTGGTCAACGCCCTGACGACCTCGCGCCATCTGGGCGTGTCCCTGCCCACGGGCGACTGGGTCATGGCGGGTTTCGACCTGACCTGCCTGGCCGGGGCGCTGCTGCTGGCCTGGATGGCGCGCAAGGCCGCGCGCGCAGGCAAGGCGGCCGCCAAGGCGCCAATCAAGGGCCGCGCAGCGGCCAAGTCCGCAGCCCAGACCCAGCCCGTCCAGCCCGCCTACGAACCTAGAGGGGATACGCCATGACGCTAGCCGCCTTCTGCCTGGCCTATGCCGGTTTTGCAGCCCTGTGCCTGGGCATGGACCGCCATTACGAAGACCTGTTCGACCGGGCCTTGCCGCGGCGCCACCGGCTGCCTTTGCGCCTGTTCGGCTGGATCGCGCTGGCCCTGTCCCTGTGCGCGTCGGCGGCAGTCTGGGGCTGGAGCTACGGCACGGTCGAATGGATAGGCATCCTCAGCATCGCCGGACTGCTGCTGATCTGGTTCCTGACGTTCCGGCCCCGCGCCGCGCTGACCGCTGGCGGGCTGTGCGCGCTGGCGGCGCCGGTGCTGGCCGTCCTGTAGCCGCGGGCCCGGCAAGTTACACTGGGCGTTTCCTCCAGCAAACGCCTCTTCGCCTCATGAATACCCGCGTCCTTACCGGCATCACCACCTCTGGAACTCCCCACCTCGGCAATTACGCGGGCGCGATCCGTCCCGCCGTTCAGGCCAGCGCGCAGCCCGGCGTGGACGCATTCTTCTTCATGGCGGACTACCACGCCCTCATCAAGTGCGACGACCCCGCCCGCGTGGCGCGCTCGCGCCTGGAAATCGCCGCCACCTGGCTGGCGGTGGGCCTGGACCACGAACGCGTGACCTTCTACCGGCAGTCGGACATCCCCGAAATCCCCGAGCTGACCTGGCTGCTGAACTGCGTCACCGCCAAGGGCCTGATGAACCGGGCGCATGCGTACAAGGCGTCGGTGGACCAGAACACGGAGAAGGGCCTGGAACCGGACGACGGCGTCACGATGGGCTTGTTCTCCTATCCGGTGCTGATGGCCGCGGACATCGTCATGTTCAACGCCAACAAGGTGCCGGTGGGCCGCGACCAGATCCAGCATCTGGAAATGGCGCGCGACATCGCCCAGCGCTTCAACCACCTGTACGGCCGCGATTACTTCACGCTGCCGGAAGTCGTGATCGAAGAGGACGTGGCAACCTTGCCGGGCCTGGACGGCCGCAAGATGTCCAAGAGCTACAACAACACCATTCCGCTGTTCGAGGGCGGCGCCAGTGCGCTGCGCGCGGCGGTGATGCGCATCGTCACGGATTCGCGCGCGCCGGGCGAGCCCAAGGATGCCGAGAACTCGCACCTGTACACGATCTACCGCGCCTTCGCCACGCACGAGCAGGCGGCTGCCCTGCGCAAGCAGCTGGAAGAGGGCATGGGCTGGGGCGAGGCCAAGCAGGCGTTGTACGACCATCTTGAAAACCTGCTGGCGCCCATGCGCGAGAAGTACTTCGACTTGATGGCCAACCCCGGTCGCATCGAAGACATCCTGCAGGCCGGCGCCGCCAAGGCGCGCAAGCTGGCCACGCCATTCATGCACGAGCTGCGCCAGGCCGTGGGCCTGCGCAACCTCGATGCCGCATCGGGCGGCCAGGCCGCGCAGCCCAAGAAAGAAAAGGGCAAGGGCGCGCGCTTCGTCAGCTTCCGCGATGAAGACGGCGGCTTCCGCTTCCGCCTGCTGGCCGCCGACGGCGAGGAACTGCTGCTGTCGCAGCGTTTCGCCGATCCGAAGGAGGCTGGCGCCCTGATGCGCCGCCTGCAGTCGGAACCGGCTGATGCCGTGCTGCAGGCCGACGGGCAAGGCTATGCCGCGATGATCGACGGCGTGGCCGTGGCGGCTGCGCCGGCTGGCGCGCAGGATGTATCCGGCGCCTCGCTGGCGCGCGCGCGCGCCGCGCTGTCGTCGCTGTCGCAGGAATAAGCCCGAGGGGCCGGCGCCAAGCCGGCCCGCAGGTTCAGGCGGAGCGGGCGCTGGCCACGATGCGCCCGTCGCGCACCTGGAAGCGCTGGGCGCTGCCCTGGCCAGCGATTTCGAGCATGTCGCCTTCCGTGTAGCCCGTGACGTTCGGGCAGTCCAGCCATTCTGGATTGATGAACGGAAAGTACTTCAAGGTGCCGCTGCCCTGGCTGGCGAAATCGAAGGTGGTGTTGGCGACCACTTCCGGATCCCATTGGCTGGCGTCGAAAGTCAGCGCGCAACCTGCGCCGATGCGGTAGACGATGCTGGCGCCCATGCTGGCGAACCCCAGCGCGCCGACGTGCAACTGCGCCCCATTGCTCAGTTCGATGACGCGGCTGCCCAGCCGCTCCAGCGTGATGTGCTTGAAGCTCACTTCGGCGCCGTCGACATGCAGATGCGAATACTGGCCCAGGGTGATTTCGCCGTAGACGCCGCTGGCGTTGGCTTCCTTGGCGGTAATGGTTGCCGTTTCATTGGCGGCAAGCGTGATGGTATTGGGCATGGCTGGGCGGATCTCCGGTCGTTCGGGGCAGGGGCTGTTGTTCTTGTGCTGCTTCCCAGGCAGGCGCTACGCACCATGGCTCGCCTGCTTGTGGGGGCTTGTGTCGCCTTGCGGCCTGGTCTTGCCGGTTTTTATTGTTTAGACACAATTGGATATTTTCTATCATTTTTGATAGTTTTGGCTTGAGAGAACGCAAGTAAGCCGCTTCTTTACGGGTAAGCCCTAAGTAAAAAAAACGGCGCACCAGGCGCCGTTTTTCTTGGGACAGGCTCGCTCAGCGTTTGAGCTTGGCGAAAGCGTCCGCCATGGCGCTGTTCATGCCGCCGGCGCTGGCGCCGCCGCGGCCGCCGTCGC
>NZ_JBARYB010000131.1:0-153623 GCF_049647645.1 Achromobacter sp.
GCCTTGCGCGCCATGCTGGCCAGCTGCGGCGGCAACGTCTCGGAAGCCGCGCGCCGCCTGGGCGTGGACCGTTCCACCGTGCATCGCCAGATACGGCGGCACGGCCTGGCCTCGCGCTCCTGAGGCGCCACACCCCAATGCCACAGGTGTGGCACGCCGCCACGGCACCCCGCCCCGCTCTCCTGCGCGGCAAGGGTGGCACGCCGATTGCTTGATCGTTATCGGCGCCCACCGGCCGGCACAGTCCGGGGCCGCCAGCGGACCATGCCCTGGTACGCCACGACAACGACGCCCGCCACGGGCAAGGAGACTAGACATGCAGACCGATCAAGCCGGCGCCGCCCTGGACGCCGTGCTCGCGCACTTGAACACCGCGCTGGGCAACAAGGACATCGATGGCGTCGCCGCGCTGTTCCAGGACGACTGCTACTGGCGCGACCTGGTGCTGTTCACCTGGAACCTGCGCACGCTCGAAGGGCGCGACCAGATCCGCGACATGCTGCAGCACCAACTGGCGCAAGTGGAGCCGGTGCGCTTCAGCCTGGACCCGAAAGAAACAGTGTCGCAAGAGGCCGGCCTGTTGCAAGGCTGGATCGAGATCGAGACCAACCGCGCCCGCGGCTACGGCCACATCCGCGTCCAGGACGGCAAGATCTGGACCCTGCTGACCACCATGTCCGAACTCAAGGGGCATGAGGAGCCCAGCGGTCTGCGCCGCCCCAAGGGCGCGGAACACGGCAGCAGCCGGACCCGCCACACCTGGCTGGAAAAGCGCGAGCAGGAAGCCGCCGAGCTCGGCTACCAGACCCAGCCCTACGTGCTCATCATCGGCGGCGGCCAGGGCGGCATCGCGCTGGGCGCGCGCCTGCGCCAGCTGGACGTACCCACCATCATCATCGAAAAGAATGAACGCGCGGGCGACAGCTGGAGAAAGCGCTACAAGTCCCTGTGCCTGCACGATCCGGTCTGGTACGACCACCTGCCCTATATCCCCTTCCCCGAGAACTGGCCGGTCTTCGCGCCCAAGGACAAGATCGGCGACTGGCTGGAGATGTACACCCGCATCATGGAGCTCAACTATTGGACCTCCACCGTCTGCCAGTCGGCGCGCTACGACGAACAGAAGCAGGAATGGGAGGTGACGGTGCTGCGCGAGGGCAAGCCCGTGACGCTGCGGCCCAAGCAACTGGTGCTGGCCACCGGCATGTCCGGCAAGCCCAACATCCCCCGCTTCCCCGGCCAGGATGAATTCCAGGGCGAACAGCAGCACTCCTCGCAACACCCCGGCCCCGACGCCTACCGCGGCAAGAACGTGGTCGTGATCGGCGCCAACAACTCCGCGCACGACATCTGCGCGGCGCTGTGGGAAGGCGGGGCCAACGTCACCATGGTGCAGCGCTCGTCGACGCACATCGTGCGTTCCGAGACGCTGATGGACATCGGCCTGGGCGGCCTGTATTCCGAACAGGCGCTGGCCAACGGCATGACCACGCGCAAGGCCGACCTGACGTTCGCCTCGCTGCCCTACAAGATCATGGCGCAGTTCCAGATCCCGCTCTACGACCAGATGCGCGAGCGCGACGCCGGGTTCTACGCCAAGCTGGAAGACGCCGGCTTCATGCTGGATTGGGGCGACGACGGTTCAGGCCTGTTCATGAAGTACCTGCGGCGCGGCTCCGGCTACTACATCGACGTCGGCGCCTGCGACCTCATCATCGACGGCAGCATCAAGCTGCAATCGCGCACCGACGTCAGCCACCTGACGCGCGACGCCGTGGTGCTGAAGTCTGGCGTCCAATTGCCCGCGGACCTGGTGGTCTACGCCACCGGCTACGGCTCGATGAACGGCTGGGCCGCGGACCTGATCAGCCGCGACGTCGCCGACAAGGTCGGCAAGTGCTGGGGCCTGGGTTCGGACACCACCAAGGATCCTGGCCCCTGGGAAGGCGAACAGCGCAACATGTGGAAGCCCACGCAACAGAAAGCCCTGTGGTTCCACGGCGGCAACCTGCACCAGTCGCGGCATTACTCGCAGTACCTGTCCCTGCAGCTGAAGGCGCGGCAGGCGGGTGTGCCGGTGCAGGTCTATGGTTTGCAGGAGGTGCATCACAAGCGGTAGGCGCCCGACAGCGCGGCCGCCAGGCGCCCACAACGCTCAGCGCGCCGCCGCGGCGGGAGCGGCCTCGTCGACCACTTCGTTCTCCAGCGCGCCGACGCCCGGCACTTCGACCCGGACCACGTCGCCCGCCTTGAGATAGCGCGGCGGATCGAAGCGGGCGCCGGCGCCGGTCGGCGTGCCCGTCAGGATCAGATCGCCAGGCAAGAGCCGCGCGAACGTGGAGATGTAGTGGATCAGGCGGGCGAACGGGAACATCATGTTGTCCGTCGTGTCCTGCTGGCGCAGTTCGCCGTTGACGCGAGTGCTGACGGTCAATCCTTGCAGCTCCCTGGATGAGCGTATGCGCGTCATCCAGGGCCCGATGCTGCCGCTGCGCTCGAAGTTCTTGCCTTGCGTCACGTTGAACTTGCCGTGCCGCAGCCAGTCGCGCACCGAACCCTCGTTGGCGATGCTCAGGCCGGCCACGTGCTCCAACGCCCGGGCTTCGGGAATGTGGCGTCCTTCCTTGCCGATGACCAGGACGATTTCACCTTCGTAGTCGAACTGGTCGGACACCGCGGGCTTGACCAGCGGAACCCGGTGGCCCACGACCGTGCCGGGCGTGCGCAGGAACAGGCTGGGGTACTTGGGCGCGTCGGAGTTGTCCTTGTATTCGGCGTTGCGTTCGCCATAGTTGACACCGACGCAAAGGATCTTGTCGGGCTGGGGCACCGGAGACAGCAACGTCACGGCGGCCACGTCCAGGTCGGCCGGGCGCGCGCCGTACGCTTCGGCCAGCGTTTCGAGGCGGTCCGTCTCGATCGCCTGCCGCAGCGTGTCGCAGTCGTCCAGCCGGGCGCCCAGTTCAATGATGCCCTGGCCGTTGCCGGACATGAGGCCGAAGCCGGCCTGCCCATCGTGCAGATAGGAAACGAATTGCATAGTCATGGGATGAAAGAAGGGTTGGAATAGGTCGTCACGCGGCGGCGCGGCGCTTCAGGTAGTCGTGCAGGTTGTTGGCCTTGTAGTTCAGCAGCTCGTCCATTTCCTGCACTTCAAAGGCGATGGCGAGCGGGCCGGCCGCGCTCAGGCGCGCAAGCGCCGCGGTGATGCGGGCGAAAATCCCGTCGGCCGCCTTCTTGCGGGTCGCCTCGTCGCGGCCCGCGCCCACGCGCAGCACCACATGCACGAAGGCGTTGAGCGGATCGCCGTCGGCCACCAGATAGTCGTCGATGGCGGCGGCGCGGATGCGCACGCCCGCCAGCGGAAAAATGCCGGCCTCCACGATCGCGTCGCGCAGCGTCTGCTTCAAAGCCTGCACTTCGGGTTCCTGCTGAATGTTCGCGCTGTATTCGATCCATGCGTGCGGCACGATGGCCTCCTTTCCTAAGTTGATGTTGTGGGACCGGGGTCCGGGTTCTTATTGCGGTTCTATGCCCGCCTGCTTGATCACTCCCTCCCAACGCGCGGACTCGGACCGCATGTAATCGGCGAATTCGGCGGAACCGCTATTCGCGGGTTCGACCCCGGCGGTCTGGAATTGGGCCTGCAATTCCGGCGACTGCATCGCGGCGGCGATCTTGGCGTTCAATATCTCGACGATGTTTGCCGGCGTCCCCTTGGGCGCGACCAGGCCATACCAGCCCTCGGCGTCGAAGCCGGGGTAGCCCTGCTCGGCCACGGTAGGCACCTGCGGCAACAGCGCGTAGCGGTGCGCGCTGGTGACCGCCAGCACCTTGAGCTTGCCGCTCTTGATCTGGGGCATGACGGAAACCGGGCTGGCCACCATCAACTCCACGCGTCCGCCCAACACGTCCGTGATCGCTTCGCCCGAGCCCTTGTAGGGCACGTTGCCGATATCCACGCTCGCCGTGGACTTGAACAGCTCGCCCGCCAGGAAGGCCGCGCTGGCGCCGGTGGCGTAGTTCAGCTTGCCTGGCTCCGCCTTGGCTTGCGCGACCAGCTCGGCAAGCGTATTGGCCTTGAGCGCGGGATTGGCCACGATCAGGTACGGCTGCTTGGACACGAGCGAAATCGCCTCGAAGTCGCCCGGCCGGTACTTGACGTACTTGTACAGGCCGGGGTTGATGGCGACCGTAGCCTCGATGGCCAGCAGCAGCGTGTAGCCGTCGGGCGCGGCCTGCATGGCGGACATGGTGCCGATGGTGCCGTTGGCGCCCGGCTTGTTATCGACGAATACGGTCTTCCCCAGCGAACTCGTCAGTTCCTTGGCCAGCACCCGCGAGACGACGTCGGTGCCCCCGCCCGTGGCGAACGGGACCACCAGCCGGATCGGGCCGGCAGGATAGGCGGGCTGGGCGGCGGCGGCCGGTGCGCCGAGCGCCGCCCCGAGCAGCGCGGCCAGGCCGAGCCGCCTGAGCATTGCGGTGATCATTTTCAGTCTCCTCCTGCGACGGGTCGAAACGCCCGTCTTATTTTGCTTTCGAGAACAGCGCGTCGATGCGCGCCTCGTAGGAGTGGTAATCCAGGAATTTGTAGAGGTCCTCGCGCGTCTGCATGATGCCCAGCGTGTCCTTCTGCGTGCCCTGATGGCGGATCGCTTCGTAGACCTTCAAGGCAGCGGCATTCATGGCGCGGGCCGCGGACAGCGGATACAGGGCCGCCGACACGCCCACATCCGCCAGTTGGCCGGTGGTGAAGTTCGGCGTCTTGGAGAATTCGGTGATATTGGCCAGCACCGAATGCGGGCGGTTCAGGCGGCTGACAAAAGCCCTGTACTCGTCCAGCGTGGTGCAGGCTTCGGCGAAGATCATGTCGGCCCCCGCCTCCATGTAGGCTTCGGCGCGATCCAGCGCCCGGTCCAAGCCTTCGATCGCCAGCGCGTCGGTGCGCGCGATGATGAAGAACGAGGGATCCGTGCGCGCGTCCACGGCGGCCTTGATCCGGTCCAGCATTTCCTCCTTGCTGACGATCTCCTTGCCCGGACGGTGGCCGCAGCGCTTGAGCTGCACCTGGTCTTCCATGTGCAGCGCCGCCGCGCCGTCCTTGATCAGGCCCTTCATCATCCGCGCGATCGTGAACGCGCCGCCGAAGCCCGTATCCACGTCCACCAGCACCGGCAGGTCGCAGGCGTCGGTCACGCGGCGCAGATCGCCCAGCACGTCATTCAATGTGGTGATGCCCAGGTCCGGCAGCCCGTGCGAATAATTGGCGACCCCGGCGCCGGCCAGGTACAGCGCCCGGTAGCCCAGCGTCTTCGCCATCATCGCGGTGAAGGGATTGATCGCGCCGACGATCTGCAGCGGAGACTCTTCGCGCAAGGCGGCGCGGAAACGGGCGCCGGGGGTGTTGGGGGTGCTGTGAATTTCGCTCATTGCCTTTTCCGAATAAAGTCCATATTATGGAGTTAAAATAACTACGCAAATCAATGAAATCACAGACTATTCCCGTAAAAATGCAGTGTCAATAAAAAATTTAACGGAAAAATATCAATTTATATTCCACTATATGGAGAACCCATGATTGGCGCGCAAAGCCTGGAAAGAGCAGTGCTGATTCTTCGCATCGTCAGCCACCACAATCGGGCCGGAGCCCGACTGACCGACATCACGGCAGCCACCGCCCTGGCCCAACCCACGGTGCATCGACTCCTTGCCGGACTGATGAGCGAAGGACTGATCTCGCAAGACAGGGACAGCAAGCGCTACTTCCTGGGGCAGGTCATCGCGGAGTTCGGTCTCACCGCCTCGGCGCGCTACGACACCAGCGATCTGTTCAGGGCTTCCGTGAGCCGCCTGGCGGCGGAAAGCGAAGACACCGTGTTCGCCTCGCGGCGCAGCGGCCTGGACATGGTGTGCGTGGACCGGCGCTCGGGCGCCCATCCGTCCCAGGCATTCGTGCTGGACGTCGGCGTGCGCCGCCCGCTGGGCGTGGGCGGCAGCAGCCTGGCGCTGCTGTCGGCGCTGCCTCCCGCCGAAGCCCGCGAGATCCTGGATGCCAATGCCAGGACGATCGCGCTATTCGAGCAGGCGCCGGACGAACGCTATTACGCGGAACTGGCGCAATTCGCCGCCCAGGGCTACGCGCAACGCGACATCCGCGGCATCGACGTGCGCACGGTGGCGGTGCCCATCCTGGACGGCGACGGCACGCCCTTCGCCGCATTCAGCCTGTCCACCTTCCATGCGCGCATGCCGCCGGAACGCATCCCCGCCATCGTCGCCATGCTCAAGCGCGAGGCCGCCCGGATGCAGAAGCGCCTGCAAGCGGAACAGGCGATGGCGCAGGAGTCCGCCGGATGATGACGACGCAAGCGCTTGCGCCCGGCGGCTAGTCCAAGTAAATTGTTGACAATCTTAAGAACCAGCAGCTTCAAACGCCTCTTTTTCCGATATTTTTAGGAAAGATTGTCAACACAATGAGCAAAGTGCTGACCCTGCCAGGCGCCGACCCCGGCGATAGCGAGACGCTTGCGGAACACATCTTCCGCAAGATCCAGTCCGCCATCGTCAAGGGCGAAATCGCCCCCGGCAGCAAGATTTCCGAGCCCGAGCTGGCCCGTATCCATGGCGTCAGCCGCGGCCCGCTGCGCGAAGCTCTGCACCGGCTGGAAGGCCAGAAGCTGCTGGTACGCGTGCCGCACGCCGGCGCCCGCGTGGTGTCGCTGTCGCAACAGGAACTGTCCGAACTCTACGAAATCCGCGAATCGCTGGAAGGCATGGCCTGCCGCCTGGCCGCCGAACGCATGCCGCCCTCGGAAATCGCCGAACTACGCGCCGTGCTGGAAGCGCACGAGCGCGACGAGGCCTTCCAGGCCGGACTGGGGTATTACCAGCAGGAAGGCGACTACGATTTCCACTACCGCATCGTCAAGGGCAGCGGCAACCAGATGCTGTTCCGCATGCTATGCGACGAGCTCTACCAGCTGGCGCGCATGTACCGCATCCAGTATTCGACAACGCCCAACCGCCCCAGGCAGGCCTATGCCGAACACCACCGCATTCTGGACGCCATCGCCGACGGCGATGGCGAGTTGGCTGAAATCCTGATGCGCCGCCACATCCGCGCATCCCGTATCAACATCGAACAGCAGATCGCGCAGGGCAACCTGCAGCGCACCGAGGCATGAACCAAAACTACCGCAAGCCCCTGCCCGGCACCCGCCTGGACTACTTCGACACCCGCGCCGCCGTCGAGGCGATCTCGCCCGGGGCCTATGACCGCCTGCCCTACACCTCGCGCGTACTGGCGGAAAACCTGGTGCGCCGCTGCGACCCGGCCATGCTGACGGACTCGCTCAAGCAGCTGATCGAGCGCCGCCGCGACCTGGACTTCCCCTGGTTCCCGGCGCGCGTGGTCTGTCACGACATCCTGGGCCAGACCGCGCTGGTGGACCTGGCCGGCCTGCGCGACGCCATCGCCGACAAGGGCGGCGACCCCGCCAAGGTCAATCCGGTGGTGCCGGTGCAACTGATCGTCGACCACTCGCTGGCCGTGGAGTACGGCGGCAACGATCCCGACGCCTTCGCCAAGAACCGCGCGGTGGAAGACCGCCGCAACGAAGACCGCTTCCATTTCATCGACTGGACCAAGCAGGCCTTCCGCAACATCGAAGTCGTGCCCCCGGGCAACGGCATCATGCACCAGATCAACCTGGAGCGCATGTCGCCCGTCATCTACACGCAGGACGGCGTGGCCTTCCCCGACACCTTGGTCGGCACCGACAGCCACACCCCGCACGTGGACGCGCTGGGCGTGATCGCCATCGGCGTGGGCGGCCTGGAAGCCGAGAACGTGATGCTGGGCCGCGCCTCATGGATGCGCCTGCCCGACATCATCGGCGTGGAACTCACCGGCCGCGCCCAGCCTGGCATCACCGCCACCGACATCGTGCTGACCCTGACCGAGTTCCTGCGCAAGGAGAAGGTCGTGGGCGCCTACCTGGAGTTCTACGGCGCAGGCGCCGCCAGCCTCACGCTGGGCGACCGCGCCACCATCTCGAACATGGCGCCCGAGTATGGCGCCACGGCCGCGATGTTCTCGATCGACCAGCAAACCATCGACTACCTGCGCCTGACCGGCCGCGAGGACGAACAGATCGCCCTGGTCGAAAACTACGCCAAGACCGCGGGCCTGTGGTCCGACAGCCTGACAAATGCCGAATACGAGCGCGTGCTGCGCTTCGACCTGTCCAGCGTGGTGCGCACCCTGGCCGGCCCCTCCAATCCGCATCGCCGCCTGCCCGTCAGCGACCTGGCCGAACGCGGCATTTCCGGCGTGGTGGAAAACGAACCGGGCCTGATGCCTGACGGCGCCGTGATCATCGCCGCCATCACCAGCTGCACCAACACCAGCAATCCGCGCAACGTCATCGCCGCCGGCCTGCTGGCACGCAACGCCAACCGCGCCGGCCTGAGCCGAAAGCCCTGGGTGAAGAGCTCGCTAGCGCCGGGATCCAAGGCCGTGTCGCTGTACCTGGACGAAGCCGGCCTGACCGCCGACCTGGAAAAACTGGGCTTCGGCGTCGTCGCCTTCGCCTGTACCACTTGCAACGGCATGTCGGGCGCGCTGGACCCCGTGATCCAGCAGGAAATCATCGACCGCGACCTCTACGCCACCGCCGTGCTGTCCGGCAACCGCAACTTCGACGGCCGCATCCACCCCTATGCCAAGCAGGCCTTCCTGGCCTCGCCGCCGCTGGTGGTGGCCTACGCCATCGCCGGCACCATCCGCTTCGATATCGAACGCGACGTGCTGGGTAAGGACGCCAGCGGCCGCGAGATCCGCCTGAAGGACATCTGGCCCAGCGACGAAGAGATCGACGCCGTGGTCAAGGCTGCGGTCAAGCCCGAGCAGTTCCGCAAGGTCTATGCCCCCATGTTCGGCATCCAGGACGACCGCAAGGGCGCCGTCAGCCCGTTGTACGCGTGGCGCGCGCAGAGCACCTACATCCGCCGCCCGCCGTACTGGGAAGGCGCGCTGGCCGGCGAACGCACGCTGCGCGGCATGCTGCCGCTGGCGGTCCTGGGCGACAACATCACCACCGACCACCTGTCGCCGTCCAACGCCATCCTGCTGGACAGCGCCGCCGGCGAATACCTCGACAAGATGGGCCTGCCCGAAGAGGACTTCAACTCCTACGCCACCCACCGCGGCGACCACCTCACCGCGCAGCGCGCCACCTTCGCCAACCCCAAGCTCTTCAACGAAATGGTGAAGAACGAGGACGGCACGGTAAAGCAGGGGTCGCTAGCCCGCGTGGAGCCCGAGGGCAAGGTCATGCGCATGTGGGAAGCCATTGAAACCTACATGGACCGCAAGCAGCCGCTGATCATCGTGGCCGGCGCCGACTACGGCCAGGGCTCGTCGCGCGACTGGGCCGCCAAGGGCGTGCGCCTGGCCGGCGTGGAAGCCATCGTCGCCGAAGGCTTCGAGCGCATCCACCGCACCAACCTGATCGGCATGGGCGTGCTGCCGTTGGAATTCAAGCCGGGCGTCAACCGCAAGACGCTGGGCCTGGACGGCACCGAAAGCTATGACGTCATCGGCGAACGCAAGCCGCGCGCCGACCTGACGCTGGTGATCCATCGCCGCAACGGCGAAACCGTCCAGGTCCCCGTGACCTGCCGCCTGGACACCGCCGAGGAAGTCTCGATCTACGAAGCCGGCGGCGTGCTGCAGCGCTTCGCCCAGGACTTCCTGGAAGCCTCCGGCGCCGACAGGAAGGCCGGCTGATCCGTCATCGGCAAGGCGGGCGCCGCAACGCCCGCCGCCCCACACCCCTCATCAGGACTGCCCCATGAGCCATGCTCCCCAGACCAAGATAACCGCCACCTACATGCGCGGCGGCACCAGCAAAGGCGTGTTCTTCAAGCTCGACGACCTGCCCGAATCCGCGCGCGTGCCCGGCGCCGCGCGCGATGCGCTGCTGATGCGCGTGATCGGCAGCCCCGACCCCTACGGCAAGCAGATCGACGGCATGGGCGCCGCCACCTCCAGCACCAGCAAGACCGTCATCGTCGGCAAGAGCGCGCGCCCGGAGCATGACGTGGACTACCTGTTCGGCCAGGTCTCCATCGACCAGCCTTTCGTGGACTGGAGCGGCAACTGCGGCAACCTGTCGGCCGCCGTGGGCCCGTTCGCCATCACCAACGGCCTGGTCGATCCGGCCCGCGTGCCGCGGGACGGCATCGCGGTCGTGCGCATCTGGCAGGCCAACATCCAGAAGACCATCATCGCCCACGTGCCCATGAGCGGCGGCGCCGTACAGGAAACCGGCGACTTCGAACTGGACGGCGTGACCTTCCCCGCCGCCGAACTGCGCCTGGAGTTCATGGACCCGGCCGAGGAAGGCGATGGCGGCTCCATGTTCCCCACCGGCAAGCTAGTGGACGACCTGGAAGTGCCCGGCATCGGCACCTTCAAGGCCACCATGATCAACTCCGGCATCCCCACGATCTTCCTGGACGCCGAAGCCCTGGGCTACCGCGGCACGGAACTGCAAGACGACATCAACGGCGACGCCGCCGCATTGGCGCGCTTCGAGACCATCCGCGCCCACGGCGCGCTGCGCATGGGCCTGATCAAGAAGCTCGAAGAGGCTGCCAGCCGCCAGCACACGCCCAAGGTCGCCTTCGTGGCGGCGCCCAAGGAATATGTGTCCTCCAGCGGCAAGCAGATCGGCAAGGGCGACATCGACGTGCTGGTGCGCGCGCTCTCCATGGGCAAGCTGCACCACGCCATGATGGGCACCGCGTCCGTCGCCATCGCCACCGCCGCGGCAGTGCCGGGCACGCTGGTCAACCTGGCCGCGGGCGGCGGCGAACGCGACAACGTCTGCTTCGGCCATCCGTCCGGCACCTTGCGCGTCGGCGCCGAGGCCAAGCTGGTGGACGGCGAATGGAAGGTCACCAAGGCTCTCATGAGCCGCAGCGCCCGCGTGCTGATGGAAGGCCGCGTGCACGTGCCGCGCGAGGGCTTCTGATCCGGCCTGCTGTCTTCAGCATGAAGAACGGGGCTTTCAAGCCCCGTTTTTTTTCCCGGCGCAAGCGCCTCAGTCCTGCGCTCCCGCAGACACCAGCAGACGCACAACCTCGGCCTGCCCGCGCTCGCGCGCGTGGCGCAGCGGCGTCACGCCCTTGCCGTCGGCCAGATTGACATCGGCGCCTGCTTCGATCAGCCGCTTGACGATCGCCTGGTGGCGCGCGCCGCCGTCGCCCAGAATCACCGCTTCCAGCAATCCGGTCCAGCCCAGGTTGTTCACATGGTCCGCGTCCACGCCCGCGCGCAGCAGCATGTCCACCACTTCGACGTGGCCGCGTTCACACGCGGGGATGAGGGCGGTGCCGCCATAGCGGTTGGTGCTTTTCAGGTCAGCCCCGTGCGCCAGCGTCAGCGCCAGGATCTCGCGCAAGCCGCGGGCGCCAGCCAGCAGGTAGGCGCTGTCGCGGATCGAGTTCTGCGCGTTGACGTTGGCGCCGGCCTCGATCAGGGCGCGGGCTGCCTCGACGTGGTTACCCTGGGTCGCGCGCAGCAGCGGCGTATTGCCTGCCGCATCGCGCGCATCCACGGCAGCGCCCTGCCCCAGCAGCAGCTTGACGCGAGCGGCGTCGCCATTGCCCGCCGCGGTCAGCAGCGCCGAGTCCGAACCCGCAGCCGCGGCCACGCCCCCCACGCTCAACAGGAATGCCGCCAGCCAGATGCGGCCGGCACGAAAGATAGGCATGAGTACTTCCTCCTGATCCATAGCCTTGGAGCCGGCCGGATCGGCTGACGGCCCCGCGAAACGCCTAGTATGGCGGCCGGGCCAAGTATTATGAAATTAATTGGCTTGATAGATTCGAGTGGAAGTCCAAATGCTAGATCCCGTCCTGCTGCGCAGTTTCCTCACCGTCGTGGACACGGGCAACTTCACCCGCGCCAGCGAGCTCCTGCACCTGACGCAATCCACGGTCAGCCAGCACGTCATCCGGCTGGAAGAGAACCTGGGCTGCCGCCTGCTGGACCGCACGCAACGCCATGTCCTGCCCACCGAGGAAGGCGAACGCCTGTTGGGCTATGCGCGCAGCATCCTGCGCCTGGCCGATGAAGCGCGCGAAAGCGTGGCCGCCGCGCAGGCCAGCGCGGTGCTGCGGCTGGGCGCGCCCGAAGATTTCATGGGTGCGACGCTGATGCCCACCATTGCAGTCGTCGAAGCGGCCTATCCGCGGCTGCGCGTGGAAGTCGAAGGCGGGCTCAGCCATGAGCTGCTGCGGCGCTACCGCGATGGGGAGTTGGACCTGCTGCTGGTCAAGCAATGGGAAGTCGATGCCGATTGCGATGCGCACTGGCCCGAGCCCCTGTGCTGGATCACCGCCCGCGACTCGCCGCCGCCCGCGCCCGACACCGCCGTGCCGCTGGTGGCGTTCCCGTCTGGCGCGCTGTACCGCCAGGAAATGACCGCCATGCTGGAGACCGGCGGCAAGCCCTGGCACGTGCGCTTCTGCAGCCCCAGTCTGCCCAGCCTCAGCGCGGCGGTCGCCGCGGGACTGGGGATCAGCCTGCTGCCTTGCGCCTGCGCCACTGCCGAACACAGGCTGCTCACGCCCGAGGAAGGATTTCCGGCGCCGCGCGGCCTGCAACTATCACTCTACGCGCGAGGTCGGCTCAGCGACGCGGGCCATGCGCTGCGGCGCGCGCTCACGGACTTCTGCGAGGCACGCGCGGCGCAGGCCACGCCGCCGGCCTGACGCTGGCGTAGGCCTGCGCCGCCGCGCCCACGGGTACGCCCTTGCGGAACAAGAAGCGCTGCGCCGGCACTGCCGCCACCGCGGCCGCGCCGTTGGGAGCCGGCAGCGCAACGAAGCTCGCCTCGTTGCCAACCTGCAAGCCGTAGCCTTGCAGGCCCAACACCTCCGCCGCGGCGTGCGACGCCATGTGCAAGGCCGTCAGCAGTTCGCCGTCCGTATAAAAGCCCGAGCGGTAGCCGATCAGCATCGCACGTTGCAGCATGTCGCCATTGCCATAGGGCCACCAGCTATCCTGGATGTTGTCGTTGCCCGTGAACACCCGCACGCCGGCCGCGCGCAGCGCCAATACCGGCGGGAAGGCGCGGTCGCCCGGGGCATTCGTCATGATCGCCACGCCGGCGTCAGCCAGCTTGCGCGCCACATCTTCCAGCGCCCCCTGGCCAACGTCGCCCAGCGCGTAGGCGTGGCTGATGGCGACCCGGCCCGCGAGGCCCTGCGCCCGCGTGCGCGCGGCGATACGAGCGATCTGTTCGACGCCCTGCTCGCCCGGCTCGTGCAGATGGATGTCTATCTTCGCGCCCAATCTTTCGGCAATGCCGAATACGCAATCGAGCTGCCCTTCGGCATCGCCGTCGAGCGTAGAAGGATCGATGCCGCCCACGACCTCGGCGCCTTCGCGCACGGCCGCTTCCAACCACTGCGGCGTGCCGGGACAGGACATCACGCCCGCCTGCGGAAACGCCACCAATTCGATGTCGACGATGCCGCGCCACTTCTCGCGCGCCGTCATGACGGCCCGCAGATTGTCCAATCCGGTGGTAGCGTCGACGTCCACATGGCAGCGCATCGCCACCGTACCGAACGCCGCGGCTTGCGCGATGAGCGCATCGGCGCGTCCCTCGATGGGCGGCGCGGCGGCCAGTTCCTGCTTCTCGATGGCTAGCCGTTCGCGCAGGCTGGCCGCGGGCCGGTGCGGCCGCCAGCGGTCACCGACAAAACTCTTGTCCAGGTGGATATGGCCATCGACGAAGCCGGGCAGCACCAGGTGGCCGCGCAGATCGGTCACCTGCGCCGCGCCCGCGGCAGGCGGCTCGGCGCCCAGCGCCAGGATGCGGCCATCGCGCACGTGCAGGGACAGGGGATTGCCGTCGGCGTCGACGGCATTGATGTATACGCGGTCTGTCATGTTTCGCCTTGGTATTGCGCGCAACCGTGCCGGCGGCGCGGCCGCTTGTGTGAACCCTGCCACCTTATCGAAGCGCGCCCGCCACGGCCAATTAAGTGTTGCGATGCTTACCAATGCGAATCGCGATAGCGCGGCCCGATGACCCGCGCCGCGTGTACGCCTGATGAACGCATGCTGGACTGGCGCGGGGTATGTCCCTATACTTGGCGCCTGTTGTAGTTCATTACGCATGCAGCCAGACGATGCACGTCGCCTGGAAGCATCCATCACAAGGCCGCGCACAGCGGCCCGGCGTGCAACGCCGAAACACCCAAACCCAGCTGTAAAGGCTGCGGAACAATTTTTCCTGCTTACCAGGCAGGACCATCGCTCGCCGCATCGGGCAACGTCTAAAGCAACCAGCGTTCTGCGCAATGCGGCAGCAAGACACCTATACGGTGTGCCTTTTTGCTGTCCGTCCGAGGGCTGCGCTTGCCGCGTCTTCGCCGGGCAGGCATGCGATCGCGCCTACCGCCCGCTCGCCTGGTGTTTCGGCTACGTCATCGGGGTTTGCCGCCCTGCGCATTCCGCGAAAAACGGCCTTCATGCAGCCATGACTGTCCGTCATGAACCCGCTGTCAAGGAGAAAGGACGAAGACGATGCAAGAGACAGAATTCTTTCAGCTATCCGGCACCACCGCCATCCTGCTGCTCGTAGGCTTCTATGGCGCCACGTTCCTCATGTCGCTGCTGATCAGCCAGAAGAACGAGAACGTGGACGGCTACATGGTGTCGAACAACGCGGTCGGATTCGGCCTGTCCACGGCGAGCATGATCGCCACCTGGATCTGGGCCGCGTCGTTCTACGCCAGCGCCACCTCGGGCTACAAGTACGGCCTGTCGGGCCCGCTGCATTACGGCTTCTGGGGCGCGCTGATGATTCTCTTCATCTATCCGTTCGGCAAGCGCTTCCGCAAACTGGCGCCCAAGGCGCACACGCTGGCCGAGGTCATCCATGCGCGGCATGGCGCATCCAGCCAGATGATCATGGCGGTGTCGAACATCGTCGGCAGCTGTATCAGCCTCATGGTGAACTTCACCGCGGCTGGCGCGCTGGTCTCCATCCTCAGTCCGTTGACGTTCATCCAGGGCGTGCTCATCGCCGGACTGGGCGTGCTGTCCTACACGCTGTGGTCGGGCTTTCGCACCTCGGTGATGACGGACTTCGCCCAGCTGGCCGCCATGATCATCGCGGCGGTGGTCATCATTCCGCTCATCTTCTTCAACGCCGGCGGGCCTGAGCTGCTGTCCGCCAATATGTGGCGCCTGAGCCCGGAGCAAGCGGACTTCTATTCCACTCGCGCCATCCTGGAACAAGGCGCCCCCTACTTCGTGGCGGTGCTGGCCTACGCCATCGGCAACCAGACCATCGCCCAGCGCCTGTTCGCGGTGCGCGAAGACCTGATCAAGCCTACCTTCCTGACCGCCACGGCCGGATACGGGGCCGTCGTGATCGGGCTGGGCATGCTGGGGCTGCTGGCGCTCTTCGTCGGCCTGGAACCCGCCAACGGCGACATGAACAACATCATCCCGCAGATGGCGTCGACCTATCTGCCGCCCTTTGGCATCGCGCTGTTCTTCCTGCTGGTGGTGGGCTCGCTGTCCTCGACCGCCGACTCCGACCTGGCCGCGCTGTCGGCCATCGTCATGACCGACGTGTACGCCAAGAACCTGGCCGGCGGCCGCCCGGATCCGCGCCGCATGCTGTGGTGGGGCCGCGCCACCATGATCGTCGCGACGATGATAGGCGTCATCTTCGCCAGCCTGCGCCTGGACATCCTGGTCATGCTGGTGTTCGTCGGCGCGCTGTGGGGCGCCATCGTGTTTCCCGTCATCGCCAGCTTCTACTGGGACCGCGTCGACAACCGCGCCTTCGTCTGCGCGGTGCTCAGCGCCGTGGTCCTGTTCACCATCGTGCGTTTCGAGTTGCTGCCCATCACCGGAGGCCTCGCCGTGTTCTTCGAAATCTGCTCGGCCATTGGCGGCGGCGTGGTGCTTGGCCTCATGACGTTCGGCTTCTTCGGCCGCACCGCAGCCCTCGTTGTGGGCGCGGCGGGCATCCTCATCATGCTGCCCGCTTTCGTCGGCACGCTGCGCGAGTACATCGTGCTGATGGGATCGCTGACCGCCTACGGCGTCAGCGCCACGGTCTGCGCCGGCCTGAGCCTGCTCAGCAAGCAGCGCTTCGATTTCAGCCTGCTCGCGCAGCGCGTGACTTCCTTCCAGGAAGCGCATGAAGCCATGTCCGCAGCGCCTGCCCAACGGCCCGAAGTCCAACCGGCCCAAGGCTGAACACCCCTCAAGCAACAAGGAGACTGATATGTGGTTGACGTTCTACTTCCTGGTCTGGCCCGCCATTTCCGCCCTCATCCTGGCCCTGCTGTGCGTCACGCTGTGGCGGGACATCCGCGCGGCCAGGCACAGCGGCGAATCGATGATCTGACGTTCCTCGCCCGCGTCCGTTGCCGGCTCATGCCAGCCGCAACGGACGCTGGACCTGCGCCAGCGCTTCCACGTAGACAGCGTGCGTGTCCGCCACGAAGCGCGACAAGGCGAAGTCCCGCAGGGCTTTTTCCCGGGCCGCACGGCCCATGGGACCCAACAGATGCGGCTGCGCCAGGATCTCGCGCAGCACGCCCGCCACGGCTTCCGGCGCGCG
Organism: Achromobacter sp.; assembly: GCF_049647645.1. Lineage (GTDB taxonomy): Bacteria > Pseudomonadota > Gammaproteobacteria > Burkholderiales > Burkholderiaceae_B > Achromobacter. Next base: position 16,671 of record NZ_JBARYB010000131.1, read on the forward strand.
CGCCGGAACCACCCAGCCGTCCAGCCCGGCATGCACATTCTCGGCCAGCCCGCCGGCATTGCTGACAATGACGGGCACGCCCATGGCCATCATCTCCCGGCAGGCGAACGAGATGGTCTCCATCTCCGAGGACAGCACAAAGCCCACGTCCAGCGCGGCCACGAAAGACCGGACGTCGTCCAGCAAGCCCGCGAAGATCACCTGATCTTCCATGCCCAGTTCACGCACGCGCCGGCGCTGCAGTTCCCCGGGGAATTCGCCCGCGATCATGACGACGATGCGCTCGCGCAATCCGGCTGGCAACAGCGACACAGCCTCCACCATGTCCAGCCAGCGCTTGTAGTCCGCGGTGCCGGCGTTGCTGCCGACCACCAGACGGCCGGACTGCGCCTCGGGCAGCCAGCGCCGCCGGGCTGCGACCGAGGCCTCCGCTGCCTGCGGCCTGAAGCGTTCCACGTCCACGCCATTGCGCACGGTACGCAAGCCGCAGCGCCCGAATGCGCTGCCCGCCAGCTTGCGGCGCGTGTGCTCGCACACGCAGATGACGCGGTCCGTCGCCAGGCGGGCGCGCAGCATGGCTCCAAAGCTGTTGGCGGGCCGGTCATTGTGCTGGGTGTACACCACTGCGGGGCTGTCCGCCCCGAGCCCCAGGCCCGCCAGCATGCACACGCGATGATCGGCCGAACCGTTGACGTGCGCGACGTCGAAGCGCTCCTGCACCAGCAGCCGGCGCAGCCTGCGCGCGTTGGGCAGCGCGGCCAGCATGCCGCCACGGAAATCCAGCGCCTCGGCCCGCACGCCAGGCATCGCCGAGGCCGCCTTGAACAAGCGGCTTTCCGACGGCGCGGCCACGACGATATCGTGCGCGTTGCGCAGCGCTCCGGCCAGCGACAGCACGTAAGTCGTATGCCCGCCGCCATCGCCGCGATGGAAATTGGTGTACAGGATTCTCATCGCGCAGCGCCGGTTCAGGCGTCGGGCCGACCGGATGCACCCGCCGGCATCCGCTTGAACTGCTGCGCACATTTCGATGCGCAGGGTGCATAATGCGCCGCAACGGCGATTTCATCGTTGGCCGTTTCAAAGCTTTTCGAGATGGATTTTCGAGCACTCATGGATCGCTCCTTGTGTTTCAGCGCCGCCAAGCGGGAACTTGGCTGACACGCTGAACTCTACGCAGTCGGCAATTACAGAAGCCGGACCGACTCATTACATTTGTGCAAGGAAAGCGAGGCGCCCCATGCGTATCCTCTTGATCGAAGATGAAAGAAAGCTCGCGGACTACGTCCGCAAAGGTTTGACCGAACACAACTACGTGGTCGACATCGCCCGCGACGGCATAGACGGCCGGCACGCCGCCATCGAGGGCGACTACGACGTGGTGGTGCTGGACGTGATGCTGCCCGGCGTCGACGGCTTCGGCGTGCTGGCGGACCTGCGCAAGCACAAGCAAACGCCCGTCCTGATGCTGACCGCCCGCGACAAGGTGGAAGACCGGGTGCGCGGCCTGGAGGGCGGCGCGGACGACTATCTCGTCAAGCCCTTCGCCTTTTCCGAGCTGCTGGCGCGGATCCAGGCGCTGCTGCGCCGCGGCCGCGGGCAGGAATCGACGCTGCTCAAACTTGCCGACCTGGAGATGGACTTGGCGCGGCGCAAGGCGCAACGAGGCGGCATGCGCCTGGACCTGACGGCCAAGGAGTTCACGCTGCTGACACTGATGCTGCGGCGCCATGGCCAGGTGCTGTCCAGGACCGTGCTTGCCGAGCAGGTCTGGGACATGAACTTCGATAGCGACACCAACGTCATCGAGGTGGCCGTGCGGCGCCTGCGGGCGAAGATAGACGACCCGTTCGACATCAAGCTGCTGCATACGGTGCGCGGCATGGGCTATGTGCTGGAGCTGCGCGAAAAATGAAGCTGCCCCGCATCGCGTCCATGGAAATCCGGCTCACGCTGCTGCTTGGCGTCATCGCCCTGGTGGTGTCCAGCATTGCCGGATACACCTTGTTCTGGGCCTTGAAGCGCGAGGTGCAGCGCCAGGAGATCACCGAGGTGGCGGGCAAGCTGGAGCTCATCAACCATCTCATCGGCATGCAGGCCACGCTCGCGCAGATGCAGGATCTGCGAGGCGCCCTGGACAACATCATGGTCGGCCACGGCAATCTGAAAACCTGGATCACCCTCGCCGACGGCAGCGTGTTCTACGGCGACGCGCCGCCCGTGGATCTGCGGCCGCTCGCCGGGCGCGAGATCAGGCTGCATACGCAGGACGGCTGGAACATGCGCGGACTGCGCGTGCCGCTGGAAGGCGCCCTGCTGCCCGGCGCCGAACTCACCGTGGCCGTGAACCTGCGCCCCGGCACGCAGTTCCTGTATGCCTTCGCCACCGCGCTGGTCCTGATCTGCGTGGTCTGGGTCGGCGCCACCTTGGTGCTGTCCGCGTGGGCGGTGCGACGCTCGCTGTCGCCGATCCGCCGCCTGTCCCAGCAGGCCGCCCGCATCCAGCCAGACAATCTTGCGGTGCGCCTGCCGGAACAGGGCATCGACCGGGAGCTGCGCGAGTTCACCCATACCTTCAACGGCATGCTGGGCCGGGTGCAGACGGCTTACCAGCAGATGGAAGGCTTCAACGCCGACGTGGCCCATGAGCTGCGCACGCCGCTGGCGACGCTGATCAGCGGCGCCGAGGTCATCCTGTCGTCGCCGCGCTCGGAGCAGGAGCTGCGCGAGGTACTGGAATCCAACCTGGAAGAGCTGGAAAGCCTGAAGGCGCTGGTCAACGATATGCTGTTCCTGGCACGGGCCGACGGCGGCGAACCGGCGGGAGACCTGCAGGAAGTGGACGTGCGTCGGGAAGTCGCCGGCGTGGCCGAGTACTACGAGGCCGCGTTGGACGAAGCCGGCGTTTCCCTGGCGGCCCACGGCGGCGCGGTCCTGATGGCCAACCCGCGGCTGCTGCGCCGCGCCATCGCGAACCTGCTCAGCAACGCCATCCGGGCCACGCCCCGGGGACGCGGCATCGACCTCTACTGCATCGCCCGGCAGGACGAGATCGAGATCAGGGTGCGGAACCCCGGTGCGCCGATAGGGGCCCAGGCCTTGCCGCGCATCTTCGACCGCTTCTACCGCGGCGACGATGCGCGTAGCCGGCGCACCGATGGGCACGGCCTGGGGCTGGCCATCGTCCGGGCCATTGCCCGCATGCACGGCGGCAACGCCTTCGCCCGCTGCGGCGGACAAGGCACCGAAGTCGGCTTCACGCTTTCCAGGGCGCCGAACATTACAGGAAAGTAATCCTCCGGACAGGTTGCGGTGTGGAGCGCGTCACTAAAGTGGCGCCTCCACCCCCAATTCGAGTCTAGAGGATACGCATGAAAAAACTGGTGAAACTCGCGCAGGGCGCCGTCGCCGCGGGCGCCTTTTTGCTTTCCTTCGGCGCCATGGCCGCCCCCGGCCACGGCGCGGGCCACGGCGGCGGCCATGATGCCGTCGCCGCCATCGGCAAGCCCGGCAACCCCGCCAAGGTCTCGCGCACGGTCACCGTCGACATGACGGACGCCATGCGCTTCACGCCGGACAAGATCGACGTCAAGGCCGGCGAAACCATCCGCTTCAAGGTCACCAACTCCGGCAAGATCCGCCACGAAATGGTGCTGGGCACCCCCGCCGACCTGGACGGCCATTACCAGATGATGCTCAAGGATCCGGGCATGCGCCACGAAGAGCCGAACTCCGTGTCCCTGGAAGCGGGCAAGGCCGGCGACATCGTCTGGACCTTTGACAAGGCGGGAAGCGTCGCCTTCGCCTGCCTCGAACCCGGACACTATCCCGCCGGCATGAAAGGCGCGGTTTCCGTCAAGTAATCCACAGCCGGGATGCCGGTCCGGCTACCGGGGAGATAGAGCATGAGTAAAGCAGTTTCGAATCCGCGCCGCCGGTTTGTGCAGGGCCTGGCCACGGGCGGCGCGCTGGCCGGCATGGGCCTGTGGAGTCCGTCGTCGTGGGCGCAGGCTGCCCCGGCGCGGCAGAGCGTGCTGTCTGGCACCGAGTTCGACCTGGAGATCGGCGAGAGCCCCGCCAACTTCACCGGCGCGCCCCGCATCGCAACCACGGTCAACGGCATGCTGCCCGCGCCCACGCTGCGCTGGCGCGAGGGCGACCGCGTCACGCTGCGCGTCACCAACCGCTTGCGCGAGGACACCTCGATCCACTGGCACGGCATCATCCTGCCCACCGGCATGGACGGCGTCCCCGGCCTGAGCTTTCCCGGCATCGCCCCCGGCGAGACCTTCACCTACCAGTTCGACGTGGGCCAAAGCGGCACCTACTGGTATCACAGCCATTCCGGCTTCCAGGAGCAGACGGGGCTGTACGGCGCCATCGTGATCGATCCCAAGCGCCCGGACCCGGTGCGGGCCGACCGCGACTACGTCGTCCTGCTGTCCGACTGGACCGACGAGGATCCCATGAGCGTGTTCCGCAAGCTCAAGGTGATGCCCGACTACTACAACTACATCCAACCCACCGTCGGCAGCCTGATGGACGACGCGGACAAGTCCGGCTGGAAGAACGCGCTGAACGAACGTCTCATGTGGCAGAAGATGCGCATGAACCAGACCGACCTGGCCGACGTCTCGGGCGCCACCTACACCTTCCTTACCAACGGCAAATCCCCGGCCGGCAACTGGACCGGCCTGTTCCGTCCGGGCGAACGAATCCGCCTGCGCTTCATCAACGGGTCGGCCATGAGCTACTTCGACGTGCGCATCCCCGGCCTGAAGATGACGGTGGTGGCCGCCGACGGCCTGGCCGTGCGGCCCGTGGAAGTGGAAGAGTTCCGCATCGCCGTGGCCGAGACCTATGACGTCATCGTCGAACCGCAGGACGAGCGCGCCTACACGATCTTTTCGCAGGCCATGGACCGCTCCGGCTATGCCCGCGGCACGCTGGCGCCGCGCGAGGGCATGCAGGCCGAGATCCCGGCGCTGGACCCGGTGCAGGTGCTGACCATGATGGACATGGGCATGGCGCACGACATGCCCGGCATGGACATGGGCGGAGCGCAGGCGGGAGGCATGGACCACGGCGCACAAGGCGCGATGAACCATGGCGCGCAGGGCGGCATGAGTCAAGGCTCCATGGGCGGGATGAGCCACGCCGGCATGGCTGGAATGGCCGGCATGGCAGGCATGAATCATGCCGGCATGAACCATGGCGCCATGTCCGGTAGCGCGGGCGCCAACGAAGGCGGCATGGTCGAGGTCAAGCACCCCTACCCCGCCGAGCACAGCCCTGCCAACTCCATGGTGCCCGACATTGTTTCGACCCGGCTGGATGATCCCGGCGTGGGCTTGCGCGACAACGGCCGCCGCGTGCTGACCTATGCCGACCTGCGTTCCATGGTCGAACCCGCCGACAACCGGCCGCCGACCCGCGAGATCGAACTGCACCTGACCGGCAACATGGACCGCTACATGTGGTCGTTCAACGGATTGAAGTTCACCGAGGCCAAGCCCATCGTGCTCAAGTACGGCGAGCGCGTGCGCTTCGTGCTGGTCAACGACACCATGATGACGCACCCCATCCACCTGCACGGCTTGTGGAGCGACCTCGAATCCGCCGACGGCAATTTCCAGGTGCGCAAGCACACGATCAGCCTGAACCCGGCGCAACGCCTGAGCTACCGCGTCAGCGCGGACGCGCGCGGCAACTGGGCCTATCACTGCCACTTGCTATTCCACATGGAGGCCGGCATGTTCCGCGCGGTCGTCGTGGAATAGGGGGAATAATGAAAACAAGCACATCCAGAAAACACTGGCCCGGGCTCGTCGCGGGCGCCGCCCTCCTTTCCGCCGCATCGGGGCTGGTCCTGGCGCAGACGCCGGCCGGCACGATGAACGGCATGGACCATGGATCGATGCCAGGCATGGATCATGGCTCGATGCAGGGCAAGGCTCCGGCCTCGCAAGAGGGAATGGACCACAGTTCCATGAAAGGCATGGACCATAGCTCGATGCAGGGCATGGACCATAGCTCGATGCCTGGCATGGACCACAGTTCGATGCCAGGCATGGGCGAGGCTCCCGCCAATGGCCCGCCGGTGGGCTCCCTGCCCTCCAGCGACGGCAGCACGGAGCAGCGCTACGCCGCCTACCGCATCCATCCGCACATGATGGACAACGTCGTCACCAGTCACCTGCTATTCGACAAGCTCGGCGTCGCCTATGACCGCAACGAGCAGACCAGCCTGCAATGGGACGGCCAGTTCTGGATCGGCCGTGACCTGAACAAGTTGTGGATCAAGAGCGAAGGCGATCGCCTCAATGGCAGCACCGACGCCAAGATCGAGGCCTTCTGGAGCCACACGATCTCGCCGTTCTGGGACTTGCAGTTGGGTGCTCGGCGAGATTTCGGTACCGGCCCCAAACGCAACTGGGCGGCGTTCGGCGTGCAGGGCGTCGCGCCCTATGGGATCGAGACCGAGATCACCGGCTATGTCGGCGGATCGGGCAGGACCGCGCTGGCGCTGAAGGCGGAGTACGACCTGCTGCTGACGCAGCGTTTGATCCTCACGCCCGAGATCGAAGCCAGCCTGAACGGCAAGAATGACGAGGCACGCGGCGTGGGCTCCGGCCTGTCGGACGCATCGTTCTCCTTGCGGCTGCGCTACGAAGTCACGCGCGAATTCGCGCCGTATGTCGGCGTGTCGTTCGGACGCAAGTTCGGCAAGACCGCGAGCTACGCCAGCGAAGCCGGAGAAAGCCGTTCCGAACGCGCCATCCTGGCCGGCGTGCGCATCTGGTTCTGAGCCTCACCGGCGCCGCAATTCGCGGCGCCGATCAGAACTTTTTCATCTGCTCTGCCCGCATTCTCGCGATCTGTGCTGATCCACGGTCGTTTCCGTCCGAACATTACAAGAATGTAAACCTCCAGCAATCTGGCGGTCAGACGCGCATACCTATAGTGGCCCCTTTGTCCACACAGCGGCGGGGCGGCAATGCTTGAAGCGATGGATCTGGGTTGCATGCGCGCGGAGCGTCCGCTGTTCAAGGGGCTAACGCTGCATGTGGCGCCCGGCGAATGCCTGTTCATCCACGGCCGCAACGGCAGCGGCAAGACCAGCCTGCTGCGCATACTCGCGGGCCTGGCGCGGCCCGCCCGCGGCACGGTGCTGTGGCAGGGGCGCGGCATCGCGCAGCCTGGCAACGGGTATCGCGGCCAGTTCTTCTACCTGGGCCATGCCGAAGGCCTCAACGGCGAACTGAGCGCAGCCGAGAACCTGCGCGCACTGCGGGACGCTGGCGGCGCTGCGGGACGCCCCGCCGACATCGCCTCGGCGTTGCGCGAGGCGGGCCTCGCGGGCAAGGAGCATCTGCCAGTGCGAGCCCTGTCGGCCGGCCAGAAGCGGCGCGCCGCCTTGGCCCGCCTGCTTGCCGAGTTCCGTCCGCTCTGGATCCTGGACGAACCCATGACGGCCCTGGACGCCACGGCCCACTCCTGGTTGGCGCTTGCGATGGACCGCCATCTGCGCGACGGCGGCGCGGTCGTGGCCAGCAGCCACCAGGAGATCGCGCTGAAGCGCGCGCACCGGCAGCTCCGGCTGGGATCCTAGCGCATGCGCACCATCCCGCGCATGCTTGCGGCCGTTGCGCTGCGCGACCTGCGCATCGCCCAACGGCGTACCAGCGATGCCCTGACCCCGCTGGCCTTCTTCCTGGTTGCCGCCAGCCTGTTCCCGCTGGCCGTCGGTCCCGAGCCGGAAACGCTGCGCGGCATCGCGCCGGGCGTGCTGTGGGTAACGGCCTTGCTGTCATGCCTGATGTCGCTGGGCCGCCTGTTCGACGCGGATTATCGCGACGGCTCGCTGGAACAGCTGGCGCTGTCCGCCACGCCCCTGCCGCTGGTCGTGCTGGGCAAGGTCGCCGCCCATTGGCTGATTTCCGGGCTGCCGCTCACCCTGCTTGCGCCGGTCTTGGGGCTGCAGTTCGGACTGGACGGCAACGCCCTTCTGATCCTGGCGCTGGGCCTGGCCGCCGGCACGCCGGCGCTCGGTCTGATCGGCGCGATCGGCGCCGCGCTTACCTTGACCGCGCGCGGCGGCGGCGCGCTGCTGGCCGTGTTGGTCCTGCCCCTCTTCATTCCCATCCTCGTGTTCGGCGCGGGCGCGGTGCAGGCGGTCCAAAGCGGTCTCGGCGCCAATGCGCACCTGTCGCTGCTCGGCGCCGTGCTAGCCATATCCCTGTTCTTCGCGCCGCTGGCCGCCGCCGCCGCGATACGCATCTCACTCGAATGAGGAGCCCATGATCCGCTGGTTTCACTATGCCTCGCCCAAGGCCTGTTATCCATTGGCCGGAAGAGCGATTCCCTGGTTCGCGGCCGCCGCGGTCCTGCTGGCCGCAGCGGGCCTCTACGTCGGCTTTCTCGCCGCGCCCGCCGACGCCCAGCAGGGCCAGGGCTACCGCATCATCTTCCTCCACGTCCCGGTCTCCTGGATGTCGATGATCGTGTACCTGGCGATGGCGTTCTGGGCGCTGATCCACCTGGTTTTCAACAGCAGGCTGTCGGCCATGATGATTGCCGCGCTGGCGCCGACCGGCGCGCTGTTCACGTTTCTCTCGCTGTGGACCGGGGCGCTGTGGGGCAAGCCCATGTGGGGGACTTGGTGGGTCTGGGATGCCAGGCTGACCTCGGAATTGATATTGCTGTTCCTGTATGCGGGCTACATGGCGTTGAAGGCCGCCATCGACGATCCCCAGCGCGCCGACCGCGCAGGATCGGTGCTGGTGCTGGCCGGCGTGGTCAATGTTCCCGTCATCTATTTCTCGGTGCAATGGTGGAGCACCTTGCACCAGGGCGCGTCGGTCTCCCTGACCGCGGCGCCCAGCATGGCCGGCGTCATGCTTGCCGGCATGCTGCTGATGTCCCTGGCCGCGTGGATGTACAGCATCGCGACGGCGCTGGCGCGCCTGCGCTGCATCGTGCTCGAACGCGAACGGCACGCGGCCTGGATCCACCAACAATGGAGTAGCGAATGATGCACTGGTCCAGTCTGGGCGAATTCCTCGCCATGGGTGGTTATGCGGCCTACGTGTGGGGATCGGTGCTGATGACGGCACTCTTGCTGGGCAGCGAGCAGCTGCTGCTCGCGCGCCGTCGCCGCATGATTCTTGCGGTCCCGCGCCCCGCAGCCGAATTCGGGGAGACCGAAGATGAGTAAGCGGACACGGCGCTTATGGCTGGCGCTGGGCGGCATGGCCTCTCTGGGGGTGGCAAGCGCTTTGGTGCTTAACGCCTTCCAGAGCAATCTGGTTTTCTTCTTCACGCCCACGCAGGTCAGCAACAACGAGGTTCCGGCGGGACGCACGTTCCGTGTGGGCGGCATGGTCGAGGCCGGCAGCGTGCAGCGCACGCCGGGCGCGCTGACTGTCCGCTTCGCCGTGACCGACACCGCCCACACCGTGCCCGTGGCTTACGAGGGCATCCTGCCGGACCTGTTCAGCGAGGGCAAGGGCGTCGTGGCGCAGGGCCGGCTGGACGGCGACGGCCTGTTCCGGGCCGAGGAAGTGCTGGCCAAGCATGACGAGAACTACATGCCGCCCGAGGCTCAGCACGCGATCGATCAGGCCGCACCGAAGGCCGCATCCCAGGAGACCCTTGCGCGATGATCCCTGAACTCGCTCATCTCGCCTTGATCCTGGCGCTCTTCGTCGCGCTGGCGCAAGGCCTTATCGCCCTGCGCGGCGCGGCCCGGGAGCGCGCGGACTGGATCGCCATTGCGCGGCCCGCGGCGCAGATCCAGTTTCTGCTGGTGGCCTTCAGCCTCGCGGCGCTGGTCTGGTCTTTCGCGGCCAAGGACTATTCGGTGGCCTACGTGGCCCACAACTCGAATTCGCAATTGCCCTTGTTCTACCGCCTTGCGGCGACCTGGGGCGGGCATGAAGGCTCGCTGCTGCTGTGGATGTTCATGCAGACGGGCTGGGCCTGCGCGGTCAGCCTGTTTTCGCGGCAACTGCCCGACGCCATGGTCGCGCGGGTGTTGGGCGTGCTGGGGCTGATCAGTGCGGGCTTCCTGCTGTTCGTGCTGCTGACCTCGAATCCGTTCGAGCGCCTTGTCCCCGCGCCGGCCGACGGGCTGGACCTGAACACGCTGCTGCAGGACATCGGCCTGATCTTCCACCCGCCGCTGCTGTACATGGGCTACGTGGGATTCTCGGTAGCGTTCGCGTTCGCCATCGCCGCGCTGCTGTCCGGCAGTCTCGACGCGGTCTGGGCCCGCTGGTCGCGTCCCTGGACCACGGCGGCCTGGCTGTTCCTGACGCTCGGCATCGCGGTCGGCAGCTGGTGGGCCTACTACGAACTGGGCTGGGGCGGCTGGTGGTTCTGGGATCCGGTGGAGAACGCCTCCTTCATTCCCTGGCTGGCCGGCACGGCGCTGATCCACTCGCTGGCCGTGACCGAAAAGCGGGGCAGCTTCAAGAGCTGGACCGTACTGCTGGCGATCAGCACGTTTGCGCTGGCCCTGTTGGGCGCTTTCCTGGTGCGCTCCGGCGTGCTGACGTCGGTGCACGCGTTCGCTACGGATCCGGCGCGCGGCGTGTTCATCCTGGCGCTGCTTACCACCGTCGTCGGCAGCTCCCTGTTCCTGTATGCCTTGCGCGCCCCCCGGATAGGCCACGGCGGCCAGTTCGCGTTCGTTTCGCGCGAATCGCTATTGCTGGTCAACAACGTGCTGCTCGCGGTCGCCGCCGCGACCGTGCTGCTGGGCACGCTCTATCCCCTGTTCATCGACGCCCTCGGCCTGGGCAAGCTGTCGGTCGGACCGCCCTACTTCAATGCGGTCTTCGTGCCGCTGATGGTGCCCGCGCTGCTGCTCATGGCGGTGGGCCCCCTGGCCAACTGGAAATCGGCCGACGCCGCCAGCCTGCTCCAGCGCCTTGCGCTTCCCGCGGTGCTGGCCATGCTGGCCGCCGCAGGCGCGCCCTGGCTGTTCGGCCGCTGGTCCGCAGGCGCGGCGTTGGGGCTGGGATTGGCCGTCTGGCTGGCGGGCGCCATCGGCGTGGACGTCTTCAAACGCCTCCACGCAACCCGCGACCGCTGGTGGCGCCAGCCGCGCAGTTGGGTGGGCATGCATCTGGCCCATCTGGGCGTGGCGGTGTTCGTCGCCGGGGTCACACTGGTGGGCAGCTACGAGACCGAGCAGGATCTGCTGATGCGGCCAGGGCAAAGCGCCCCAGTGTCCTCATACCGCGTCGAGTTCAAGGGCGTGGATCGCGTGCGCGGCCCGAACTACGAGTCCGAAATGGGTACCTTCGCGCTCTATCGCGGCGAGCGACACCTGCGCGACCTGCATCCTGAAAAACGTACCTACGCGTCCTCGGCGCTGCCGATGACGGAAGCGGCCATCGCCGCCAACGGCCTGCGCCATGTCTACGTCGCGCTGGGCGATCCCATGGAGCATGGCGCCTGGAGCGTGCGCCTGTACTACAAGCCTTTCGTCGACTGGATCTGGGGCGGCTGCATCCTCATGGCCCTGGGCGGCCTGCTGGCGGTCTGCGATCCGCGCTACCGCCTGAAGCGGCGCGAGAAACAGCTGGCGCATCGCGCGCGGCCGGATACCGCGGTGGAGGCCAGGCCATGAGCCGCTTCATCTGGCCCCTGGCGGGCTTCGTGGCGCTGGTGTTCTTTCTCGGAATCGGCTTGACGCTCAACCCGTCCGAAGTACCATCGCCCCTGATCGACAAACCCGCGCCCGCGTTTTCCCTGCCCGAACTGCATGAGCCGCAGCAGACGTTCACGCCCGAGAGCATGAAAGGCCGGGTCTGGGTGCTGAACGTATGGGCGTCCTGGTGCTATGCCTGCCTGACTGAACACGCCTACATCCAGGAGTTGTCATCGCAGCATGGCGTCCCGGTCATAGGCCTGAACTACAAGGACATCCGGGACGAAGCCATCGCCTGGCTGGGGCGCAATGGCGACTCCTATGAAAAGTCCGTGTCCGACACCGATGGCAAGGTCGGCATCGACTACGGGGTCTATGGCGTACCGGAGACCTTCGTCGTCGACCAGGCCGGGACCATCCGCTACAAACACATCGGTCCGGTAACGCGGGAGTCCCTGCGCGATACCCTCTTGCCGTTGATCCGGGGGCTGCAATGAAGAGCGCCCTGCGCGCATTGGCGCTATCGCTGGCGCTGGGCTACGCCCACGGCGCCCCTGCCTCGCCCGACGACCGCCGCGTCACCGAGATCGCTTCCGAACTGCGCTGCCTAGTCTGCCAGAACGAATCCATCGCCGCGTCGCGCGCCGACCTGGCGGTCGATCTGCGCGGCCAGATCCGCCAGCAGCTTGACGCCGGCAGGACCGAAGCCGAAATCCTGGCCTACATGGAGGCCAGGTACGGCGACTTCATCCTATACCGGCCCCGCCTGAAAGCCGCCACGCTGCTGCTGTGGTTCGGTCCGGCCGCGTTGCTGGCTGCCGGGCTGGCCGCACTGGCCCTGACCTTGCGCCGGCGCAGGGCGCGCCGGGACCGTCCCGCGCTGACTCCCCAACAGCGCCAGGCCGCCAACGCCTTGCTGGGCATCGAAGCTGAGAAAGGATCCGGATCATGATGCAATTCTTCTATCTGTCGGCGGCGTTGCTGGCTGCCCTCGTCACGCTATGGCTGATCGCCGCCATGCGGCGCACGCCGGCCGCCAACGCCACGGACAAGCGGCTAGCAGCGAACGTGGCGGTGCTGCGCGACCAGTTGCAGGAACTCGAGCGCGACCGCTCGAACGGCATCCTGTCGCAAGACGCCTTCGCGGAGGCCCGGGCCGAACTGCAGCGGCTGGCGCTCGAAGAATCCGCCGAGGCGCAACGGCAGGCCATCACGTCGCGCCGCGGCCGCCTGCTGCCCGTAAGCCTGGCCATCGCACTGCCGCTGGCGACCATTCTTGCCTACGTGGCGCTCGGCAACCCCGCCGCCATCGTTCCACCCCCCGCGCCAGCCGCGCGGCCCGAGGTCAGCGCCGCCGACATCCAGGCCATGGTGGCCAAACTGCAAGCCCGGCTGGCCAGCAATCCCGACGACTATCAGGGATGGCTGATGCTGGCCCGGTCCCACCGCTACTTCGGCCGGCATGCCGACGCGGCCCAGGCCTTTGCCAAGGCCGCGCCCGTGGTGGACGGCAATCCGGCAGCCCTGGCCGAATACGCCGAGTCGCTGGCGCTCAGCGCCAACCGGGGCTTCGGCGGACAGCCCGACCAGCTGCTGCGGCGCGCGCTGGATCTCAACCCCGAAGAGCCGCTGGCCCTGATGCTGGCGGGCGCAAGCCGCTTTGACCAGCGCGACTTTTCCGCCTCCATCGATTTCTGGCAACGCCTGCTGGCCCAACTGCCCGCGGGCAGCGACATGGCGCACACCGTGAACGAAGGGATCGTGTTGGCCCGCCAGCGCCAGCACGAAAGCGCTGCGCCATGACCGCGTCAGCCCATCATGCCTGACCTGTCCTTCCTCGGCTTCGCCACTGCCTTCATCGCGGGGACTGCGTCGTTCCTGTCGCCTTGCGTGCTGCCGCTGGTTCCGGGCTACCTGTCCTACATCGCGGGTGGATCCGGCGCGTCCGCGGACGACGGCCGCGCGCTGCGCTGGCGCATGCTAGGGTTGGCGGCCTGCTTCGTGGCCGGCTTCTCGGCCGTCTTCGTCATCTTCGGCGCCAGCGTCACGGCCCTGAGCCGGCTGCTGCTGTCCTACCGCTACGAACTGAACCTTGCCGCCGGCGCGATCATTGCGCTGGCGGGCTTGATGCTGCTGGGCGTCCTGCGCCTGCCGTCCTGGGCCCAGCGCTACTACCGATTCGATCCAGCGGGCAAGGGCGGCCCCGGCGGTGCCCTGGTCCTGGGCCTGGCGTTCGGATTCGGCTGGACGCCCTGCATCGGTCCCATCCTCGCCAGCATCCTGGTGCTGGGCGCGGCATCCGCCAGCGTAGGCCAGGGCGTAGCCCTGCTAGGCGTCTACGCGCTGGGGCTAGGCGTCCCCTTTTTGCTGGCGGGCTGGTTCATGAGCCCCTTCCTGCGCCGCATGCAGGGCCTGAAGCGCGCGGGACGGATCTTGCGGATCCTGACCGGGCTGATCCTGATCGTGATGGGATGGGCCATCGCCACCGGGCAACTGGCCCGTTTCGCCATCTGGATGCTGCTGACCTTTCCCGCCTTGGGCAGGCTGGGCTGAGCGCCGTCAAATCCCTGCCATCAAACGCTTGACCTTGACATCATTGGAATCTTTATAGTGACACCCATCAGCAGGAAATTCCAAGTTTTCAAGGAGCGGATATGAGTGCCATCCCAGCAAACAGCGTCGCGGTCAGCCTGCCCATCGAGGGCATGACCTGCGCCTCCTGCGTGGGTCGGGTCGAAAAGGCCCTGAAGGCCGTGCCCGGCGTCGACAAGGCCAGCGTCAACCTGGCCACCGAACGCGCCGACATCACGTTTGCAGGCGCGCCGGACGTCGCCGCCGCCGTGCAGGCGGTGCAGAAAGCGGGTTACGCGGTCGCCGAAAGCACCATTGAACTGTCGGTCACCGGCATGACCTGCGCCTCCTGCGTGGGCCGGGTTGAAAAGGCCCTGAAGGCCGTGCCCGGCGTCAGCAACGCCAGCGTCAACCTCGCCACCGAGCGCGCCAGCATCACCGCGGCCGGCGGCGTGCCCGCCAGCGCGCTGATCCAGGCCGTGGCCAAGGCCGGCTATGAAGCGAAAACCCTCTCGGCCGAATCCAGCGACAGCGACGCCGTGGCTGAACGCCAGGCCGCCGAGCTGAAGTCGCTCAAGCGCGCCCTGACCATCGCCGCGATCTTCGCGCTGCCGGTGTTCATCCTGGAAATGGGCGCCCACATCGTGCCGGCGTTCCATCATGTCATCGCCGAAACCATCGGCACGCAAAACAGCTGGTACCTGCAATTCGTGCTGGCCAGCATCGTGCTGTTCGGCCCCGGGCTGCGCTTCTTCAAGAAGGGCATTCCCGCGCTGCTGCGCGGCGCGCCCGACATGAACTCGCTGGTGGCGGTCGGCACCTCCGCCGCCTACGCCTATTCGGTGGTCGCCACCTTCGCGGCCCAACTGCTGCCCGCCGGCACCGTCAACGTCTACTACGAGGCCGCCGCGGTCATCGTGGCGCTGATCCTGCTGGGCCGCTACATGGAGGCCCGCGCCAAGGGCAACACTTCCGAGGCCATCAAGCGCCTGCTTGGCCTGCAGGCCAAGACCGCGCGCGTGGTGCGCGACGGCGCGACGCTGGAACTCGCCATCGAGGAAGTGGTCGCGGGCGACCTGATCGAAGTCCGTCCCGGCGAGCGCATCCCGGTGGACGGCGAAGTCGTGGAAGGCAACAGCTTCATCGATGAGTCCATGATCAGCGGCGAGCCCGTGCCGGTCGAGAAGCAGCCCGGCTCGGAAGTGGTCGGCGGTACCGTCAACCAGAACGGCGCGCTGACGTTCCGCGCCACCAAGGTTGGTGGCGACACGCTGCTGGCGCAGATCATCCGCATGGTCGAACAGGCGCAAGGCTCCAAACTGCCGATCCAGGCCCTGGTGGACCGCATCACGATGTGGTTCGTGCCTGCCGTCATGGCGGCCGCCGTCGTGACCTTCATCATCTGGCTGACGTTCGGGCCGGAGCCCGCCCTGACCTTCGCGCTGGTCAATGCCGTCGCCGTGCTGATCATCGCCTGCCCCTGCGCCATGGGCCTGGCCACGCCGACCTCCATCATGGTGGGCACCGGCCGCGCCGCGCAAATGGGCGTGCTGTTCCGCAAGGGCGAAGCGCTGCAATCGCTGAAGGACGCCCAGGTCGTGGCCGTGGACAAGACCGGCACCCTCACCAAGGGCCGTCCTGAACTGACCGACCTGATCGTCGCGCCGGGCTTCGAACGCGCCGCCGTGCTGGGCAAGGTCGCCACCGTCGAAGCCAAGTCCGAACACCCGATCGCGCAAGCCATCGTGGACGCGGCGCGCGGCGAGAACATCGCGCTGGGCACGATCTCGCAGTTCGAATCGATTACCGGCTTCGGCGTGAGCGCCCGTGTGGACGACGATCTGGTCGAGATCGGCGCCGACCGTTACATGCGCGAACTGGGCCTGAGCGTCGAATCCTTCGGCGCGGACGCCGCACGTCTGGGCGACGAGGGCAAGACCCCGCTGTACGCCGCCATCAACGGCAAACTGGCCGCCATGATCGCCGTGGCCGATCCCATCAAGGAGACCACCGCCGCCGCCATCCGCGCCCTGCATGACTTGGGCCTGAAGGTCGCCATGATCACCGGCGACAACCGCCGCACCGGCGAGGCCATCGCCCGCCAGCTCGGCATCGACGAAGTGGTCGCCGAAGTCCTGCCCGACGGCAAGGTCGCCGCCGTGCAGCGCCTGAAGCAGCAGTATGGCCCCGTCGCCTACGTGGGCGATGGCATCAACGACGCGCCGGCGCTGGCCGAGGCGGACGTGGGCCTGGCCATCGGCACCGGCACGGACATCGCCATCGAGGCGGCGGACGTGGTGCTGATGTCGGGCGACCTGGGCGGCGTACCCAACGCCATCGCCCTGTCCAAGGCCACCATCCGCAACATCAAGCAGAACCTGTTCTGGGCTTTCGCCTACAACGTGGCCTTGATTCCGGTGGCGGCGGGCCTGCTGTATCCGGTCAACGGCAGCCTGCTGTCGCCGGTGTTCGCGGCGGGCGCGATGGCCCTGTCCAGCGTGTTCGTCCTGAGCAACGCGCTGCGGCTGCGCCGCTTCGCGGCGCCCTTCCCGGCCGGCGGCTGAGGGCCGCCCCGCGTTCCCGGCCCATGCCGGAAGCGCGGGCTGCCAGCGGCCTGTCTCCAGGCCGCCGCAAGCAGCCCCCCAACTGGCCCTACTCCTTCGGCGCGCTGGCCACCAGCGCGCCGAATTTTTTGTCCAGGTCCGCCAGCGCATCGTTGATGTGGGCGCGGCGTTCCTTGATCCAGGCGTCCTGGGCAGCCAGCTGCGCGCGCGCCTCCTTCAGCATGCGCTCCATTTCCGCCGGCTGCGGGCCGCCCGAGGTGGCGCGGTTCTTGACGATGGCGACCGGGTCCAGCGTCGAGCGGAACTCCGCCTCGCTCATCGGCAGTTCGTTGCCGTACTTCGAATCCTTCATGGCATCGGCATAGATGCGGCGCGCCTGCTCATACGGAAAGTCCAGCGGCTTGATGTTGTTGGTCTTGGCATAGCTCACGACCTCGGACGCGAAGTGATGGCCGTCGCGGAACGGCAGCTTATATTTGCGCATCAGCACGTCGGCCAGTTCCTGCGAGGCCGTCCAGTCGCTGTTCAGCTCTTCCAGCGCCCGGTCGGGGCTGATGACCATGGCTTTCAGCACCCGGTCCCAACGCTTGAGCGCCGAGATGCCGGCATCGACCATGGCGGAGTTCTGCTTCACGTCCTTGGGATCGCTCATGCCCGGCGTGATGTTGTGCGTCTGCACCACCGGCCCCATGGCCAGCGTCACGGCGGTCGACGCGTCGCTGCGGGTGTCGTTGAGCAGACCGGGGTTGCGCTTCTGCGGCATGGCGCTGGACACATAGGTGTTGCCGCCGCCCTCTTCCAGCAGGATCCAGGGGCGCGGCTGGGCGTACTGGGTCATCACGTCTTCGACGAAGTTGCCGGTACGCAGCGCGATGCTGGTCACGATGGACGCGACTTCCACGGGCTGGTCCATCGACGAGATCTGCGAGGCGTCATAGGCGTTATCCACCAGCGCGGCAAAGCCCAGGTACTGCGCCATGCGCTTGCGGTCCAGCGGCCAGCTGGTGCCGTTGAGCACCGTGGTGCCCATCGGCGAACGGTCGATGCGCACGTAGGCTTCGCGGATGCGCTGGGCGTCGCGCGCCATGCCGGCGGCCTGCCCCAGCAGATAGTGGCCGTAGCTGTTGGGCTGCGCCGCCACGCCGTTGGTGTAGTTCGGCACGATGGTCGCGGCATGCTTGCCCGCCAGTTCCACCAGGGTGGTGGATGTGGCGTTCAGTTGGGCCGCCAGGTCCAGCAGTTTGTCGCGCAGGATGGCGCTGCGGTAGGTTGCGTGCATGTCCTGGCTGGAGCGTCCCGCGTGCAACAACGTCACGTCCTCGCCCGCCGCCTTGATCAGCAAGGGCTCGAAGGTGATGACGCTGGACGGACGATTGGCGCCCGGCTGGTTGCCGTCGCTGATCACCTTGGCCACACCTGCCGCCAGGCGCGGCGCCATGGACTTGTCCAGCAGCCCTTCGTCGGTATTGATGACGGCGGTCGCCTTGTTGATTTCGCCCAGCCAGAAGAACGGGTCGCGCGGCGGAGATGCCGCGGGCTGGGCTTGCTGGGCCACCGCCTGTGCGCCCAGCGTGAAGGCAAGCGCGGCGCCCAGGGCGGGAAGTAGTTGTCTCATGGCTGTCTCGTTTGGATGGCGAGCGGCCAGTGTATCGGCGGGCCAGACGGCAGGAAATGGCGGATTTCACCGAGCCTGCGGCCGGCCCGCGCAGGCCGGATCTTCAGGACTTGGTCAGCCTGACCAGCATCTTTCCCGTATTGGCGCCCTTGAACAGGCCGATGAAGGCCTCGGGCGCGCGCTCCAGGCCATCCACCACCGTTTCCCGCAACTGCACCTGCCCGGCCTTGATCCACGCGCTCATGCGGGGGATGAACTCCGGCAGCACGTCGATGTGGTCGGACGCGATCAGGCCCTGGAGCTTGATGCGCTTTTCGATGGCCGAGAACAGATTGCGCACGCCGATGGCCGGCTTGCCCTCGTTGTAGCCCGAGATCATGCCGCACAACACGAAACGCGCAAGGTCATTCGCCACCGCCAGCGCGCTATCCAGATGATCGCCGCCGACATTGTCGAAGTAGATGTCGATGCCCTGCGGCGCGGCCTGGGCCAGCGCTGCGGTGAGATCGGGCGCGCTGCGGTAATCGATGACCGCATCGGCTCCCGCCACGTCGCGCAGCCACCGCGCCTTGTCCTCCGAACCGGCGGACGCCACGACGCGCAACCCCATCTGCTTCGCCATCTGGACCACCACGCTGCCGACCGCGCCGCTGGCCGCGGACACGAAGATGGTTTCGCCGGCTTTCGCGTTGGCGATCCGCGTCAGCCCCACGTACGCCGTCAGGCCCGGAAAACCCAGGGCGCCCAGGTAAGTCTGCAAGGCGATGCCGTCGTCGGCGACAACGGTGGCGTGCGCCGCGTCGATCAGCGCATGCTCGCGCCAGCCGGCAAAGTGCACCACGCGGTCGCCGGCGGCAAAGCGCGGATCGGCGCTCTGCTCGACCACCCCGACCGCAGCGCCTTCGAGCACTTGTCCCAAGGCGAAGGGCGCGATGTAGCTCTTGCGCTCATCCATCCGACCTCGCATGTACGGGTCAACCGACATCCATAGATTGCGCACCAGGATCTGTCCCGGCCGGGGCGCGGGCAGCGTCGTGCCGACCAGCGCGAAATCATCTGGTGTCGGCAGCCCCTCTGGACGGTTCTTCAAGTGGATTTCTCGGGTGGTGATGGACATGGCGAACCTCATTGAAAAGAGTAGGGAAGGAAATGTTCAGCGCGCGGGAGAAGTTCCGGCGCCTGTCGCGGCAAGCGAAAGGCCGAACCCGTATGCATCGGACAGGTTGCGATGCCGCGCGTCCTCGTCGCCGCTCTCGACGTCGAGGAACAGGTGCGTGCGCAGGTCGCTCACGCCGCTGTAGTAAAGGACCCCGTGTTCGATCTGGGTGGAAATGGCGGTGCGGTAGCCGTGCTCGTCGTAGGCATGCGGGCCGGCGGCGCCGAAGGCCCATCCCTTGGTGAAGACACGGTCGATCCAACCCTTGGCCAGCGCCGGCATGGCCCACCAGTAGATCGGGAACGCCAGCACGACCAGGTCTGCAGCCTCCACGCGCAATTGCTCGCGCCGCACGTCGCCGGGCAGGAGCCCCCTGCCGCGATAGAAATCCAGGTCGGCCGCGGTCATGCGCGGATCGAACCCCTCGGCGCGCAGATCGGCCCATGTGACCCGCGCGTGGCAGCCGGCTTGCACGCCGTTCACGTAGCGCTCGGCAAGCGCCGCGGAAAATGAATCGGCCGGCGCGCCGGCGGTGATGACCAGGATGTTCATCTGGGTTCCTTCTGTTTTGAGGACGATGAACCCATTGAATCATCTACAAAACAGATAAAATAGTTCAATATTTCGCAGAAATTTATCTAATAGATAGATATATATGCCACCTAGAATTTCGTTGGAGCAATGGCAGGCCCTGGTCGCCGTGGTGGACGCGGGCGGTTTCGCCCAGGCCGCCGAGACGCTCAGCAAGTCGCAATCGACCATCAGCTATGCCATCCGCCAGATCGAGGAACGGCTGGGCGTGGCGGCGTTCGCCATGGACGGGCGCAAGGCCTTGCTGACGGACGACGGCAAGATCCTCTACCGGCGCGGCAAGTCGCTGGTGAGCGAGGCCCTGCGCCTGGAACGGGCGGCCGGCAATCTCGCCAAGGGGCGCGAACAGATGCTGACGCTGGCCGTGGAAAGCCTGTTCCCCACGGATCTGCTGCTGCGTTGCCTGGATGCCTTCGCCCAAGAGTTCCCCGAGACCCGCATCGAACTGCATGAATCGGTAATGGGCGGCACCGACGAGCTGTTGCTCTCGGGCGAGGCCGATCTTGCGATCTGCGCCGACCACATCCCTACGGGCCATGTCGGTGACGCGCTCCTGCGCTATTGCGCAGTCGCCGCCGCCGCGCCCTCGCATCCCCTGCACCTGATGAACCGGCCGCTATCGCTCGAAGACCTCAAGGCGCACCGCCATCTGGTGATCCGCGACAGCGGCCGGCAGCGCGTGCGGCCCAGCGTCTGGGACGTCACCGAGCAGCGCATCACCGTCAGCCACAAGAGCACGTCGATACGCGCCGCTTGCATGGGGATGGGCTTCGCGTGGTATCCGGAAGACTGGATCCGGGAACAATTGGCCACGGGCGAATTGAAGCCGTTGCCGCTGCAGGACGGCGCGCAGCGCTGGGGTGCGCTGTATCTGGTCTATCCCGATCCCGATGCGGCCGGACCCGGCGCGCGCCGCCTGGGCCAGTTGATGCGCGAAGAAAGCCTGAAATCCCCGTAAGGGCGCGGCGCGGACAGCCCGCCCGCGGCCTTTCGCCTTTAACATACGGCCAAAAAACCACCACACCCGCCCATGCCCCGTCCGAATCTGACCAATGCCGAAACCCTGTGCCAGATCGCCAAGCTGGGCAGCTTCCGCGCCGCGGCCGAGCGCCTGCACACCTCCCAACCCGCCGTGTCGGCGCGCATGAAGGAACTGGAGCAGTCGCTGGGCTTTCCTCTCTTCGAAAAGCGCGGCCGCCGGCTGGAACTGACGGTGCCCGCGCGCCGCTTCGTCGAACGCGTGGAACCCCTGCTGCTGGCGGTGGAAGACGCCTTCACCGACGCGGAGGCCGTCAACAATGCGGCCGGCACGGTACGTATCGGCATGGGCGAGATTTCCATGACCTGGTTTTCGCGCGTGGTGCCCGAGCTGCGCCGCGCCCTGCCACGCATCTCCTACGAGGTCGAGCTGGACCTCGCGGTCAAGCTGCAGGAGCACCTGACTTCCGGCGCGCTGGACATTGCGATCATGGCCAACCATCTGCGCGACGATCAGTTCATCTGCGAATCGCTGGGCAAGACCCGCATGTCGTGGATGGTCTCGTCCCGGCTGCTGAACGACGCTGACGGCAAGCCGCGCACCATGCAATCGCTGCTGCAAACAGAGCCGCTGTGGTGCGTGTCGCGCCCGTCGGGCTTCTTCGGCCCGGCCCAGGACGAGCTGCGCGACATGGGCGCCAACCTGGACAATATCTGCAGCTGCAATCGCCTGAACAGCCTGATCGAAGTCGTCGAGGCCGGCGGCGGCATCGCGCAGTTGCCAGAGATGATGGTGGCCGAGCAGGTGCGTGCCGGCACCCTTGCGCTGGTGAACCCGGCGCTGACCCCGCTGACGCTGGAGTTCACCATCGCCATCCACCGCAACCAAGGCCAGGCCATCGTCCATCAGGTCGCCGACGCCCTGACCCGGCTGGGAAAGGCCGCCACCGGCAAGGCCTGACGACCCGCGGCGGCGTTCAGGCCTCGAGTAGCGCCCGCTTCTGCACCTTGCCACTGGCGTTGCGCGGCAGCTCCGCCATGAACTGCACGTGTTCGGGCACCTTGAAGTACGCCAGCCGCTGGGCGCAAAAGGCCTTGATGGCATCCTCGTCCGCCTGATGCTCGGCGTGCAGCACGATGAAGGCCTTGACCGACTGGTCGCGCACCGGATCCGGTATGCCCACCACCGCCACGTCGCGCACGGCAGGATGCCCCATCAAGGCCTCTTCCACCTCCGCGGCCGAGATGTTCTCGCCGGCCCGCTTGATCACCTCTTTCTTGCGGCCGAAGAAAAAGAAGTTGCCCTTGGCGTCCTGATAGCCCAGATCCCCCGTGTGCAGCCAGCCGCCTTCAAACACCGCCTGCGTAGCCGCCGGGTCGCGGTAGTAGCCCAGGGTCAGCGTGCGCCCCGGACGCCCGCGCACCACGATTTCGCCCACCGCGCCCGCGGCCACCGGCTGGTTGTCGTCGTCGACCACGAACACTTCGCGGTCGGGCGTGGCGCGCCCTATGGACGGGTAGGCGGACGGCGAGGCGTGCGGCTGCAAGGTGATGTAGAGCATGGTCTCGGATTGCCCGTAGCCGTTGCGCAGCGGGATGCGGAAACGCTCGATGAACGCCGCGATTTCCGTCTCCGAGATGTTGATGGCATAACCCGCGTAGCGCACCCGATGCGCCGTGTCGAAAGCCGTGGGCGGCTGGTTCAGCAAGGTGCGGCAGAGCATGCCGGACAGGCTGCATATCGTGATGCGGTGCTCGATGAGCTGACGCAGGTAGCGCGTCGCGCTATAGCGTTCGCCGATCACCGCGGTGGCGCCCGCCGTCAGGCAGGACAGCACCGTCTCCTGACAGTTGGCGTGAAACAGCGGCTTGTTGTTGAACACGCGGTCGCTGCGGCTCAGGCCGCTGTTGGCCGCGCCCGCCTGGCCGCACCAGAGCAGGTTGGCCTGTGTCAGCATCACGCCCTTGGGCCGCGCCGAAGTGCCAGAGGTGTACAGGATCTGCGCCAGGTCGTCGCTACCCTGGTCAGGCGCCAGGTAATCCGCCGGCGGGCCCGCCAGCGCGCCGCTCAGGCCTTCCGGCCCCAGGCTGCCGCGCGCAACCGCCACGATATCCGGCGCCTGCGCCATGCCGGCGCAGACTTCGCGTATCAGCGCCTCGTGCGTCGGCTCCACCAGCGCCAGCGCGGGCTGGCAATGCTCAAGCTGGTACGCCACTTCCGGCGCGGTCAGGTAGATGTTGCCCGCCACGATGACGGCGCCCGCCAGCATCAGGCCCATCCACAGCGGTACGTATTCCGCGGTGTTGCCCATGAACACGAACACGCGGTCGCCCGGCATCACGCCGCGCGCCTGCAAGCCTGCGGCAAACCCGCGCGCCGCCTCGCGCAACTGGATGAAGCTCAACTGGCTGATGGCGCCGTTCTGGTACTCATGCACGATCGCTACCCCATGCCCGTGGCACAGCGCCTGTTCATCGAGCAAATCCGTGATCGTGCGGTTTCCTGCAGCGTCCATCCAGCCTCCGGCCTTTTTCTGATTTTTCAATGGCGGGCCGACTCGTTGCGGCCGCGCCCATGGGTAGGAAAATCAGTATAGGTAGGGGCTATTCGCCGCACTAGCTAAACGTTTTTATGCATATCCATCAAGGTTTTTCATGCATGCCGCCACGGCCGAATGATTGATGGGATTTATGCGTTTCCATCAAAACGTTTGCTTAGTCGGCAGCAAGCGGAAAACCTATACTTTGGTTGAAAGAGGCCACGCGACAGAGACGTCGGCCCAACCAATAAGAACGCAAAACCGGAGGAGTCGCCGTGCAAGAGGCATCGATCAAGGACCAGGTTTCGGCCGAGGAATGGGCAGTGCGGGTGGACCTCGCCGCAGCCTACAACCTGGCCGTCGAGATGCGCATGACGGATCACATCTACACGCATATCTCGGCCCGGGTTCCCGGCGCCGAGCCGCATTTCCTGATCAATGCCTACGGCCTGATGTTCAACGAGATCACCGCGTCCAACCTGGTCAAGCTGACCATCGACGGCGAGATCCTGCTGGACCAGACCGGCCTGGGCATCAACCCCGCCGGCTTCGTCATTCATGGCGCCATCCACCGCGTCCGCCATGACGCGGCCTGTGTCATGCACACGCACACCGCCGCCGGCATCGCCGTGTCCGCGCAAGAGGCCGGGCTGCTCATGATTTCGCAGCATGCCATGCGCTTTCACAACCGCATCGGCTACCACGACTACGAAGGCGTCGCGCTGGACATGGACGAGCAGCGACGCCTGATCGCCGACCTCGGTCCGCACAGCGCGATGATCCTGCGCAATCACGGCCTGCTGGTCTGCGGCGCCAGCGTGCCTGACGCCTTCGATGCCATGTTCTACCTGGAGCGCGCCTGCCAGGCGCAGGTCGCGGCGCTGGCAGGCGGCCTGCCACTGGTGACGCCCGCAGCCGAAGTCGCCGAGAAGGTCGGCCGCCAGTTCGACCGTCTCGATCGCCCGTCCCGCCACAAGCACTGGCCTCCCCTGCTCCGGTTGCTGCAACGCGTCCGGCCCGAGTACCAGGAATAGCGGCAGCCGCGCCGCCCTCCCGGCGGCCCTTTTTTTCGCAGAGTAGAAATGGAAGATTCTCATCAATGCCGCGTCGCGGTATATGGTGCGGGCGCGATCGGCTGTCTGCTGGCCGCGCGCCTGGCCCAAGCAGGTTGCGAGGTGACCATGATCGCCCGCGGACAGACCTTGGCCGCCCTGCGGCAGCGTGGCGTCGGACTGACGGCCGAGGGCGTCACCCGCCATTACCCAGTGCGCGCCACCGACGATCCACGCCAGGTGCGCGACGCGGACTACCTGATTCTTGCGGTCAAGCAGCAGGCGCTGGACGATATCGGCGCGCGCCTGGCACCGATGCTGGCGCCGCAAGGCGCCGTGGTGCCGGCAGTGAACGGCATCCCCTGGTGGTATCTGGCCACGCTGGACAACCCGCTGGGCGGTGCGCCGCTGCAATCGGTCGATGGCCGCGGCATCCTCGGGCGTGCACTGCCTTTGGACCGGGTACTCGGCGCGGTGGTGTACATCGCGGCAAATTCCACCGCGCCCGGCATCGCGGCGCAGAACGCCCGCAACAACCTCATCCTCGGCGAGCCTGACGGCCGCTCTACCACCCGAGCCACCAGGCTGGCTGGCCTGCTGCGTGCGTCGGGCCTGCAATGCGAGGTCAGCGGCGAGATCCACCAGGCGGTCTGGATCAAGGCGATGGGCAACGCCACCTTCAATCCCTTGAGCGTGCTGGCCAACGCCACCATGGAAGCCATGGTCCGCGATCCCTACCTCGGCAAGCTGGCCCGCGCCATGCTGGGAGAATACCTGGCGCTGGGCCAGGCGCTCGGGCTTGCGCTACCGGTAACGGTGGAGCAACGCATGCAGGCCGCCGCCAGCGCCGGCGCCGCCAAGACCTCGATGCTGCAGGACGCGCAACAAGGCAAGCCGCTGGAAATCGACGCCCTGGTCGGCGCCATGATCGAAATTGCAGCAAAGCTGAACCTGGACATGCCCTACGCCAACACGGTCTGGGGACTGATCCGGCACCGGAACCTCAGCGCAGGCTCCACCTGAACGCCACACCTAGAAAACCACAGGAGACCAACCATGAAATGGCTATCGCACTGCCTGGCCGCAACCTTGATCTGCGCGGGCGCAACCGCTCATGCCCAGGACTACCCCAACAAGCCCATCAATATCGTGGTGCCCTTCACGCCAGGCGGCGTCACCGACGTGATGACCCGTCAAATCGCCGCCAAGCTGCAAGGCGATCTGGGCCAACCGGTGGTGGTGGTCAACAAGCCCGGCGCCGGCACCATGATCGCCTCGGCCTATGTGGCCAAGGCGCCGGCCGATGGCTATACGCTGCTGATGGCAGCGTCGTCCCTCGGCATCGCTCCCAGCCTGTACAAGAACACCGCGAATTACGACCCGGTCAAGGACTTCCAGCCTGTGTCGCTCATCGCCAGCGTGCCGCACGTGCTGGTGACGGGCAAGCAGGTGCAGGCTTCCAACGTGAAGGACCTGATAGCCGCGCTCAAGAAAGACGGCAAGTCCGCCACCTTCGCGTCCTCCGGCAATGGCACTTCCAATCATCTGGAAGGCGAGCTGTTCGCCGCGCTGACCGGCCTGAAGATGACCCATATCCCCTACAAGGGCAGCGTGCCGGCGCTGACCTCCCTGGCCGGCGGCGAAGTCGACATGCTGTTCGTGGACATCGCGGCCGCTCAGCCCTTCCTCGACAGCGGCAAGGTGCGCCCGCTCGCCGTGACCACCAAGACCCGGTCCTCGGTGCTGCCCGACCTGCCCACCGTCGAGGAATCCGGCTTGCCTGGCTACGACGCCATGCCCTGGCTGGGCATCGTGGCCCCGGCCGGCACGCCGCCTGCGGTCGTCGAGAGGCTGCAGGCAGCCTTGCAGAAAATGAAGGCGGCGCCCGACGTGCAGGATCAATTCAAGAAGATGGGCCTGGACGCCTTGTTCACCAAGCCTACCGACTTTGGCGCCTTCATCGTCAGCGACAGCGCCAAATGGGCCGAGCTGATCAAGAAGTCCGGCGCGACCGCCGAGTAGGCAGCAGCCCGATACCCCACGCCATTCCTGGAAGGACTTGATACATGCATCGCGATACCCCGGCCTCGGCAAACCCGCTCGGCAACGACAAGTGGGAGGCCACGCTCAAGCGCGCGCTCGCCAGCGCCAACATTCCCACGCTGCTCATGGTGCTGGTGCACCTGACGGGCGACACGCAATGGCTGTCCGGGCGCTACCAGTGCTCGCGCATCCGCGGCCTCGAAGACAATGACCCTGGCGGTCTGCCCGAAGCCGTACAGGAAGAGGTCCGCGCAGCCGCGTACTCAGCCATCCGGTTGGCGCGCCGGGGGCAGAATCCCGCGCTTCCAGCGCCCGCGCACGAACAGCTGGTCGCCATGCTGCGCACCAGCATCGGAGAAGAGGTCCCCGACTCCTACGGCCCCATGATCGCGGCCTGGCTGGGGCTGGATGCGGACTTCGCGCTGGAGCAACGCGATGCATTCCGGGTGCCGCAAGACTATCGCGTCCTGGTCATCGGCGCGGGCGTAGCCGGCCTGTGCGCGGCGATTCGCCTGCAAGGCGCGGGCATTTCCTATGTGGTGATCGAGAAGAACGCCGAAGTCGGCGGCACCTGGTACGAGAACCGCTACCCCGGCGCGGGCGTGGACACGCCCAACCATATCTACTCGTACTCCTTCGCCAAGCACGACTGGTCACGCTACTTCGCCCTGCAGGGCGAGATCCAGGGCTACTTCGAAGGCGTCGCCGACCAGCATGGCGTGCGCTCCAACATCCGCTTCAATACTCGCGTGGAGTCCGCCCGCTACGACGAAGCCGCCCTGCGCTGGAACGTACGCACCGTGGAACAGGACGGCCAGGTCCGGGACTATGTGGCCGACATCGTCATCAGCGCGGTGGGCCTGCTGAACGTGCCCAAGCTGCCGCCCATACCAGGCCTGGAAAGCTTCCAGGGCCCCTGCTTCCATACCGCCAACTGGCCGGAAGGGCTGGACCTGCGCGGCAAGAACGTGGGCATCATCGGCAACGGCGCCAGTTCGATGCAAGTCGTTCCCGCCATCGCCGACCAGGTCCGCTCCTTGACCGTGTTCCAACGCTCCAGGCAATGGGCCGCACCGTTCGAGAAATTCCAGAAGCCCGTGCCGCAGGACGTCCGCTTCCTGCTGCGCGAAGTGCCGTACTACCAGGAGTGGTATCGCCAGCGCCTGGCCTGGATCTTCAACGACCGGGTCCACGCCACCCTGCAAATCGATCCCCAATGGCCGCATCCCGATCGCGCCATCAATGAAATCAACGATAAGCACCGCGCACACTTCACCAGCTACATCAAGACGGAACTCGGCGAGCGCCAGGACCTGCTGCCGGACGTGCTGCCCGACTACCCGCCCTTCGGCAAGCGCATGCTGATGGACAACGGCTGGTTCCGCACCATGGCGCGGGACCACGTCAAGCTGGTCACGGGCGGCATCACCCGGGTCACTGAAAGCGCGGTGGTGAGCGATAACGGCACTGAACATGAACTGGACGTGCTGGTGGTCGCGACCGGTTTCGACGCGATCAACCTGTTGTCCTCGTTCAAGCTGTACGGTCGCGGCGGGCGTTCGATCCGCGAGGCCTGGGACGAAAAGGGCGCCGAAGCCTTCATGGGCGTGGCCGCCCCGGGCTTTCCCAACCTGTTCATCCTGGCCGGCCCCAACACCGCGCTGGGCCACGGCGGCAGCGTCGTCGCCCTGCTGGAGACCCAGGTACGCTATGTCATGGGTCTGTTGCAGCAAGGCATGGAACAGGCTGGAGGACGCTTCGAGATCGAGGTCCGCAAGGACCGCCACGACGCCTACAACGCGCGCGTGCAGGCAGCCCATGACCGCATGATCTGGACCCATAAGGGCATGAGCAACTGGTATCGCAACGCGCATGGCAAAGTGGTCGCGCCTACGCCGTTCCGCAATGACGACTACTGGCACATGCTGCGCAAGACGGACATGGGTGACTACCATTACCGCCCGGCGCCCATGGTTGGCGAGGCCGAGCCGTTCGACTCCCCCCGCGTCGAGACGGCCTGAATGCCGTACGCGCAGAAGAGGCGCTGCCTGGTATTGGGCTGCGGCGGCGTGACCGGGCTGGCCTGGGAGATCGGCATCCTGGCGGGCCTCGCGCGCCAGGACGTGGACCTCGCCGCCGCAGACCTGTTCATCGGTTGCTCCGCGGGTTCGGTCGCCAGCGCGCAACTGGCGGCCGGCGTCCCGCCCATGCGGCTGCTGGCGACGCAACTGGATGGAACAGGGGCCGAAAGGGTCCGGCCGTACTCACAACAGGCCGCCGACGACAAAAACCGCGAGTTGTACGGCAAAGTCGGCGCGGACCTGCAGCAGGCACGCCGGCGCATCGGCGCCTATGCTTTGCGCAGCGCCACGCCCACGCTGGCCGAACGCCGCGCCATCATCGCCGCCCGCCTCAGCGCCAGAGATTGGCCGAGCCGCCCCTTGCACGTCGTCGCAGTCGACGCGCATACCGGCGAGGGGCGCAGCTTCAGCGCCGCCGACCAGGTAGATTTCATCGACGCCATCGCCGCCAGCTGCGCCGTCCCAGGCGCCTGGCCGGCCGTGCCCATCGGCGGCGCGACCTACATGGACGGCGGCATCCGCTCCATGACCAACGCCGACATGGCTGCCGGCTACCCGACCATCGTGGTGCTGGCGCCGCTGGGGTATCGCGACGGCAATCCGGTCAGCGGGCATCTTCGGCGCGAGCTGCAGGCGCTGCGCGCGGCCGGCAGCCAGGTCCAGGCCGTGCTGCCCGACGCGGCCAGCCTGCAAGCCATCGGCGACAACGTGCTGGACCCGGCGCGCCGTGCCGAAGCCGCCGAGGCCGGGCTGCGCCAAGCCACCGCAATCGCGCAAACAGTACGGGAGGTATGGCGCTGATCCTGCCCCACGTTCAAAGCAAGCGCCCCGGATCCGGCCAGAAAGCGGTCTGCCCATGACGCTCAATGTGGCAGGTATCAACGTACCGCAGGCAACCTAGACTCCCCGTTCAAGCCTGGCCGCGCGGCCAGGCCCCACCATGAACGCGGAGCAATACATGAACGCATCGCCGGCAGGCCTCAGACCCGCCGATTTCTTTTCTCCCACCGTCGCAGCCCTGATTTCGGTACTGGTGAACTACGGCGGCACCTTCGTGCTGGTGTTCCAGGCGGCTGAGCTGGCACGGCTGTCGCCGGCCCAGACCACTTCCTGGGTATGGGCGGTTTCCGTCGGAGTGGGCGTCACGGGCGCGCTGCTGAGCTGGCGCTACAAGGCGCCTGTCATCACGGCCTGGTCCACGCCCGGCGTGGCGTTTCTGGCCACCGTGATGCCTTTCACGCCCTATGGCGAGGTCATCGGCGCCTACATCCTGTCGGCGCTGGGCTTTATCGTGCTGGGCCTGTCCGGCGCTTTCGAAAAGCTGGTGCGCATGATTCCCGGCGGCATCGCCGCCGGCCTGCTGGCTGGCATCCTGCTGCAGTTCGGCGTCAATGCCTTCGGCGGCGCCAGCGCCGACCCGCTGCTGGTCATCGTGCTGGTCATTTCCTACGCCCTGCTCAAGCGCTTTACCTCGCGATTCGCGGTGGTCGGCATCCTGGTCATCGGCCTGGGCCTGCTCATCGCGCAAGGCCGCATCGACTTCTCGGCCGTCCACCTCAGCCTGGCCGCGCCGGTCTTCCAGATGCCGCAGTTCTCGTTGCAAGCATTGCTGGGCGTCGCCCTGCCGCTCTTCATCATCACGCTGACGGGGCAGTACATGCCAGGCATGCTGGTGCTGCGCAACGATGGCTACAAGACCAGCGCGAGCCCCATCCTGACCGTGACCGGACTGGGCTCGCTCGTCATGGCGCCCTTCGGCGCGCACGCCTTCAACGTGGCGGCGATCACCGCCGCGATCTGCACCGGCCGAGACGCCCATGCGGACCCCGCCAAACGCTACATCGCGGGCCTGGCCTGCGGCGTCTTTTACATCCTGGTGGGCACGTTCGGCGTCACGCTGGCGACCTTGTTCATGGTGCTGCCCAAGGCGTTCATCACCACGCTGGCGGGGCTAGCCTTGCTGGGCGCCATCGGCGGCAGCCTCGCCAATGCGATGGCCGACGCCCGCACCCGGGAAACCGCCCTCATCACCTTCCTGGCCACCGCTGCCAACGTCACCCTGCTGGGCGTGGGCGGCGCGTTCTGGGGCCTGGTCGCCGGCCTGACCGCGCATCTGCTGATCCACGGCGGCCAGCGGACCCTGGCCGCCAACTCCTGACGTCTCTCATTGCCACAACATGCTCATCCAACCAGGAACCACCGTGACGAACATTGCCCCGCCCGACAGCCTCGCGCTGCCCGCCATCAGCGCCCTGCCCCTGTCACAAGCCGATCCCGGCATCTGGGGCGCCATCGACGCCGAACGGCGCCGCCAGATGCACTCGATCGAACTGATCGCCTCCGAGAACTTCGTCAGCCGCGCAGTGCTGGAAGTCCAGGGCTCGGTACTGACGAACAAGTATGCCGAGGGCTACCCCGGCCGCCGCTACTATGGCGGCTGCATCAACGCCGACGTGGCCGAGGAGATCGCCATCGAGCGCGCCACGCGCCTGTTCGGCGCCCGCTACGCCAACGTGCAGCCCCACTCCGGCAGCCAGGCCAACCAGGCGGTCTATCTGGCGCTGCTGGCGCCGGGCGACAAGATCCTCGGCCTGGACCTGAAGGCGGGCGGCCACCTGACCCATGGCTCCAAGGTCAACATGTCGGGACGCTGGCTGCAGGCGCTGAGTTACGGCGTCGATCCGGCCACGCATCTGGTGGACATGGAGGAGGTCGAGCGCATTTCCCGGCGGGAAAGGCCCAAGCTCATCATCGCCGGCGGCTCGGCCTATTCACGCACGCTGGACTTCGCGCGATTCCGCGCCATCGCCGACGACGTGGGCGCGATCTTCATGGCGGACATGGCGCATTTCGCCGGGCTGGCCGCGGCCGGGGCGTATCCCTCGCCGGTGCCGCACGCGCATGTCACCACCACCACCACGCACAAGACGCTGCGCGGCCCGCGCGGCGGCATGATCCTGACCAACGACGCCGAACTCGCCCGCAAGATCGATTCGGCGGTGTTCCCCGGCCTGCAGGGCGGTCCGTTGATGCATATCATCGCCGCCAAGGCCGTGGCCCTGGGCGAGGCGCTGCAACCCGCGTTCCGGACCTATGCCCACGCGGTGGTCGAGAACGCCCGCGTGCTGTGCCGCCGGCTGGCGGAAGGCGGGCTTTCCATCGTGTCGGGCGGCACCGACTGCCATCTGGGCGTGGTCGACCTGCGGCCCTGGGGACTGGCCGGCAACACGGCGGAACAAGCCCTGGAACACGTGGGCATCACCCTGAACAAGAACGCCGTGCCCAACGACGCCGCCAAGCCCGCCGTCACCTCCGGCATACGCGTGGGCAGCGCCGCCTGCACTTCCCGCGGCATGGGTCCAGCCGAGTTCCAGGAGATCGGCGACATGATCCTGGCCCTGCTGGGCGGCGTACGCGCCGGAGCCGTCGACGCCCGCACGGAAAGCGCCATCCGCGAGGGCGTGGCCGAGCTGGCCAGGCGCTTTCCGCTGCCCTACTGAGTCGTTCTAGAGCGAGTTATGCACTTTGCCGTGACCGCGCCGTCGTAGTGGATGACAGCCTGTCGCCCTTACCCAACAGATGTGACCGATGACGAATGGGCGTTTGCTGCGCCGTACCTGACGCTGATGGATCCTGAGGCAAGGCAGCGCAAGCACGATCTGCGGCTGATGTTCAATGCCCTGCGCTGTCGCTCGGGGAAAGCAAGGTCAACCCAGTGCGGTCATCCTGGATGGCCGCACGTTGCAGCCGACGTGCCTTTGTCGATCAGGGATACACGGGCAAAGATCCTGCCGCCGCTGCTCTTGAAGAGGGTATTGAGCGCTGATGCTGGGAAATGCTGCCAACCTACGCCAAAGCTCATAACACGCTCTAAATATCGGCTACATCGCGCAGCCGTACGCCGGAGAAGTTGGCGGCGCTCAATGCATCAAACATCGCACGGTCGCAGATGGGAGGTGCTCCCATGCGATCCTGGCGGAAGATATGGGCATCTCCCACAACATCCTGTTTGAACACCAAGCTGGCTCCGCCGACGAGGCTATAAATCTTCTCGTCCTCGCCGGTCTGATAATTGTGGTCGAGCTTGATCCTCACGCGAGAAGATGCTTCATCCAGGGCATCGAGTCTGCGCAGCACATTGCCTAGGTAGTACTGAGGGGTGGGGCTGCCATCAGCAAGGCTGAAGTCGCATGCCACAAATGCAAACGCCTCGGCGTCCAACTGCTCGAACAGTTGCTTCAACGGCTCCGACACAATCCATATGCCAGCGAGCTCTTCCAGATCGCGTGGCATTCCGCCCTTCTCCGGTACATGAATCAGGCGGGGAGGCTCCGGATACTGATCTGGCATTCCATTAGGACGCGAGACGACATTCATCCCCGGATCGATCAGCTTCTCTTCGTTGGCGATTTCGATGCCGGGAACCCTGCCGTTTCCCAAGAAGCTGGCGTCGATCAGGAAAAATTCGCCCTTATGAGATGCGGCTTCGGCTGAAACTTCAATGGCGGTCGGTTCGGTCACGGTGGCTTCCATCATGGCTGCGGGGGCAGAACGGGAATGCAGTTGAGCCGATGCTAGCGGGGCTTTAGCGCAGCCGCAAGTTCCGTCGAAGTGGTCTTCAGCATGCTGATGCTGGGAAATGCCGCCAACCTACTCCAAGGTTCATAACACGCTCTAGACCCGCCTCAGCGCGTTCGACAGCCGCAGCACGGCGGCTTCGATTTCGTATGCCGTCAGGGAGGCATAGCCCAGCAGCCAGCCCTGCTGTTTGTAGTCGCCCGCGTACAGCCGGCTCAAGCCGGGCAGGCGCAGGCCGGCGGCCTCGGCCTGGCGGATGGTCTTTTCCTCGGACCATCCGCGCTCGAGCAAGCACGGGATCTGCAAGCCGCCGGGGGGCCGGACCGCCTGCACAATGCCACCCAGGTGCTTGCCCAGGGAATCCAGCAGCACCTGCCGGCGGCCGGCGTACAGCTTGCGCATGGCCCGCACGTGCGAGTTGTAATGGCCGTCATCCATGAAGCGCGCCAGCGTCAGCTGCAGGATCTGCGGCGTATGTCCGTCCATGATGCTGCGCGCGCGGGCAAAGGCGTCGACCAAGTCGGGCGGCAACGCCATGTATCCCATCCTGAGCCCCGGATACAGCGTCTTGCTGAACGTTCCCAGGTAAATGGTGCGCTGATGCAGGTCCAGGCCCTGCACGCAGGCGGTGGGCACGCCGTCGTAATGGAATTCGCTGTCGTAATCGTCCTCGATGATCCACTTGCCGTGTTCCGCGGCCCAGTTGATCAGCTCCAGCCTGCGTTCGAGCGACAGCGTCACGCCGGTGGGGTACTGGTGCGACGGCGTCACGTACACGCAGTTGGCGCCGCTGCGGTCCGCGCGCAGCAGGTCCATGCGCATGCCCTGCGCGTCGACGTCGATGGGCACGATGCGCGTCTCCGCGGATTCAAAGGCCTTGCGGGCGCCGAAGTAGCCAGGATTCTCCATCAGGATGGGCTTGCCGGCGTCCGCCAGCAATTGCGCGCACAGGAACAGGGCCTGGCGGGTGCTGCTCAGCACCAGGACCTGCTCGGGCAAGACCTTGGCTCCGCGCTCCAGGTTGAGGTAGGCGGCGATGGCGCGGCGCAGCGGCTCGGCGCCCTGCGGGTCGCCATGCAGCAGCACGTGGGCGCGGTAGTCCTTCATGACCTGGCGTTGCAGACGCTCCCAGACATCGGTGGGAAAAGTGCGGGTTTCCGGCAAGCCCGTGGCAAACGCCTTGATGACCTGTTGATCCGCGACCCCGCCGCTGTCCAGGATCATGCGTCCGCGCCGGCTCAGGCCCGCCCCCGGCTGCGCCGCGGCCGGCCTGTGATCCAGCTTCGCGCGCCTGCGCGCGGCGCCGCGCAGCTCGGCGCCCACCGTCTCGGACACATAGCTGCCCGAGCCCTCGCGGCGCACGATGTAGCCGTCGCGGTGCAACTGCACGTAGGCATTTTCCACCGTGTCGCGCGCCACTCCCAGCGACTTCGCCAGGCCGCGGGTGGCCGGCAGCCTGAGGCCCGGCCCCAGCGCGCCGTCCAGGATCAGGGCGCGCAGCGCCCGCTGGATGCGCTGATGCAGCTCCAGCCGCTGGAGTTCCGCATCGTTCATGCGCATCTTCAGCGTATCAAGCTCGAATGTCTTGGCCATGCGGTCTGCTCATAGTAGGAAAACTGGCCTGTCCGGACCGGCCATTCTATCCGTAGACTCTGGCGTTCGCCTCGGCACCACGGGCGCAACAGTGCAAGAGCCCGCGCACGGCGGGGCAGGATCAGGAAACATGGCAAGGTCTTACAACTTCAGCGCCGGTCCGGCCGCGCTGCCGCTGGAAGTGCTGCAGGAAGCGCACGACGAGTTCTTCGATTTCGCGGGAACTGGCATGTCGGTGATGGAAATCAGCCACCGCTCGCGCGTATTCATCGATATCGCCCGCCAGGCCGAACTGGACCTGCGGGCCATCCTGCAGGTTCCCGACCGCTACAAGGTGCTGTTCCTGCAAGGCGGCGCTTCGCTGCAGTTCTCGCAGGTGCCTATGAACCTGCTGCGCGGCAAGGCGTCGGCGGACTACCTGCACACCGGACTCTGGTCCGGCAAGGCCATCGAGGCGGCCCGACGCTATTGCGAAGTGCGCGTCGCGGCCAGCAGCGAGGCGTCCGGCTTCGACCGCGTGCCCGCCCCCGGAGAATGGCGGCTCGATCCGGACGCCGCCTACCTGCACTACACGGAAAACGAGACGGTGCATGGCCTGCAATTCGCGGCCGCGCCGGATGTATCCGTTCCCCTGGTGTGCGATGCCTGCTCCAGCCTGCTGTCCAAGCCCATCGACGTATCCCGGCACGGCCTCATCTACGCCGCCGCGCAGAAGAACATGGGACCCGCCGGCGTCACGGTGGTGGTGGTGGACGAGGCCTTGCTGGACGGCGCGCTGCCCATCACGCCCGACGTGCTGAACTATGCGTACGCGGCGCGGGCGGACTCCATGCTCAACACGCCCGCCACATTTTCCTGGTATCTGACCGGACTGACGCTGCGCTGGATCCGCCGGACCGGCGGGATAGAACGTATCCACCACGCCAACCAGGCCAAGGCCTGGCTGCTGTACCGCGCCATCGACGCCAGCGGCGGCTTCTATCTCAACAAGGTCCGGCCGGAATTCCGTTCGATCAACAACGTGCCGTTCTTCCTGGCCAATTCCATCCTGGAACCCCTGTTTCTGCGCCAGGCCGAAAACGCCGGGCTGATGGGGCTGAAGGGCCATTCCCACACCGGCGGCGTCCGGGCCAGCCTCTATAACGCGGTCGACCTGACGGCAACGGCCGCACTGGCCGATTTCATGACAGACTTCCTGCGCACGCATGGCTGAAGCCGGCTTGCGCCGCGCGTCGGCCATGCCGATATAAAACACGGGGAGACCAGCATGGATTTCAGGCAGCTCAGGCAGTTCGTCGTCCTGGCGACGGAATTGAACTATCGCAAGGCAGCCGCGCGGCTGCACATGACCCAGCCCCCTCTCAGCGTCGCCATCAAGCGGCTCGAAACCGAAATCGGCGCGGACCTGTTCGAACGCGACCGTCTGGGCGTGCGCCTCACCGTCGCCGGCGGCGCCTTCCTGCGCGAGGCGAAGCGCCTGCTGGAAGGCGCCGACGCCGCGCTGCAAGCCGCGCGCGATGCGGCAGAGGGGCGCATGGGCGCCCTGCGCGTGTGCGCGGTGCCCAGCGCCGCCTTGAACCTGCTGCCGCGCATCCTGCCGGAATTCACACAACGCTTTCCGCACATACGGCTGCGCCTGACCAGCGGCAGCACCGTCGGCATCCTGGCCGGATTGCAGCGCGGCGAACTGGACGCGGCATTCCTGGTGCCGCCCGCGTCCGGCGTGCCAGGCATCACGATCACCTCCCTGCCGCGAGAGCGGCTGGTATTGGCCGTGCCGGCGGGTCATCGGCTGGCCGGCATGACAAGTGCCAGGCTTTCGGACCTGGCGGACGACGCCCTGGTGACCCTGGCGCATTCCGATAGCCCCGGTTTCGCCGGCGAAATCGTCGCGGCCTGCCAGCGGGCCGGATTCCACCCGCGGGTCTTGCAGGAGTCGTCCCACGCCCTCATCAGCTTGCCGCTCATCGCCGGGGGCCTGGGGGTCGCCATCGTCCCGTCGGCGCTGCGCAGGATAGCCATCGACAACGTGGCCTACGTGGACCTCGCGGACGCAGCAGGCGAACCGCTGACCTATGCCATGGCCCTGGCGGCGCCCGCCCAGTCCGTGAACCCCGCCGTCCGCTGGTTTATCGAGACTGCGCGCGAGATGCTGGGCGCGCAAGCGGCCTGAGACCCAGACTTACTGCTGAGGACGGGAAAGAATGCCCGCCCACTTCTTCTGTTCAGCGACGACTCTCTGCTCGAACGCTGCCTGGCTGGCGTCCACGGGCTCGCTGCCTCGCGCGTAGATCTTGTCCTGCACCGATGGGCTCTTGGCGACTGCGGCGATGGCTGTGTTCAAGCGCGCGACGACATCGGCCGGCGTCCCTTTGGGCGCGGCAATGCCCGACAGCGAACCGCCTTCCACGTCCTTGCCCAGCACTTCCTTGACCGTCGGGATGTCGGGCAGATTGGCCAGGCGTCGCGACGAGGTCACCGCGTAGGGACGGATCTGCTTCGCCTCGACGAAGCCCACCGCGGTGACGGCGGAAACGGCCGTCAAATCCGTGTTGCGGCTCATGACGGCCGTCATGGACTCCGATCCGCTCTTGTAGGGCACGTGCAGCATCCTCACCCCGGTGGCCTGTTGCAGCAGCTCCAGTACCTGGTAGTTGTCGGAACCTTCGCCCGCGGTGGAAAACGCGATCTTGTCGGCCTGGGTCGCGGCCGCCTTGATGATTTCCGGCAGCGACGCATACGGGCTATCCGCGCCTACGGCCAAAACCGTGGGCGTGTTGGCCAGCATGGCGACGTAAGTGAAATCCTTGTTCGGGTCGTAAGGCAGCTTCTTGTAGATCAGCGGGTTGACGGCGACCATGCCGTTGGTGATCACCAGCAGCGTGTAGCCGTCGGCCGGCGACTTCGCCACCGCGCCTGCGGCGATGGAGCCACCCGCCCCGCCGCGGTTCTCCACCACGACCGGCTGGCCCAACTCCCGCGTAAGCCCTTCGGCGAACACCCGCGCCGTGGTGTCGGTCACGCCGCCCGCGCCGAACGGCACGATCAGGCGTATGGGCTGGTCAGGATACGGACCCGCCCAGGCCGCCGCAGCCGGCAGCGTCACACCCAGCAAAGCCGCCATGCAGCGGCGCAATCCCTTGTTCATACGGCTATCTCCATTTTCTTGAGGATTTCTAGAAGTCGCTGCTGCAGGTCCGCCGGCAACGGCGCCAAGGGCGCGCGCAAGCGTCCGCTGTCGAAGCCGCGCAATTGCAGGCTCGCCGCAACGGTCCTGGGCAGGCCATGGTCCATGAGGAAATTCAATAGGTCGATCTGCCGGCCAAACCACTCGTCCGCGCCGCGCGCGTCACCGGCCATGGCGCAGCGATAGAGGTTCAGGGCGTAGGACGCGCTGACGTTGGCCGACGCCGTGCACCAGCCCGCCGCGCCCTCCGCGAATCCCGTGCGCGCCATGCAGTTCAGGCCGATGTACACGGCCGTACGAGCCGGGCAGGCCGCGCGCAGCCTCGCGATCTTGGTGGGGTCGGGACTGCTTTCCTTGATCATGGTGACGTTGGGCAGTTCCGCCAGCCGGGCCAGGAACTCGACGGGCAGGTCCATGCCCGTGGTGAACGGGTTGTTGTAGACCATCACCGGCGTGGACACTGACACGCAGACCTCGCGGTAGTAGGCGTGGATCTCCTCCTGGGTGAGCTTCCAGTAGGTGCTGGGCAGCAGCTGCAAGGCCGCGGCGCCCGCGCGTTCGGCATAGCGCGCATGGCGCACGGTGCTGGCCGTGCTCAGGCTGGACACGCCCGCCAGCACGGGCAGACGCCCGCGCGCCGCGCCGATGACGGTATCGATGACGGCCTCGCGTTCGCCGTCGTCCAGGTAGGGCAGGCAGCCGACGCTGCCCAGTGGCGCCAGCGCATGCACGCCCTCGCCGATCAGCCGTTCGACGTGCGCTTCCAGCAGCGCATGGTCCACCCGCCCGCGCTCATCGCAAGGCGTCAGCAGGTAGCCGATGATTCCCTTCAAATGCATAGCTCGCTTCTCCATGACGGCTTGCAGTCTAGGGAGGCCGCGCAAGGCGGTCCAATACCTATTTCCTGGGCGCCTGATATCTCCCGCCCGCGCTGCCGCCAGGCGAATCTTGTATCCAGTAATTCGCGCGCAAGGCCGATAGACTTTCCCGGCCAATTCACTAAGGAGCAAGCCATGAGCAGCAACGTCGCGGCCGAACAGGCGCAGACCCACCACATGCCCGAGTACCGCAGGCCAGAGGACATGGAATGGGAGATGGGCCGGTTCAAGAACAAAACCAAGTTCCTCTTCCACACGCGCGCAGAGCGCCCCACCGAGCCCAATGCCGGCTTTCTGCGCTATGAGCCGGGCGCGGGCTT
Organism: Achromobacter sp.; assembly: GCF_049647645.1. Lineage (GTDB taxonomy): Bacteria > Pseudomonadota > Gammaproteobacteria > Burkholderiales > Burkholderiaceae_B > Achromobacter. Next base: position 56,077 of record NZ_JBARYB010000131.1, read on the forward strand.
CCGCCTGCACAAGCATGATTTCGCCCAGGTCTGGTACGTGATCGAAGGGGAATTCAACATGGGCGGAAAGATTTACGGCCCGGGAACGGTGGTCTTCCATCCGGACCCGCACGTCGAGGAAGCGCTCAGCACCGAGACGGGCGGAACCTTGTTCTTCGTCCAGTACCAGGGCCCCACGACCGGAAGCAGGCCGGTGTACGAAGGCCGCATGAACATCCAGGGCGAACCGCCCGCGATCACCGAGCAGGACCTCGAGCACTGATACCCGCAATTCCACGGACGGCCGCCGCCACTGGCCACCGTCCGCAACAGGCCCGCCCTGCCGGGCCTGCACACAAAGAAATAGAAAATTCCAAGGAGACAAACCTCATGCACGCCCCCTTTCTGCGCGCCTGCCTCGCGTCGTTGACGCTTTCGCTGCCGCTCACGCTGGCCAGCCCGGCCCAAGCCGCCGACGCCTGGCCCGAGCGGCCCATCACGCTGGTCGTGCCGTTCGGCGCCGGCGGCATCACCGACCTCACGGCGCGCACGGTAGCCAGGCAGCTGCAGTCCGAGCTCGGCAAGCCGGTAGTCGTGGAAAACAAGCCCGGCGCGGGCGGCAATATCGCCGCCGACATCGTGGCCCGCGCCAAGCCCGACGGCTACACGCTGATGGTGATCACCAACGGCATGGTCGCGGTCAATCCCCTCATCCACAAGCAGCTGAACTACGACGCGCTCAAGGATTTTTCCTACGTGTCCATGATCGCCAATACGCCGTTGGCCCTGGTCGTGCCCGAAGCCTCGCCGGTCCAGGACCTGCCAGCATTGGTCGCCCGCGCCCGCAGTCGGCCCGACGCGGTCTCCTTCGCCAGCTCCGGACAGGGCACCTCGATACACCAGGTGTTTGCCCTGATGCAGCAGCAGACCGGCGCCACGCTCATGCACGTGCCCTACAAGAGCGGCGCGGAGGCCGCCACCGCCTTGCTTTCCGGCGTGGTGGATGTGACTGCGGTCGAAACGGTGGTGGTCGGCCCGTTCATCCAGTCCGGCAAGATGCGGGCGCTGGGCGTCACCTCCGCAGGACGGGTGTCGAATCTGCCGAACGTTCCCGCCGCCCGCGAGACCCTGGGCGGCGATTTCGATGTAGGCTCGATATCGGGACTGGTCGCGCCTGCCGCGACGCCCAAGGACATACTCGACAAGCTGGAAGGCGCCATGCAGGCGGTGGCGCAGAGCGAGGGCATGGCGCAGCTGTATGCGCAAGGCAGCCAGCCCATGCCCACGGGATCGCAGGTCTTCCTGGAACGCATGCTTCAGGAGCAAAAAAAGTGGCGGCTGGTATTCTCCGCGGACCCCGGAAAATAGCCGCATAATCGTCAAGGACGTGGGAGTCAGGCCATGGATCGCGCATATCCCGCCGCGGAAGAACTGGTGCAGCACCTGGTGGAGTCGATCTCCGCAAAGATCTTCAACGGCGCCTATGCGCCCGGGCAGAAGCTGCGGCAAGAGACCTTGGCGGAAGAATACGACGTCAGCCGCACGCCGGTGCGCGAAGCGTTCCGGCAGCTGGAGACCAAGGGCCTGATCGTGCAGCAGCCGCGCTACGGCGCCACGGTGGTGGCGCCGACCATCAAGGACATCGGCGCCAACTATTGGCTGCGCGGCGAATTGGAAGGCATGGCGGCCGAGCTCGCGGCGCGCTGGATCTCCGACGCCGACCTGCAAAGGCTGCAGGCCACCCACGCCGAATGCGCGCAGGCCGTGTGCGCACTGTACGCCGAGGTCAACGCGGGCGGCACGGCCGCGCCGCGCCAGGCTGCCGCGCCCATGCAACATTGGGTCGTCAAGAACCAGGAATTCCACGCCCTGATCTTCCGCGCCGCCGGCAATCCGTCGCTGGAACGCATCATCAAGGACCTGCACGCCGACTACACCAAGAACATCCTCAACATGACCGTGCTGGGCATGTACGAGGCCCGCATGAGGAAGAACATCGAACACCATGCGGCCGTCGTCCTGGCGCTGACGGCGCGCGACGCCGACGCCTCGCGCGCCGCCATGCGTACGCACATCCACGAGTCGGGCGAGTTCGTGGTCGAATGGCTGCAAAAGCGCCCGGAGCGCCCCAAGCCGCGCAGGTAGCTTCGGCCCCGATTCTCCCGAAAGCCGCGTGCTACCATGCCGGCGAAAGGGCGCAACGCAGACGCCAGGAGCACGGATCAGCCTGGCCATCCGCATCCCGTGGAGCGCCTGCCGATATGCACAGGAAGCGACACGGATTCGAGCATGAGCGAGACCAGGAACACGTCTAGATCCTCGATCGAGATCTCGGAAGAGATTCTGCGGCGGATCAGGAACGGGCAATACCTGCCCGGCGATGCCTTGAGCCAGTACGAGCTTGCAACCGAGTTCGAAACCAGCCGCACCCCCATCCGCGAGGCGTTGCGCTTTCTCGAAGCGCGGCGCGCCATCACGCTGACCAGCACTGGCCGCGCCGTGGTCACCGTGCCGTCCATCCGCGCCATCCGCGAAGCCTTCCAGATCCGCGCTGAACTCGAAGGACTGGCCGCGCAACTGGCGGTGGACTGGATCGACGACAAAGACCTGGAATTGCTGGCGCAGCATCAGAAGCGCTACGCTGACGCCCTGCGCTCGCGCGTGCGCAGCGACAGCGGCTCCGACTGGCTGAAGTTCAACGCCAAGTTCCACAGCCTGATCACCCAGGCCAGCCACAACGAGCGCCTGCATGAACTGGTGGCTGAGTTGCAAGGCAGCATCGTCTCCAACGTGCTGGGTTTTGCCTCGAAAATGCCGCCCCGCCTGATGGAAGAGAACATCAAGCAGCACGAGGACATCATCGCGGCGCTGGCCCTGCGCAATGGCCCCGCCGCCCGCGAAGCGATGGCCACGCACATATCCCGGACGACCGAACTCGTCATCGAATGGATGGAGACGCGGCGCTAGCCAGCTTCGCTGCCTCCGCGCCGCGCTGCTGCCCGTAGGGGCGCATCAGCACCCCGCAAGCCGCCGCGATCAGGCCCAGTCCGGCCAGATACAGCACGATCAGCCGCGGCGATCCGCCGCCCAGGGACAGCAGGTACGTTGCCACCAGCGGCGCGGTGCCGCCGCCTATCGCTCCGCCTATCTGCACCGCCAGCGAGATACCGGTATAGCGCACCGCAGGCGGAAACATGCTGGAGAAAAGGCTGGACTCCTGCGCGTACATTGCCGCGTAGACCACGCCGAACGCCACCAGCATCGCGATGTTGGTGTGATATGCCGTCTTCTGGTCGAGCAATGAAAAGAACGTCGCGCTGAAAAGAGAGATTCCCAGCGCCCCGGCGATGAATATCGCGCGCTTGCTGATCACGTCACCCAGCAGTCCGAACAACGGAATGGTGAACAGAGCCCCCACCGCGCCCCATATGACACCCGTCAATATGGTTTCGCGCGGCAGCCCCAGCGTCCCCACGGCATAGGTCAAGGAAAACGTCGCGAGCGTGTAGAACCAGGTCTTTTCGGAGATGCACGCCACCAGCGCCGCCAGCACGGGAACCTTGTGCTGCTTCAGCACCGTCTTCAGGGGCAGCATGTCCTGCTTCGGCTGGGCCTGCGCCTGCTTGAATTCCGGCGACTCGCTGACCTTGGCGCGGATGTACCAGCCGACCAGCAACAGGAACACGCTCGCAAGAAACGGCAGGCGCCAGCCCCAGCTCAGCATGTCCGCCTCCGGCAGCCTGGAAACCGCGCCCATCGCCAGGGACGACAGGATCAGGCCCGGCGCCACGCCGACCTGCGGCAAGCTGCCAAACAGGCCCTTCTTGCCTTCGGGCGCATGTTCCACCGCCATCAACACGGCGCCGCCCCACTCGCCGCCGACTGCCAGGCCCTGCAGGAAGCGGAAAAACACCAGCGCCACCGCGCCCCAATAGCCGATCGCCTCATAGCTTGGCGTCAGGCCGATCAGGATGGTGGGTATGCCCATCAGCATCAGGCTGATCATCAGCATCGACTTGCGGCCGACTCGGTCGCCGAAATGGCCGAAGACAATGCCGCCCAGCGGGCGCGCGATGAAACCGACCGCATAGGTGCCGAATGCCGCCAGCGTGCCGCTGATGGGGTCGATTGCGGGAAAGTAGATCTTGTTGAAAATCAGCGCCGCGGCAATGCCGTAAAGAAAGAAGTCATACCACTCGATGGTGGTCCCGATCATGCTGGACAGGCCAGCGGTCACGTAGTGCTTCTTCGAGCGCGCGGACGGCTGTTCTGAGATGGCGTTCATCCCTGGTCTCCCTTGTTTTCTTGTTGCGTGCGCCCGCCTACACGGCGGTGGTTTCTTCCGCCAGGCTCTTGCGTTCGCTGACGTTGAAGCGGCCTTCGTAGATCGCGCCCTGGCGGGTATGCGGGCCGACGTACTGCACGTACAGGATCGTGCCGGCCTCGATGGTCTGCAGCTCGCTTTCGAAATGGGGGTCCGGATGGAAGATCATCGAACCCTTGCCGTGCAGCTTGCCTTCGATGAGGAACTTGCCGTCCAGGACGTACCAGATCTGCGCGAAGTAATGGTTATGCAGCGGGTGTCCCGAGCCCTTTTCATACCGCACGATGCCGGCGTTGGGAATCGTCGGATCCTCCGCGGTCGGATGAAACATCATCTTCGCGAACTGGCCTTCGTAGCGCAGATTGGTCCACTCGAGGTCGTCCTCGTGGCGGGCGCGCATGCCCTGATGGTCTTCGGTCAGCGGGCCGTCGCGGCCGCCCTCGTTGATGATCTTCTTGCCTGTGATGCTGTCGATGCTGCTCATGTTCTGCCCGTCCAAAAGAAAAGGAGAGTGATAAACACAAATGGGATCCCATTTGTATAAAACGGGATCCTATTGATCAGACAGGGAGACGGCTACTGGGTTTAACCCTTAGGGTCCGTGCGCGGAATGACGGCCGGGAGGAATGCCGATAGCCGCAAGCAGCGGCCGGCTGGAACCGGGTGCGATACGCCCCGGCTGCCTATGCAAGGCTATGGTTGCGGAGAGGCCCTGCCTCCGGAAGGCGTCAGGGCACAGGACAAATTCAGATCTGGTCCAGCCATTGCACCATCGCCGCGCGCGCGCAGCGTTCAAGCTCCGGGCCATGACGCCGGGCGTCTTCGCGGATGACGGCAGGGTCTATCTGCCGCAGGCTCAGTTCGCAGGCATGTCCGATCAGCCAGCGCTCGATCTGCGTGGAATCCGCCTCCAGGTGGAACTGCAGGCCAAGGATCCTGGGCCCCAGCGCGTACGCCTGGTTCGGGAAACCCGGTGTTTCGGCCAGGCGCGTCGCGCCCTCGGGTATGGCGAACTGGTCCCCGTGCCAATGCAGCACGGGCACGGCCTGAACCGCGCTCAACAGCGAATCCTGCCCTTGCGGCGTGAGCGTCAGCGGCGCATAGCCGATCTCGGCGCGGCCGGTGGACGCGACCTCCGCGCCCAGCGCCGCTGCCATGAGCTGCGCACCCAGGCAGATGCCCAGCGTCGGCTTGTCCTGGCGCAGCCGGTGCGCGATGGCGCGCAGTTCCTGCTCCAGGAAGGGATAGCGCCCGGTTTCATAGACGCCGATGGGGCCGCCCAGGATCACGACGAGGTCGGCATTGCCGAGAGTCGCGGCGTCGATGGTGTCGACGCCCGCTTCCAGGTATCGCACGCTGTAGCCACGCTCTTCCAGGAGCGGCGCCAGTATGCCCAGGTCTTCGAAGGGAACGTGGCGGATCGCCAATGCGCTGAGGCTCATTCCGGATACTCCTATTGCGGGCTCGGATGGCGGTCCAATCCGCCCAGCAAGCCTTCGGGGGTTGAGACGAACACGTTTTCCGAAGCCAGCAGCCGGATGCCTTGCGGCGTGCTTTCCAGCAAGCGCCGCTCGCCGTCGGCGACCATCAGGCTGAGCTGATAGCCGTCCTTGGCCGGCAGGCGCGCCGCGATGTCGCGGCTGTCGTCCAGCGCTGACGCGGCGGTGGATTCGAAATGGCCGATCAGGCGGCCGTCGCGTTTGATGATGAGTCGATACACCGGCATGCGCGCTACTCCTGTCCGTCGGACTCGCGCGATTCCGCGCTGTTGCCGGTAGGCCAGTAGTAGGAGTCTGGCGTGTTGCGCGCGCCGAATATGGCCTGCCCTACACGCACCACGGTGGCGCCTTCCTCGATGGCAATCTCATAGTCACCGGACATGCCCATGGACAATTCATCCAGGCCTAGCCCCGCAGGCGCGTCCTGGCGCAGCTGGTCGCGCAGCGTGCGCAGCAGGACGAAGCACTCGCGCACGCGCGCCGCTTCCGCCGAGAACAGCGCCAGGGTCATCAGGCCGCGCACCCGCAACCCCGAAAACGCGGGCAGTTCGCGCAGGAAGGCCGCCGTCTCCTCCGGCTGCAGTCCGTACTTGCTGGCCTCGCCGGAGGTATTGACCTGCACGAACACATCCAGTTGGCGGCCTTCCGCCTGCAGCCGGCGGTCCAGCGCTTCGGCCACCCGCAGGCTGTCGAGCGCCTGGAACTCGGCCGCGTAACGAGCCACGAGCTTGGCCTTGTTGGTCTGCAGGTGGCCGATGACCGACCATCTCAAATCAGTCAGGTCTGCCATGGCTTCCCATTTTCTGGACACTTCCTGCAGCTTGTTCTCGCCGAGGTAGCGGCAACCAGCCTCGTAGGCCAGCCGGATGCGCGCCTCTTCCACGGTCTTGCTCACCGGCAGCAGGCGCACCGTCGCCGGATCACGGCCGGCGCGCAAGGCCGCGTCGGCAATGCGCCCGTTGACCTCAGCCAGATTGCGGCGGAAGTCCTCGACCGACTGCGCCTGCGGCCAGCGGCCATGCTGGTCGTGCTGTGTCTGGGTGCCGTTGTCTTGCCCTGGGCCTTGCTCGCTCATGCCTGAACCTCGCGTAGGGATGGCGGCCGGCGTTTCCCACAACGCTTATGCCGCCCGTAGTTTTGTCATAGGTCAATATTATCACGATGGCGGCGTGACTTGAGGGCCACTGCTAGGCGTTGGCGGCCAGCCATTCGCGCGGTGAAACGCCCATCCGTTGCCGGAACGCCTTGGACAGGGACGAAGCGCTGGCGAATCCCAGTTCCGCGGCCACCAGCTTGACCGCTCGGCCGGATCGCATCATGGACGCCGCCAGGCTCAAGCGCCAGTCGGTCAAGTAGGCCGCAGGGGTGGCGCCGGTGGCGTCCTTGAACGCCGCCGCGAAGGCGCTGCGCGACATACCCGCCATCGCCGCCATCTTGGCCAGGGACCAATCTTCATAAGGAGAACGGTGCAGCGCCACCAGCGCCCTGGCCAGGCGCGGATCCGACAGGCCCATCACCAGGCCGCTGGTCACGCCGACCTCCTCCGGATGATCGAGTATCCATCTGAGCAACTGGATCAGAACCACTTCGAACAGGCGGTCTGCCAGCAGGCGCGAGCCGCAGCGCACGTGATCCGCCTCGGCGAACAGCAGGTCCAGCGCGGGCCGCAAGCCTTCGACCGCGTCCAGCGGGATCCGCACCACGGACGGCAGCGACTGGACGATGGGATTGCGTGCGCCGCCGTCGAAATCCAGCGCCGCGCAGGTGAAATCCGAACCGTCCCGGGGAGGATTCACGAACTCGTGATGGATGGCGCGCGGATAAAACAGCAGCGTCGGCTCGGACAGGCGCAGGCGCGGCGTGGCGGTCTCTCCCGGGCGATGCCGCACTTCCATCTCGCCGCGGCGCAAGACGTGCAGAAAGCCACGCCCCGGCACGGCTTCGAAGGCCTGGGTACCGCATAGCGCACCCGTGTGGAACAGCGTGGCGCGCACCCGGAAACGGTCCAGCAGCGCCGACAGCCGGTCAACCTGGAGAGGAACAGGATCGCTCATATATTGGACGAAAAGACAATTTTCATGGATTAAACAACACCCTGCGTCCAGGCATTCTACGTACGATTTCTCCAGCCCGTCCGAGACCGGCGGCTTTTTTTTCATTTCCAGGAGTTACCGACATGTCCCGAGTTCCTCTTATCGATGCCAGCAGCGCCAGCGCCGACCGCAAGGCGCTGCTCACGCAGATCCACGGCGCCTTTGGCGCCACGCCGAACATGTTCAAGGCCGTCGCCAATTCGCCGGCGGCGCTGCAAAGCATGTGGGGCGCTTTCGGCGCCCTGGGCGGCGGCGTGATCCCGGCCAAACTTGGCGAGCAAATCGCGGTCGCCGTGGCCGACCGCAATGCTTGCGAATACTGCCTCGCGGCCCATACGGCCCTGGGCCGCAAGGCCGGCGCCAGCGCCGAGGAAATGTCGGCTGCCCAAGGCGGCGACGCCGCCGATCCCAAGACCGCCGCGGCGCTGCGCTTCGCGCTGAAGCTGGTGGAAGCGCGCGGACAAGTGAGCGAGGCCGACGTTCGGGCCGTGCGCGCGGCAGGCTACAGCGACCAGGAGATCGTCGAGATCCTGGCGCACGTCGCGCTCAACCTGTTCACCAACTACGTCAACGTGGCCTTTGCGGTGCCGGTGGATTTCCCGGCCGTGAAGCTGCGCCGGGCCGCCTGATCCAGCCCCATGCGGGCGGGGCGGGACCGCCTCGCCCGCCCCGCCCAAGGAGCCCTCAGATGACCCGATCCGATACTATTGCCGACGCATTGCCTCCGCCCTTGCTGGCGGACGAATGGCTGAACGCCGACGGCCCCATCGACCTCGCCGCGCTGCGCGGCAAGGTCGTGCTGCTGCACGCATTCCAGATGCTGTGTCCCGGTTGCCTGTCGCATGGGCTGCCGCAAGCCGAACGCGTGCACAGGCTGTTCCGCGGCAAGGATGTCGCGGTCATCGGCCTGCACACCGTTTTCGAGCACCACGACGTCATGGGTCCCGCCGCGCTGCGCGCCTTCAATCACGAGTATCGATGGAGCTTTCCCATCGGCATCGACCGCCCCGCCGCGTCCGGCGCCATCCCGATGACCATGCAAGCCTACGGGCTGCGCGGCACGCCCAGCCTGGTCCTGCTGGATCGCCGGGGACGCGTGCGCCTGCAGCACTTCGGCAGCATCGACGACCTGGCCCTGGGCGCCGCCATCGGCGGACTGCTGGCCGAGGACGATGTCCCGCCGAACAACGCCGCTGCGCCTGGGGCTCCCGCCCGCCAGGACTGCGACGCGGACAGCTGCCCCGCGCCGGTACAGCGATAGGCGCGGCGGTTCAGGCCCATGGCGCTACGGCTGCACCATGGCGCGCAGCGCGCGCGCCAGGCACGCCGCCTGCTCTTCCGTGCCCACGGAGATGCGTAGAAACTGCGCCACGCGCGGACGCGGGAAATGGCGCACGAGGATTTTCGCGTCCCGCAGGCGCGCCGCGAGTTCTCTCGCATCGAAGCGCGGATGACGGACGAACAGGAAATTCGCCTGCGACGGCAAGACGTCAAAGCCCATCAGCCGCAGATGCGCGCACAGCAGGGTACGGGTGCCGATGATGGCCTGCCGCGTCTCCTCGAAGTAGGCGTGGTCCTGGAAGGCCGCCACGGCGCCCGCCTGGGCCAGATGGCCTAGCGGATAGGAGTTGAAACTGTTCTTCACCCGCTCCAACGCGGCGATCAACGGCGCTTGTCCGATCGCGAACCCCACGCGCAGGCCCGCCAGCGCCCGAGACTTCGACAGCGTCTGGACCACCAGCAGGTTCGGATACTGATCCACCAATGCAATCGCGGATTGCCCCCCGAAGTCCACGTAGGCCTCATCCACCAGCACCAGCCGGCGGGGCTGGATCTCCAGCAGCTGCTGCACGCGGTCCAGCGGCAGGAACTCGCCGGTGGGCGCGTTCGGGTTGGCGATGACCATGCCGGCAATGCCGGTGTCCGCTCCGCCCAGCGCGGCAAAGCCGTCCAGGTCCAGCCTCAGGCCGTCGTCCACGGCGATCTGCGCGCAGCGTATGCCGAACAGGCGGCAATACACCTCATAGAAGCCGTAGGTCACATCCGCCATCAGCAGGGGTTGGACGCCGTGCTGGAAGAACGCGCAGAACGCCAGCGCCAGCACTTCGTCGGAACCGTTGCCGGCAAAGACCTGCTCCATCGGCACGCCATGGTATTGCGCGATCGCCGCGCGCAGATGCCTTGCTTGCGGGTCGGGATAGCGCTCCAGGCCTTGGGCCGCCGCGGCGGCGATGGCGTCTATCGCGGCCGGAGACGGCGGATAGGGATTCTCGTTGGTGTTGAGCTTGATCCATCCGTCGCCCGGCGCCTGCTCTCCGGGCATGTAGGGCGACAAAGCTTCAACGCGCGGGCTGTGTAGCGAAACCATGATGTAGCGGCAGACGCCTCTCGGTAAGCGATCGATGGGATTCTGAATTTCTATTTGTCCTATGCCATACTACACTATGATTCAGGACAAAATAGCGCTGGCGACCAGGCGCCTCGCCCGCAGCAACCACGAGTTTCATGTCTACGTCTCTTTCCCTGTTGTTCCAGCGCGTTGCGCCCAAGCTCTGGCTGACGCGCGCCGCCGGCCGGCTGGCCTCATGCCGCCAGGCCTGGGTGGCGCAAGCGCTGATCCGCGGCTACGCCAAGTGGTATGGCATCGATCTCGGCGAGGCGCTACACGCCGACCCGAAGGCCTATGCCAGTTTCAACGCCTTCTTCACCCGGGCCTTGAAGCCGGGGGCCCGCAAGCTGGCCGACTCGGACTGGACCAGTCCCGCGGATGGCACCGTGAGCCAGTTCGGCCGTATCAGCCTGGGGCAATTGATACAGGCCAAGCGGCGCCAATACAGCGCCGCTGCGCTGCTGGGCGATGCGGATCTGGCGCGGGCATTGGGCGGCGGCTGGTTCACCACGATCTATCTGAGTCCGCGCGACTACCATCGCGTGCACATGCCTTGCGAGGGCCGTCTGCTGGGCATGCGCCATATGCCGGGGACGCTCTACTCCGTCAGGCCGGAGATCGTGCAGGGCATGGACGGCTTGCTGGCGCGCAACGAGCGGCTGGTCTGCTGGTTCGAACATCCCCTCCATGGCGTCTACGCCATGGTGCTGGTGGGAGCCGCCATCGTCGGCAGCATCGCCACGACCTGGCATGGCCAGGTCGCCCCGCACGGGCGGCGCATGCAGCAATGGGATTATGGCGGCCTGGCTCCCCTGCGCTTGCCGCAAGGCGCCGAGATGGGGCATTTCCAGCTGGGTTCGACCGTGGTGCTGCTGATGCCCGGCAGCGCCTGGCGCTTCCATCCGGGCTGGAAAACCGGGCGGACGGTCAGGCTGGGGCAAGCCATGGCCGACCGGCGTTGAAGCCGGTGGCGGCTAGGCCATGCTTTCCCGGATGTCCCGCGCCAGCTTGCGGCACTGTCCGGGTTCGATCGCGGAGAGGGTGATGCGCAGGCCCCGGACCGGTTCCTGGACGCCGAAGGCATCGCCATGGCGCACCAGCCAGCCACGATGGGCCAGGGCCAGCGCGACCGCCTGGTCGTCGGTATCCAGCGGCACCCAGAGGTTCAGGCCGTCACCGTCCGCAGCGCACGGCACGCCCTGCTCCAGCAAGGCGTTTTCCAGGGACTTGCGGCGCTGCGCGTAGTCCTTGCGGGCCTGGGCCATCTGCTTGGCGACCTCGGGCCGGCCCAGCGTGACCTCGACCATGTCCTGCAGCAGATGGCTGACCCAGCTGGTGCCGGAGGCCAGCCGCAGCCGCAGTTGCCGCGACGTCGCGGGATCGCTGGCGACCATCGCCAGGCGCACGTCGGGTCCCAAGGTCTTGGAGAAAGAGCGCACCAAGGCCCACCGCTGCGCGCCCGACGGCAGCACCGAGTGGTACGCCTTGCCGGACAGCAAGGCGTAGTGATCGTCGACGATTACCAGGGCGTGGGGATACCTGGCCAGCACCCGCGCCAGCGCCTTCGCCCGCTTTTCGCTCAGGCTGCAGCCCGTGGGATTGTGGGCCCGCGGCGTCAGGATGACGGCCTGCGCGCCTTTGGCCAGCGCCGCCTCCAGTGCCGCCGCTTGCATGCCTTCGGCATCGACCGGCACGCCCAGCGCCTGCAGGCCGGCGATGCGCAGCATGTTGATGCTGCTCAGGAAGCATGGGTTTTCGACCGCCACCTTGTCCCCAGCCACCAGATGCGAACTGAGCAGCCGCTCGATGGCGTCCACCGCCCCGTGGGTCAGGTTGATCTCGAAGGGCGCCGGGCAGTCCGGCGCGAACCAGGCGCGGGCATAGCTTTCCAGCCCGGCGTTGACGGTGGGTTCGCCATACAGCCGCGGCTGATAAGGCCGGATGGAGAGGGCAGCGCTCAGGTCCGGCAGCCAGGCCGGGTTTGGATTGCCGCTGGCCAGGTCGGCCAGCGGCGAGTCCGACAGCGCGCCTTCCTGTTCTCCGGGACCGGACTGGTCGCGGATGATGGTGCCCAGGCGGCCCTGGGTCAGGGCGATGCCGGCCGTCACCAGCCGTTTATAGGCGGCAGCGACAGTATTGCGGTTGATATCCAGTTCGACCGCCAGATCCCGCACCGGCGGCAGCGCCTGGCCCGGCGGCAGCTGCCCCGACTGAGCCATCGCGCGCACGCAATCGAAGATCTCCGCGGCGGTCTTTCCTTGTATTTTCATAGAGTCCTAAGACAATCCCGTTCCTGTCACGGACAGCGGCCGAGCCGCGTCAAGTCAATGGAGAGGGCCGGCTCCCGGCCTGGCCAACTCCGCGCGTAAGTTTGACACGGATTCCCCGTCGGCATAAAGCGGGCTTACCGCACGCAATCCACGTAATAGCGCAGGTTTCCGTCGGCATCGCGCAGCTCCACGAAACCATGGATGTCCGTGCCGAACCCCGGGCATTCCCGGCTCAGCTCGCGGGAGAACTTCAGGTAGTCGACGATGGTCCGGTTGAACACCTCGCCCGGCACCAGCACGGGTATGCCCGGGGGATAAGGCGTGATCAGGCTGGTGGTGATGCGGCCTTCCAGATGGTCGATCTCCACCCTCTCGGTGCGCCGCTGGGCGATGCAGGCGTAGGCATCGCAGGGCTTCATCGCGGGGACGACGTCGGTCAGGTACATGTCCGTGGTCAAGCGGGCGATGTCGTGCCGGGCATAGGTCGCATGCACGTGCTGGCACAGGTCGCGCAAGCCCATGCTCTCGTAACGGGGAAACTTGCGGCAGAACTCCGGCAGGAGCCGCCACATGGGCTGGTTGCGCTCGTAGTCATCCTTGAACTGCTGCAGCGCGGTCAGCAGCGAACTCCAGCGGCCCTTGGTGATGCCTATCGTAAACATGATGAAAAAGCTGTACAGCCCGGTCTTCTCCACGATCACGCCATGCTCGGCCAGGAATTTGGTGACCATGGAGGCCGGAATCCCGCTGTCGGCGAAGTTGCCGTCCAGGTCCAGCCCGGGCGTCACGATGGTCGACTTGATCGGATCCAGCATATTGAAGCCGTCGGCCAGTTCCCCGAATCCGTGCCACGACGCCTCGCCGTCTCCGGCGCGGATGATCCAGTCCTCGGGCGAGCCTATGCCCTCCGGCGCCAGCGCCTCGGGTCCCCAGACCTTGAACCACCAGTCGCCGTCGGCGAAATGCGTGCCGACCTCTTGCATCGCGCGGCGGAAATCCAGCGCTTCCGCGATGCTCTCCTCCACCAGCACCGTCCCGCCAGGCGGCTCCATCATGGCCGCGGCCACGTCGCAGCTGGCAATGATGGCGTACTGGGGACTGGTGCTGGTGTGCATCAGATAGGACTCGTTGAAGAGGTGCCGGTCCAGCTGCCGCGTCATGGAGTCTTGCGCCAGCACGTGGCTGGCCTGGCTGATGCCGGCCAGCAGCTTGTGCGTGGACTGCGTGGAGAACACCAGGGATTCCCTGGGCCGCGCGCGCTGCTTGCCCATGCAGTGGTAGGCGCCATAGAACGGATGGAACACCGCGTGCGGCATCCAGGCTTCGTCGAAGTGCAAGGCGTCCACGTAGCCGTCCAGCGCGGCCTTGATCGTCTCGGTTTCGTAGATGATGCCGTCGTAGGTGGACTGCGTCAGCGCCATCACCCGCGGGCGGACCGCGTCGGCGTCCAGGTGCTTGAGCAGCGGATGGGCGCGGATCTTCTCGCGGATCGTCTCGACGTCGAACTCGCTGCGCGGGATCGGGCCGATGATGCCGAAATGGTTGCGCGTGGGGCGCAGGAAGACGGGGATCGCTCCCGTCATGACGATGCTGTGCAGGATCGATTTGTGGCAATTGCGGTCCACCAGCACCACATCGCCCGGCGCCACCATGTGATGCCACACGATCTTGTTGCTGGTGCTGGTGCCGTTCGTCACGAAGTAGCAGTGGTCCGCATTGAAGATGCGCGCAGCATTGCGCTCGCTCGCGCCGATGGCGCCGTTGTGGTCCAGCAGTTGGCCCAGTTCCTCCACCGCATTGCAGACGTCCGCGCGCAGCATGTTCTCGCCAAAGAACTGGTGGAACATCTGGCCCACCGGACTCTTCAGGAACGCCACGCCGCCGGAATGCCCCGGACAATGCCAGGAATAGGAGCCGTCTTCGGCGTAGTCCAGCAATGCTTTCAGGAACGGCGGCTTGACGCCTTCCAGGTAGGCCCGGGCCTCGCGGATCAGGTGCCGCGCCACGAATTCCGGCGTGTCCTCGTACATGTGGATCACGCCCTGCAGTTCGCGCAGGATGTCGTTTGGAATGTGCCGCGCGGTCTTGGTTTCGCCGTAGACGTAGATCGGCACGTCGGCGTTGCGCCGCCGGACTTCGCTGATGAATTCCCGCAATGCCAGCAGCGCCGGCGCCACGCCCTCGCCGTGCGCGAGTTCCTCGTCGTCGATGGACAGGATGAAGGCGCTGGCGCGGCTTTGCTGCTGCGCGAACAGGCTGAGATCGCCGTAGCTGGTCGTGCCCAGCACATCGAAGCCCTCGGCCTTGATGGCCTCGGCCAATACCCGGATGCTCAGGCCGGACGTGTTTTCCGAGCGGAAATCCTCGTCGATGATGACGATGGGAAACTGGAACTGCATTGCTGTCCTCGGTCGAATCCGGGCCGCCCCCATGGCGGCCCGGCAGCAAGGACAGCCGCGCGGCCCCGCTTTACCGTTGGCCGCGCGAAATGGCAGTCCGCCCGCGCCGGACGCTTGCAATTTATTTTGTCCTCGAACACAATTATATATGTCTTAGGACAAAAAGAATGGCGCGGTGGCAGAGTGGCTATGCAGCAGGATTGCAAATCCGCGAAGGTTGGTTCGATTCCAGCCCGCGCCTCCAGTTTCCTGGCCTGGGGCGCGCTGGCCGCATCAGGCCGCGTGATCGCGCAGATGTTCTCGCAATGCGTCCGCGAAGGACAGCGCGATGACTGACGACGGCCAATGCTCGGGCCATACCAGGCTGAGGTCGAAAGAGGCGCCCGGCTCCAGCGGCCGCAGTTGATCCAGCCCGCCCGGGATGCGCGCGGCGGTCAGCCGGTCGACCAGCGCGATGCCCACGCCGCGCATCACCAGCTCCATCGCCACCGAGGTCCAGAACACCTGCACGCGCCGCCGCGCGTAGACCTTCTGCTGCTCCAGCAGCGCTTCCAGCCAGAAGCGGGTGTGATCCAGGTTGTCGTAGATGATGAGATCGCGGCCGGCCAGTTGTTCGACGCGTATGGTGTCGAACTTTTCCAGCGGGTCGCCGGGGGGAATGGCGCAATAGAGCTGCAGGCTGACCAACGGCTCGGCCACCACGCCCGGGTGTTGCCCCCCGTAGAAGCACACGCCCATATCCACCTGGCGCGCCGCCACCCATTCGACGATGCGCGCCGAACTGCGCGTCTGCAAGGCCACGGAAATATTGGGCCGGTCCGCCATGAAGCTGGCGAGCACGTCCGGCATGACGGTCAAGGACAGCAAGGGCAAGGACGCAACGGTCAGATGGCCCTGCTTTTCGCTGCCCAGATCCTTGATGAAGCTATCCAACTGCGAAAGGCCGGCAAAAAGCCGGTCGACCTGACCATAAAGCGCCCTGCCTTCGGGCGTGGGCAGCAGACGTCCGCCCTTGCGCACGAACAGCGCCACGCCCACGCGACGTTCCAGCTGGGCGATGTACTTGCTGGCGGCAGGCTGCGAAATCAGCAGCACCTGCGCCGCCCGCGACACCGAGCCTTCCCGCATCACCGCCCTGAAGATTTCTATCTCTCTGATGTTCATGCGCCGACTATAACTATTTAGCTATAGACATGGCAATTATTGGTATTAGGCAGTTATGTAGATTATTCCTAGGATGATCGCTCGACTTTTATCCAGGACCCATCGTGTCGGAAAACTATGCATCCATGGAATTGCCGTTCGGCCCGGACGTCTATGCCGCGAACCTCTCGCTGCTTGCGCGGGACATCCAGGCCCAAGGCCTGGCGGCGGCCATCCTGTTCGACCCCGAGAACATCTACTGGCTGACCGGCTACCGTTCCATCGGCTACTTCACGTTCCAGTGCCTGGTGGTGACGGTCGACGGCGGCATCGCCATGGTCTCGCGCCAGGTCAACCACGCCGTGGCGACCGGCAACCGCAACATCGCGCGCTTTATCGCCATCGATGACATCAGCGATCCGGTCGAGGTGCTGGCTGGCTATCTGCGAGACATCCTGCCCAGCGGCCGCATTGGCCTGGAAACGGCTTCCGGCTACCTGAGCGTGGCCGCCTACAAGCAGTTGCAGGCCCGCCTGGGCGAACGCCTGGCCGATTGGCAAGGGCCGATGGAAGAGGCGCGCAAGATCAAGACCCCGGCGCAGCTTGGATTCATGCGCCAGGCCGCGGATGCGGCGGTCGCAGGCATCGATGCGGCGGTGCGCGCCATTGCGGTGGGCGCCACCGAAAACGATCTCGCCGCCGCCATGCTGCACGGCGCCACCAAGGCTGGAAGCGAATACACCCGCGTGCCGCTGGTGGCCGCAGGCCGCGCCAGCGGCGTCTGCTTCACCACCTGGCAGCGCCGCGAACTCAAGCAGGGCGACCTGGTGTTTCTGGAGGCCGCGGCCAACATCAACCGTTATCACGCCATGATCTCGCGCAATTGCGTGGTAGGACGCGCCAGCGAGCGGCAGCGGTTCCTGGCCGGCACCGTCATTGCCGCGCTGGATGCCGCCATCGATGCCATCCGTCCCGGCGTCACGTCCGCCCAGGTGGACCAGGCCTGCCGGGCGGTATTCGAACGCGCCGGGCTGGCGCAGTACTTCGACCACCGCACGGCCTACGGCATAGGCATCGGCTTTCCGCCCAACTGGGCCGAAGGGCGCTTCCTGGCGCTACGCCCGGGAGATCCCACCGTGCTGAAACCCGGCATGACCTTTCACCTCGTGCCTTCGCTGTTCATGCCCGAAGGCGGCTTCATGGCCAGCGAAAGCGTGGCCGTCTCCGAGGACGGTTGCGAGGTGCTGACCCGCTACCCGCGGGAGCTGATCGAAATCGACGCCTGATTACCAAAACCGGCGCGCCAACAAAATACAAGGGGAATTGCCGTGTTGAAAAACTGGATGTATCCAACCATCGCGGTCATCGGGGTGCTGCTGTTGTGGCACGTCTCGATACCGCTGTTCGGCCTGCCGGCCTATCTGCTGCCGCCGCCGCTAAGCGTACTCGAGCGGCTGTGGTCGGACTCGGCGTTCCTGGGCCATCACAGCTGGGTCACGTCCGTCGAGACGCTGGGCGGCTTTCTGCTCAGCATCGCGGTCGGCATACCACTGGGCATCGTGCTGGTCTGGTCGCGCCCGCTGGAGCGCGCCATCATGCCGCTGCTGGTGGTTTCGCAGGCCTTTCCCAAGGTGGCGGTCGCGCCGCTCATCATCATCTGGTTCGGCCTGGGCCTGTTCCCCAAGATCCTGATCGCCTTCTCGGTGGCCTTCTTCCCCATCGTGGTCAGCACGGTGGCGGGCATGCGTTCGGTAGACGCGGACCTGAACGACCTGGCGCGTTCGATGCGGGCAGGCGCCCTGCGGACCTTTCTGCGCATCCGGCTGCCGTATGCGCTGCCGCAGATATTCTCCGGCCTGAAAGTCGCCATCGCCTTCGCCACCGTGGGCGCGGTGGTGGGCGAATGGGTAGGCGCTGAAAGCGGCCTGGGCTACGTGCTGCTGTCCGCCAACGCCAACCTGGACACCACGCTGCTGTTCGCCGTGCTGGTCGCGCTCATGCTCATCGGCCTGGTCTTCTACTACCTGGTCGAGTTTTCCGAACGCTTCCTGATCCCCTGGCACATCAGCGTGCGCAGCGACGCCCTGCCCTCAGTCTGACCCCGCCCCCCGGAGACACCATCATGAAATTCACGACCCGACTTGGCTGGACCCTGGCCTGCCTGCTGGCCGCAGGCGCAGCCAACGCGCAGGAGAAATTGAGCCTGCGCCTGGACTACAGCATCTACGGCACGCACGCGCCGCTGTACTACGGCATAGACAAAGGCCTCTACAAGGCCGAAGGCATAGACCTGAGCATCGGTGAAGGCAGCGGCTCCAGCAACACCGCGAAGCTGGTGGCGCAGGGCATCGACCCCATCGGCTTCATGGACTACGGCACCATGCTCAAGGGCATCGCCGCAGGCATGCCGCTGAAAGCCGTTTTCGCCGTGCACCAGCGCTCGCCCATGGTCATCATCAGCCATGCGGACGCGCCGGTGCGCGCGCCCAAGGACCTGGAAGGAAAGGTGCTGGGCATGAGCGCGTCCGAATCGACCGCGCAGATGTTCCCGGTGCTGGCCGCCCTGAACGGCGTGGACCAGAAGAAGATCAACGTCATCGCGCCCGCCGTGGGCACCAAGACCGCCCTGTTTCTGCAACGGCGCGCTGACGCCATCACCGGCGTGACCTACTTCCATATCCCCCCGCTGGAAGCGCAGGGCGCCAAGGTGCATTACTTCTTCTATGCCGACTTCGGCGTCAACGCGCTGGAAGGCGGACTGGCGGCCAATACCAAATGGCTGGCGGCCAACCCCGACACCGCGCGCCGCTTCCTGCGCGCCACGCGCAAGGCCTACGAGGCGGCTCAGGCCGATCCCGCCGCCTCGGTCGACGCCCTGGTGCGCCAGCGGCCGGAGCAGGCGCGCAACCGCGACCAACTGGTGCGGCAACTGCAGCTCTCACTGCAGGCAGCCGGCACGCCCAATACCAAAGGGCTGCCGTTCGGCGTTTCTTCGGAAAAAGACTGGCAAGCCATGGTCGACCAGTTCGTGCAGTCGAACCAGATCGCCAGCCCGCTCCCGACCAGCGCGCTCTATACCAACGACTACAACAGGGAATAGACATGGCACACCACGCAGCCCTGGCGCTCGCCCCGGAAGCGGGCGCGCCCGAGACCGCCATCGACATCCGCGGCATGGTCCAGCGCTTCGGTTCCTACGTCGCGGTCGACGGCGTCGACCTTGCCATACCCGAAGGCCAGTTCCTGTCCGTGCTCGGCCCGTCCGGCTGCGGCAAGAGCACGCTGATGCGGGCGGTCGCCGGCCTGACCCCGCCCTCCGCCGGCGAGATCCGCGTGCTGGGCGAGCGCGTGACGGAACCCGGCGCCAACGTGGGCATCGTGTTCCAGCGCGCGGCCCTATTGCCGTGGCGCGACGTCGCCAGGAACATCTCGCTGCAGCTGGAGATGCGCAAGCTGCCCGCGGCGCGCTACGAGGCCCGGCTGCGCGAACTGATCAAGCTCAGCGGGCTGGAAGGCTTTGAGCAATGCCTGCCGCACCAGCTGTCCGGCGGCATGCAGCAACGCGTGGCGCTGTGCCGCGCGCTTATCCACAACCCCGACATCCTGCTGATGGACGAGCCCTTCGGCGCCCTGGATGCAATGACGCGCGAAGCCATGAACCTGGAGCTGCAACGGGTCTGGCTGGAAAGCAAGAAGACCGTCATGTTCATTACCCACAGCATCTCGGAGGCGGTATTCCTGTCCGACCGCGTGGTAGTGATGAGCAAGCGCCCGGGCCGCGTGGCGCTGTCGGTCGACATCGACCTGCCGCGGCCGCGCGACTACACCATGGTCGGCCACCCCAACTTCGTCAAGGCCACCACCGCCATACGCGAGTGCTTCGATGCCGCGGGGATGACGGAATGAACCCCGTCCGCTATGACGCCGGCCCCTACCCGCGGGCACGCATCGCTTTCCTGTGCGTGGCCAACGCCGGCCTGACCGAGGGGGAAATGCACGCCATGGCGCCCGAGGGCGTGGGCCTGAGCTTCGGCCGCGTGCCCATGGCGACGGCCTGCACCGTGCAAAGCCTGGCCGACATGGAGGGGGGGCTGCTCCAGGCCTTGGACAGTCTGGTTCCGGGGCGCCGCGATATCGACGTGGTCTGCTACAACTGCACCGCCGGCAGCTTCGTGATCGGCAACGACAAAGTGCGCGCGCTGCTAGCCCTGGCCCGGCCCGACTCAACCGCGGCCACGCTGCTGGATGGCGTCGCGGCGGCGCTGGCCGCGGTCGGCGCCCGCCGCCTGGCCATTGCGACCGCGTATGACGACGCGGTCAACGAGCTGGAGCGCGCCTACTTTGAAAGCGCGGGCCACGAAGTCGTCTCGCTGCAGGGCCTGGCCCTGCCCGATGACGAGACCATGAACCGCGTCTCGCCCGACTATCTATACGAATTCGCCTGTGCCGTGGACCGGCCCGATGCGGACGCCGTCTTCATCAGCTGCGGCGCACTGCGCTCCACCGCCGTCATCCAGCGCCTGGAAGAAACGCTGGGCAAGCCCGTGATCGGCAGCAATCAGGCCAGCATGTGGCATTGTCTGCGGTTGGCGGGGGTCAACGACCGGATCGACGGCCATGGCCGCCTGTTCCGGGAACATTGAAATATGGACTCGCCATGGATGAAATCGATACCCGCTTGATCGGCATCCTGCGGCGCAACGCGCGCACGACGCTTGCCGTCCTGGCCAGCAAGGCGGGCGTGTCGCGCGGCACGGTCTCCAACCGCTTGCGCAAGCTGGAAGACGAAGGCGTCATTGCCGGCTACACGCTGAAGCTGCGCCCCGACTCCGATCAGGGCGGCCTGCGCGCCTGGATGGGCATTACCGTAGACGGCAACCAGACTCGCGCCGTGCTGGCCAGCCTGCTGGGCGAACCCAGCATCGAGCAGCTGCACGACACCAACGGCCGCTGGGACCTGCTGGCCGAGATACGCGCGGACTCCACGGCCGATCTGTCCAAGGTATTGGAGCGCGTGCGGTTGATCAAAGGCATCGCCGCCACCGAAACCAGCATCCTGCTCGCGACCTACCGCTGACCACTGCGCAGCCGCCAGTACGCTACGCCGGCTCGGGAGCGCCACGCAGCCGGATTTGCGCGACGGTTCTCTCCTCCCGCTGCTCCAGCATGAATTCGTGCCTGTCCGGATACCTCAGCGCCAGGCGGCGGCACAGATTCCCCAGTCCGCTCCCGCCTTTGGCCAGATCGAAGGGCGCATGCAGCCGGCCGGGATTGTCCACTTCAATAAGCAATTCCTCGCCCTGCAGGCGCGTGCGTATGCCGATCGGAAAATGCCCGTGCTCCGAACGCATGCCGTGCTTGATCGCGTTTTCCACCAGCCCTTGCAGCGTCATGTGCGGAAGGCTGATCTCCAGTGTGGCCGGATCGATCTGGCAGCGCAGTTCCAGCTTCTTGTCGAAACGCAGCGCCTGTATGCGCACGTAGGCCTCGGCGGCTTCGATCTCCTCTTCCAGCCTGGACAGGCCGCGTCCGCGCCGATCCAGCGAGTAGCGCAGGTAGTCGGCCAGGCTGCGGGTCATTTCCTCCGCGATGGCGGGACGTTCGGCGATCTCGGCCACGATGGTGTTGAGCGAGTTGAACAGGAAGTGCGGCTCGATCTGCAGTTGCAGGTGCTCGAGCTCCAGTTTCAGGGAACGCGTTTCCGCCTTCATCTTGGACAGGCGCTCGGTGCGCGCGCTCAGCTCGGCTGACACGCCGAAGTAAATCAACGTCCAGATCGAGAGCATCCCCATGTAGTAGAGAAAGCCCAGCCGGTACTGGTTGCCCGGCAGCACCCGGATCGCGCCGGGCTGGAACAGACCGTGGATGCCATAGGCGATCGATGCCAGCAGGGCCGAGGCGGTCAGGCAGAACAGCACCGCGCAGACCAACACCAGCAGGGGCGGATCGCCCTTGCCCGCACGACGGCCATGCAGCACGGCCGCCCCGCTGGTCAGCACGAATGCCAGCGGCTCCAGCGCCACCGTCAGCCAGAAGGCCGCGTTGGCGTTGCCGAATATCGCCAGCCGGATGAAAAATCCCACCACCGCCAGAAACAGCCACCCCAAGGTCTGCGCCCGCCAGAAGCCGAGCGACGAATCGCCCGGACTCAAGCCCTGGCTGAAGGATGTGAACTTCATGGACGCGCCCTCCGGACCTGCAAAGGGTTCTCTGGAAACGGCATAGGCCTTATATTTACCCGGCTGCCAGACCGGACGACTATACCCGCCACACCAAGGCGCCAGGGAGGAAAATGCTGCGCGTGCTTGTCATCGACGATGAAGCCCCGGCACGGCGCTACTTGCGCCGGCTGCTCGAAGCCTCGGCCGACGTCCAGGTCGCGGGCGAAGCTGCCACCCTTGAACAGGCGCGGGCCCTGATCCGCGAACATCGTCCGGAGGCCCTGTTCCTGGACATCGAACTGACCGCTGGCACCGGCTTCGATTTGCTGAATGAACTGGACGCCCCGCCCGCCGTCGTCTTCGTCACGGCGCATAGCGACTACGCGGCCCGCGCCTTCGACGTCCAGGCCGTCGACTACCTGCTCAAGCCTGTGCGGCCGGACCGGCTCGAACAGACGCTGGCAAGGCTGCGCCCACGCGCCAGCGGCCACCTGGCGCTGCGCACGCGCAATGGCACCAAGCTCATCAAGGTCCATGAACTGACCATGGCACAGGCCCAGGGCGACTATGTGCTGCTCTGCAGCGCCGCCCACGCCAATGAGCTGATGCACATTACCTTCAAGCGCCTGGCGGCCCAGCTCCCCTGCCCGCCCTTCTGCGCCTTGTCCCGGTCCGTCATCATGAATCTGGAGCATGTCTCTCATCTGTCGCAGCTTCCCGGCGCGCAGGCAGAGGTGGCATTCAACAACGGCGTCGCTTCCGTGGTGCTGGGCCGGGTCGCTACGCAGCGGCTGCGGCGCGCGGTGGCGCAACGCTGACGCGCCCGGCGCGGCGTTCAGGCCGGCGCCGGGGGTGGGCCGCTCTGCCGTGCCGACTCAAAACGTGCCGATTGTCGGCGAAGGCCCGGGAGAGATCACGCCTTTTTCGACGAAACGCGGATTTGCCTCGACCAAATGCCGGTCCGGAGGGCGGCTTCAATAGCCTATCGGGTAGCCATCCTTGCGATGATCCGACGCGGCCAGATACCCCCCTTGCTCCAGCCGCATGGCCATCTGCGCGCTGCCGAACTCCAGATCGAAGCGCGGCGCCACGTCCACCTTGTGGCCGAAGGCGCGCAACTGCTCGATGGCGTCCGGCGGGCAGTTCCATTCCACCGCCACGCCGACGTTGTCGTCCTTGATGCGCCAACGTGGCGCGTCGCTGGCAGCCTGCGGATTCTGGCCGAAGTCAGCCAGCCGGCTGGTGACTTGAAGATGGCCCTGCGCCTGCATGGAGCCGCCCATCAAGCCAAAACTCATCAAGGGCTGCCCACCCTTCATCAAGAAGCCAGGAATGATGGTGTGGAATGGCCGTTTTCCCGGCGCCACCACGTTGGGATGGCCAGCCTTAGTGGAAAAGCCCCAGCCCCGGTTCTGCAGGGCGATGCCCGTTCCTGGCACCACCACGCCGGAGCCGAATCCCTTGAAGTTGGACTGGATGAACGAAACCATGGTGCCATGCCGGTCGGCAGCGGTCAGATACACGGTGCCGCCGCTGTGCGGATTGCCAGGCCGCGGCTCGCCCGCCCGGTCCGGATCGATCAGCTTCGCTCTTTCGGCCAGATAGGCGGGATCCAGCAGCTGTGCGCTGGACACCTTCATGTGGGCCGGATCCCCCACGTGCTCGTACAGGTCGGCGAACGCCAACCGCATGGCCTCGATCTGCAAGTGCAGCGCGCGGCCGCTGTCGCGGCCGCAGCCCGCCAGGTCGAAGTGTTCCAGCATGCCCAGGGCCATCAATGCGCCGATACCCTGGCCATTGGGGCCGATCTCGAACAGTTCCAGGTCGCGGTAGCGCATGCCTATCGGTTCCACCCAATCGGCGATATGGCTCGCCATGTCGGCCTCGGTGATATAGCCGCCCGTGTTGCGCGCATGGGCGGCGATCGCCGCGGCCAGTTCGCCGCGGTAGAAGCTTTCGCCCTTGCTGCGGGCGATGCTCTCCAGCGTGGCGGCCTGGCCTGGACTGCGGAAGCGTTCTCCCGGCAGGGGCGCGCGGCCGCCAGGCGCAAAGGACTCGGCGAAGCCCGGCTGCCCGCTCAGGCGCGGCACTTGTTTCTGCCACTGGCGATGCACCGTGGGCGAGACCAGGTAGCCGTCCCGCGCATAGCGTATGGCCGGTTCGAACAGGTCTTCGAACGGCAGCGAACCGAATTTCTCCCAGATCGTGCGCCAACCGGATACGACGCCGGGCACCGTCACGCTGCCCCAGCCTATGGGATCCATGCCGTCCAGATGCGCGAACCTGGCCGTCTCCCAGGCGGCCGGCGCGCGCCCGGACGCGTTCAGCCCGTGCAGGCGGCCACCATGCCAGACGATGGCGAACATATCTCCGCCGATGCCATTCATGCACGGCTCCACGACCGTCAACGCAATGGCGGTGGCCAGCGCCGCGTCGATCGCGTTGCCGCCGCGCGCGTACATCTGCAGGCCGGCTGAGCTGGCCAGCGGCTGCGACGTGCTGACTACGTTGTCCGCCAGCACGGGCATGCGTTGCGATGGGTAGGGAAGCTGCCAGAAGGGATCGTTGGGTATGGGCATGGGAGGTCCGATCATTTGCCTGCGGTGATGTTCAAGGCCTTGACCTTGTCGCGCCAGAATGCCTGCTGGTCCAGGATGAACTGCGGCAGGGTCTTGGCCGGGATCTCGCTGATCTGAAAGCCCTGGGCCTCGATGGCTTTGCGGAAGCCGGCATCGGCCTGCGCCCGGGCCAGCGCGCCCGCCACGATGTCCAGCCTGTCCTTGGGGGTCCCCTTGGGCGCCATCAGCGCGAACAGGTTCTCGGCCTCCAGGCCCTGCACGCCCAGTTCCTTGAGCGTGGGCACGTCGGGCATGACGGGCAGGCGCTTGGCGGAAGCCACGCCCAGCACATCGATGCGGCCGCCCTGCTTATGCGGCAGCGAGCTGGTCACGCTGTCGAACATGAAGACCGATGCGCCCGAAATCACCTCGGGCAGGGCCTGGCTGCTGCCCTTGTACGGGATCTGCAGCGCATCCACGCCCGCCTGCTCCTTGAAGATCTCGCCTTCCAGGTTCGACAGCGTGCCCGCGCCCATCGACGCGTAGTTGTACTTGCCCGGCGCCGCCTTCAGATAGGCCACCAGGCTGGCATAGTCCTTGATGCCCAGCGTCGCGGGCGTGACCAGGATGTGCGGGGCGCTCGCTATCGCGCCCACCGCGTCGAAATCGCCGTCCAGCGACACTTGCTGCTTGCCGTTGAGGGCCTCGTAGATGGAGTTGGACATCACCGACGAGATATACAGCGTGTAGCCATCGGCCTCGGAACGCGCTGCTGCCTGCATGCCGATCAAACCGCCCGCACCGGGCCGGTTCAACACCACCACCGACTGGCCCAGCGCATCTCCCAGCTTCTGGCTCAGTTCGCGCGCCAGGACGTCGGTGGCGCCGCCGGGCGGAAATGACAGGATCAGTTGGAGCGAACGCTGCGGAAAATCCGCCGCCCCCGCTCCCGCCACCGCCGACAGCGCAAGCGCGGCGAAGGCGCGCTTCAGACAACCCAGTCCTTGCGAGCGCGTGACGGCGCGGCCCGATTTGCAAACAACAGTAGCCATGCGATTCCCCTTGGTTGAAGAGCCGCCGGCCGGGTCTGTTGCCCTTGTGTCCTGGCGGCCCTGGTCGGCCCATTCTATGAATTGCTTTTGAGGCAATCAATATCAATAATTAGCATGCCAATTGCCATATTGAGAATCGCCACATGCTCAGCACCGCACACCGCTATTTCCTCGAAGTCGTACGGGCCGGCAGCATCAAGGACGCCGCCGCAACCCTGCACGTAGCGCCTTCGGCGATCAGCCGGCAAGTCGCGAAACTGGAGGAGGACTGCGGCGCGGCCCTGTTCGAACGCCGCCCGCACGGCATGGAACTGACCCGGGCCGGTGAAATGCTGGCCGACTATGCGCGCCGTGTCGCCATGGATGCCGAACATGTGCTGCGCGATATCCGCAGCCTGCGTCACGCGGAACTGACCACCATCCGCATAGGCTCCAACGAGGCCGTGGCGCGCAACGTGCTGCCGCCTATCCTGGGCGCCTACCGCGCCCTGCACCCCGATGTGGCGTTCCAGGTGCACATCGCGTCGCCGGGCGTGGTGACGCAACGCCTGCGCGACGGCAGCATCGACCTGGGCCTGGCCTTCAGCCTGAACGCAGGCAACGGCATCGCCGTGCGCTACGAAATCGTCTCGCCCGTGCGCGCCATCATGGTCCCGGGCCATCCACTTGCCGGGCGCGCCAGCGTGTCCCTGGACGACTTGCGCCGCTACCCGATCGCGCTGACGGACTCCGGCACCACCGTGCGCCTGCTGTTCGACAATTCGGCCGCCGGCAGCGACGGGCCGCCCTTCGATGTCGCCTACTCCAGCAACTCGTCATCGGTCATCCGCGCCATCGTCGAAGCCGGCCATGCCGTCACGCTGGCCGGCGAAATCACCCTCGCCGAACCCCTGCGCGGCGGCGCGCTGGTGGCCGTGGCGTTGCAACAAGCCGTGTTCGCCGAACGCACGCTGCAGGTGCAGACTGCCAGCCACGCACGGCTGCCCGAGGCGACGGGCGCATTCATACAGCACCTGATCGAGGCGCTATCCGCGGGCTACCCTCCACGCGATTCTTGACTTGCCGCAGGCTTGCCGCAAAACTCAAAGCTCCACACGCGCAGGCATGGCCGGCGCGGCAGGCCCCGATTCAATGGTCAGAGAGAATTATTGAAGGAGCTCCGCGTTGACCCCTGCAGCGATGCCCAGACTGAAGTTGCGCCGGCTGATCACCGTGCTGGCGCTCGCCAGCGGAATCATTGCCTTCGTCAACACGCTGTACGCGGCCTACCTGGTCCAGCGTGAACAGCTCATCGCCAACACGCTCGAGGCCAACCGGGCCTACGCGGTCAAGCTGGCCGAGGTCACCGACCTGTACATCGAATCCATACAGCGGCAGCTGGTCCTCTCCGCCGAACGCGCGCCTCGCCTGGTGGGATCGAAGTCCGCCCTGGAAGACGAACTCGCGCGCCTCGTCCACCAGACCGACGGGGCCATGACTGCCGCCATTACCGACAAGAACGGCGCCGTCCTGGCCACCGTTCCGGAAAATCCGGGCTTTGAAGGCAAGACCCTGGTTCGGCCGCAACTGGCCTCTGGCCCACAAAGGCTGACGGGCCAGATCTCGACGCCTTATGTGGGCATGGCAGGCAATCTGGTTTTGGCTTTTTCAGAACCCTACCTGGATGCCCAGGGCGCTTATGCCGGCACGATCATCACCGCCCTGCCCCTGCAGCAAGGCAATGAATTCGACAAGCTGGTGGGCGACCATTTCTATCGCGACGGCTCCTACCTGTACGTCGTCGATGGCGACGGGAACATCATCTATCACAAGGACAAGGAACGCATCGGCACCAGCGAACGGAACAACGCGGTGGTCGAAGCGGTGCTGCGGGGCGAGACCGGGGCGATGCCCGTGGTCAACACCCGCGGCGCGCACCTGCTGGCCGGATACGCCGCGCTCAAGAACGGCGGCTGGGGCGTGGTGGCGCAGCGCCCCCTGGACGAAACGCTCCGTCCGCTGCAGAGCCTGACCAGCAGGATCGTGCTCTATGCCCTGCCGCTGGGCCTGCTCATGTTCCTGCTCATCTACCTGCTGGGCCGCTGGATCTCCAGGCCCCTGGAGGAATTGGCCCAGGTCATCGAACGGGACCAGCCCGACGCCTCGGCCGGCGACCTCGGCAAGATAAAGGGTTGGTACTACGAGGCGGCACGGCTCAGGAACGCCGTCGCCATGAGCCAGAATTCCCAGACCAGGCGCATCGACAAGCTCAGCTCCGACACCATCACCGATCCGATGACCGGCCTCATCAATCGAAGAGGCCTGGCCTTGCAGATCGCCGCTCTGCAACGGACGCAGCAGCCTTTCGCGGTGCTGGCGCTGGACCTGGACCACTTCAAGCGCGTGAACGACACCTTCGGGCATGCCGCCGGCGATCAGGTGCTGATTGCGCTGGCCGGCATCCTCAGGACCTGCGTCCGTGCGGAAGACGCGCCGTGCCGCGTCGGCGGCGAAGAGTTCCTGATCCTGATGCCGGACGCTTCACGCGACACCGCGGGGAAGGTGGCCGAACGCATCCGGGCGGCGACGGCAAGCCAGCTCATGCCGCAGGCGGTAGGCCATGTCACGGTTTCCATCGGCATCGCGCTGTGGCCATCCGATGGTCCCGACATCGAGAAGGTCATGGCCCGGGCCGATCAGGCCTTGTACCGGGCGAAGAATTCGGGGCGCGATCGCGTCGCGTTCTGGACCGCCGCGGAAATTACCGGATAGGCAGACAGGCGCCGCGGGCGCACGGCCGGGCAGACCGCCTCGGCCAGATCGAACTCCTCCCATGCATGTCTTCCCCCCTAGGGAAAACACCCATCAAAAAACACAAAATGAATAATGACTCACTGTTCATTTTTTGCAAGAATGCCTCCAATGCCTGACGACTTGCCATGACGCGGCCCGCCAGCCGGGTCCGCCAGGCGAACTCCATGCAGGAGACCCCTGGCGTCTCCTGCTCTCAATACGAGGTTTAGATGAACTTTGCTGAGTACAAGAGCCTGACGTTCGAACGCCGCAAGCGCATCCTGGAAATCACGATGAACCGGCCCGAAAAGCTGAACGCCGTCGATGAAGCCATGCACGAAGAGCTGGCCCGGGTGTTTGTCGACGCTTCGGCCGACCCCGAATGCGATGTCGTGGTGCTGACGGGAGCAGGCCGGGCCTTCTCATCCGGAGGAGACATAGACTGGATGCAGAAGATGATCGATCTTCCCGGGGCGTTCGAAAAGACGGCGCGCGAAGGCAAGCAGATCGTGTATTCGCTGCTGGATTGCGAGAAGCCCGTCATCGCGAAAGTGAATGGACACGCGACAGGCCTGGGAGCGACGCTCGCGCTGTTCTGCGATGTGATCTTCGCCTCGGACGCCGCGAAGATTGGCGATCCCCACGTAAGCGTCGGCTACGTGGCCGGCGACGGCGGCGCCGTCATCTGGCCGCAACTTATCGGTTATGCGCGCGCCAAGGAATACCTGATGACCGGCGACCTGATGATGGCGACGGAAGCGGAGCGCATCGGCCTGATCAATCATGTGGTCCCCGCGGCGGACCTGGACCAACGAGTCGGACAGTTCGCAGACAAGCTGGCCGCGGGCGCGACCAAGGCCATCCGCTGGACCAAGATGTCCGCAAACATCGGACTGAAGCAGTTGGCGCACTCGATCATGGACGCCTCCCTGGCCTACGAGGCGCTCTCCAACTCCACCCAAGACCATCAAGAAGCTGTCAACGCCTTCCGCGAGAAGCGCAGCCCGGTCTTTTCCGGAAAGTAGAGAGCCGCCGATGAACTTCACGGAACCCGACCACATCCGGCAATTGCGCGACACGCTCGAACGCTTCGTCGAAAAGGAAATGCCGCGCGGCGCGGCGGCCGACTGGGACAAGCGCAATCATTTTCCCCGCGACGTATTCGACAAGCTGGCCGGCCTCGGCGTCATGGGGCTGACAGTGCCCGAGGAGTACGGCGGCGCGGGCCGCGACATCCTCGCGACCATGGTCGTCATCGAGGAACTGTCGCGCCGCAGCCTCGCGGTGTCGGTGCCTTACATCATGAGCGCGTGCTACGCGGGCATGAATCTGGTCGAATGCGCCACGCCTGCGCAGAAAGCCGAGCTTTTGCCCAAGGTCGTGGACGGCACCCTCGTCTTCGCTTACGGCTGGACGGAGCCGGACGCCGGCGCGGACCTGGCCAGCGTCAAGACCCGCGCCGAACGGGTGGGAGACCGGGTCCGGATCAATGGCGCCAAGCGTTTCTGCTCGGGCGCGGGGATATCGGACTACATCTACGCGCTGGTCCGCTCCGGCGACGAAGACGCGCGCTACAAGAACCTGTCCATGGTCATGATTCCGCCTCAAACAAAAGGCGTCACCATCACGCCCATCGAAGGGCTGGGCATGAAGGGCGCGGCGACGACCGATGTGATCCTCGAAGACGTGGAAGTGCCCTTCGAGAACGTCATGGGCGGCGAGGCCGGCTGGAACAACGGCTGGCAAATGATCGTGGGCTCCGGCCTGGACGTGGAAAAGCTCGAGGTGGCCGCCATCGGCATCGGCATCGCCCGAGCCGCGCTTGACGATGCATGGGCCTATGCGGGCGAACGCCAGCAGTTCGGCAAGACCATCAATAACTACCAGTCCATCCAACACAAGCTGGCGGACATGAAGACGCAATTGCATGCCGCGCGTCTGGTGCTGTATCACGCCGCGTGGATGGCAAACGAACATCAACGCTGCGGCGTCGAAACCTCCATGGCCAAGCTCTTTGCCACGGAAACCGCCCGCGCGGTGGCGCTGGAATGCCAGACCATCTTTGGCGCCTACGGCTACGTCAAGGATTTCGACGCGGAACGCTATGTCCGGGACGCCTTGCTGCTACCCATCATCGGCGGCTCCTCCGCCGTTCAGCGCAACAACATCTACAAGTGGTCCGGAGCCTATGCCTGACATGTCCGCAATCGATCTGGCCGGGAAGAACGTACTGGTCACTGGAGGCTCCAGCGGCATCGGCGCGGCAGTGGTCGAACTGTTCCTGGCACTCGGCGCGCGCGTGAGCGCGGTTGACATCCAGCCGCCCGACGGCTCGAAGCCAGACGCCGCGACCCGGCTGCAGGCGGACGTCTGCGCGGAACAAGACTGCCTGCGCGTCACCGCGGAAGCCATCGCGGCGATGGGCTCCATCGACGCGCTGGTGAATTGCGCCGGCATCCCCGACACCTACACCCCGACCCTGTCGCAAAGCGCGCAATCCTGGCAACGGATCGTGGATGTGGACCTGACCGGAACCTACCTCATGTGCAAGGCCGTTGGCACACACATGGCGCAGCGCCGCTCGGGTTCGATGGTCAACATCTCGTCCATCGTGGGCCTGGGCGGCTTTCCCCGCCGCAACGCCTATGGCGCGTCCAAGGCCGGCGTCATCATGCTGACGAAGTCGCTGGCCAGCGAATGGGGCAGCCTCGGAATCCGTGTGAACTGCATCGCGCCAGGCTACATCCGCACGCCCCTGGTCGAAACCCTGATACGCGAAAACAAAGTTGACACCGGACAGATAGAGCGCCGAACCCCGATGGCCCGCCTCGGCCATCCCAGGGAAATCGCGCATGCGGCCGCGTACCTGTCCTCGGAATGGGCGTCTTTCATCACGGGCGCAACCCTGCCGGTGGACGGGGGATGGTCCGCGTTTGGAGGCGCGGGCGACATCGGCGCCGCATGACACAAGCCTGGTTGATCTGAAGTTCCCGGGGCCAGCCCCGCACAACAAAGCAGAACAAAGCAAAGGAGACATGAACATGGATCGCAGAAACGTCCTCAAGCTGCTAGGCGCCCTGGGCGGCGCAAGCGCAACGGCAGCCGGCAGCCTGTTGAGCCGCGCCGCGTTCGCGCAAGCCAATACCCCCATCAAGCTGGGCTTCATTTCATCGCTTTCAGGCGCCCAGGCGCCGCTGGGACAGCCCATGCTGCTGGGCGCGCAGATTGCCGTGGACCAGATCAACCAGGCTGGCGGCGTCCTCGGCAGGAAACTGGAGCTGGTCATCCGGGACGACAAAGCCAAGCCCGCGGACGCCACCGTCGCTGCGCGCGAACTGGCCGGCTCCGGCGTGAATATGCTGTTCGGCGTGGTGTCGAGCGCCGTGGCCCTGGCGATCGCCGCCATCCTGGAACAGGAAAAGACGCTGCTGATCACCTGCGCCGCGCATTCGGAGAAACTCACCAAGGAGAGCTTCGTTCGCAACTACTTCCGCGTCACGGACAATCCCTACATGCGCCAACGCGCGCTCGCCAAGATGGCGGCGCAACGCTACCCGGATGTCAACCGCTGGGCCGGCGTCATTCCCGACCACGAGTATGGCCGCACCACCTGGGGATGCTTCGAAGACGGCCTGCGCGAGTTCTATCCCGCCCTCACCCAGAAGCAGCCCGTGATCGCACCGCCGGTGAAGACCCAGTACGGCGCCGCGGACTATCGCAACGCCATTACCGCCACCATGTCCATCCCCGCCGAGGGTTTCATGATCTCCGTGTACGGCGGCGATGCCGTAACCCTGTACAAACAGGCCGAACCCTTCGGCTTCTTCAAGAAGGCCCGGTTGATCGTGGACTCGGCCAACGAAATGATCGTCGCCAAGGCCATGAAGCAGGACCTGCCGGACATGTGGGTGGGAACGCATTGGTACGCCGGCGCGTTCGAGGACATCGCCGTCAGCCGCGAACTCCAGGCGGAAGCCGTGCGCCGGGCCAAGGATCCTCTCACGCTGGGCTTCATCTCCGAAGGACATGCGGCGGTGATGGCCTACGCCCGCGCGCTGCAGGCGGCGGGGTCGACCGACACACAGGCAGTGTTGAATGCGCTTGAATCGGTTACGTTCGAGACCGCTACCGGCCCGCGCCGCTTCCGCAAGGAAGACCACCAGGCGATCAAGCCTGTGGTCATGTACCGCTTGCGCGGATCGGCCAAGGCCGCGGAGGGCTTCGAGATCGTGGACGTCATCCGCATCCCCGGCGAGGAGGTGATCGACCCGCCCACTCCCGGAAAGGCCTTGAGCTTGCGGGCAGCTTGAAAGGGCCGAGGATCATGGACCAATATGGTTTGATGGCGCTCAATGGCCTGTCGTGGGGGATGACCGTCTTCCTGACCGCCGCCGGCCTCACGCTGGTTTTCGGCATCCTGCACGTCCTAAACTTCGCGCACGGCGGCTTCGTGATGCTGGGCGCCTATCTGGCATACAGCCTGCTGGCCATGCTTGGAGAGCCGTCCTTCTGGGCGTTCATGTTCGCAACCGTCGTGTGTGCGGCGGCGCTGGGCGTGCTGGGCATCGCCGTGGACAGGCTGGTGTTCCAGCGGCTCCGGGGCGTCGGCGAATCCTATTCGCTGATCGCCACCTATGCGCTGCTGCTGCTTTGCCAGGGCGCGGTCAAGGTGATCTGGGGCATAGACTTCCTCAGCGTTCCGCCGCCGCCAGTATTGCGCGGCGCGACCGAGATCGCCGGCATGCTGGCCCCGAATTTCGTGCTGTTCGTGATCGGCTGCGGCGTGCTCGTGTTCCTCCTTCTCGACTATCTGGTGCATCGCACTGAATTGGGGAAAACCGTGCAATCGGTGGCGGTCGATCCCTGGATGGCCTCGCTACTCGGCGTCAACGTGCGCCTGGTGCTGACAGGCACCGTGGTTGTGGGCATCGCGCTGGCCGGGGTCGCCGGCGCGCTGCTGTCCGTCAACCAGAGCCTGTCCCCGAACATGGGCAGCGCCCTGATCATCCAGGCTTTCGGCGTGATCATCGTCGGCGGCATGGGCAATATCCGCGGCGCCTTCCTGGCCGCAATCCTGCTGGGCCTCATCACGGCGGTCGGCGACCGCGTCTTCGCGGAGGTCCCAGGCCTGTTCTTCTACGTCGCCCTCATTTCGATATTGATGTGGCGTCCGCAAGGACTTTTGAAGGGGCTACGGTAATGAACCAGCTTGCCAGTACAACAAGCCGGCGGTCGTTCGACCTCGCGGTTGCGGGCCTAGTAATCGGACTATTCGCCAGCGTCCCTTGGTGGGCGGACAAGGGATTGGTGTTTCTCGCGTCGGTCGTGTTGATCAACGCGACCTTCGCCTTGAGCTTCAACCTCGTTTTCGGCCTGACCGGGCTGGTCAGTTTCGGCCATGCGGCGTACTTCGCCGCGGGCGCCTACACCACCGGCCTGCTGCTCCAGAGTTACGCCCAAGTCCCCTTCCCCCTGGCCTGGCTGGCCGCGGGCGTGGCGGGCGGGCTGGTCGCGGCGGCGGTCGCCGTCGTCGCCCTGCGCCGCGCCAGCGGCATCTACTTCGCCATCCTGACGCTGGCGCTGGCGGAACTGGTGCACATCCTGATCTCGAAATCGGACCTCCTGGGCCGGGAAGACGGCATGACGGGCATCAAGCGGCCGGTCGTGGACTTTGGACTGTTCAGCCTCGACCTGGCACAGGGAAGCAATCTCTACTACGTCACCCTGGCCTGCGTCTCGCTCCTCGGCCTCGTCCTGTACATCCTGTGGCACAACCGGTATGGCCGGCTGCTGGCGGCCATCCGCCAGGATGCCGAACGAGTGCGCTTTCTCGGCATCAATGTCCACGCCATGCGATTCTCGGCCTTTGTGGCCAGCGGCGCATTCGCCGGCCTGGCCGGCGGCCTGTACGCGCCGGCGACCCAGCTGCTCACGCCGGAAATCGCGCACTGGGGGTATTCCGCGCTGCCCATCCTGTTCTGCCTGGTTGGCGGAGTCGCCTACTTCTGGGGACCCGTCGCCGGGGCGGTGATCTTCATCGGACTCGAACACATGACGCGCAACATTGTCGGCCTCTCCGAAATCCTGATAGGCGCCGTGCTGTTGCTCGTGGTGCTGGCATTCCCCGGCGGCGTCATCGGTGGCGCGCAGCGTCTGCTCGCCGCGAGCCGGCGTGGAAAATCCACCGACGGCGGCTCAGGTTCGAAGATTCAGGGGCTGACATCGTGACTACGCACATACTCGACGCGCGCGGACTCTACAAGTCCTACGGCAGCATTCCGGTCCTGAAGGATGTGACGCTGCACATGCAGCAAGGCGAAACGCACGTCGTCATCGGGCCCAACGGCGCGGGCAAGACCACCTTGTTCAAAACCTTGAGCGGCGAACTCCTGCCAGATGCGGGCGAAATATCGATCGCGGGCAAGCGGGTCGAAAGCATCGACGGATACCAGCGCGTGCGCCTGGGCGTGGGACGTACCTTCCAGGTCGCCCGGGTCTTCGGCGAAGACACCGTGCTGCAGAACATGGTGGTCGCCATCGAGGCCAGCCGACGCCACCGGGGCGCGCGCGGCGGCTTCAACCTGCGCATCGCACCCGCCGCCGACGTCCGTGACGAGGCCCTGGATGCCCTGGAAAAAATGGGCCTGGCATCGCAGCGCGATCACGTCTCCGGAGTGCTGGCCTACGGCGACCGGAAGCGGCTGGAACTGGCGATGAGCCTGGCGCTGCGGCCCAAACTCCTGATGCTTGATGAGCCGATGGCGGGCATGTCTCCGCCAGATAGGGCGGCCGCAGTGAAAACCATCAAATCGGTGGTGCGGGAACGCGGCATCTCGGTACTGTTGACCGAGCATGACATGGACGTCGTCTTCTCGCTCGCAGACCGCATCACCGTGCTGAACTACGGCGAGATCATCGCCAGCGGACCGCCCGAGGACGTGCGTTCCTCGCCCGAAGTCAGGGAAATCTACCTGGGCCACGAGGTGCAAAGTGCTTGAAGTCAAAAACCTGCGGGCGCGGTACGGCGACAGCCTGATTCTCGACGACGTCGGCATCGAGGTCGGCGCCGGCCAGGGGGTCGCCCTGCTGGGGCGCAATGGCGCCGGCAAGACGACCTTGCTCAAGAGCATCGTGGGCGGCGGCCCCACCGTCGAAGGAACGCTGCGCTTCATGGGCAACGATCTCCGGCAGGTCGGCACGCATGCGCGAGCGCGCTCCGGGCTGGCGCTGGTACCCGAAGACCGCAGGATATTCAGCCATCTGACCGTAGAGGAAAACCTGCTGCTCGCGCGGCACGCCAGCGGCCCGCAGGGCTGCCTGCCGCTGCAAGAGGCCTACGCGCTGTTCCCCGCGCTTGCCGAACTCAGGACCCGCATGGGCAACCAACTCAGCGGCGGGCAGCAGCAAATCCTGGCGGTCGCGCGCGCCTTGATGTCCCGCCCGAAATGCATGCTGCTGGATGAGCCCACGGAAGGCGTGGCACCCCTGCTGGTCCAGCAGATGGCCACGCAGGTCAACCTGGCCCGCCAGCAGCAAGGCGCCGCGCTACTGCTGGCGGAGCAGAACCTATGGTTCTCGCGCCAGTGCACCGACTACGTATTCGTCATCGATACTGGCAGAATCGTGTTCCAGGGCGACTGGAAACTTTTCGACGCCCATCCCGAAATTGCCGACCGCTACCTGGCGGTCTGAACTTGTCACACACCAACAGATAATGCCCCATGACTGCACGCAACCCGAATAAACCGGCATCGGCGCCTTCCGCGCCGGTCTCCGCCGGCACCCGGGGCCGCCCCCGGAAAAAGCAGAGCCGCGACGAACGGGCCGGCGAAACCAGGGAGGCGATCTTCCGCGCTGCGGCGCAGGTAGTCGGAAAACGCGGCTACGCCGACGCCTCCATCAACCGCATCACCGAAGCCGCGGGAATCGCGCAAGGCACGTTCTATCTTTACTTCGAGTCGCGCCAGGCGCTGTTCGACGAGCTGCTGCCCCATGTCGGCCAGGACATGCTGGTCTTCATCCGCAGCCAGGTGAAAGGCGCAGCGAACGTATTGGACATGGAAGAAAGAGGGTTCCGGGCGTTCTTCAACTATCTGCAGGGCAATCCGGGGTTTTTCCGTATCCTCAACGAAGCCGAAATAGCCGCACCGGTGGCGTACCAGGCGCATTTCAAGCTGATTACCCAACACTACGTGGAAGCCTTGGGCAGAGGAGTCAGCGCCGGGGAAATCGTCAACTACCGCGAACAAGAACTGGAAACCCTGGCCTACATGTTCATGGCGGCGCGAAGTTACCTGTATCTGCGCTACGTCAAGGACGCGGAGGCGGAAAGCGGCAAGGGCGTAACCCTGCCGGAATCCGTGATCGAAACCTATATGAAGCTGGTGCGCGGCGGCTTGAGCTGAACCACAGCATCGGCACGGCCCCGCCCACGCAGACGGGCGCCGGACAAAAACAGTGCGGGAGACAATGATGCAGACAGACGTGAGCGGCTGGAATACGCGGCTCGACCCGGACATGGCGGCCAGCTATGCGCGGGACGGCCGTTGGAAGAACATCACCCTGGTGGATCGCGCCCGACGATGCGCGCGTGACTACCCGGACGACGTCGCGGTGGCGGACGATTCCGGCGTACTCACGTTTGCGCAACTGTGGGATCAGGCGCTGCGCCTCGCGGGAACCTTGCGCGACCGGGGCCTGCGCAGGGGCGACGTCATCAGCTTTCAGCTGCCGAACTGGCGCGAAACCCTGGCGATCAATCTGGCTTGCGCGATCGGCGGGTTTGTCTGCAACCCCATTGTCCCCATCTATCGCGACGCGGAACTCCGGTTCATCCTTTCGCGCTCAAAGACGCGGGCCCTGTTCATTCCGCAACGCTTCCGCAGCATCGACTACCTGGAAATGATCCAGCGGCTGCGTCCGGACCTGCCCGATCTGGAACACCTGATCCTGGTCCGGTCCGAGGCGCACGGCCAGGCCTCGTATGCTTCCTGGGCAAGCCGCGAAACACCCCTCGAGCCGTTCGCGCATACCCCGCCCGACGCCATCAAGCTGCTGCTCTACACCTCGGGGACCACGGGAAATCCCAAGGGCGTTCTGCACAGCCACAACACCATCCATGCCGAGATCGAGGCCGTCACCACGTTCTGGGAGCTTTCCCGGGAAGACGTACTACTCATGCCATCTCCCGTTACCCATATCACCGGGTATCTGTACGGGCTGGAGCTGCCCTTCCTGCAAGGGTCAAAAGTATTGCTGATGGAGCGGTGGGACGCGAGCGCCGCGCTGGCCCTGATCCAGGCGCACCAGGTGTCGTTCAGCATCGGCGCCACTCCCTTCCTGGTGGAGCTGGTCGCCGAGGTCGACCGGCGCGGCATCCAGCTGCCCGCCTTGCGCCTCTATGGCAGCGGCGGCGCGCCCGTGCCGCCGGAAGTCGTCAAGCGGGCCAATGCGGTGCTGCCGAACTGCAAGACCTTTCGCATCTACGGAAGCAGCGAAGCGCCCACCATTTCCCTGGGCATCG
Source organism: Achromobacter sp. (assembly GCF_049647645.1). Lineage (GTDB taxonomy): Bacteria > Pseudomonadota > Gammaproteobacteria > Burkholderiales > Burkholderiaceae_B > Achromobacter. Next base: position 94,239 of record NZ_JBARYB010000131.1, read on the forward strand.
CCAAAGGCGACCCCGCGGAAAGAGGGGTCACGACAGATGGCCTGGTGTTCAACCACGAAGTCCGCATCGTCGACCCGGTAAGCGGCGCCGTGCTCGCGCCCGGCCAAGCCGGTGAAATCACGGCCCGCGGCCCCGAAGTCATGCTGGGCTATACCGACCCGCTCCATACAGGGGAGGCCTTCGACGCCGACGGCTACTTCCGCACCGGCGACCTGGGCTACGTCGATGACCAGGGCTACCTCACTGTCACTGGCCGCAAGAAGGACCTCATCATCCGCGGCGGCGAGAACATCAGTCCCAAGGAGATCGAAGATCTCCTGCATCAGCACCCCGCCATCCAGGAGGCGGCAGTGGTGGCCTTTCCCCATCCCCGGATGGGTGAGACGCCCTGCGTCTACCTTGTCCTGCGGCCAGGGCGCGAGCTCGATTTCGCCGGCATGCTGGCGTATCTGGAAAGCGCCAGGCTGGCCCGCCAGAAATTCCCGGAACGCATGTTCGTGGTGGACGATTTGCCCCGCACCGCCACCGGAAAGGTGCTCAAGCATGTCCTCAAGGCGCGCGCCGCCACCGAGGAACAGCAGGGCACGCCCCGCATGCTCATGCTGGCGTGATCCTCTCTTCCACCGAAAAAAGGCCGCAACCATGGAATCCGAAGCGCTACGCGATGATCCGCTCCCGCCGTCATGGGCCGCCATCTCGGGCCAGACCCTGGGACAGTTGCTCGAGGCAAGAGCCAGGCAGCTGCCGTTTCGGGTGGCCTTGTCGGCGCAGTCAGTCCGCGGCTTCCGCGACCGCCTGACCTACGCGCAACTGGCGCTGTTCTCGCGCCGCACCGGAGCATGGCTACGCGCCATCGGCATCGGCCGCGGCGACCGGGTCGCCATTTACCTGGCAAACGACGCCGGACGGGAAGCCGTGCTGACAGCCCTGGGCTGCTATGCGATAGGCGCGATCGCCGTGCCCATGAACACACGCGCAGCCGACGACGATCTGGCCCATGCAATGGACTTGGTGCGTCCTGCCCTCGTGGTCTGCGAGACGGCATCGGCGGCGCGTCTGCAGCGTCTGACGTCCGCAAGGCAAGCGCTGCTTGGCGCGCCCGCCTCAGCCGGACTCGCCTGGCAGGACCCGTTGGACGGAACGGACGCCGGCTTCGCGGCAGACGCGGGCTTGAAACCGGACTCGCCGGCATGCCTGCTGTTCACTTCCGGCACGACCTCCCGTTCCAAGGCGGTCGTCCATACGCATCGAAGCATGCTCGCCGCCGGATTCGCCGTCGGCCAGGCGGTGGGGCTGGGTACCGGCGATCTCTACCAGGGCGCCTTTCCGTTCTTTACCAGCTCATGCCTGAACCTGGGATGCATGTCATCGTGGGTGCACGGCGCGGGCTTTGTCCTGGAGCATCTGGCTGGCAACGCCGATCGGCTGCGCCTGGCGGAGTCCGAGCAATCCACGGTCTACCATGGCGTACCCGCCGTAATCCAGTACATGCTGGACGAGTGCGAACGGGGAACATATTCCCTGGGGCGCCTGCGGCGTATCGCCTACGGCGGCGCCCCCATGCCCGTGGCCGCGATCGACCGCATTGCCCAGGCCTGGCCATGGGCGGACCAGATGCAGATCTGGGGTATGACGGAAAGCGGGCCTGCGGGCGCCAGCCTGCCGCCGCACTGGCTACCCGCCAAGGCGGGCATGATCGGAGCAGCCATGCCCAACTGCGAGTTGCGCGCGTTGGACGAGAACGGCCAGCCAGTTGCCGCGGGCGAACCAGGCGAACTGTGCTTTCGCGGCCCCAGCATGGCCCAGGGCTACTACGATAATCCGCAGGAAACCGCGAACACGTTCCGCGATGGCTGGCTGCATACCGGCGACATCGTCGTCCAGGATGAGGACGGCCTGTTCCGCTTCGTCGACCGAAGCAAGGACGTCATCAACCGGGGGGGCCTGAAGATCTCGTCCGCCGCCATCGAGAACGCGCTGCAGCGCTTGCCGCAGATACAGGAAGTCGCGGTGATTCCGTACCCTCATCCCAAGCTGGGCGAAGAGGCGGCGGCTTGCATCGTGTTCCGGCCCGGAGCTTCCCTGGACGCCGAGCGCCTGGAAGCGCACTGCATCCAATGGCTGGCGGACTACGCAGTTCCCAGGCACTGGTTCATCCTGGAGGCGCTGCCGCGCAACCCCATGGGCAAGGTGCTCAAACGGGAGCTTCCCGCCCTGATCGCGCAGCCTGCGCCGCCCACCTGACGCCAGCCCCTGCGCGCCCGGGTAACCGGCGCGCAGGATCCACCGCTTCGATACCCACTCCTTCCGCCTTCCTCCCGTGCCACGCCTCTTGTTCGAACCCAGAAACCACTATCCCTTCGCTACCGAGATCCAGATCTACGCCGGACACATCAACTACGGAGGACACCTGGACCATGCCCAGCTGATCGCCCTGGTGTCGGAGGCCAGGGTCAGGTTCATCCGCTCTCTCGGGTATCACGAACAAGACATCGAGGGGCACCACTTCGTCGTGGCGGACCTTGCCCTTCAATACAAGTCCGAAAGCCACCACGGCGAAGTATTGCGCATCGAGATCGCCCCCGCCCACTTCAACAAGTACGGGTTCGACCTGGAGTTTCATCTGACGGAAAAACAGAGCGGGCGCGCGGTGGCTACGGGGAAGATTGGTCTCGTGTGCATCGACAACGCGACGCGCAAGGTCTCGCCTATCGCCGCCATTGATGTGGACTGGGGCGCCGACGCCCGCCGCGACTGCCCTGTCTGCCCCTAGCCCTGATCCGCGGGCCGCCGCGTGTACCCCGCGGCCAAGGCGTGCGCGACCCGTTCGGCGTATCGCTGCATGATGGCCGCCAACGTTTCGAGGTTCTTGGACTTCAGGCGCTGCAAAGGCCCCGTTACGCCGAGGCTGTAGATCACGCCCAGATGCTGCAGATGCACTGGCACGCCGAGCGCCGCCAGGCCCTCATCGATTTCTCCGATGCAAGTCGCATAGCCCTGCCGGCGGACCTGGGCGTACTCATCCCTGATGCGGGCGCTGTCTACGCACGTATGCGCGGTAAGACGCGGCAGCGGCTCCGCCAGCGCGGCATCAATCACGTTGGGCGCTTGAAACGCCAGTATGGCTTTGGCCGACGCCGCGGCATGTGGCGCCATGCCCTTGCCCGGCAGCACGAATCCGCGCCAGGGCGTATCGGGCGCTTCCATCAGCACGGACGACACCTGGTGGCCGCTATGGAGCTTCGCCAGGTAGCAGGTTTCGTCGGTTTCCGCCGCCAGGTCCGCCAAGTGTGGGCGCACTACCGCGCCGATCCACTCCGTATCCGCGCTGGCATAGGCCAGCCGCTTGACGCGCGCTCCCAGCGCATAGGTGCTTGCGGCCAGATCCACCAATTGCGAGTCCTGCATGGTGCCCAGCAGCCGATGCGCGCTGGTTTTAGGCAGCGCCAGCATGCGCGCGATTTCCGTGAGGGCCAAGCCGTCGGGAAAAGACGCAAGCAGTTCGAGGATGCGGGTGTAGCGCTCTAGGGGGGGGAGTTTGGAATCTAGGCTCATAGGCGTTCCTTGGAGGCGCATTGTAGGGCGGTCGAACGCCCATGCCGGGAAAACCCGGTCTTGCTGCCGATGCCGGCTGTTTTTTATTATACCGAAAACAGGAACGTTGTACCGATTTTCGGAACGACGATTGAGCCATCAAAAACCCCAGGGGAAAGCCGCCCCGCCTTCAACGTTGATCGTTACAGGAGCGCAGCATCATGTCCGTCAAGAACATCCTCACCCTCGCCGGCCGCGTAATACCGGCAATCGCCCTGGCAGGACTGGCCTGCGCGGCCAGCGCCCAGAACGTGGTCGTGGGCGCCACCGTGCCGCTCACCGGCCCCTTGTCGCTGACCGGCAAGCAGTACTTCAATTCGCTCAAGCTGGCGGAAGACGACATCAACAAGGCCGGCGGCTTGCAGGGAAAACCCGTCAAGTTCGTGTTCGAGGATGCCCAGGCGTCCAATGGCACGGCCGTCAACGCCTACGTGAAGCTGGCGCAGGAGAACAAGCCGGCCTTCACCTTCCTTACCAGCTACAGCACCCAGAACATGGCCGTCGCGCCGGAAGTGGCGAAGGTCGGAATTCCCGCGATGTATGCGGGCGGGGCCGATGCCGTCGCGGATCTGCGCAATCCCTGGCTGTTCCGCATCCGCCCGCAAGACAGCACGGCGGCCGTTGCCATGGCGCGGTTCGTCAAGGACGAGCTGAAACTGTCCAAGCCCGGCATCCTCTACATCCAGAATGATTTCGGCCAGGGCGGCGCCAACGCCGCCGCCGCCTTCCTGAAGGACCAAGGCATCACGCCCGTCGGCACGGAAGCCTATGGCCAGAACGACAAGGACATGTCGGCGCAGATCCTCAGCCTGAAGAACAAGGGCGCCGACGTCATCCTGGCTTTCGTCTATCCCCAGGACGGCGCGATGGTGCTGCGCCAGATCAAGATGCTCGGCCTCAAGCAGCCCGTGGTGGCCTCGTCGGCCGCCTTTGTCCCGGCCGCGATGCAACTGCTGTCGGCATCCGATCTCGAGAACGTCTGGGGCGTAATCGACGCCTATCTGCCGGCCACCGACAAAGGCAAGAACTATGCGGAACGCTTCAAACAGCGCTTTTCCATGGACGCTGATCCCTACGGCGCGGCTTACTACGATGGCGCCATGCTGATGGCCCAGGCCATCAACGCCGTCGGCGCCGATCCGCAAAAGCTCCAGGCCTATCTCAAGGATCTCAAGGGCTACCAGGGCGTTTCGCACGTGTACAGCTTCGATGCCAAAGGCAACGGCGTGCACGACGTAGCCATCGTGAAGTTCGCCCGGGGAAGCAAGGACATGCAGTTCATCAGCACCATCAAGGTCGACTGAGCATGGCCGGCGACACAAGGGGAAATCCATGCAGGAAATGATCCAACTGCTGGTCAACGGCGTCGCGCTCGGCAGCGTCTACGCTCTGGCAGCGCTGGGCTTCGTCATCGTGTATTCGGCCACCAGCGTGGTGAACTTCGCCGCCGGCCAGTTCGTCATGCTGGGCACCTTCTTCGGGGTGAGCACCATCATCCAGGCGCAGTGGCCCGCGGCCCTGGCCTACCCGGTGGCGATCGCGATGATGGCGGTCTTCGGCCTGCTGTTCTATGCCCTGGTGCACCTGCCGTTGCAGAACCGTCCTGTCGTGACGGTCATCATCGGCACGGTCGCCGCCGGCATTGCCATGCAGAACGGCGCGCTGCTGGTCTGGGACGCCTGGCCTTTCCGCATGCCCTCGCCCTTCGGCGACGGCACCATCAGCCTGGCCGGCGGCGTCATCACGGTGCACGCGCTGGCCACCATCGTCATCACGCTGCTGTTGATCGCCGGACTCTACGCGTTGTTGCATCGCACCTCCATCGGGCGCTCAATGCGGGCAGTGGCGCAGGACGTGGAAACCGCGAGATTGATGGGCTTGCCTGTGCGCCTGCTGCTGGGCTTCGCCTGGCTGCTGGCAGCCGTCTTCGCGGGCTTTGCCGGCCTGCTGGTCGGACCCATGTGGTTCGCGGACGTCAACATGGGTGATGCCGTTGCGCTCAAGGCCTTCGCCGCCACCATCATCGGCGGATTCGGCAGCGTGCCCGGCGCGATCGCGGGCGGACTGGTGGTGGGCCTGATCGAAATACTCGGCGCGGCCTATCTGTCCTCCACCTACAAGGACCTGCTGGCCTTCGGCATCATGATTCTGTTCCTGCTGCTGCGGCCGCAGGGCATTTTCGGCGAGCGCATCGCCGATCGGGGCTGACCATGAAACGATCCCATCTGCTGTGCGGCCTGGCCGTCCTGGCGCTGGCCACCGCCCTGCCTCTCTACACGCAGGGCTATGGCAACCGTCTTGCCAACACCGCGGTCATTTCGGCCATTGCCGTCATCGGCCTGAACTTCGTCTTCGGCTATGCCGGCCTGATCTCGCTCGCACACGCCGCCTTCATGGGCGTGGCAGCGTACCTGGTCGCCATCCTGACCACCTCCCACGGCTGGAATCCCTGGCTGGCGGCGCTGCTCGCCATCGCGGCCACCTGCCTGGTCTCCTATATCACGGGCCGCATCTTGCTGCGCCTCAAAGGGCACTACCTGGCGCTGGCGACCTTGGGGCTGAACGTGAGCTTCACTATCGTCGTTTCCAACTGGATCGACATTACAGGGGGCACGAACGGCATATCCGGCATTGCGCCGCTCACGCTGGGCGCCATCAAGCTCGACGACGAACCGAGCTTCTACCTGTTCTCGCTTGCAGTCCTGACGTTGCTGGCCTTGCTGGCCGCACGCATCCGCCATTCACATGCGGGCCGCACGCTGATGGCGGTGCGCGACGACGAACTGGCCTCGGCCATGACCGGCCTGCCGGTGACCAAGGTGAAGGTAGCTGCCTTCACGCTGGGCGCCGCCTACGCAGCCGTGGCCGGCTGCCTGTTCGCCTTCCACATCCGCTTTGTTTCTCCCGAGGACTTCAACTTCTCCCACTCCATCATCTACCTGGCCATGCTGGTCGTGGGCGGAGAAGGCAGCATCGTCGGCGCGATTCTGGGCGCCGTAAGCGTGACGCTGTTGCCTGAACTGTTGCGCGGCGTCGGCAACGCCTATCTATTGGTGTTCGGCATTCTGGTGCTGGTCATCCTGATCGTGCTGCCCCGCGGCTTGATCAGTCTGGTCGACCCTGCCACCTATCGCCGGCGCGGCAAGCGCGCCAGCCGCCGCCGCGTCGTCCACGGAGGCAGCCTGTCATGAGCCTCATGCAAGTACAGAACATCAGCAAGCACTATGGCGGCGTGCAGGCGCTTTCAAATGTCAGCCTGGATATCGGCGCCAACCAGTTCTACGCCATCATCGGCCCCAACGGCGCCGGCAAGAGCACCTTGCTCAATGTAATGACGGGTCTCGTGCCGCCCTCGTCCGGCCAGGTCAGCTTCGACGGCAAAGTGCTGACAGGTTTGCCCACCCACGTCATCATCCACGCGGGCATAGGCCGCATCTTTCAAAGCGGCCGCTTGTTCACGCGCCTGAGCGTGCTGGAAAACGTCATGCTGGGTGCGGCGATGCGCGACCCGCGCTCGCTAGGCGCCTTGCTGCTGCGCCCCCGGGCCACCCGGGAGCGCGAACGCGCCGCGCGTGAGGCCGCCTACGACACCCTCCGCCAGTTCGATTTGCACACGCTTGCCGACCGCAGCATAGGTTCGCTCTCTTACGGCAACCGCCGCCTCGTCGAAATGGCCAGGGTCATGGTGGCGCGGCCGCGGCTGCTGCTGCTGGACGAGCCGGCGGCCGGCCTGAATTCCGGCGAAGTCGAGCAACTGATGGACCTGTTGCGGCGCCTGCGTGAACAGCACCGGCTTTCCGTCGTGCTGATCGAGCACAACATGGGCATGGTGATGCGGCTGGCCGAGAATGTGGCGGTGCTGAACTTCGGCGCCAAGCTGGCCGAAGGCACGCCCGCCCAGGTGCAGTCCGATCCGGCAGTGCTCGAGGCCTATCTTGGAGGAGGCTACCAGCATGTTGCAGTGTAGAAACCTGGGTGCCGCCTACGGCGACATCGTGGCACTGCGTGCCATAGACCTGGACGTGCGCGCCGGCGAGGCCGTGGCGCTGATCGGCGTCAATGGCGCGGGAAAAACCACGCTGCTGCGAGCAATCTCCGGATTGCTTCCCACGACAGGCGAATTGAGTTTCGACGGCCGCCCCCTGGACACGGTGCCAATCCAGCGCCGCGTAAAGGCAGGCATCGCGCATGTGCCGGAAGGCCGGCGGATTTTTCCTGGCCTCACCGTGAAGGAAAACCTGGAGGTCGGAGGCTCGGTGCGCGGCGGCGGAACCAGCGACGACTTCGACCGCATCTACGACCTCTTCCCACGGCTGAAGGAGCGGGCCAGCCAGCTGGGTTGGTCCCTGTCTGGCGGCGAACAGCAAATGCTGGCCATCGGCCGCGCCTTGATGGCACGGCCCCGCCTGCTCCTGCTGGATGAACCTTCACTCGGCCTCGCGCCGCGCCTGGCCGAAGAAGTCTATGCCCGCATCGCCCGCATCAACGAGGGCGGCATGACGGTATTGCTGGTCGAGCAAAACACCGTGCTCGCGCTTGGCGTGGCCAACCGCGGCTATGTCATCGAGAACGGCAGCATCGTACTGACCGACACCGCTAAGACGTTGCGTCTACACCCGCGGGTCCGGGACGCCTACCTGGGCCGCTAAATCCTGCTTGAGAGAACCATGTATCCCGATCCTTCCTCCCGTTCCCAGGCGCTGCACACGCGCGCCAAGCACACCCTTCCCGGCGGCAATACCCGCACGACCGTCTATTTGTCGCCCTACCCTGTCTACGCCGCGCACGGCGCCGGCTGCCGCGTCCGTGACGTCGACGGCAATGAGCTGATCGACTGCATCAACAATTTCACGGCGCTTATCCACGGCCATGCGCACCCGGCGCTGGCCGCGGCAGCCCACCGCCAGATCGACCTGGGAACCGCCTTCGGCATGCCGACCGAAAGCGAGATCGCGCTGGCTGAACTGCTGGCCGAACGCGTGCCGGGAATCGAACACATCCGCTTCACCAACTCGGGTACCGAGGCCGTGATGATGGCGCTGAAAGCAGCGCGCGCCTACACCGGGCGCCCCAAGATCGCCAAGGTGGAGGGCGCCTATCACGGCTCCTATGACTATGCCGAGACCAGCCTGGATTCGCGTCCCGAAAACTGGGGCGACGCGGCCGCGCCCGCCTCTGTCGCGCACTCGCAAGGAACGCCGCAAGGCGTGACGGCCGATGTCGTGGTGCTGCCCTTCAACGACTGCCAGGCGACCGAGGCCCTGCTGCGCGCGCACGCAGCCAGCCTGGCTGGCGTGCTGATCGACCTGCTGCCCAATCGGGTCGGCTTGATCCCCGCCAGCGCCGCATACTTGAGCATGCTGCGCCGGGTCACGACGGAGCTGGGCATCCTGCTGATCGTCGACGAAGTCATCACGCTGCGGCTGGCGCCCGGCGGCGCCCAGTCGCGGCTGGGCGTCACCCCCGACCTCACCACCGTCGGAAAAATCATGGGCGGCGGCTTCCCCGTCGGAGGCGTGGCCGGACGCGCGGACGTGATGGCGGTCTTCGACCCCAGCGCCGGCCGTCCGGCGGTGCCCCATGGCGGCACCTTCTCGGCCAATCCAGTCAGCATGGTGAGCGGGCTTGCCGCCATGCAATTGCTGGATGGGGCCGCCTATGCCCAGCTGGACCAGCACGGCGACATGTTGCGGCAAGGCCTGAACCAAGCCTTCGCCGACACCGGCATCGCGGGCCAGGCCACTGGACTGGGATCGCTGGTCAAGCTGCATCTGAAGGCGGAAAGCCTGAGCAATTACCGCGATTCCTACGCTACCCCGGAACAGGCCCGGGCCATGGCGCGCTTCAACCGCGAAATGCTGAACGGCGGCGTGCTGATGGCCAGCTATGGCCTCATCGCCCTGTCTACACCCATGCGGGACCGGGACATCGCCCAGATCGTCGAGACCGCGCATGAGGCGCTCAATGTCCTGCGCCGCGAGGAGATTCTGGCATGACTGTCACCGTAGGCATAGACGTAGGCGGCACCTTCACCGACCTCATCCTGGTGGATGATGAATCCGGCGCGGTGCGAATATCCAAGGTTCCCAGCACGCTGGAGAACCAGGCCTTTGGCGTGTTGGAGGCGCTGCGCCGCACCGAGGTTCCCCTGGAACGGGTGGACAGCATCGTCCACGGCACCACCACCACCACCAATGCCCTGCTTGAGCGCAAGCTCGCCAAGGTCGGCTTGATTACCACCGATGGATTCCGCGACGTGCTCGAGCTGGGGCGGCGCACCCGGCCGCAGGCATATGGCCTGACGGGCAGCTTCGTGCCGCTCATTCCCCGCGAACTGCGGCGCGAAGTTGCCGAACGCATGGACGCCCAAGGCAACGTGCTGACCCCGCTGGACGAAGACGCATTCGTGGCTCGAGTACGGGAACTGGCCGCGACGGGCGCGGAAGCCCTGGTCATACACTTCTTGCACAGCTATGCCAATCCTGCCCACGAACTGCGTGCCCTGGAACTGGCGCGCCAACACTGGCCGAACGACTACATCACCGCGGGCCACACCATCATCTCCGAGTTCCGCGAGTTCGAACGCGGCACCGCCGCCGCCGTCAACGCTTCGGTCCAGCCGATTCTGGACCGCTACATCGACCGCTTGCAGAACAGCCTCACCGAAGCGGGCTTTCGCAACGACCTGCTGGTAATGCAAGGCAACGGCGGCACCGTATCGGCGCGCACCATCTCGCGCGCGGCGATCAACACCGTCATGTCCGGGCCTGCCTCGGGCGTCATGGCAGCCGCCTATTCGGGCCGGATGTCGGGCTATCCGAACCTGATCACCTACGACATGGGCGGGACATCTTCCGACGTCGCGCTCATCGAAAACAGCGTCCCAAAGGTATCCAGCGAGCTTGAGCTGGAGTACGGCATGCCGCTGCATGTGCCGATGGTCGATGTCCATACCGTCGGCGCAGGCGGCGGCTCCATCGCCCGCGTGCACGCCGGCGGCCTGTTGCGCGTCGGCCCGGACAGCGCGGGCGCGCGTCCCGGGCCCATCTGCTATGGACGCGGCGGCGAACTGCCGACGCTGACCGACGCCAACCTGGTCCTCGGACGTCTCGACCCCGAGCGCCTGCTTGCCGTGGACCGCGCCGTCACCGTGGACGAGGTCGCTTCGCGCATCGAGGAGCACATCGGCCGCCCGCTGGGACTGGACGCCGTGCAGGCGGCGGCCGCCATCCTGCAGATCGGCAACAACAACATGGCCGGCGCGGTGCGCCTGGTCAGCCTGGCGCGCGGCTACGATCCGCGGGACTTCGCGCTGTTCGCCTTCGGCGGCGCCGGACCGCTGCATGCCGTCGCGCTGGCGCGCGAACTTGCCATACCGACCGTACTCATCCCCGTGCGGCCCGGACTGACCAACGCGCTGGGTTGCCTGGTCGCCGACGTGCGCCATGACTTCGTCAAGTCATTCAACAGGTCGCTCAAGGACCTGGCAGACGCAGATCTCCAAGCCTGCCTGCGCGATCAGATCGCCCTGGGTCATGCCGCCATCGAGCGCGATGGCATCGCCGTCTCGGACATCGAGATCTTTCATCACGCGCAGATGCAGTTCCAGGGCCAAAGCCATCTGCTGACTGTGGCCGTCGAGGTTGGCGGTGCCACGGTCGCACAACTGCAGGATGCTTTCGCCCGCGCCTACTGGCACCGGTTCCAGGTTGAACTTTCCGAGTTGCGTCCGGTGCTGGTGACGCTGGACACCAGTCTCGTCGGCAAGCGCCATGCCATCTCGCTGGACTCGCTGCGCAGCACGGACACGGCGGCCAGCGCGCCGAGGAGCCGCCAGGTGTGGTTCGCGGAGACCGGCTGGACCGACACGCCCATCCATGCGCGCGAGCACATCCCCGCCGAAGGCCTGCGCGGCCCCGCGATCATCGAACAGCTGGACGCGACCACCGTCATCGATCCCGGCGCGCATGCCCGTGGCGATGGCTACGGCAATCTCATCATCACTCTCTAGGGCAGATGCACTCCCATGACCCACATCGACCCCGTCACGCTGACCGTCATCCAGAGCGGGCTGCACCAGGTATGCAATGAGATGGATCTGGCGCATTGCCGCGCGGCCTTCTCGCCCATCATTTCGGAATCGCAAGACCGTTCCAACGGCATCTACCACCGCGACAGCGGCGAGCTCATTGCGCAAGGAGAATTGGGCCTGCCCATCTTCGTGGGCACCATGCAGTTCTCCACCCAGGCCGTGATCGCACGGGCCAAGGACATCGCCCCCGGCGACATCTTCATGGTCAATGATCCCTACTTGGGCGGGACCCACCTGATGGACGTGCGCTTCGTCAAACCCTACTTTTATCGCGGCAAGCTCTACGCCTGGCTTGCCAATACCGGCCATTGGCCCGACATGGGCGGCATGGTCCCGGGCGGATTCTCCGCGCACGCCACCGAAATAGAACAGGAAGGGCTGCGGCTGCCTCCGGTCAAGCTCTACAAGAAGGGCGAGCTCGACCCGGAAATCCTGTCCATCCTGATGTCGAACATCCGTATCTCCGAGCAGCGTATCGGCGACATCAAGGCCCAGGCCGCCGCGCTGGCCATCGGCGAACGCCGGCTGACCCAGCTGCTGGATCGGTACGGGCTGGACACCGTCGACGCCGCCGTCGAAGAACTCAAGCGCCAGGCGTCGGTCCAGACGCGCGCCGTGATCGCCGCCATCCCTGACGGCGAATACCATGGCCAGGCCTTCCTGGATTCCGACGGCGTGCAGGACCAGCCGCTGAAAGTGTCGGTGCGCATCCGCAAGGAAGGCGAACTCATGCATTTCGATCTCAGTGAATCCAGCCCGCCATGCGCCGGCCCCATGAATAGCGTCATTGCCACGACGCGCTCATCGATCTACCTGGCTATCAAGCACGTGTTCCCGGAACTGCCCATCAACGCGGGCCTGTTCGAACCGCTGCGCATCGAGGATCCCGAAGGCACCTTCCTTTATGCGAAGTATCCCCGGCCGGTGTCGGGCTGCGCCGCGGAAGTCAGCCAACGCATCGCCGAGGCCGTGTTCGACGCCTTGCAGAAGGCGATTCCTCAGCGCCTGTTCGCGGCGCCCGCCGGTACCACCGCCAACCTGGCCATTGGCGGCGATGATCCCATGCACGGGCGCTCCTACGTCATGTACGTCATCTCCGGCGGCGGTTATGGCGGCCATCCCGCGGGCGATGGGCTGACCAACGGCTGCTCCACCATCGGCATATCGAAGGCGGCGCCAGTAGAAGTTCAGGAGCAGTTGTACCCGGTGCTCTTCGAGCGCTACGCCATACACGAAGGATCCGGTGGATTGGGCGAGTTTCGCGGCGGCATGGGCATCCACTACCGCATCCGCCTCAGGGCAGGTTCGGCGCGCGCTTCCATGGTCATGGACCACGGCAAGTTCGGCCCTCCCGGCGCCGCAGGCGGCGAGGAAGGCGGCCGCACCCGCGTCACGGTCTACCGCGACGGCGCAGCCTACGTGCCAGCCCATGTGTCCAAGGATCAGGGAATCGTCATGCAGGCCGGCGACGTCATCGAGGTATACACGCCCGGCGGAGGCGGCTATGGCGACCCCGCGCGGCGCTCGCCGCTGGCTCGCGAGAACGACATCCGGCAAGGCTATTACCCCGGCTGACACACCTCTGCGTGGAAGGCGGCAAGCGACTCGTCTCATGGCGTCCGCGGACTTCGCTCCGCGGCGCCCGCGCATCCTGCCCGATCCCTTAAATTCCGTTTGGTTTTCACCAGATGATTAATCTTCATTAGACGGTTTTCACCAGGCTTCTACAATCCTGGCCAGGGTCATCTCAAATAAAAAAGACCGTGGAGACAAGATGAAGACAGCCGTGCCTGCTGGGACCTCCCTCATCACCCGACTCAAGTACCTGGCGTTGGCCAGCCTGTTGATGGCGGCCTCTAGCCATGCGCAACAGCCGGCAAAGCTGGTTGTCGGCCTGCCGGCTGGCGGATCGTTCGACACCATCGCCAGGATCGTGGCGGAAAAACTCCCCGGCCATCTGGATCGGCCGGTGGTGGTGGAGAACCGCCCCGGCGCGCAGACGCGCATCGCCATTCAGGCGGTAAAGAGCGCGGCCCCGGACGGCAACAGCCTGCTGGTGGCGCCGGGCGTGGCCATCTTTCTCTACCCGCACCTGTTCCGGCAGCTCAGCTACGCCCCCTTCACCGATCTCAAGCCGGTGACGCAACTGGTGCGCTGGGACATCGTGCTCGCCGTCGCGGCCGATAGTCCCATCACCTCGTTCCAGGCATTCCAGACCTGGGCCAGACAGAATCCGGACAAAACGTTCTACGGCACATCCGGCACCGGCAGCCTGCAGCATTTCCTGGGTGTTTCGCTGGCCAAGCGCCTGGGCACGCCGCTTGAGCACATCGCCTTCAAGGGTGGCAAGGATGCGGTCACCGCACTGTTGGGCGGACATATCAACGCCATCGTGATGGACGCGGGCGAAGTGGTCCCGCTGGCGCAGGCCGGCAAGCTGCGCGTGCTGGCGACCTTCAGCGCGCAACGCGAACCGGCGCTACCAACAACGCCGACCATGCGCGAACTCGGCATGGGCGAGCTGGAGACCTCAGGTTGGGCAGGGCTGTATGCGCCGGCCGGCACGCCGGAGCCGGTCATCCACAAGCTGAATACGGCGGTCAACGAGATCCTCGCCCTCCCTGATGTGGCCAGGCGTATCGCCGAACTCGGCATGCGGCCGGCCGGCGGCACGCCGCAAGCGGTCGATGGGCTGGCGCGCGAACAGCTCGACCAGTGGCGCGACACGGTGGCTCAGTCCGGCTTCGTGGTCGATTGAGCGACGCATCCCTCTCTCCCATGTCACCGGATCAACACCCATGTTTGCATTGACCACTCTCGACGTCGCCTCCCGTCCCGTCGCCTGCCTGGAAATCGAAGGCCGGAACTATCCACTGGCCGCCTGCGCCAAGGTGCTGGACCAGCCGGCCCTGGACACCTCCGTCCGGAACCTCTTCGAGGATTGGCCGCGTTCGTTGGCGCTGCTTGAACTGGCGGCCGCCCACTGCTCGGCGCTTGCCGGCCACGAGGTCACCGGGCCGGTCCGCCACCTGGCGCCGCTGCAATATCCGGGCAAGGTGCTCTGCGCGGGAGCCAACTACCATGATCACCTGGCGGAAATGAATGTGCCGAATGCCGCGGACAAATCCGCGCAGCGTCTGTTCTTCTTCTTCAAACCGCCCCGCCAAGCCGTGGTCGGCGAGGGTGCGACGGTACACATGCCCATAGACTGCCAGCGCCTGGACTGGGAAATCGAGCTGGCGCTGGTCATAGGCAAGACCGCCAGGAACCTGCGCCTGGAAGACGCGCTCGACCATGTGGCGGCGTATACGGCAGCCGTCGACATGTCGGCCCGTGACCTCAATAAGGCGCCCGACACCTTCTACAAACTGGATTGGGTGGCCGGCAAGGCCCACGACACCAGCTGCCCACTCGGCCCCAGGCTAGTGCCCGCAACATTCATCCCCGACCCCATGGACCTGGGCCTGAAGCTCAGCGTCAATGGCCAGCTCAAGCAAGACGCCCGCACCAGCGGCATGGTCTTCGACATCCGCGAACAGCTGGCGACCCTTAGCCGCATCATGACGCTGGAGCCCGGCGATCTGGTGCTGACCGGCACGCCCGCTGGCGTGGGCGCGCCGCACGGCGCCTTCCTCAAGATCGGCGACGAAATCAGCGCAACGATCGAGGGCATCGGCACGCTGGCGGTGCAGATTCAGGCATCGCGCTGACATCCTGGCCGGCCACGGCCGCATCTTCCTCATGAGGCAGTTCCATGCAGTCTCTTTTCTATCCCCTGCCCGCTGCGGCCGGCGACACGATCTTCGCACTGGTTGAAGCTTTCCAGAACGACCCTACGCCCCACAAGGTCAGTCTCAGCATCGGCACCTACTTCGACGCGGACGGCAGCATCCCCGTCATGCGCGCCGTGCGCCAGGCCCGCGAAGCGCTTATCCAGGCGGGCAAGCCGCATCCCTACCTCCCGATTCCGGGATCTGTGGCATACCGCAACGCCGCCAGGTCACTGGTTCTAGGCACCGATGACCCGGCGCCAGAGCGCGTGGTGACGGCGCAAAGTGTCGGCGGTACCGGCGCCTTGAAACTGGGCGCCGACCTGCTGCGCCGTACTTGTCCCGAAGCGGCGGTCTGGGTCAGCGATCCGACCTGGGAAAACCACGGCCAGATCTTTCGCCAGGCGGGTTTCACGGTGCATGAATACCCCTACTACGACGCCGCGACTGCCACCGTTCGCTTCGCGCAAATGCATGCCGCGCTGCAGGCCCTGCCGGCCGGCTCCATCGTCGTGCTACACGCCAGCTGCCACAACCCGACCGGCGTGGACCTGTCTTCAGATCAGTGGCAGGTACTGACCGAGCTGTTTGCGCGACAGGGCCTGATTCCCTTTTTTGACTTGGCATATCAGGGGTTCGGGCGAGGCCTGGACGCGGACGCCGAACCCATCCGGGAGATGGCGCGCGCGGGTGTGGAGTGCCTGGTCGCCGGCTCCTTCTCCAAGAACTTCTCCCTGTACGGCGAACGCTGTGGCGCCCTGAATATCGTGTGCCACGACGAAACCGCCGCGGACCGCGCGCTGGGCCAGCTCAAACTGCTGATCCGCGGCAACTACTCAACGCCTCCTACTTTTGGCGCTGCTGTGGTTGCTTCCGTCCTGAATGATACCGGGCTCCGCCACCTCTGGGCCGAAGAGCTTGAGCAGATGCGCGTGCGGCTTGTGGGCCTGCGCGCCCGCCTGTCCAACGCGCTGGCGCAACTGACTGGCGACCCCGATAGCTGGAACTACATCGAGCGGCAGCAGGGGCTGTTCAGTTACATGCGGCTCAGTCCCCAGCAGGTCGAGTCGCTGCGCCGTGAGCATGCCGTGTACCTGCTGAAGTCCGGCAGGCTCTGCATCGCCGGCCTGACCGATGGCAATATCGATTACGTAGCAAGCGCCATCGCGTCCTGCGCGCGACGCTAGGCATTCTTCCCCTCGCCCGGGGCCTGAGGCGACCACTCGATAGGAGCAAGGCATGACCGTACCCTCCCGGCTTCTCACCGCCAGTTTCGGATTGACGCTAGGCATGGTCCTGGCCTCGCCCGTGGCCGCCTCCGGCGCCGCCCTGCTGCAAAACGGCCTGCAGCGGGCCGACCAGACCGAGCCAGACGTAATCGCCTGGCGGCGCTACATACACCAGCATCCGGAACTGTCGTACCAGGAGACCGAGACGGCCAAGTACATTACCGACGCCTTGCGCGCCATGCCCGGCATCACCGTCGAGACCGGGATAGCGCGCACTGGAATAAAAGCGGTGCTCAAGGGCGGCAAGCCGGGGCCTGTGGTGGCGCTGCGCGCCGACATGGACGCCCTGCCCGTCGAGGAACGCAATGACCTGCCGTTCCGCTCCCAGGCCAAGGCCACCTGGCGCGGCGAGCAGGTGTCGGTGTCGCACGCCTGCGGCCATGACACGCATGTGGCGATGCTACTCGGCGCCGCCCTCGCCTTGTCGGCCATGCGCGAGGAACTACCCGGCACCATCGTCTTCCTGTTCCAGCCCGCCGAGGAATGGGGGCCTGACAAGGAGCCCAGCGGCGCCCGGGCCATGATCGCGCAGGGCGTGCTGGAAAATCCCAAGGTGGATGTGGTCTTCGGCCAGCACATAGGCGCTGGCGCCCCCTCTGGCACCATCGCCTATCGGGCCGGACCAACCATGGCCAGCGGCGACCGCTTCGAGATCTCGCTGCATGGCAAGGGCGGTCACGGCGGCAGGCCTTGGACGGCCAATCCGGCACTTGTGCCGGCGGCCGAGCTGACGCTGGCGCTGCAAGGCATCACCAGCAGCAAGGTCGACCAGTCCGACGGCGTCACCGTGCTGTCCATTGGCATGCTGCAAAGCGGACGGCGTCCGAACATTCTGCCCGAGGACGCCGAACTGGCGGGCACCGTGCGCTCGCTGTCGTCGCGGAACCAAGGCATCGTGCATGAGGCCATCCGCGCGCGGGCCGAGCATATTGCGCAAGCCTATGGCTTGAAAGCCAAGGTGGACATATACACGGGCTACGAAGTCGTCGACAACGACAAAACGCTGACCCGCAGCCTGATACCGGCATGGCAGGCGGCAGCCGGGGCCGGCAAGGCCGTCGAGATGCCGGCCCCGTCGACCGGCAGCGAGGACTTCGGCGCCTATGGCGTCAGCGGCAAAGTGCCCTCGGTCTTCTGGTTCATCAATGCCTCGCCTTACGGTGACAAGAGCGGCGCACCCAACCATTCGCCGGAATTCGCCATCGACGAAAGCGCGCTGCGCGTGGGTGTGCGGGCATTGGTGGCTTCCGCGCTGACGTACATGGACAGGCAGTAGGCCGCAGGGAGTCAAAGCGCGCACTGCCGATGCATCATGGCATCGGCAGTGTCACCGATCAAAACCTCGGCGCGCGCTTCTCGATGAAGGCGGTGACCGCCTCGCGATGTTCGGCGGTCTTGTGCGCCAGCGCCTGATAGCTGGCAGACAGTTCCAGCAGGGATGCCAAGCTACTTTGCTGGCCTTCGCGCAGCAAACGCTTGGTCATGCGCATGACACCACCCGGATTGGCGGCGATCTTCGCGGCCAGCGTCCTGGCGGCCGGGAGCAGCTCCGCCGCCGGCACCACTCTGCTGACCAGACCGCAGGCCAACGCATCCTGCGCGCTGATGGCCTCGCCTGTGTAGGCCATTTCGCTAGCCTTGGCCATGCCCACCGCGCGCGGCAGCAGCCAGGCGCCGCCATCACCCGGCACGATGCCGACGCGCACGAAGCTCTCGGCGAACGTGGCCGTATCGGCAGCGATGCGGATGTCGCACATGCAGGCGATATCCAGGCCGGCGCCGATGGCCGGGCCGTTGACGGCACAGATGACCGGCACGTCCAGGCCATGCAATGCAAGCGGAATGCGTTGGATGCCCTGACGGTACTCTTCGCAGATGCTCTCGGGCGTCAGCGCGTCGTCGAAGAAGCGGCGCATGTCCTTGACGTTGCCGCCCGAACTGAAGATCGGTCCCGCAGCCGTCAGGATCAGTACTTTCACGCCCGCGTCCTGCCGTATGTCGGCGCACAGCTGCACGATCTCTTCGATGGCGGTGTTGCCGGTCAGCGCATTGCGTGTTTCCGGCTGGTTCATGGTGGCGACGACGATGCCGCCGTCGCGTTCTATCTGCAAAAAGGCCATGCCAGAATCTCCTGTAAGCCGGGCTTACGCCGGAACGTCGGTAATCGCGCGCACCAGGTCCAGGGTCGGCCCTGCGTGCGCGAACAGCGCCTCCCCGGCCACGTCCTGCCAGTACGCCTCGCTGCCCGCCGTCTGACGCCAGGCATGCAGGCGGCGCGTGTAGAGCTGCAAATCGTATTCTTCCGTAAAGCCTATCGCGCCATGCACCGCATGCGCCACCTCGGCCACCACCAGCGCCGCCTCGCTGCAGCGCGCCTTGGCGACCGCGACCCGCAGCCGGTCAGGCGCCACGCCCTCGGCATGGCAACCCAGCTGCGCCGCCATGCGCGCGGCGCAGACATGCTCGCTCATGACGGCCAGTTGATGCTGGATGGCCTGGAATTTGCCGATAGGCCGGCCGAATTGCTGGCGTTCATTGGCGTACTGCAAGGTGCGTTCCAGCACGCTGCCCAGCGCGCCGGCCATCTGTGGCGCGACCACGCAGGCCTGCAAGGTCCGGATGTCGACGGCGGCGTCGACCACCACGAGCGGCGCGGCCTCGACCTGCGCCGGCTCCCAGCGCATGGCGGCGTCCAGCGCTAGGGCTTGCGGCTCCCGCTGCGCCAGCCCGGCATCCAGCAGGCGCCAGGCGCCGTCAGCCTGCACCAGCACGCTGTCTGCGACACGGCCGCCACGCACCAGCGCGCACTGCCACGCACCGTTGGCCTGTTGCCGGCCGCGCGCCAGGCCTATGCTGCCTGCCGGGCGCTGCGCGGCCAGCAGCAGCGCGCGTGCGATCATGGTTTCACCCAGCAACAAGGGCAGCGCGTGGGCGCCGCACTGCTCCAGCACGCCGAACATCTGGTCCAGACTCAGTCCGGAGCCGCCGTCGTCTTCGCCGAGCAGCGCATCGGCCAGGCCGGCGGCCTCCAACTGCTGCCAGAGCCGGCGGGCCGACTCGCCGCCCGCCTCGATATCTCGCACCGCCTGCGGCGTGCAATGGTCCGCCAGCACCTGGCGCGCGGCATCGGCGTACAGATCGTTATCGCTCATGTCATGCTCCTTCAACGCAGGCCCAGGCCGCGCGCGATCATGCCGCGCAGGATCTCGCGGGTGCCGCCCCGCAAGGAAAACGAGGGTGCAGCCTCCGTCACGTATTTCAGTGTCATCAGCAGTTCCACCGGTATATCCTCGGCCTCGCGCGAGTACAGGTCTTCCGCAATCCAGGCCGGAATCATCTGCTCCAGCGTGGTGCCCAGTTCCTTGACCAGCGCCGCCTCCACGATGGGGCTGGCGCCGCGCGTCAGTTTCTCCTGCACCGATACCGACATGGCCCGCAGCGGCGTCAGTTGGCCCAGCACCTTGCCCGCCAGCCGCTGGGCCGAGGGCGTGCGATTGGGCGGCAGGCGCGCATAGTCCAGCCACTGATCGAACAGCACGATGCTGGAGTACAGCCGCTCCGGACCGCTGCGCTCGAACGCCAATTCGGCCGTCACCTGCTCCCAGCCCTGCCCTTCAGCGCCCACCAGCGCGTCGTCGCCCAGCTGCACGTTGTCGAAGAACACTTCGCAAAAGTGGCTGTCGCCCGACAGGTCCTCGATCGGCCGAACCGTCACGCCGGGCAGGGACAGGTCGACGATGATCTGGGACAGGCCTTTGTGCCGGTCCTCCGGTCCGCCCGAGGTGCGCACCAGGGCGATCATGTACTGGCAGTGGTGGGCATTGGTGGTCCAGATCTTCTGGCCATTAAGCAGCCAGCCGCGATCGTTGGGCACGGCGCGCGTACGCACGCTGGCCAGGTCCGACCCGGAGTTCGGCTCGCTCATGCCTATGCAGAAGAAAGACTCGCCGCGGCAGATGCGGGGGACGTGGAAGCGCTTCTGCGCTTCCGTGCCGTACTTGAGGATGAGCGGGGCGCTCTGCCGATCGGCGATCCAGTGCGACCCCACCGGCGCGCCGGCATTGAGGAACTCCTCCACCAGCACATAGCGCGCGAAGGCGCTGCGCCCGCCGCCGCCATACTCGCGCGGCAGGGTCAGTCCGATCCAGCCGCGTTCGCCGACACTGCGGCTGAAGGCGGTGTCGTAGCCGCCCCAGGAACGCGCCCGGATATGCGCCGGCATATTGCGCACGGCTTCCTGGAGGAAGGCGCGCACGGCGGGGCGCAAGGCCTCGTCTTCGGGCGGGATCCGCGTCAGCGGCAACGCCAGTGAATTCAGGCTCGTCATCCCAGGACTCCATTGATTCGATGCATGTGCAGAGTATCCGCGCTCAGGTCCAGAAGGCGGGCCAGGACGGCATCGGTATGCTGGCCCAGTTGCGGCGGCGCGTGGCGGTAGCTCACCGGCGTATCCGACAAGCGTATGGGGCTGGCGACCAGCGGCACTTCGCCGGCCTGCGGATGCTGCATGCTCATCTTCAGACCACGCGCCTGGACCTGCGGATCCTCGAATACGTCCGCGACGGTATTGATGGGGCCGCAAGGCACGCCGTGCTGCTCCAGCAGCTCGATCCACTCGCGCGTGCTGCGGGTGACGGTGATGGCGCGCAAACCTTCGATCAGTTCATCGCGGTGCGCGATCCGCGCCGCGTTGCGCGCAAAGCGCTCGTCCTCGGCCCATTGCGGCCGCTGGATGGCGGCGCACAACCGCGCGAACTGGCCATCGTTGCCGACGGCCAGGATCATGTGCCCGTCCGCCGTCGGAAAGTCCTGATACGGCAAGGTATTCGGATGCGCGTTGCCCATGCGGCGCGGCGCCTGCTGGCCGTACAAGTAGTTCATTGCCTGGTTGCCCAGGCACGCCACGCCCACGTCGAGCAGGGCCAGATCGATATGCTGGCCGCGCCCGGTGTGCTCACGCGCCTGTAGCGCTGCCAGAATGGCGGTGCTGGCATACAACCCCGTCAGAATGTCCGTCAATGCCACGCCAACTTTCATGGGCCCGCCGCCGGGCATGCCGTCGGGGTGGCCCGTGATGCTCATCAGCCCGCCCATGCCTTGGATCAGAAAGTCGTAGCCCGCGCGGTGCGCATACGGACCGTCCTGGCCAAAGCCCGTGACCGAGCAATACACCAGCCTGGGATTCAGCTTGCTCAGCGAGCCATAGTCCAGGCCGTACTGCGCCAGGCCACCAGTCTTGAAGTTCTCGATCAGCACATCGCATTGCTGCGCCAGCCGCCGAACCAGCTCTTGCCCCTCCGGCTTGGTGAAGTCGATGCTGACCGACTGCTTGTTGCGGTTGGCGCACATGTAGTAGGCTGACTCGCCCGTGGGCTGCCCGGCGGGATCGGTCACGTAGGGCGGTCCCCAGGCGCGGGTATCGTCGCCCGTGCCCGGCCGCTCCACCTTGATCACCTCCGCGCCGAGGTCGCCCAGCGTCTGGGCGGCCCAGGGGCCGGCCAGCACGCGCGACAGATCGAGCACCTTCACATTCTGCAGGGCTGGTGCCGTCATGGCCGCCTCTTCCTTCATTGTTGGGGAACGTTGGCCTTCTTGACGATGCGCTGCCACAACGCGATCTCCTTCTGCTGGAACTCGCGCATTTGCGAGGGGCCGCCCGTCATCGGCGTGGCGCCCAGGCGTTCATAGAAGGCGCGGGTCTCGGGCATCTTCGAGATGCGGGTGAACAGTTCGGCCAGGCGTTCAGTCTGCTCGGCGGGCGTCTTGGCGCTGACCATCGCGCCAACCCAGGTATAGGCCTCGAATCCCGGCAAGCCGGCCTCCGCCGCCGTCGGCACGTCGGGCGAGGTCCCGACGCGCTGGTCCGAGGCCACTGCCACCACCTTCACGCGACCGTCCTTGGCCAGTTCCTGCACTGCGGTGACCTCGGCGAAGGTGTAGTCCACCGTGCCCGCGGCCACCGCCATGATGGCGTCGCCGGCGCCCTTGAACGGCACATGGACCGTCTTCAGGCTGGCGCTGTCATTCAGCAGTTCGCCCATCAGCTGGTAGCCCGCCGAACCCGCGCCGAAATTCACCTTGCCCGGATTGGCCTGGGCATAGGCGATCAGGTCCTTCAAGGTGCTGTACGGCGCCTGGGGGCTGACGGCCAGCATGGCGGGCGAGCGCATCATCATGGTCAGCGGCGCGAAATCCTTGACGGGGTCATAGGGCAGCGCCTTGAACAGCGCCGCATTGACCGCCAGCGTCGAATTGCTGCCGATGAAAACCGTATAGCCGTCCGCCGGCGCCGACAGCGCGTTCTTCACCGCGATGAAACCATTGGCGCCCGGCTTGTTCTCCACCACCACCGGCTGCCCGGTCAGTTCCTGCAACTGGCGGGCGAAATAGCGGGCGGAGGTATCGGTGCCGCTACCCGGGCCGAACGGCACGACGAACTTGATCGGCCGGGAGGGAAAGGTTTCGGCGTGCGCCACGGTCTGATGACCGGCGGCGCCAAGCAACGCCGTGGCCAACATGGCCGTCAGCATCTGTCTGCGGTGCAGCATGGAAGTCTCCTTGGGTGGAAGGCTGGCCGCTCTAGGCGGCGGTCCTGGCCTTGGGGTCCAGCGGATGACTTTAGGCGTGCTGGGTGGGGCTGTCTAATATTAAGAATTTGATATTTGATATCGAATACGTATCAGAAGGCCCTGATATCCCGAAAGTGTCCGATGATCAATGCGCCGCCACGCCAAGCTCCTTGATCAGCCCCGGCACCACCGCATATTCCTCCCGGTACTCCCGCAGGAATTCCTCGGGCGAATTGCCTACGGCATCGAAACCGATGTTTGCCAGATACTTGCCGAACTCCGGATCGTGCACCACCTGCTGCGCCACCGTCGCGAGTTTTTGCACCACATCCGCGGGCATGCCTGCCGGACCGCTCAAACCGACCCAGGCCTTGTTCTTGAATATGAAGGCGTCGTATCCCGCTTCGGCGAAGGTCTGCACCTCTGGCAGCAGCGCCGAGCGCCTGTCGCCGATGACGGCGATGGCCTTGACCTTGCCGTCCGCGACCATGGGAGCCGCGATGCTGGTGGAGGTGAAGGTGAATGCGAGTTGCCCGCCCAGCAGATCCGTCATCGCCGGCGGCGAGCCCTTGTAGGGGACTTCGATGAACGTCACCGAAGACTGCCTGGCCAGGCTCTCCATGATCAGCTGCGGGTACGAGCCGGGGCCGTACGACCCATAGGCCAGCGGAACCTGCGCGGCCCGGGCCTCCTTGACCGCTTTGGCCAGATCGCCGGACTGCATGTTCTTGTTCGCGATGAGCACCGGACCGGACGCGGCTATCTTGCTGATCAGCGTGAAGTCGCGCTGCGGATCATAGGGCACCTTCATGGTGACGACCGAAGAGATGAGCGCGTCGCCGACGCTCAACATCAAGGTGTAGCCGTCGGGCTTGGCCCGCGCGACTTCGGTAGCGCCGATGGTGCTGCCGGCGCCGGGCTTGTTTTCAATCACGACGGGCGCACCCAGCCGCGCGGACATGAGTTCGCCCAGCTTGCGTCCGATGGCGTCGATAGGCGCGCCGGCCGGCGAGGGAACGATCCAGCGGATGGGCCGGTCCGGATAGCCAGCCTGCGCCATGGCGGCCAGGCTAGCCAGCGCCATGGCGCACGCCAGCCCAAGTTTCAATGTTTTCTTGATGGCAAGCATTTGGTCTCCTCCTTGCGGAAATCACGAACTAGTTGTGCGCGTCCAGGAACTCAAGCACCACGCGATTGAATTCGTCCGGCGTTTCGAAGTACGGAGAGTGGCCGGAATCCTCAAAGGTGTATTTCCGGCTGTTGGGGAGCAATCTCGCGACCAGATGGTGGCTTTCCGGCGTGAGGAAATCATCGTGGCTGCCGCCCGTCATCAAGGTCGGCACGCGGTAGCCGTCGAATTCTGCGGGGTGGATCTTGACGTCGTCGGCCTGCATGGTCAGCGCCAGGAATCCCTTGGGATTGAGCGCCTTGATACAGCCATACAGGTGCAGCATCTGGGGCTGGGCTTCGACGTTCCTGCGGTTCCAGCCTATGCTCTTGCTGCGCAGGTCGTGGCGGCCGTCATCGAAGGTCTTGCCGGCCTTGCACAGGATCTCCCAGGTCTCGGGCGAATAGGCAGGCGTCGGCGAGCCGCTGATGAAGAGCGTCTGGACGCGCTCCGGGTGCTTCACGGCCAGCGGCAGGCCAGCCCATGCGCCCAGCGATTGGCACACGAGGTTGACTTTGCCTATGCCTTCCTGATCCAGTATGGCCAGCACGTCCGCGGGGTAATGGCGCGGATGGTTGCGCTCCGGCGCGCACGGGGAGTTCTTGAACCCCCTCAGGTCCATCACGATGACCTTGTATTTGCCGGCGAAGAATGGCACTTGCTGGTACCAGCAAATGGTGTTGCCGCCGCCGCCATGGATGAACAGGACGGGCGCGCCGTCGCCATAGGTTTCGTAGTAGATGCGGGTGTCGTCGGATGCGGTTGCATAAGGCACGAAAAAGCTCCTCGGAGGGATCGGTTGATCTAATATCTGCGTGTTGATTTTGTTCGATCCCCTGCGGAAACACCGCGCTCCAAACAGACATCATGGGTGCCGCTCCAGACAACTACCCGCTGCATGTGGACCTGCTGCTGCCAGCCGGCAGGCTGAACGGCCCCATCCATGCCGCGATCGATACTTTTCGCACCGCCAACGGCATTGCCCGCAGCCGCAGCGGGCAAGCGTCCGGCCATGCGGTGACTTGGCGCCTCGCGGGCGCAGACCTGCCGGCGGGAACGGACGCTGCATCCGAACACCAATGCTTTCTGCCGCCGGGCGCACCGGATTCGGCAACGGAGCGCGCCATTTTCGTGCCGCCCCTGGAAACGGTCTCGGTGCCGCAACTGCGCGCCAGCGTGGCGGGCAACGAAGCCGTGCTGCGCGAGATCCGCAGCGCCGTGGCCGACAAGCGCTATGTCTGCGCGGTCGGCACCGGCGTCTGGCTGGTGGCGGCGGCTGGCGTCCTGGACAAGATGCAAGCGCCGGTGCAGTGGGCGTACCAGTCGGGATTCGCGCGCGCCCATCCGGACCTGGCCATCGCCAACGATCCGATTGTCTGGGCCAACGAGCGCATCCTGCTGGCCGGTACGCCGTCATTGGCCTATGACTGTGTGCTCGAGCTGATGGAGCGCACGGGCATCGCCGGGCTGGCCGGCGCGTCGCGCGACAAGCTCGTCTTCGATCCGACGCGGCAGTTCATCGCATCGACGCTGCCCATCGAGAAGGTCAGCGGCCTCACGCGCGACAGCCCGCTGTATCGGGCCGCGCAGTGGCTTTTGGCGCATGCGCAGGAAGCCGTCACGATAGGCGATGCCGCACAGCATGCGGCGGTCAGCGAAAGAACCCTGGCGCGCCTGTTCCGGATGCATCTGGCGATAACGCCTCATGAGTTCCTCACCGATATCCGGATGCGGAAGAGCCAGATGTGGCTGGAGGTGACGCTGCGCTCGGTGGAGGATATTGCCAATGACTGCGGTTATCTGGATGTCGCGGCCTTCCGCCGCGCCTTCAAGCGCAAGTTCGGCCTGACGCCCGCGGATTACCGGCGCGAGTACACGCAGCGTGGGCCGCGGGCACGGTGGAAGATGGAGCAGTATGGCAGGGAGGCCTAGGGAAACTGTTCGTGGAGTTCGGGGCATGGGTCATGCAATGGAGCAGGATCCATCCCATGTGGTGCGCCTCCCTGAATTTGCTGGCGACGGCCTTTCCGGGGCCGTACGGCATCCATCCGCATTCCGTCCTAAAATGCCCGGTTTGTCGAAAGAACCGTCATGGCCATCGCCATGAAGGGCTTTCATCCTTTACGAATAAGTGTGGTGAAGATGAACAAGCCTTTCATTTCGCTGTGCCCGGAAATTACCCGGACACACGCGCTGACGCTGATGGATTGGTTGGAAGATGAGCGCGTTACCTGTTATCTGAGCGATTCGCGCCATGTCTCCCGCTTCATCGAGCAAGCCATCGATCGGACTCAGCTGCCGATCCTGACCCATCTGTTCAACCAGGGCGGCCGGTTCTTCATGGCCTATGACCGGCACGACGTCCCGGTGGGCTTCGTCCGCCTCGTCAAGACCGGCCCGGACTGCGAGATCGTCCTGGTCATCGGAGACTGCGACAACTGGGGCCGAAACCTCGGCGCCAGCACGATCCGCGAAGGCATGAAACTGGCCTTCCTCGACATGCGGGCCCAGAAGCTCATCGCCAAGATCCACCCGGACAACGCGCGCTCGCTGAAAACCTTTCTGCGCACCGGCTTTCTGCTTGAAAGCGAAACGCCGACACTGAAGTCATTTTCCATGACAGCGGGGCGCTATCTCCGGCTCTTGCGCGAAGGCGCCATTGGCGACTCCACTGATATCTACATCACCGAAATCGACAAGGCCCGGCTCAGGAATCTGATAGACCTCGAGCAAGGCCCCGCGGTTGTCGAACTCGAGCACGAGCTTGAGCGAGCCATCGTCGTCAAGCCGGAACAGGTGGCGCGGAACGTCGTGACGATGAACTCCAGGGCCTTGCTGCAGCTGGACGACGAAGAAATGGAAGTGGCTCTGGTCTACCCTGAAGACGCGGACAGCAGCGCCGGGAAGTTCTCCGTGTGCTCCGACGTCGGCGCCGCCATCCTGGGCTATCAGGAGGGGGATGCCATCGACTGGAGGATTTCGGACCGGACCCGCCGGATCGGGATCAGGAAAGTGCTTTACCAGCCGGAAGCCGCGGGCGATTTCCATCTGTAGACCAGCGTTCGCCAATCAGCCGCGCAGGCCCTCGATTTGACCCGAAAGTGCCTGGGTTGAATCGGCATACTACCTGCGGAAGCGCTCAATCGTGAGTCCATCGAGGTCGATTTCAGGCTTGCGACCGCATACCAGATCCGCGACGACGCGGGACGTTCCGCATGCCTGGGTCCACCCGTTCGAGCCATGCCCGCTATTGAGAAACAGCCCGTCCCAACCGGAGATTCCGAGTATGGGGGGACCATCCGGCGTCATGGGGCGCAGGCCTGCCCAAAAGGTAGCGTTCGCGTAGTCGATGCCATTTGGGAACAGGCTGCGCACCGCTCGGACCAGCACATCCTTGCGTCCTGCCTGCAATGACAAGTCATGGCCGACCAGTTCCGCCATGCCCGCCGCACGGATTCTGTTGCCCAGTCGGGAAATCATGACCTTGTTGTGCTCATCCATGACAGACATGTTGGGCGCTTGCTCGGCATGGGTCACGCGCGCGGTAATGGAATAGCCTTTGAGCGGATATACGGGAAGCTTGATCCCCAACGGCGCAAGCAATGCCGGGGCCTGATTGCCCAAGGCAACAACCGTGGCATCGGCCTTCAGCACGCCGCTAGAGGTCTCGGCGCCCACCACCCGTCCGCCCTCATGCAGCAATCGCCGCACGTCGGTATCAAAGCGGAACTTCACGCCTGCACTCTGAAGCCAAGAGACCAATGCCTGGCAGAAGACGTGGCTATCGCCGGAGGCATCGGATGGCAAATGAAGGCCGCCCGCGATCTTGGCGGTGGCGTCTCGCAAGGCCGGCTCGACCGCCAGCGCATCGCGCCCGTTCAACACACTGTGAGGGATGCCGAATTCCTTCAGTGCGCTGGCGGCAATATTGCCGTACTGGCACTCCGCTTCGGTCTGGAATAGCTGCAACACGCCGCCCGCATGAAAATCGAACGCGATCGGCGTCTCGGCCATAAGCTGTTTCAGGCAAGCGAGGCTATAGTGGGCCACGCGCTGCATGCGCAGTTTGTTGATGCGAAATCGCGGCGCGTTGCATTCCATCAGCCATCGCCTGGTCCAACGGAGCCTCTCAAATTCCGGCCAGAGCGAAAAGCGCACCGGGGCATCGGCCTTCAACGCCATCTTCAGTACCTTGATCGGCATTCCCGGCGCAGCCCATGGCGCTGCAAAGCTCGGACACAAACCACCCGCATTGCCGAAGCTTGTTTCCATTCCTGCCGCAGAGTGGCGCTCCACGACCTCGACTTCGTGGCCTTCGCGGCAAAGATAGTAGGCCGTTGCGGCACCGACTACGCCGGATCCGAGAATGAGCACTTTCATGGGCGTGGTTATCTTGGTCTATCGTGGTA
This sequence comes from Achromobacter sp., assembly GCF_049647645.1. Classification (GTDB taxonomy): domain Bacteria; phylum Pseudomonadota; class Gammaproteobacteria; order Burkholderiales; family Burkholderiaceae_B; genus Achromobacter. The sequence goes on from NZ_JBARYB010000131.1 coordinate 123,130, forward strand.
TCTGGGGCGTAATCGGAAGGCGGAGCCCGGCGGCGTCACGCCTGACCGGATTCCAGAATAAAGGGGGCCGAAGTGAAATTTATTTCATTGTTCGGGCGCCAATCCGCGCGAATGGAAAAAAAATTCACCGGCGGTGTTGTTAGCATTAATGGCGCGTTGAATATCCGCAATCGGTCCGGATGCTTGAAATGCGTGTGCCCCGGGGCCAAGACCTCGTCAAATCATGACTGAACAGATTCGCCGCGTCCCCTCGCTCTCACACTGGGGCGCATACACCGCGGTCACACAGGGCGGCCGGCTGATCGATTGCGAGCCGTTCGCCCATGACAGCGCGCCCTCGGGCATCCTGCGCTCGATGCCTGCCATGGTCCATTCGCCGCTACGAGTGGATCGGCCGGCCATTCGAAAGGGATGGCTGCGCGATCGGCACCTGTGCGACGGGAGCGAGCGCGGACGCGACGACTACGTCGAGGTCAGTTGGGATGAGGCCCTTGCGACGGTCCATTCAGAACTCCAGCGCGTGAGGACTGAGCATGGCAGCGAGGCCATTTTCGGCGGCTCATATGGCTGGTCATCGGCAGGCCGCTTGCACCATGCGCGCACCCAGACGCACCGGTTCCTGAACGCCGGCGGCGGGTTTACGAATCAGGCGGGCAACTATAGCTGGGGCACCGCGCAGTTCCTGCTGCCCCATGTGATCGGCACCTATACGCCGGTGACCGGCCGTGTGACAGACTGGAACAGTGTCACGAGCCATACCCGGCTGTTGATCGCATTCGGCGGCATGCCGTTACGCAACACTCAGATCACCTCGGGCGGCGCCGGCGACCATCCCGTTCCCGGGCAGCTCGAACGGGCGGTGGCTGCGGGCATGGAGCTTGTGGTCATCAGCCCAACCAGGGGGGATGTGCCTGCCGGCGTGCGCGCGCGCTGGATCCCCATTCGTCCCAACACGGACGCCGCCCTGATGCTGGCAATGATCCAGGCGCTGATCGCCGATGGCGTCCACGACGCGGAGTTCCTTCAGCTCCATTGCGTTGGATTTCCGGCCTTGCGCGACTATCTCGAAGGCAAGACAGACGGAACCCCCAAGACACCCGAATGGGCCCAGGTGATTTGCGATGTCCCGGCCGAGACGATCCGCGCGCTCGCGCGCCAGGCACGCAACGTTCGCACCATGCTGACTTGCGCATGGTCACTGCAACGCGCTCATCGCGGCGAACAGCCGTACTGGGCAAGCATTGCGCTTGCCGCCGCGTTGGGGCATATCGGGCTGCCCGGCGGGGGCTTTGCATTTGGACACGCCTCCATGAATGGCGCCGGAAACCCGCGCATGGAGATTGCGGGGCCCGCCATGGAATCGGGGCGCAATCCGACCGGTTCGGTGATTCCTGTTGCCCGGGTCACCGACATGCTGCTGCAGCCTGGCCAGCGCTACGAATTCAATGGGCGCGAAGGCACTTATCCGGACATCAAGATGGTGTACTGGGCCGGCGGTAACCCCTTCCATCACCAGCAGGACCTGAATCGATTCAGCCGGGCATGGAGCCGGCCGCAAACGATAGTTGCTCACGAGATTTGGTGGACACCCATGGCGCGCCGCTCGGACATCGTGCTGCCGGCGACCACCACGCTGGAAAGAAATGACATCGGCGGATCGACGCGCGATCGCCACGTATTCGCCATGCACCAGGCCCTGGCGCCGATCGGCTCCAGCCGCAATGACTTCGACATATACCGGGAACTGGCCGCGCTGGGCGGCTATGAACATGGTTTTACCGAAGGCCGGGGCGAGATGGAATGGGTGCGGCATATCTACGAAGCCATGGCTAAGGAATGGCGCGGCAGTGGCCATATCGCCCCTGAGTTCGATGCTTTCTGGAGCCGGGGCTTCGTGGGCATACCCGAGCCTGAAAGACCATTTGTGCTGTTCGAAGAGTTCCGTCGCGATCCCGAGAGCAACCCGCTGCGTACGCCGTCGGGTCGCATCGAGCTGTATTCCGAGAAAATCGCCGGATTCGGTTATGCCGACTGTCCGCCCCACCCCTGCTGGCTGACGCCGGACGAGTGGCTTGGATCACCCAAGGCAGCCCGATGGCCGCTGCACCTGCTCACCCCGCAGCCGGCGGGCAAGCTCCATTCCCAAATGGATGGCGGCAAGACATCGGTGGATCTCAAGATCAATGGCCGGGAAGCCCTGCGTATCTCGCCGTCGGATGCGCAAGCGCGGGGCATCGAGCAACATGATCTCGTCAAGGTCTACAACGACCGTGGCGCGTGCCTTGCAACCGCGGTTATCGACGCCGACCTCAAGCCTGGCGTGGTGGCCCTGCCTACCGGAGCATGGTTTGACGCTGCCGACGCGAATCTGGAGATACACGGCAACCCCAACGTGTTGACGATCGACGTGGGCACTTCCCGCTTGACTCAGGGAAGCAGCGCCCAGTCTGCGCTGGTGGAGGTGGTGCGTTGGGAAGAAGCAGCGCCTTTGGTCCGGGCCCTGGAGATACCGGCGATCGTCAAATCGGATCGTGCTGCATAGCCATCTGCGCCAAGGCGGGACGCGGCGTTGCCGCGGCGCTCAGAGCGCCCCTCGATGGGGCGCTCTGGTGCAAGGGAAATAGCCTCAGTCCGCGGTGATATTGGCCTGTTTGATGATGGCGCTGTACTTGGCCGTCTCGGCCTGGATGTACTGCGCGAAGTCCGCGCTGTTCCTGTAGGAGCTTTCAAAGCCGAGGTTGTCGAGCTGCTCCTTCATGCTGGCGGACGTCATGATTTTCTGCGTGGCGACCTCCAGCTTCTTGAGTATCGGCTCCGGCAGCTTGGCGGGCGCCCACAAGCCATACCAGGAATAGAACTCGAAATTCTTCAACCCGGCTTCGCGCATCGTCGGCACGTCCGGAAGCAAGGCGCTGCGCTTATCGCCGGTGACCGCCAACGCGCGTATCTTGCCTGACTTGACCATGGGCAGCGAGGAGAGCATCGGATCGGCCAGAGCGTGAACTTGCCCGCCGATCAAATCGGTCAAGGCGGGGCCCCCGCCTTTGTAGAGGACGATCGGGATCTGCAGATCGGAAAGGCCGGCTTCATATGCGAACTGCGCGATGGCGAGGTGCCCCGCCGAACCAAAGCCCGTGGTTGCGAAATTGTATTTGTTGGGGGCTGCCTTCAACGCGCCGACGAATTCCTGCACGGTCTTCGCAGGAACATCGTTGTTCACGCTGAATATCAGTGCGCCCTGGGCGAGACCGCTGATAGGGGTGAAGTCCTTCACCGCATCGAAGGTCATCTTCTTCCCATACAGCAACGGATTGATGTTGTGGATCGACGCATTCAGGTACAGCGTATAGCCATCCGCCGCAGCACGTGCGACCACGCCTGCGCCCACCATCCCGGACGCCCCCGCCCTGTTGTCGATGATGACCGATTGCTTCAGCTCCTCGCCAAGCTTCACGGCAAAAATACGGGCAAGGCCGTCGACGGAACCGCCAGGAGGGTGAGGCACCACGATGGTAATCGGGCGGGTGGGATAGGAGGCGTCCGACTTCGACTGCGCCTGCACCGAACCCAGCACGGCCAAGCCACCGACAACGGCCGCAATACCTTTCATGCAAAAGCGGCGAGAACGAAATGGGGTATTACGCATGGCGAACGATCTCATTGAAAATGGTTAGGCAACGAGTACTACGCCCCTCATCGGACCCGCGATCCATGCAAGAGGGGCGGTGTGGAAAGCTGGATGATCGTAGGTGAATCAGTAGGTGCCTGGATAGGCTGCGCCGTCTATTAAGATATTCTGGCCGCATATATAGCCGGATTGGGCGGCGCAGACATATGCGCAAAGCGCGCCCAATTCCTCGGGCTCCCCGTAGCGGCCAGCAGGATTGTTGGATCCGCGCTCCGTCCACAGCTGGTCAAAGCTCTTGCCGCCTGGCTCCAGCATTCCTTCTATGTGATGGCGCTGCGCATCGGTGGCGAAGACTCCAGGAAGCAGGTTGTTGATGGTGACGTTGTGCCGCACCGTCTGGCGGGCCAGGCCCGCGACAAAACCCACCAGGCAGGAGCGCGCGCCGTTGGAAAGCCCGAGTTCCAGCTGCGGGGTTTTGACGCTGCGTGAAACGATATTCACAATGCGGCCGAAGCGGCGCTCCATCATGCCGTCGACGACCCGCCGGATCATGTCGATTGGCCCGAGGGCCATGGCATCAAGGGCCGCATGCCAATCAGACTGGGTCCACTGGCGAAAGTCACCAGGCGGCGCCCCGTCCGCATTGTTGACCAGGATATCGGGCGCGGGGCACACCGAAAGCGCCGCCTCCCGCCCTTCATCCGTGGTGATATTGGCAACCGCATATCGGACCCGGGTTCCCGTGGCCGCCGTGATTTCATCAGCGGTCTTGGACAGCGTGCTTTCCGTGCGCGCCGCGATGGTCACGTTGACGCCTTCGCTCGCCAACTGATGGGCGCAGGCGCGGCCCATACCCTTGCTGCCGCCGAAAACCAGCGCATGGCGGCCTCGAATTCCCAAATCCATAGCGTTTCCTATTGCAAAGGCGCAGCCCGAGCCATGCCATCAAATGGCCGGAAAGGCGTTCCGTCAGCAGGAAGCCGCAGGGCGGACAATCTTCCGACGCACGTCCTTTCCGGACTCGTCCAGCAACGGATCACGCGGCCTTCAGCTGCAGCGAATTCCAGCCGTACTTCTTGTCGAGGCCCAGCGCCTTGACCGCGCGCAGGCCCTTGAGCAAGGGTTCTCCTTCCAGCGCACGCAGCGGCTTGCGCAGTTCGCCGGCCGGCAGGCCCACGGCCTTCATCAGTGATTTGATGGCGACCGGGTTGATGGCCGAGTACGAGTAGTGCAGCAACTGCAGATTGCGCAAATAGGACTCGCGGAAGCTGAAGCTGACCTCGGGCGACGTCCAGGGCTGGGAAATCTCGGTCAACTCTGCCGGAGCAATATTGCCGGTCATGTTGGCCGTGCCATGGCCACCCAGGCTCATGGTCGGCACGACCAGGCCCAGGTTGGGCGAATCGCAGCACATCACGGATACGTCGGGCGCGCCATACAGCACCTGCGCCACCTGGCCCACGCGCGTGGTGGATTCCTTGTGGACCACGTAGTTCGGGTGCTTGAAGATGCGCAGCAGCTGGTCCCAGTGCAGGTCGCTCTTGACGCGCGGCGGATTGTTGTAAATGCCCAGCGGCAGGTCGGTGGCGTCGGCAATTTCGAGGAAATAGCTTTCGATGTCCGATTCGGAGGCGCAGATGTAGGCGGGCGCGGCCAGGATGGCGCCATCGGCGCCGTTGGCCCGTGCAAAGCGCAGGTAATCCATGGTTGCCTCGGTGTTGTTGCCGGTGCAGCCATAGAAGAGCTTCATCTTGCCGGTTTTCATCTTCGCGGTTTCCACGATGATGTCCTGGCGCTCTTTTTGCGACAGCATGGAGACCTCGCCCGTGGAGCCCATGATGAGCACGGCGCTGGTGCCGTTGTCTTCCTGGAATTTCAGCAGCTCGCGGAAAGCTTCGTAGTCGGGGCTGCCGTCCTTGTTGAACGGGGTAATCAGGGCCACGAAGGACCCGGTGATCTTCATCTTGCTCATGTATATCTCCAATAATGGCCGAGTCAAAAATGGTAGGGGCTCAAGCCGAGCGGGCGACTTCGTTCCGAGTATCTTGCTGCCGCGCCTCCTGGCAGGCAACCATCGCAGCCAAACCCTGCTTCAGGTCGGCCATCAGGTCTTCCGGATCCTCCAGCCCCACATGCATGCGTACTGCCTTGCCTTTGTGAGGCCAGCGATCGCCGTGGTGCTTTCCGGGGCTGAACGGTATGGCCAGGCTTTCAAATCCGCCCCAGGACACGCCGATTCCGAAATACTGCAGCGCATCGACAAAGGCGGCCACTGATTCGTCATCGCTTGCGCGCAGGACCACTGTGAACAGGCCGCTCGCTCCCTTGAAATCACGCTTCCAGATGGCGTGGCCTGGATGCGACGGCAGCGCTGGATGCACCACGGCCTCGACCTCCGCTTGCTGCTCCAGCCATTGGGCCACGCGGATTCCCGACGCCATGTGCTTTTGCAGGCGCACGTCCATGGTGCGCAGCCCGCGCAGCGCCAGGAAGATATCGTCGGGACTGGCCGTCTGACCCATTTCCTGCGTCGTCTCCTTGACCTTGGGCCAGGTGGCTTGGTTGCAGGTCACCACGCCCAGCATGGCATCCGAATGGCCCACGATGTACTTGGTCGCGGCGTGGATGGACACATCGACGCCATGCTCGAAGGCCTTGAAGAACAATGGCGTGGCCCAGGTGTTGTCCATGACGACGAAGGCGCCGTGTGCGTGCGCGACGGCCGCGATGGCAGGGATATCCTGGATCTCCAGTGTTTCGGAACCCGGCGATTCGACAAATACGACGCGCGTATTGGGCCGCATGAGCGATTCAATGCTCTTGCCGCAAGCAGGGTCGTAGACCTGTACGTCCACCCCGAAACGGCTAAGCACGCGATCGAGGAAGGAGCGGGTCGGGGAATAGGCGCTATACGACACCAGGATATGGTCGCCGGCCTTGAGCAATGCGGTGAGCGCCGTGGCAATGGCCGCCAGGCCCGAGGAAAAGACCAACGAGCGGTGGCCGCCTTCCAGGGCAGCCATGGCCTCCTCGAACGCGTGGGCGGTGGCGGTTCCATAGCGGCCATAGGTGGTGGCGCCCGGCTCTTGCGCGGCGCGGGCGCGCTTCATGCCTTCCCATTCCGCCATGCTGCCCGCGAGTATCGTCGATGCCCTGCAGATCGGGGTATTCACCAGGCCACCAAAACGTTCCGGATGCCGGCCTGCGCCGACGAGTTGAGTGCTTTCCCTCATGAACTTCAATCTCCGTGGATGCACGGCCAGCGCTTCCACGGGAAGTCGGTGACCACTGATGACGTGATCAAGTCTATGAGGATAGTGGGTGAAAACTCTTCGATTTTTTACCCCTTCCGGAGGCAAAAAGAGAAAAATAATCACCGCCAAATCCTGACAATCTGACGCAGGCGGACTGGCTATGCCGGGTCGGGCCCGGCACGGATGAAGGGCCTCAGCTTCGGACAGCGGAGCGCGCGCGTCTCGGCCTGCTTGCCTTGAGGGAGTTCCAGCGGCCCGCGCGCTCTTCGATGGTGGTGGGAAAAATCTCCAGGCAAAGCTTGTGCAGCGTACGGACGAACGGATTCGATTTCAGGAACATGGCTTCGCCGAAATAGATGGGAATCCTCGGCGCGTTGGGAAGCGCGATGCAGTTCAGGCGCCTGTCCGACTCGTCGATGCACCAGGTGGGCAGCAATGCGAAGCCCAGGCCTTCGTCGACGCAACGCTTGACGCTCATGCTGGTCGAGGTGGACACCGCGACCTTGGGCTGCTCGTTGCCGACCGACAAATAGTCCAGTGCGATATTGCGGAGCATCTGGCCGGGTTCATATGTCACCAGCGGCCGTCCAAGCGCCCACTCCGGAACAGCCGCCTCATCGGCTGGCGCGGGCCAGCTCGACGGGAACGCCAGCGCCGGCTGATAGTCGCAGATAACGCGTTGGGGAATCACGGTATCGCCAAAATAGCGCTCGCTCAAACAGACATCCAGCGAGCCGTTGCGGATCAGTTCCGGCAGCGAGACATCCTTTTCGTAGCCAACGATCTCGACGTTGGGATACATCCGCCGGAACTTCGTCAGCACCGGCGGCAGCAGGTAGTAAAAGATGGCGTGCGGCATCCCGATACGGATGACCGGCCGCTCCTTATCGATCAGGCTGCCCAGCCGCGTCAGCATGACATCGAATTCCGGCGCCAGCAGCCGATAAAGGCTGGTGCCGCGCGGCGTGAGCTTGATCGACTTGGCGCCGCGCCCAGCGATCACCAGCTTCTCGCCAACGCGCTGCTCGAGGCGCCGGATGTGATTGGCCACCGACTGGTAGGTGATGTTCAGCCGGCGCGCCGCGGCGGAATAGGTCCCCTCCTGTGCGACGAGGAAAAAAGTCTGCGTGAGAGTAAGGTCCACCTCTTGCATCGCGCCTCCGGCTTGCCGGTTCAAATATAAAATTTCTTGTAGGTTTGGCTCGATGAATTGTATCGCCCCAGGCCGGGGCGATCTATAACATCGGCCTCAGGTTTGGCCTCCGAACCGCGCGGCGGCACCGGCATCCCGGATGGTTTGCCGCGCAAGAGTGAGGGTAAGTTGAGTGAGCCATGGACAAGAAAGATCGGTGCATCCTTGCGTTGCTTCAGACAGATGCGCGCCTCTCGAACAATGAAATCGCGGAACAGGTCCACCTGTCGCCGACCGCGTGCTGGAAGCGGATTCAGCACTTGCAGGCGTCCGGCCTGATTCGCCGCCAGGTTTGCCTGTTGGACAACAACAAGGCGGGACTGGGCGTGACGGTGTTCGTCTCGATAAAGACGAACCGCCATGACCTCAATTGGCTTGAAAAATTCTCGCTCGGCGTCAAGGATATGCCGGAGGTCATGGAGTTCTATCGGATGACCGGCGACACCGACTACCTGCTCAAGGTGGTGGTGCCCGATATCGCCGGGTTCGATTTCGTCTACAAGAAGCTCATCCAGGTCGCCGAACTGTTTGACGTCAGCTCGAGTTTTGCGATGGAGGAACTCAAGTACACCACGGCGTTGCCGCTAGACCATCTTTGATTCGCAAGCGCGGCAAGCCGCAGCCCTAGGGAATGGCATCCCAAAGCGACGGGTTGGATGTGGAACGTAATTGGAGCGGGTGATGGGAATCGAACCCACGCTTGAGGCTTGGGAAGCCGCCGTTCTACCATTGAACTACACCCGCTCGGGTGTCGTGCCCTCGGCGCAAAGCCGAAGCAGAGGCGGCGATTATAGCGCGCCTTTTTTCATTGCCGCAGGCCTGCCGCCGCCGTACTCCGGAGGGCTTCGGCCTACACGGATTAAATATGTCCCCAATTTAGTGCGTCTGGACGACAGCGGCGCGCCGGACCTGCCACTACAATTCGGGCTATGAATACGAACACCCCCGAAAACAACCCTGCGAACGCCCCGGCCCCGGCTGCCGCAAGCACCCCCGCAACGCCTGGCGGCGAGGCCGCGTCGGCCGCCGTTTCCCCGGAAACCCAGGCGGCGCTAGCCAGTACCGCGCACGCCCCCAACAGCCCCGGCGCGACCCATATCCGCAGCTTTGTGCATCGCCGCGGCCACATCACCCAGGGCCAGTTGGCCGCGCTCGAGCGCCTGATGGGCCAATGGTCCATCGCGTATGCGCCGCGACGCCTGGATCCCGCCGCCGCTTTCGGCCGCCAGGCGCCGACGGTGCTGGAGATCGGCTTCGGCATGGGCGAGACCACCGAGAAGATCGCGCTGGCGCGTCCGGGCGACAACTTCCTGGGCGTGGAGGTGTTCAACGCCGGCGTCGGCTCGCTGCTGCGCCGCATTGAAGACTCCAGCATCCCGAACCTGCGCATCATCCAGCATGACGCGGTGGAAGTGGTGCGCGACATGATCGCCCCCGATTCGCTGGCCGGCGTGCATATCTATTTCCCGGATCCGTGGCCGAAGAAGCGCCATCACAAGCGCCGCCTGATCCAGCCCGCGTTCATCTCGCTCCTGGCCAGCCGCATCGCGCCGGGCGGCTACATCCACTGCGCCACGGACTGGGAAGACTACGCGGTACAGATGCTGGAAGTGCTGGGCAACGAGCCGCAGCTTGCCAATACCGCGGACGGCTACGCGCCCCGCCCCGATTACCGCCCTTTGACCAAATTCGAGAACCGCGGCCTGCGGCTGGGCCACGGCGTCTGGGACCTGATCTTCAAGCGAGTCGCCTGATGCTATATCCGCCTATCGAACCCTATCGCCAAGGCACGCTGGACACTGGCGACGGCCACCAGATCTATTGGGAGCTCTGCGGCAATCCGCAGGGCAAGCCCGCCGTGTTCCTGCACGGCGGCCCCGGCAGCGGCTGCTCGCCCGTGCATCGCCAGTTGTTCGATCCGCAGCGCTATAACGTGCTGTTGTTCGATCAGCGCGGCTGCGGCCGTTCGCAACCCCACGCCAGCCTGGAGAACAACACGACCTGGGATCTGGTGTCCGACATCGAGCGCCTGCGCACCGAGGTCATGGGCGCGGAAAAATGGCTGGTGTTCGGCGGATCCTGGGGCTCGACGCTAGCGCTGGCCTACGCGGAAACGCACGTGTCCCACGTCAGCGAGCTGGTGCTGCGCGGCATTTTCAGCCTGCGCCGCTCCGAGATCCACTGGTTCTACCAGGAAGGCGCGTCGTGGCTGTTCCCCGACCGCTGGGAAGAGTACCTGGCGCCGATTCCGGAAGGCGAGCGCGGCGACCTGGTGGCGGCGTATCACAAGCGTCTGACGGGTGACGATCCGGCCGAGCAGTTGCGCGCGGCCAAGGCCTGGAGCAAATGGGAAGACAGCACCATCACGCTGCTGCCCAGCCCGCGCCATCAGCAGAGCCATGCCGCCGACCGCGCCGCACTGGCCTTCGCCCGCATCGAAAACCACTACTTCGTGAACCACGGCTTCATGGAAGAAGGCCAGTTGATCCGCGACGCGCACAAGCTGCGCGGCATACCCGGCACCATCGTGCAGGGCCGCTACGACGTCTGCACGCCGGCGCGCACCGCCTGGGACCTGCACCGCGCCTGGCCCGAGGCCGAATTCCACCTGGTCCCGGACGCGGGCCATGCGTTTGACGAACCCGGCACGTTGGCGCGGCTGATCGCCGCCACCGACGGCTACGCGCGATAACTGAGGAGACCTGCATGCACATCACCCTGAACGGAGACGCACGGGAGTTTCCCCTGGACACGACCGTGAACGAATTGCTGGAAGCCCTGGGCTATGCCGGCAAGCGCGTGGCCGTGGAACGCAACGGCGAAATCGTGCCCAAGAGCCAGCACGAGCAGACCGCGCTGACGGACGGCGACCAGATCGAAATCGTCGTGGCCGTGGGCGGCGGCTGAAGCCGGCGCCGCACGGATAGCTGTAAGGACAAGGGCCGCTGCGATAGCGGCCCTTGTCGCATGTAGCCGCGCGCCGGATGCGGTTTAGACCCGCCGCGGCGCATTCCCTGCAAACTGACCAGCATTCTTGCGTAGTCTGCCAACGGGCTAGCAACCTGTTACACGTTAACCCCTCGTCGCGCGGGGAATGTGCGAGTCATAATCGTTCCTGCTGGTTTCGTACTCTTGTCTTGCTGTTGTTCTAGCGTTGCACATCGCCCTCATGGGCAGAGGAGGCATCATGAACACCGCAGTCATCATCAACCTGATCATCCAGCTTGTCGCCGGCGCTGCCGGAGGCAATGGCTTGGGAAAGATGCTCCAGCAGTTCAACCTGGGTCCATTGGGCAACACCATCGCGGGCGCCATCGGCGGCTTGGCAGGCGGTTCCTGGCTGGCACCGATGATTACCGCGGGAGCCGACGCGGTTGCAGCGAGCAATACGGGACTGGATCTTTCCGCGATCGCCAGCAGCGTGGTCGGCGGCGGCGTCGGTGGCGCCGTGCTGACCTTGATCGCCGGCATCGTGCGCAAAATGTTCATGGGCCAAAAGCCCTGACGGCACTGGTTTTCTCACCGCAACATAGATAAAGGAAACACTATGGGTCTGCTCAATTTCATCAAGGACGTTGGAGAAAAGCTCTTCGGCGCCAGCGAGGCCAAGGCCGCGACGGCGGACGAATTGAAGAAAGAGCTGGATAAGCACGGCCTGAATGCCGACGGCTTGCAGATCTCGGTCGATGGCGACAAGGTCACGGTGGCGGGCGAGGCCCTCAGCACGGAAGCGGCAGAGAAGATCACGCTGGCGCTGGGCAACACCGTGGGCGTGGCCCAGGTGGACAACCAACTGAAGGTGAAACAGGCCGCGCCGGAAGCCAAGATGTACACGGTGCAGAAGGGCGACAACCTGTGGAAGATTGCCGAAGCGCAATATGGCAAGGGCCAGGGCGCCAAGAACAACCTGATCTTCGAAGCCAACAAGCCCATGCTGACCAGCCCCGACAAGATCTACCCGGGCCAGGTGCTGCGCATCCCGCCCCTGTCCTGATCATCTGCGGAAATCGGACAAGCCGGAAAGCACCCATGCGCTTTCCGGCTTGCATCGCGGCAGGCGCCCCCTGCTAGCCGCGATTACTTGGCCAGACGCAACGTCTGGCCATTTTTTTGCCCCTGCATCCCAATGAAAAATGCCCCCGCAGGGGCATTCCAGTCCCATGCAGGAAAACCTTTTCCCGCCAGGCTGGCCCAAGGGAAAAGCGCTCCCGCCGGAAGCAGCAAGCGCACGCCGTGCGCGCGCCGTGGGGCATCACTTCATCAAGCGGCCCATCCCCTTCATGCCGCCCATGGCGCGCATCATCTTGGCCATGCCGCCCTTCTTCATCTGCTTCATCATGCCCTGCATCTGTTCGAACTGGGCGAGCAGGCGGTTGACCTCTTGCACCGGCACGCCGGAACCGGCCGCGATGCGGCGCTTGCGCGAGGCCTTGATGAGTTCGGGCTTGGCGCGTTCGGCCGCCGTCATGGAATTCAGGATGCCTTCGGTGCGGCGCAGCTGCTTTTCAGCCTGGCCGCCTTGCAGCTGGCCGGCGGCCTGCTGGAACTGGGCCGGCAGCTTTTCCAGCAGCGAGCCCATGTCGCCCAGCTTCTTCACCTGGCCGAGCTGGTCGCGGAAGTCGTTCAGGTCGAACTTGTTGCCCGACTTGATCTTCGCGGCCAGCTTCTGGGCTTCGGCGATGTCGATGTTCTTCTGGGCCTGCTCGACCAGCGACACGATGTCGCCCATGCCCAGCACGCGCTGCGCCATGCGCTCGGGGTAGAACGGCTCCAGTCCGTCCAGCTTTTCCGAGACGCCGACGAACTTCAGGGGCTTGCCGGTGACGTGGCGCACCGACAGGGCCGCGCCGCCGCGGGCGTCGCCGTCCAGCTTGGTCAGCACCACGCCGGTCAGGGGCAACGCTTCCGCGAAGGCGCGCGCGGTGTTGACCGCGTCCTGGCCCTGCATGGCGTCGACCACGAACAGCGTTTCAACCGGCTTGACCAGGTCATGCAGCGCGCGGATCTCGCGCATCATGGCCTCGTCGATGCCCAGGCGGCCGGCCGTGTCCAGGATCAGCACGTCATAGTGATGACGGCGCGCGTGATCCACCGCGTTGCGGGCGATGTCCTCGGGCTTCTGGCTGGGGTCGGACGGCAGGAAATCCACGCCGACCTGCGCCGCCACGCTCTTCAACTGGTCGATAGCGGCCGGGCGGTAGACGTCGGCGGACACCACCAGCACTTTCTTCTTGCCGGTCTTGCGGCCGTGCTGCGTGTGCTGGCCTTCGGAGAGCCAGCGCGCCAGCTTGCCGGTGGTGGTGGTCTTGCCGGCGCCCTGCAGGCCGGCCATCAGGATGACGGCGGGCGGCTGCACGGCCAGCGACAGTTCGCCGGAATCGGCGCCCAGGTCGCCGCCCATGAGGGAGGTCAGTTCCTTGTGGACCACGCCCACCAGGGCCTGGCCGGGGCTGAGGCTGCTGGCGACTTCTTCGCCCAGCGCCTTTTCCTTTACCCGCGCGACGAACTCGCGCACGACGGGCAGCGCCACGTCGGCTTCCAGCAGCGCCATGCGCACTTCGCGCAGCATCTCCTGGGTATTGGCCTCGGTCAGGCGGGCTTCCCCTCGCAGCGTCTTGACGACGCGCGACAGGCGTTGAGTTAGGTTATCGAGCATGAGAGGCGTTTCCGCTTAAACTAGTTGATTGAACGGTGGCCGCAGGCGCGGATTCTGCGCTTTCGGGCGGCATGCGCCCCAAGGCCCCATCCAGACAACGGTTTCTATGTCACTAGGCATTGTATTTCACACAGCGGCTGCCTTGGCGTACGCAGTGCTAGGAGGGTCGCTCTGGATCCGCCTGGCCGGCGCCGGCGGCGTGGAACAGACGGGCAAAATCGCCCGGCTGTGCCTGCTGGGAGCCCTGGTCCTCCATGGAATCGGGCTGCAACAATCGATGCTGGGCGCCCAGCACCTGTACATCGGCTGGGCGCTGGCCCTGTCCGCGGCTATCTGGCTGGGCATGGTGGTGTTCTGGCTGGAAAGCCTGCTGGTCCGCATAGACGGCCTGCAGTTGCTGCTGCTGCCTGCCGCCACCCTCGCCAGCGGCCTCGCCGCGCTGTTCCCGCAGGGCCAGTTCGTACCCCATGCCAATGACGCCTGGCTGCGCGTCCACCTGCTGATCGCCCTGGCGGCCTATGGCCTGATCACCATAGCCGCCCTGCACGCCATGATGATGGCGCTGCTGGACCGCCACCTGCACCGTCCGCTGGACGCCCCCGCCGAGCGCAGCATCATCGGCCGGGTGCTGGATTCCCAGCCGCCGCTGCTGGTGCAGGAACAGCTGCTGTTCCGCATCATCTGGATCGGCTTCATCGTGCTGACCCTGGCCGTGGGCACGGGTTCGGTGGCGTCCATGAAGCTGACGGGCAAGATATTGCCGTTCGACCACAAGACCGTGTTCACGCTGCTGTCCTGGCTGACTTTCGGCGTGCTGCTGGCCGGACGCCACATCTGGGGCTGGCGCGGCCGCGTCGCCCTGCGCTGGACGCTGACGGGTTTCGGGTTCCTGATTCTGGCCTATACCGGCAGCCGGTTCGTGCTGGAAATGATTCTGCATCGAGGTTGACGTGGGCAAGTTGCTGTTCTGGATTGTTCTGATCATCCTGGTGCTGTTCGTGGCCCGCCTGGCAGGCCGCATGGCGGCAGCGCGCCAGGACGGCGCGCAAGGCGCAAAGAAGGCAAAGGCCGGCGCCCGCCAGCCCAAGCCGCTGGAATCCATGGTGCGCTGCGCCCACTGTGGCATCCATCTGCCCCGCTCCGAAGCCTTGCAGCAGGACGGCCAGACCTGGTGCAGCGCGGAACACGCGCGCCTGGGCCCCGCCAAGCACTGATCCGCCGCCTCATTAGAAGCTTGCCGCCCCGCACGGCATAATGCGTGTTGGAAACCACACGCATGCTCTCTTCCCATGGCCTTGCTTCTGGATCGTCATGGCTGGCTGGCGCCGGCCCCGGGTGTTTCGCTCATGCCCTCCCCCAACCGCGACGCGCGCCCCGCCGGCGCGCAGGTGTCGCTGCTGGTGCTCCACAACATCAGCCTGCCGCCGGGGCAATTCGGCGGCCCTGAAGTTGCCGGGCTGTTCCTGAATACGCTGGACTACGGTTCGCATCCCTGGCTGGAACGGCTGCGCGGCTTGCGCGTGTCGGCGCATTTTTTCATCCGCCGCGACGGCAGCATCATCCAGTTCGTCTCCACCGACGAGCGCGCCTGGCATGCCGGCGTCTCGCGCTTTGCAGGCCGCGAGCGTTGCAACGACTTCTCCGTCGGCATAGAGCTTGAAGGCACCGACACCCTGCCGTACACCGACGGGCAGTACCTGGCGCTGCGCAAGCTGACGCCGGCCCTGCGCGCGCGCCACCCGCTGGCGGCCGCCTGGGGCCATGAACATATCGCCCCGGGACGCAAGACCGACCCCGGACCCGCTTTCAACTGGACGCGCTTTGCGCGCGACAGCGGCTTTGCACGGCGGCAGCTGCCGCCCGTCTGACACTACAAGGAATGGTTATGTTGAAGATCTGGGGACGCCTGACTTCCGTCAACGTTCAGAAAGTCATGCTGGCGGTGCGCGAACTGGCGCTGCCGCATTCCTTCATGCAGGCGGGCGGTCCATTCGGCGTGGTCGATACGCCTGAATTCGCCAAGCTGAATCCCAACCGCACGGTACCCGTCATTGACGACGGCGGCTTCGTGCTGTGGGAATCGAACGCCATCGTGCGCTATCTGTCCGCGCGCTACGGCGCCGGCAGCCTGTGGCCGGAAGACGTGTGCATGCGCGCGGACGCCGACCGCTGGATGGACTGGCAGGCCACCGAATGGCAGGGCGTCATGGGTCCGGCCTTCCTGGGCCTGATCCGCACGCCTGAGGCCAAGCGCGACCAGGCCGCGATTGAAAACTCGGTCAAGCGTTCAAATGCGCGCGCGCTGATCCTGAACCAGGCCCTGCAGGGCCGCGAGTTCATCGCCGGGCGTCACCTGACCATGGGCGACATCGCCCTGGTCTGCTCCGCCCACCGCTGGCTGGCCCTGCCGATCGAGCGCCCCGACACGCCGGCGCTGTCGGCCTGGTATCGCCGCGTCATGATGCGTCCGGCCCCGCAGGGCGTGTTGACGCTGCCGCTGGAATAAGGCGCGGGGCCGCGGGTCAGCCGCGGTCCACCTTCCATCCCAATTCCGCTGAAATCCCCGCCGCCGCGCCCTGCACGACGGCGACCATGTCGCGCATGCGTTCCAGCGACATGTAGGGCACCGTGCTGGACACGCTGATTGCGGCGACGATGCCGCTGGAAGCGTCGCGCACCGGCGCCGCCACGCAGCGGATGGACGGCTCGTTGTCTTCGAGGTCGAACGCATAGCCGTTGGCGGCATAGTCGCGCATGCGGTCGCGGAAGATCTCCCAGGTCTGGCTGCCGCCAGGCGCGCGCGACGACACCGGCGCGCCGACGCGGTACAGCGCCTTCCATTGCGGCTCTTCGGTATCCAGCAGCAATGCCTTGCCCACGCCAGTGGCGGCCAGCGGCATGCGGTGGCCCACGCGCGAACGCATTTCCAGCCCTTTCTTGCCGGGGATCTTTTCCAGGTACAGGACCTCGTCGTTGTCGCGCACGGCGAGATGGATGGTATCGCCCGTCTGCTCCGCCAGGCCGTCCAGGTAGGGACGCGCCAGCGTCGCCATGGGAAAGGCCTCGCGCGCCTGGAAACCCAATTCGATCAGCTTCGGCCCCAGCACATAGCCCACGCCGGGCAAGGACCGCAGATAGCGTTCCTGCACCAGGCAGCTGGCCAAGCGGTGCGTGGTGCTGCGCGCCACGCCGATGCGGGCGCAGATTTCCTTCAGATCGCGCGCGCCCCCAGCCACCGCCTGCACCACCGCCAGGCCGCGCATCAGCGTCTGCGTGCCCGCGGGCGCGGCGGCATCGGGATCCAGGGTGGGCGTACGGTCGGGAGTCTGCAAGGTAGTCATGAAAACGGGGTCGGGCGACAAAGGGAACGAGTGCAAGCATAACCGCCATGATCGCGGCGGGATGCCGGGAAAAGGCGCGCTTTCCAGGGGATGTCCCAGACAGAGCGCAGGATAGCGGAAGGACTTTCACCACCATTTATTCCCTATATATGGGATTTAATTCTATATTTTGAGATTTTTCAAGCACTGATCTAGAATTTTTCCCATCGCCCGCCGCGCGCTCCAAACGTCCGGCGGGCACCAGACAACAAGGTCCGCAGACCCCTGCCTCGCGCCAGCCCCACCGCGCGTCCGCAGCCGGCTTTGCGGCCAGAAACGAGACAGATTCTGATGACTACCGGATCTCCCGCCCGCGCGGCGCTCATCGCGCTGGATTGGGGCACGTCCTCGCTACGCGCCTACCGGCTGGATGCCGCCGGCCGCACGCTGGACACGCGCCATCTGCCCTGGGGCATCATGCGCCTGCCGCAGCCGCTGCAGGACGGCGCCGCCACCACGGCGCTGTCGGGCTTCGAGCTGGCCTTCGAGCAGGCTTGCGGCGACTGGCTGCGGGCCGAGCCAACCCTGCCGGTGATCGCCTGCGGCATGGTCGGCAGCGCCCAGGGCTGGAAGGAAGCCGCCTACCTGGACGTGCCGGTCGACCTGCAGCGCATCGGCACGCTGCTGACCGAGGTCGAACGCGAGGGCGGCCCTTCCCTGCATATCGTGCCCGGCCTGATCCAGCGCCATGGCCTGCCCAACGTGATACGCGGCGAAGAGACCCAGGTCGTCGGCGTGATGGCGGACCAGGCGACCCGCAGCGCCGACAGCGTCCTGATCGGCCTGCCCGGCACGCATTCGAAGTGGGTCAGCGCCCGCCGCGGCCGCGTCACGCACTTCGACACCTTCATGACCGGCGAGGTCTATGCCGCGCTGCGCGGCCACACCATCCTGGGCCGCACCATGGCCGACGCCACCAGCGCCGACATGGCCGCTTTCGAGCGCGGTCTGAAAGTGGCCGGCGCGCCCGCCGGCCGCGCCGGTGTGCTGTCCACCATCTTCAGCACGCGCGCGCTCGGCCTGACCGGCGAGCTGGCGCCCGAGTCGCAGGCCGACTATCTGTCGGGCCTGCTCATCGGCCATGAAATCGCCGCGCTGGCCGACATGCTGCAACAGCAGGGCGAACTGCCCCGCATCGTGCTCTGCGGCGATCCCGCGCTGTGCCGCCGCTACATCCAGGCCATGCAGCACTACGGCCTGGGCACGCCCGAACAGGCGCAGAGCGCCACCGAGCGCGGCCTCTGGCACCTGGCCGTCTGCGCCGGGCTGGTCGCCTCGCCTTCCACCGAATAGGAACCCGACATGAACCACCCCGGTCTGCAAACCGCCATGGCCCACTGCGGCCTGATCGCCATCCTGCGCGGCATCACGCCCGCCGAGGCCGAAGCCATAGGGCTGGAACTCTATGCCGCGGGCTTCCGCCTGATCGAAGTGCCGCTGAATTCGCCCGACCCGCTGGACAGCATCCGCGCCATGCGCGCGGCGCTCCCCACCGACTGCCTGATCGGCGCCGGCACCGTGCTGGATCCCGACGACTGCGCCCGCGTCCAGCAGGCTGGCGGCGAGCTGATCGTCATGCCGCACAGCGACGCCGCCGTGATCCGCCGCGCCAAGCAGCTGGGCATGGCCTCCTGCCCCGGCGTGGCCACACCCACCGAAGCCTACGCGGCGCTGGCCGCCGGCGCCGACGTGCTGAAAATGTTCCCGGCCGAACAACTCGGCCCCTCCGTGCTGAAAGCCTGGCGCGCCGTGCTGCGCCCGCCGATCGCGCTGGCGCCCGTGGGCGGCATCACGCCCGACAACATCGCCATTTACGCCCAGGCGGGCGCCAGCGGCTTCGGCCTGGGCTCCGCCTTGTACAAACCCGGCCTGTCGGCCGCCGCAGTCGGCCAGAACGCGCGCGCATTCATCGCCGCCTGGCAACGCGCCTATCCCGTCCAGGAGACCTCAGCATGAAGATCACCAAGCTCACCACCTACATCGTGCCGCCGCGGTGGTGCTTCCTGAAGATTGAAACGGACGAGGGCATCGTCGGCTGGGGCGAACCCGTCGTCGAGGGCCGCGCGCATTCGGTGGCCGCTGCGGTCGAGGAACTGTCCGACTACCTGATCGGCAAGGATCCCCGCAACATCGAAGACCACTGGACCGTGCTGTACCGCGGCGGCTTCTACCGCGGCGGCGCCATCCACATGAGCGCGCTGGCCGGCATCGACCAGGCCTTGTGGGACATCAAGGGCAAGCATCTGGGCGTGCCCGTGTCGCAACTGCTGGGCGGCAATGTGCGCGACCGCATCCGCGTGTATTCGTGGATCGGCGGCGACCGTCCCGCCGACACCGCCGCGGCCGCCAAGAGCGCCGTGGAACGCGGCTTCACCGCCGTGAAGATGAACGGCACCGAGGAACTGCAGTACATCGATTCCTTCGACAAGGTCGAGAAGTGCCTGGAGAACGTGGCCGCCGTGCGCGACGCAGTTGGCCCCAACGTGGGCATAGGCGTGGACTTCCACGGCCGCGTGCACAAGCCCATGGCCAAGGTGCTGATGAAAGAGCTGGATCCGTTCAAGCTCATGTTCATCGAAGAGCCCGTGCTGAGCGAACACTATGAAGCGCTGAAGGAACTGGCGCCGCTGACCTCTACGCCGATCGCGCTGGGTGAGCGCCTGTTCTCGCGTTGGGACTTCAAGCGCGTGCTGTCCGAAGGCTATGTGGACATCATCCAGCCCGATCCCTCGCACGCCGGCGGCATCACCGAAACCCGCAAGATCGCCGCGATGGCCGAAGCCTACGACGTCGCGCTGGCCCTGCACTGCCCGCTGGGCCCGATCGCGCTGGCCACCTGCCTGCAGATCGACGCCGGTTGCTACAACGCCTTCATCCAGGAACAGAGTCTGGGCATCCACTACAACGCCGCCAACGACCTGCTGGACTATGTCAGCAACCGCGAAGTCTTCGCCTACGAAGACGGCATGGTCGCGATTCCGCAAGGCCCCGGCCTGGGCATCGAGGTCAACGAGGAATACGTGAAGGAACGCGCCGCCGTGGGCCACCGTTGGCGCAACCCGGTCTGGCGCCACGCCGACGGCAGCTTCGCCGAATGGTAAGCCGATAAAAGCCAGCCGATAAAGAGAAAGAGGAGACAGCCCTTGTCCACAGCCACGCACGCCGGCCTGCAGAGCGCCCAGCGCCCCACGCGCAGCCGGTACCTCATCATGGTGATGCTGTTCATCACCGTCGTCATCAACTACCTGGACCGCAGCAACCTGTCCATCGCCGCGCCGGCGCTGAAGGACGAGTTCGGTCTGGACACCGTGCATGAAGGCCTGATCCTGTCGGCCTTCGGCTGGACCTACGCCGCCATGCAGATTCCCGGCGGCTGGCTGGTGGACCGCGTGTCGCCGCGCGTGCTGTACGCGGCCGCGCTGATCCTGTGGTCGGCGGCCACGTTCTTCATGGGCTTCGCCGGCAGCTTCGTCATCCTGTTCGTGCTGCGCCTGGCCGTGGGCGCGCTGGAAGCGCCTGCCTATCCGATCAACAACCGCGTCGTCACCACCTGGTTCCCGGAACGCGAACGCGCCACCGCGATCGGCTTCTACACCTCGGGCCAGTTCGTCGGCCTGGCGTTCCTGACGCCCGTGCTGGCTTGGCTGCAGCATCACTACGGCTGGCACATGGTGTTCGTCAGCACCGGGCTGCTCGGCATCGTCTGGGGCGTGCTGTGGTTCATGATCTACCGCGAGCCGCGTCAGTTCAAGGGCGCCAACGCGGCGGAAATCGAGCTGATCCAGCAAGGCGGCGGGGTGGTCGACCTGGACCGCAACGTCAAGGAAAAGAAGGCGCCCTTCAACTGGAACGACCTGGGCCTGGTCATGAGCAAGCGCAAGCTGTGGGGCGTGTACCTGGGCCAGTTCTGCCTGACGTCCACGCTGTGGTTCTTCCTGACCTGGTTCCCCACCTACCTCGTCAAGTACCGTGGCATGGACTTCATCAAGTCCGGTTTCCTGGCGTCGGTGCCGTTCCTGGCGGCCTTCGTCGGCGTGCTGTGCTCGGGCGTGCTGTCCGACTTTTTGATCCGCCGCGGCGCCACTGTCGGCCTGGCGCGCAAGCTGCCCATCATCCTGGGCCTCTTGATCTCCACCTCGATGATCGGCGCGAACTTCACCGACTCCACCCCCTGGGTGATCTTCTTCCTGGCCGTGGCTTTCTTCGGCAACGGGCTGGCGTCGATTACCTGGTCGCTGGTGTCCACGCTGGCGCCGGTGCGCCTCCTGGGCCTGACGGGCGGCGTGTTCAACTTCGTCGGCAACCTGTCGTCGATCTGCACGCCCATCGTGATCGGCTTCCTGGTGACCAAGGACAGCTTCGCGCCGGCCATCGTGTACGTGTCGTCGCTGGCCTTGCTGGGCGCGCTGTCGTACATCCTTCTGGTGGGGAAGGTAGAACGGATCGACGCTTGATCGCTCCGGTTTAGCGGCATGGAAAAGGGCGCCTGCATGTGCACAGGCGCCCTTTTTACTGACTGCTTGCCGCGGACTCAGCAGCCCTGCATCGCTAGCTTGCGCTGGCGCTGGTTGCTGGCGCGCTGCCATAGCACCAGGCCCAGTCCGCCAGCGGCGATCACGGCGCCAGCCACGGGCACTGCGGCATAGCTCATGCCCGCCGAGATCACGCCTCCGCCGGCTGCCGCGCCCAGCGCGTTGCCCAGATTGAAGGCGCCCACGTTGACCGACGAGGCCAGGCCCGGCGCGTCGGTGGCGGCGCGCATGACGCGCATCTGCAGCGGCGGCACCACGGCGAACGTGCCGAAGCCGAAAATCAGCAACGCAATCGCGGCGCCGACCGGCGTGGCGGCCAGCCAGGGGAACGCCAGCAAGTCGGCAATGATCAGCACCAGGAAGGCGATCAGGCTGCCGTCCAGCGAGCGGTCAGCAAAGCGCCCGCCCACGGTGTTGCCGATGGTGAAGCCGATACCGATCAGCACCAGCATCGCCGTGATGAAGTTGGGCGAGGCGCCGGTCAGTTCCGCCAGCGTCGGCGCGACGTAGGTGTAGAGCGTGAACATCGCGCCCGCGCCCAGCACGGTGGTCAGCAAGGCCACCAGCACCACCGGGCTCTTCAGCACGGCCAATTCGCGGCGGATGTCGGGACGGCGTCCGGCCTCACCCGCCGGCAGCGCGAACCACAGCGACAACATCGCGATCAAACCCAGCACCGAGGTCGCGGCGAACGACATGCGCCAACCGATGACCTGCCCCAGCCAGGTGGCGGCCGGCACCCCGCCCACATTGGCGATGGTCAGCCCCAGGAACATGGTGGCGACGGCGCTGGCCTGCTTGTGGCGCGGTACCACGCTGGCGGCCACCAGCGAACCCAGGCCGAAGAAGGCGCCGTGGTTCAGGCTGGTGACCAGGCGCGCCAGCAGCAGGGTCGTGTAGTTGGGCGACAGCGCGGACAACACGTTGCCCACCGTGAAGATCGCCATCAGCACCAGCAGCGCGTTGCGGCGCGACCAGCGCGACAGGGCCAGCGTCATCAGCGGCGCGCCCACCATCACGCCGATGGCGTAGGCGCTGATCAGCATGCCGGCGCTGGGGATGGACACGTCCACCCCTTCGGCGATGACGGGCAACAGGCCCATGGGAGAAAACTCGGTTACGCCGATGCCGAAGGCGCCGACGGCAAGCGCCAACAATGGCAGGCCGGCCTTCACCGGCTGGGAGTCCTGGGGATGCATGTGGTTTCCTTGGGTTCGATTGCGCCAATCGGGGCGTTTCGGGAGCGGACCGGCGCGGATGGCCGGGGCCCGGGAAAGGCCCGATCGGAAGGCAGGCACCCAGTATGCCGCTGCGATCCTTGCGGAAAAAGGCAGGAAACAGCGAAACACTTTTGACTTGGAGTCATGAATCCCGGCG
This sequence comes from Achromobacter sp., assembly GCF_049647645.1. GTDB lineage: Bacteria > Pseudomonadota > Gammaproteobacteria > Burkholderiales > Burkholderiaceae_B > Achromobacter. The sequence goes on from NZ_JBARYB010000131.1 coordinate 146,149, forward strand.
CAGGCCGGGTACCGCGCGCTCAGCGCACCGAGGTGGATGCAAGCTCTTGACGCGTCCCCCCTAGGCCAGCCCCAACAGCCTTTCCGTCTCCCGAGCCAGGGCAACCAGCCGCGGGCCGATGTCGGCCGCTCGCTCGCGGTAAGGACCGTCGTCCGACGGCACGCCGCAATTGAAGACATACAGCAGAGACTGGTAGGGCCGCCCCAGCGGCGCGGCAAAGCCGTAGGCGTCCGGACGCCACTCCAGGTTGTTGCCGCAATAGCCCTTGCGCTCCAGGTCGCGCCGCGCCGCCGCCAGGCTGGGGAAATGCGCCTCGTAGTGGCGGGCGTCGGCCACGCGCAGCTGGTTCAACACCGCGGCCCGCTCTTCGTCCCCGACCCGCGCCAGCCACGCCTTGCCGGCGGCGCTGGATAGCAGCGGCAGCGAAGCGCCGATGTCCGGCCGGGTCTGCAAGGCTTCATTGGAACGGGCCGTCTCCACGTACACCATCTGCAGGCGGTCGCGCACCACCAGGGACACGGCGCCGCGCGCATGGTCGGCCAGTTGCTTCATCAGCGGCCGCGCCAACTGCCGGATCTGCATGCTGGCCAGCAGGGGATAGCTCAGCGCCAGCACCGAAGCGCCTAGCCTGTAGCGCGCGGGCTCGCCTTCGCGCTGCAGGAAGCCCAGTTCCACCAGCGTGTGCGTCAAGCGGGCCACGGCGCTGCGCGACAGGCCGGTCTGCTGTGCGAAGTCCTTGTTGGCCAGCACCGGCATGTCGGCCCGGAAGCAGGCCAGGATATCGATGCCGCGCGCCAGCGTGGTGGTGAATTCGCGGTCCTGGTCACTCTTCATTCTGGCGCTCCAGCATTTTTTCCACCCGCGCCACCAGTGTCAGCAGACGCGGCGCGATACGCCCCCTCAGATCGCCCGGGCGCAGCCGCGTGACAGGCACGCCGCAATTGAACACCAGCGCCTGGCCGTCGACGCGCGTGCGCATGGGCACCGCCACCGCATGCACGTCCGAGTGCCAATCGCCCTGCCCCACGCAATAGCCGTGTTCGGCGTAGTCGCGCCGCGCCTGCTCCCAGTCCGGCGCATGGCGGCGCCACATGGCCGGGTCCTGGCGCCGCAGCGCCGCCAGCACGGGTTCGGCCTCGTCGGCCGGCGCCTGCGCCAGCCAGGCGCGTCCCATGGCCGAAGGCAGCAGCGGCAGCAAGGCGCCGATGTCCGGCCGGAACGACACGGCGTCGTGGCCACGGCAGGTTTCCACGTACACCATGTTCAAGCCGTGATGCATGCCCAGCGAGGCCGAACCGCCCGCCGCGTCGGCCAGGCGCTTCATCAGCGGACGCGCCAGTTGCCGGACCTTGATGCTGGCCAGCAGCGGATAGCTCAGCGACAGCACCGCTGTACCCAGGCGGTAGCGGCGCAGGCCTGCGTCGTAGCGCAGCAGGCCGCGCTGCATCAAAGTGGTGGTCAGCCGTGAAATCGTGGCCTTGGACAGGCCGGTGCGGTCCGCCAGTTCGCGGTTGCTGAGCGCAGGCTCGCCGTGCCGGAAGGCCTGCAGCACCGACAGGCCGTGCGCCAGCGTGGTGGCGAAGGCCGGGTCGGCATGGCGCTCGCCTGGGCGGGTGGTCATGGTCGCGATCCTGAGCCCGGAACGCGCGGGATGCGCGGCCCGTTCCTGCGGATCATAGAGCAGGGCGGCGTGTCTATCGTTCAAGATATCAAAACACTTGTCTCAAATCCCACGGCCTTTTGCTAGCCTGGATTCAACACGGCGCGGCAAGTATCAGCGTCCATGATGAAACGGAGACTAGCCATGATCAGGGACCCCGACGGTTTCCCGCAATTCCTCGCATCGCTGCGCCGCTACGTGCGCGAGCAACTGGCGCCGCGCGAAGCCGAGGTCGCCCGCCTGGACGAAGTGCCGCAGGACCTGGTCGCCAGCATGGCCGCGCAGGGACTGTTCGGCTACTCCATCCCCGAGCAGTACGGCGGCGCGGGCATGACGACCGAAGAGCTGATCCTGGCCGCGATGGAACTGTCGCAGTGCTCAGTGGCGTTTCGCGCCCGGGTTGGCACCAACACCGGCATCGGCTCCGAGGCGCTGGTGGCCGACGGCACCGACGCGCAGAAGGCCCGCTACCTGCCGCTGCTGGCGTCCGGCGAACTGACCGGCTGCTTCGCCCTGACCGAGCCGCAGGCGGGATCCGACGCCACCGCCCTGCGCACCACCGCCGTGCGCGACGGCGACCACTACGTGCTGAACGGCGAGAAGTGTTTCATCACCAATGCCCCGCTGGCGGGCCTGTTCACCGTCATGGCGCGCACCGATCCGCAGGCGCCCGGCGCCAAGGGCATCACCGCCTTCATCGTGGAACGCGGCACGCCGGGCCTGTCCACCGGCCAACCCTACGACAAGATGGGCCAGGCCGGATCGCCCGTGTCCGCCGTGCATTTCCAGGATTGCCGCGTGCCGGCCGCCAATATCATCGGCGGCCAGGAAGGCCTGGGCTTCAAGACGGCAATGAAGGTGCTGAACAAGCAGCGCATCCATCTGGCGGCGCTATGCATAGGCCCGGCCATCCGCATGCTGGACGATACGCTGCGCTTCGTGGCCGAGCGCCAGCAATTCGGCAAGCCGCTGATGGACTTCCAGCTGATCCAGGCCATGCTGGCCGACTGCCAGACCGAGATCCAGGCCGCCCGCGCCCTGGTGCTGCAAACCGCGCGTGAACGCGACGCGGGCGCGGATGTGACGCTGAACGCGTCGATCTGCAAATACTTCGCGTCGGAGATGTGCGGCCGCGTGGCGGATCGTTGCGTGCAGATGCATGGCGGCTACGGCTACATCGCCGATCACGGTATTGAACGCTTCTACCGCGATGTGCGCCTGTTCCGCCTGTACGAAGGCACCAGCCAGATCCATCAATTGAATATCGCCCGCCACACGCTGACCCAGGCGGGCTACACGCCCGGCCGCTAGGGCAATACCGGGACCGCAGCCGCAAGAAGCCGGCGGCCCGCCAAACCAAAGGAGACTTCCATCATGCTGCACAAGCACCTGCCGAAGTGGATCGGCGCCATGGCCGCCGCCCTTACCTGCGCCGCCCTGCCGCCGCAAGCAACGGCTGCCTACCCCGACAAGCCCGTCAGACTGATCGTGCCGTTCGCCCCCGGCGGCTCGACCGACATCCTGGGACGCCTGCTGGCCGAAGCCTTGCACCCCATCCTCGGCCAACCGGTCATCGTCGAGAACAAGCCCGGCGCCGGCGGCAACATCGGCGGCGACTTCGTCGCCCGCGCCGCGCCCGACGGTTACACGCTGCTGCTGGCGGCGGCAGGGCCCACCGTCATCAATCCCAACCTGTACGCCAACATGCCGTTCAACCCGGCCAAGGACCTGGCGCCCATCACCTGCCTGGAGCGCGAACACAACCTGATGGTGGTGACGAAATCGATGCCGGTGAAGACGCTGCAGGAGTTCCTGCAGTACGCGCGCAACAACCCTGGCAAGCTGTCCTTCGGCTCCCCGGGTAACGGCTCGCCCGCACAACTGGCCGGAGAACTGCTCAAGCAGCAGACCGGCATCCAGGCTGAACACGTGCCCTACAAGGGCTCCGGCCCCGCCATCACCGACCTGGTGGCGGGCCACATCGATTTCATGATCGACAACATGCCGGCGCTGCTGCCGCAGGTCAAGGCAGGCGGGCTGCGCGCGCTGGCCGTACCCAGCGACCAGCGCGCCACCGCCGCGCCCGACATCCCCACCTTCGATGAAGCCGGCCAGAAGGGCTTCGTGGTGATGGCTTGGAAGGGCCTGATGGCGCCCGCCGGCACCGACCCCGCGGTGATCGAACGCCTGCATGCGGCCGTGGTCAAGGCGCTGCAAGACCCGCAGTTGCGCGCCCGCTTCCAGGAGCTGGGCGCCGAGCCGCTGGCCAGCACGCCCGCCGAATTCGCCAAGCAGATCGCGGACGAAACCGCGTGGTGGGGCAAGCTGGTGCAGTCCACCGGCGCGCGCATCCAATAGGCCATCGCAAGGAGACCGCCATGCAACCCTTCTTTCGAACGCTGCATGCGCTGTGCGTCGTCGCCCTGATGGGCGCGGCCGGCGCAGCGCAGGCCGCCGCCTATCCCGACAAGCCGGTGCGGCTGATCGTGCCTTACGCGGCCGGCGGCGGCACCGATACCGCGGCGCGCATGATCGCCCGCAAGCTGGCGCCCCTGCTGGGCCAGCCCGTGATCGTGGAAAACAAGCCCGGCGGCGCCACGCAGATCGGCACCGCTTTGGTTGCCGCCGCCGCGCCTGACGGCTACACCTTGCTGATGGGCACGGCCAACCTGGCGACCAACAGCGTGCTTTACGCCAAGCTGCCCTACGACGTAAAGAAGAACCTGACGCCGGTGGTATGGGCCACGGACGTGCCGGTCTACCTGCTGCTGCCCGCCGCCAGCCCCTGGCGCAGCCTGGACGATCTGAAGCGCGCCGCCGCGCAGCAACAGGGACTGACTTTCGCCACCGCCGGCACGGGCAGCATCCCGCACCTGGCGGGCGAACAGTTCGCGCACCAGACGGGCATCGCGCTGCGGCACATCCCCTACAAAGGTAGCAGCGAGGCCGCCACCGCGCTGGTCGGCGGGCAGGTCCAGATGAGCTTCGACAACCTGCCGCCGGTGTATGCCCAGGTCAAGGCCGGCCGCCTGCGGGCCGTCGCCATCGCCTCGCAGACGCGCAACCCCGAGCTGCCCGACGTGCCCACGCTGACCGAACTGGGCGTGCCGCTGTCGGCCTCGTCCTGGTGGGGCGTGATGGCGCCGGCCGGCACGCCGAAGGACGTGATCGCCCTGCTGAACCGGCAGATCAACACCGTGCTGGCCGATCCGGAAGTGCGCAGCTACTTCGCCGGACTGGGCATGCAAGCCACCGGCGGCACGCCCGAAGCCTTCGGCCGGCACATCGCCGACGAAACCGACAGATGGCGCGCCGTGGTCAAGCAGGCCGGCGTGAAGATCGAGGAATAAGCCATGCAGTCCAAGCAAGTACGCAATGGCGGCGACGCCCTGCAAGACCTGTGCGCGCGCGTGCGCCGCTTCGTCGACGATGTGGCGATACCTGCCGAGTCCCCCGCCATCGCCCGCAACGTGGCCGCGTTGGATGGCTGCATTGCCCGCCTGCGCATACAGGCCCGCGAGGCCGGCCTGTATGCGCCGCAGCTGCCCGAGGAATGGGGCGGGCTGGGCCTGGGCTGGCGCGCGCTGGCGCAGGTGCTGGAGGAGGCGGGACGCGGATTCCTCGGTCCGGCCGCGCTGAACTGCGCCGCGCCCGACCAGCCCAACATGCTGACGCTGCTGCGCCTGGGCAGCCCGGAGCAGCAGGACCGCTACCTGGCGCCCTTGGTGCGCGGCGAGCAACGCGCCTGCTTCGCCATGACCGAGCCCGCGCCCGGCGCCGGCTCTGACCCGTCCATGCTGCGCACCCGCGCCGAGCGGCGCGGCGCGGGCTGGGTGCTGAACGGCCACAAGCAATTCATCAGCGGCGGCGTGGGCGCGAATTTCGCGCTGGTGCTGGCGCGCACCGATACCGGCGCGACGCTGTTCCTGGTGCCTGCCGATACGCCGGGCTATCGCGTGGTGCGCGATATCGGCATGGTCACGGGCTACCAGATCGGCGGCCATGCCGAGATCTTGCTGCAGGACTGCGAGGTCGGCGACGAGGCCGTGCTGGGCGAGCCCGGCCGCGGACTGGAGCATGCGCAGCTGCGGCTGGAGCCGGCCCGCCTGTCCCACTGCATGCGCTACATCGGCCGCGCGCGGCGCGCGCTGGAGACGGCGCAGGCCTATGTGGTGCGGCGCGAATCGTTCGGCTCGCGCCTGGCGGACCTGCAGCAGATCCAGGCCATGGTCGCGGATTCGCACATCGACCTGCACGCCGCCCGTCTCATGACGCTGGACTGCGCCGGCCGCATGGACGAAGGCCTGTCGGTGAAACAGCACAGCGCCATGACCAAGGTCTTCGTGTCCGAAGCCGTGAACCGCGTGGCCGACCGCGCGGTACAGATGATGGGCGCGTCGGGCCTGTCCGACGACACGCCCGTGGCCATGGTCTGGCAGGAAATGCGCCCCTTCCGCATCTACGACGGCGCCAATGAATTACACCGCGCCACGCTGGCGCGCCGGCTGCTGGCGCAAGCCTGAGCCTCAACGGAGACGAGCATGCAGAATCCCGAATTCCAGGCCTACCGCCTGCACGCAGGCGCGGCGGGCGAGCCGCCGCAAGGCCGCTTCGATACCCTGGCCGCGGATCAGCTGTCCACGGGCGACACGCTCATCAAGGTGGCCTACGCCGGCCTGAACTACAAGGACGCGCTGGCCCAGGCCGGACGCGGCGGCATCATCCGCGAGTATCCGCGCATCGGCGGCATAGACCTGTCTGGCACCGTGGTGCATTCCGCCGATCCGGCGCTTACGCCCGGCCAGGAGGTCGTGGTGCACGGCTTCGGCATTGGCGTGGACTGCGACGGCGGTTATGCCGAGTACGCGCGGGTGCGCCATGACTGGGTGCTGCCGCTGCCCGCCGGCATCGGGCTGCGAGACGCCGCCGTGCTGGGCGCGGCGGGCTATACCGCCGCGCTGTCGCTGCATTGGATGGAGCACTGCGGACTGACGCCGGAGCAAGGCGAGGTGCTGGTGACCGGCGCCACCGGCGGCGTCGCCGGCGTGGCCATCGACATCCTGAGCCAGCGCGGATATCGCGTCTGCGCCATGTCCGGCAAGCGGGATGCGGAGAACTATCTGCGCTCGCTGGGCGCGCAGGACGTGATCGCGCCGCCCGATCTATCCGCCGGCATCAAGCCGCTGCTGAGCGCGCGCTGGGCCGGCGTCATCGATTCGGTGGGTGGCCCGCTGCTGGCGCACGCACTAGCCAGCCTGAAGCCGGACGGCGTGGCCGCCGCCTTCGGCAACGCGGGCGGGGCGGAACTGCCCACCTCGGTCATCCCCTTCATCCTGCGCGGCGTCAAGCTGCTGGGCATCAACGCCAACAGCCCCATGCCGCTGCGGCGCCAGGTGTGGAACAAGCTCGCCGCCGAATACCGTCCCGCGCATCTCGACCTGATCGAACGCGTCATCGAACCCCGCGAACTTCCCCAGGCGCTGGCCGCCATGCTCGAACGCAGCAGCACCGGCCGCAGCGTCGTGCGTTTCTCCTGATTCTTCATCGCCACATCATGACCGACACCTCCCTGTCCCGCCTCTTCGATCCGCAAGGCATCGCCATCGTCGGCGCCTCGGCTACGCCAGGCAAGATCGGCGCGATGCCGATCAGCCTGCTGCTCCAGCACGGCTACGGCGGCCGCATCATCCCCGTCAACCCGCGCGCGGATACCATCGCCGGCCTCCCTGCCGTCCCCGGCCTGGACGCGCTGGACGCCGATGTGGACCTGGCCATCCTGGCCGTGCCCGCCGCCCACGCCGCGCAGGCGCTGGAA
>NZ_JBARYB010000132.1:0-6251 GCF_049647645.1 Achromobacter sp.
CTGCCGCAGCGGGCAAGAAGGAAGGTCGCGGCAGCCAGATCGACGGGGGCTTCAAGGTGCCGTTCCCGGCCGCCGAGGTCTGGGCCTTCATGGTGGATCTGCCGGCGCTGGCCAGCTGCCTGCCGGGCGCCTCGATCGAAGAGCACGAGGGCGACCGCGTCAAGGGCAAGATCGCCATCAAGTTCGGTCCCATGTCCGCCGCCTTCAATGGCGCGGCCCGCCTGGAACGCGACGATGCCGCCATGCAGGCGGTGTTCCGCGGGGCAGGGCAGGACTCGCTCAGCCAGTCGCGCGCCAACGGCGACATCACCTATCGCCTGGAAGCGTTGTCGGCCACCGAGACGCAGGTCCACGTGAACCTGCTGTATTCGCTGCAGGGGCCGCTGGCGCAGTTTTCGCGGTCCGGCTTGGTGCAGGACTTCGTGCGCCGGATGATCGCGGACTTCGGCAACAACGTCACAGCCCGGCTGCGCCGGCCCGTCGCGGCGGGCGAGGCGCCGGCCCAGGCCAGCTTCAATCCCACGGCCATGTTCTTCAGCGTGCTGTGGGCGCGCATCAAGCGGTGGTTCGGCCGCGGCGACTGAACACGCCGTGGTACCGGCGGCCGCGGGCGCGGCCGCACAGTGGCGGCACATAACGGGGAAAATCATGCTCGCGGTATTCGCAAGGAATTGGCGCAACGCATTGTTGGGCCTGGCTGCTGTCGCGCTGAGCGCGCCCGCCTGGTCGCAGGCCCTGGAGCCGCTGCGGGTGCGGCTGGACTGGACGCCCTGGGGCGTGCACGGCGCATTCCACCTGGCGCAGCAGAAGGGCTGGTACAAGCAGGCCGGCCTGGACGTGTCGCTGGAGGACGGCAACGGTTCGGTGACGACGGTGCAGATTGTCGGCGCTGGCGACAGCTTCGACCTGGGGCATGCCGCCCTGGCCTCGGCCATGATCGCCCGCGAGAAAGGCATGCCGGTCAAGGCGGTGGCCGTGTTCGCCAGGCAGAGCGACATCGGGCTGCTGGTGCCTGCCGACGCCGGCATCACCGGGCCTGCACAGCTCAAGGGCAAGAAGGTGGCCTATACCGCAGGCTCGCTGGAAGCGCCGTTCATCGACGCCTTCCTGGCCGCCGGCAAGCTCAAGAAGAGCGATCTGGAATTGATCAACGTGGACGCCGCCAGCAAGGCGTCGACCTATGCGGTGGGACGGGCCGACGCGGCGTTCTCCACCATCCCGTTCTTTCTTCCCGTGGTCTCGCAGAACCGCCCCTCCAGCGCGGTGCGCTTCGCCGACTTCGGCCTGAACATGCCCAGCTTCGGCCTGTTCGCCAACGAATCCAAGCTGGCGCAGCGGCGCGATGCCATCGAGCGTTTCGCCAGCGTGAGCGCGCGCGCCTGGGAATACATCTATGCCGGCCACCAGGACGAGGCGGTCGCCGCCATCCTGGCGCAGCGGCCGCAGGCACGCCTGGACAAGAAGGTGCTGCGTGGGCAGATCGACGCCTTGCAACCGTACTTCGGCCAGCCGGCGGCGGGCGCGCGCCTGGGCGCGATCGTGCCGCAGGATTGGGCTCAGGCCGTCACGACCTTGTCGACGGTCGGGCTGATCAGCGCCAGCGCCCAGGCCTCTTCGTTCTATGCGCCCGATCTGGTGCATCCGGAACGCTACGACAGCCTGGTGCAGCCATGACGCAGTGGGCCGTGGCCGCAAGCGACGTGCGCAAGCGCTATCCCGGCGCCGCGGGCGTGGAGGCGCTGGCCTCGGTGTCGGTGGAAGTGCCGCGCGGCCGCTTCGTCAGCATCCTGGGACCGAGCGGCTGCGGCAAGAGCACCTTCCTGCGCTGCGTGGCCGGCCTGGAGACGGTCTCCAGCGGCGACTTGCGGGTAGAGGGCGTGCCGGTGCAGGGGCCGCCGGACGGCATGGGCATGGTGTTCCAGCGCGACGCGCTGCTGGAATGGCGTAGCGTGCGGCGCAATATCCTGCTGCCGGTGGAGCTCGCGCACAAGCCGGTGGCGGCCTATGCCGACAAGGTGCGCGCGTTGCTGGCCCTGACGGGCCTGGAGAAGTTTGCCGATAGCTACCCGCGCGAACTGTCCGGCGGCATGCGCCAGCGCGCCGCCATCTGCCGGGCGCTGGTGGACGATCCCAAACTGTTGTTGATGGACGAGCCCTTCGGCGCGCTGGACGCGCTGACGCGCGACCAGATGAACGTCGAACTGCAGCGGATCTGGCTGGAAACGCGCAACACGGTGCTGTTCGTGACGCACGGCATCGCCGAGGCGGTATTCCTGGGCGACGTGGTAATGGTGTTCTCGCCGCGCCCGGGCCGCATCCTCGAAACCATCGAGATCGACCTGCCGCGGCCCCGGCCGCTGGCGCTGCGCGAAACACCGCAATTCGGCGAGTATGTGCGGCACATCCGCGGCATGTTCCAGAACATGGGCCTGATAGACGAAGGCGCCCGCGCCGCGTCCGGCCTGGAGGCCGTCCGATGAGCGCGCTATTGAGACGGGCGGGCCGGCGCATGGCGGGGCTGGTGTCGGTACTGGCGTTCCTGCTGCTGTGGGAGGCGGGCGCCCGGATTTTTCATGTGCGGGCCATCATGCTGCCGCTGCCGGGCCAGGTGGCGCTGGAACTGGCGGCGGAATGGAGCTGGTACGCCGGCCATGCCGCCTACACGCTGATGACCACGCTGGCCGGCTTTGCGCTGGCGGTGCTGGCCGGCGTGGCGATTGCCGTCATGCTGGTGGGATCGCGCTGGTTCGAACGCTTCATCTATCCCCTGATCGTGGCCCTGAACAGCGTGCCCAAGGTCGCCATCGCGCCCTTGTTCGTGATCTGGATGGGCACGGGCGCAGAGCCCAAGATCGCCATCGCCTTCCTGATCGCCGTGTTCGCGATGATCGTGGACACCGTCCACGGTCTGCGCTCGGTGCCGCAGGACGTGCTGGACTTGGGCCGCGTGCTGAAGGCGTCACGCCGCGATTTCTTTTTCAAGGTGCGGCTGCCCAGCGCGCTGCCCTCGATCCTGGCGGGCATGAAGGTCTCGATCTCGCTGGCCCTGGTCGGCGCCATCGTCGGCGAATTCGTGTCGTCGCAGCGGGGCTTGGGCTACGTGATCATGAGCGCCCAAGGCACTTTCGATACGGTGCGGGTATTCGCCGCGATCTTCATGCTGGCCCTGATGGGCATGCTGCTGTTCGCCTTGCTGGTGTGGCTGGAACGGCGGCTGACGCCCTGGCTGCGGCACCACCGCGAAGACGACTGATTCGGTTCAAGCCCGGGGCACCACGGGCTGGATGTAGGGCAGGTGCGTGATTAGAAACAATTCTGGGGAAAACAGATGCAAGCACTACTCGCCTTGTCGCGTGGCATAGACGCGATCAATCTGCGCATGGGCCGGGTCGTGTCCTGGGTCACGCTGCTGGTGGTCCTGGTCAGCGCCGGCAACGCCATCATGCGCAAGGTCTTCCACGACAGCTCCAATGCCTGGCTGGAACTGCAGTGGTACATGTTCGGCGCCATGTTCCTGCTGACTGCGGGCTACACGCTGCTGAAAAACGACCACGTCAGGGTGGACATCATTTCCTCGCGGCTGTCGCGCCGCGCCCAGATCGGGATCGAGATCTTCGGCGTGCTGTTCTTCCTGCTGCCGGCCTGCTTGCTGATCATGTACCTGTCGTGGCCGGTGTTCATGGATTCGTACCTCAGCAACGAGCACTCCTCCAACTCGGGCGGGCTGATCCGCTGGCCGGTCAAGCTGCTGATTCCGGTGGGCTTTGCGCTGCTGGTGCTGGCCGGCGTGTCACACCTCATCAAGTGCGTGGGCTTCCTGATGGGACGCTGCCGCGATCCGCGCGAACGCGAAGGCGCCAGGAGCGCCGAGGAAGATCTGGCAGAAGAGATCGCCCGCGAGGCGCAGGCGCGCGAAGCGGCCGCGCAGAACGAATCGGACAAGAAGGGTCGCTGATCATGGAGTTTCTCATTGCCAATCTGGCGCCGATCATGTTCGCGACGCTGATCATCTTTCTGCTGCTGGGCTTTCCCGTCGCGTTCGCGCTGGCGGCCAATGGCATCCTGTTCGGTCTGGTCGGCATGGAGCTGGGCCTGCTCAATTCCTCGCTGTTCCAGGCGCTGCCGCAGCGGGTGTTTGGCATCATTTCCAACGACACGCTGCTGGCCGTGCCATTCTTCACGTTGATGGGACTGGTGCTGGAGCGGTCCGGCATGGCCGAGGACCTGCTGGAGACCATCGGCCAGCTGTTCGGCTCGATCCGCGGCGGCCTGGCCATCGCGGTGGTCTTCGTGGGCGCGATGTTGGCCGCGACCACGGGCGTGGTGTCGGCGTCGGTCATCTCCATGGGGCTGATTTCGCTGCCCATCATGCTGCGCAACGGTTATGACCGGAAGCTGGCCAGCGGCGTGATCGCCGCGTCCGGCACGCTGTCGCAGATCATTCCGCCCTCGCTGGTGCTGATCATCCTGGCGGACCAGCTTGGACGATCGATCGGCGACATGTACCGCGCGGCCATGGTGCCGGGCTTCATCCTGGCTGGCCTGTACATCGTCTACGTCGTCATCATGAGCCTGCTGAAACCGGCCTCGGCGCCCGCGCTGCCCGAAGAGGCGCGCCGCTTCCAGGAGCCCAATGGCGGCCGCGGCGGACGTTCGCTGCTGGTGCTGATGACGATTTCCGCCGTGTCGGCCTATTTCCTGGGCCGCTGGGTCGAGAACCACACGGCACCCATGGACGAGCGCATCGTGGTGGCGCTGTTATTTTGGGGCGCCACGGCCTTTGTCATCGCGCTGGTCAACAAGGCGCTGGGCCTGGGCCTGTTGTCGGCACTGGCTGAACGCGTGACCTTCGTGATGATTCCGCCGCTGGCGCTGATCTTCCTGGTGCTGGGCACCATCTTCATTGGCGTGGCCACGCCGACCGAGGGCGGCGCCATGGGCGCGGTGGGCGCAATCCTGATGGCGGTGGCGCGCCGCCGCCTTTCGCTGAATCTGCTCAAGCAGGCCATGGACACCACCACCAAGCTGTCTTGCTTCGTGGTGTTCATCCTGGTGGGTTCCACCGTTTTTGGCCTGACCTTCCGCGCCGTCAACGGCGACCTGTGGGTCGAGCATCTGCTGACCGGCCTGCCGGGCGGGCAGTGGGGCTTCCTGATCGTGGTCAGCATCCTGACCTTCGTGCTGGCCTTTTTCCTGGACTTCTTCGAACTGGCGTTCATCATCGTGCCGCTGCTGGGGCCGGTGGCCGACAAGCTGGGCATAGACCTGATCTGGTTCGGCGTGATCCTGGCCGTCAACATGCAGACCTCGTTCATGCATCCGCCCTTCGGCTTCGCGCTGTTCTATCTGCGATCGGTGGCGCCGCGGGACCGCTACAAGGACAGGGTCACGGGCAAGATGATCGAACCCGTCACCACCGGACAGATCTACTGGGGCTCGGTGCCGTTCATCGTGATCCAGCTGTTGATGGTCGCAGCCGTGATGGCCTTCCCGGGCATGGTGATGCACTACAAGGGAACGGCCGCCGTCGTCGATCCGAGTTCGGTCTCGCTGGAGGTCGGGGGTAGCGGTTACGGCGCCAGCGCCTACGGGACGGATTCCAACCCGTTCAAGTGATACGCAAGGGGCGCCCAAGCGGCGCCCCTTGGCCCTCAGGGCTTGACGGCGTGCGTCGCCAGGAAGGTCGGCAGGAATCGGTCGATCAGGAACCGCGGCTGGGGCTGTTCATCCTCATAAAACCCTTTGAGCAGGAACCCGGCGTCCAACTGGCCGCCGATCTGCTCGCCCAGGCTGTGTCCGAATACCAGGGCATCCCCCCGGTCTTGCTTCTCGGCCAACTCCGACGCAGTCAGGTCGCGCACATCCGAGTAGGGCAACTTGAAGCGCGGGCGGATCAAGCCCTGTTCCGCCAGCTCCGGCGCGCGGTCGCCGACGAACACGACCGGGTTGTAGAAGCTGCTGAGCAGCCTGCCGCCATGCTTGAGCACCCTGAAGCACTCGCGCCACACGGGCCGCACGTCGGGCACATACAGGTTGGAGATCGGATGCACGATGCCGTCGAAGGACGCGTCTGCAAAGGCCGAGAGATCGCGCATGTCGCCCTGCACGGCCTTGAGCGCCAGGCCATCGCGGCGCGCGACCATTTCGTCCTGGGCCAACTGTAGCGGCGACGCGTCGAACACGGTCACGTCGGCGCCGGCGGCGGCCAGCACGGGCGCCTGCTGGCCGCCGGCCGAGGCCAGGCACAGGAT
>NZ_JBARYB010000133.1:0-5602 GCF_049647645.1 Achromobacter sp.
CAGCGCATGGCCGGCGCCGCCGCCGTGTCGCGCGACCGCGCGCCGTTCGCCGGCCGCATCGCCCGCCAGCAGGAACAGTTGGGCCTGCCCGCCTACCCGACCACGACCATCGGTTCCTTCCCGCAGACCGCCGAGATCCGCGCCCTGCGCCGCGACTGGAAGGCGGGCGCGCTGACGGACTCGGGCTACGAGACCGCCATCCGCAAGGAAATCGAGGAAGTCATCCGCTTCCAGGAGAAGGTCGGCCTGGACGTGCTGGTACACGGCGAACCCGAGCGCAATGACATGGTGGAGTACTTCGGCGAACTGTTGGCCGGCTTCGCCTTCACCAAGAACGGCTGGGTCCAGAGCTACGGTTCGCGCTGCGTCAAGCCGCCGATCATCTTCGGCGACGTCGCCCGTCCCGCGCCGATGACGGTGGGCTGGTCGTCCTACGCGCAGTCGCTGACCGACAAGCCGGTCAAGGGCATGCTGACCGGTCCGGTCACCATCCTGCAATGGTCGTTCGTGCGCGATGACCAGCCGCGCGAGCAGACTTGCCGCCAACTGGCGCTGGCGCTGCGCGACGAAGTGGTGGACCTGGAAACCGCCGGCATCAGCGTCATCCAGATCGACGAGCCCGCCATCCGCGAAGGCCTGCCGTTGCGCCGCGCCGATTGGCAGGCCTACCTGGACTGGGCCGTGGATTGCTTCCGCCTGTCGACCGCCGGCGTGCGCGACGAGACGCAGATCCACACGCACATGTGCTATTCGGAGTTCAACGACATCATCGAATCCATCGCCGCCATGGACGCGGACGTGATCACGATCGAAACGTCGCGCTCCAACATGGATCTGCTCAAGGCTTTCGAGGACTTCCGCTATCCGAACGACATCGGTCCCGGCGTCTACGACATCCATTCGCCGAACGTGCCTGAAGTGGACTGGATGGTCGGCCTGATGGAGAAGGCCGCGGCCCGCCTGCCCAAGGAACGCCTGTGGGTCAATCCTGACTGCGGCCTGAAGACGCGCGCCTGGCCTGAAACCGAAGCTGCGCTGATCGGCATGGTGGAGGCGGCGCGAGCCTTGCGCCAGTCCGCCTGAGCAGGCATTTTGCAGGAACGCAGCCGGATCTGAGGGGCCGGCGTCAGCCCCGGTTTGCGTGCAAGTCGCGCGGGCCGGGGTCTTTCTTGCATGAAAGGGATCCCGTCTGATGGCTGCAAGCCACAGCCTGGGCGCGGCGCGAGGCATTTTTTTCGATCTTGCTTGAACGAAATTCCGCGGCATGGGTCAATACGCAAAATCCCATTGCTGGATCCTTGCCGTTCCTATGATTCTCCAAGGCCCCTGTCGGCCGGACCTGCTGCTCGCAGAGACGCTCCCCGACATTCTGGAAGCCACGATCCTCCGGCATCCCGCCGCCGTCGCCATTCATTGGCTGGATCACACTCTCACTTACGACATGCTCGGTCAGCGCGCCGACCTGGCCGCGCACCATCTGATCGCG
The DNA here is from genome assembly GCF_049647645.1 of Achromobacter sp. Classification (GTDB taxonomy): domain Bacteria; phylum Pseudomonadota; class Gammaproteobacteria; order Burkholderiales; family Burkholderiaceae_B; genus Achromobacter. Next base: position 1,487 of record NZ_JBARYB010000133.1, read on the forward strand.
GCCGGCGTGCGGCCCGGCGACATTGTGGGCCTGTGCCTGCCGCGCGGGGCGGACCTGCTGGTGATGCAGGCGGCCATCGCCAAGGCCGGCGCCGCCTGGCTGCCGTTTGAATCGGACACGCCATCGGACCGCATGCAGGTCTGCCTGCAGGACGCGGGGGCCAATGGGCTGATCGCCGGCGCCGAGGTCCGGTTGGACGGCATGACCACGTGGACCACCTGGGCGTTGTCGGAACCCGTGGACGGCGCCTTGCGCAGACGGGACGGGCTGCTGCCCGAACACCCGGCCTACGTCATCTATACCTCGGGCTCCACCGGCAAGCCCAAGGGCGTGCCCGTCAGCCACGCCAGCATCTGCCATTTCCTGCGCAGCGAAAACGAAGTGCTGGGCGTACGCCATGACGACAAGGTCTACCAGGGTTTCTCGGTGGCTTTCGACATGTCGTTCGAAGAAATCTGGATCAGCTATCTCGTCGGCGCGGCCTTGTGGGTGGCGCCCAAGATGCTGACCACGGACCCGGAAGGGCTGCCGGACGCCCTGGTGCGCGAAGGCGTCACCGTGCTGCATGCGGTGCCGACCTTGCTCGCCCTGTTCGCGCGCGACGTGCCCGGACTGCGCATCGTGAATCTGGGCGGCGAGGTCTGTCCGGACTTTCTGGTGCCGCGTTGGGCCACGCCCGGCCGGCGCCTGTTCAATACCTACGGTCCCACCGAGACCACGGTGTCCGCCAGCCTGGCGGAACTCCTGCCCGGCCAGCCCGTGACCATAGGCGCGCCGCTGCCCAACTACGGCATGCTGGTGCGCGGCGAGGACGGCGCGGTGCTGCCGCAAGGGCAGGTGGGCGAGCTGTGCATCACCGGTCCCGGCGTGGCCGGCGGCTATCTGGGCAGGCCCGAGCTGACGGCCGAGAAATTCCTGGCCAACCCCTGGCCTTGCGCCGACTACGACACCCGCATGTATCGCAGCGGCGACCTGGCGCGCATCGATGAGCATGGCCAGATTCACTGCCTGGGCCGCAGCGACGACCAGGTCAAGGTGCGCGGCTTTCGCGTCGAGCTCGGAGAAATCGAGGCCGCCTTGTACCGTCAGCCGGGCGTGGGCGCCGCGGCCGTGGTGCTGCGCGATCTCGCGGGCATCGAGCAGTTGGTGGCCTTTCTCAAGCCCGAGGGCGAGGCGCGGCTGGATCCGCATGTCTTGCGCGGCGCGCTCGCCGCGGACTTGCCCGCCTACATGATTCCCGCCCGGTTCGAGCTGGTTGCCGAAGTTCCCCGCCTGACCTCGGGCAAGATCGACCGTAAAGCGCTGAAGGCGCGCGAGCTGGACGCCGTGTCCGAGCCTAGCGGCGAAGACGACGAGCCCGTCACGCCGGGCGAACTTGCCTTGTTCGACGCCTTGCGCCCGCTGTTCCCGGGGCAGCCGCTGCGGCTGGCGAGCGATTTCTTCCGTGATCTGGGCGGCCATTCGCTGCTGGCCGCGCGCCTGGTTTCGTCCTTGCGCAAGCATCCGCATTTTTCCGCGCTGACCATGCACGAGCTGTACCAGCACCCCGTCCTGGGCGTGCTGGCAGCCCGGCTGGATGCGCTTGCGTCGGCTGCCAAGGCCACCGCCGGACCGGCAGGCGTCGCCGGGACCGGTGCCGATCCGGCGGCCACCCCCGAGTGGCGCCGCTGGACCTGTGGCCTGGCGCAGTTGGCGGCCTTGCCGCTGCTGATCGGCGTGCGCATGCTGATCTGGCTGACGCCGTTCTTCACCTATCACTATTGGACCGGCGACGAGGGCGACTCCGTCTGGCGCGCGGTGGCCCTGTCCATTGCCAGCTATCTGGCCTGCAATCTGCTGAGCTTCGGCGTGGCCGTGGCGTGCAAGTGGGGCATCCTGGGCAGGCTCAAGCCCGGCCGCTACCCGCTGTACGGCTGGTTGTTTTACCGCTGGTGGCTGGTGGATCGGGTAATGGACATACCGCCTGCGCATCTGCTGGCCGGATCCCCGTTGCAGGTCTGGTACTTGCGGGCGCTGGGCGCGCGCATCGGCCGCGACGCCGCCATCAGCCGCGTGTCCGTGCGCGCGCCCGACCTGCTGTCGGTGGGGAACGGCGTCAGCATCGGCGCGGCGGTCAACCTGGAGAATTTCTCGGTGCGCGGCGGGGAATGGCGCGTGGCGCCGATCACGCTGGCGGACCACGCCTACATCGGTTCCTATTCGGTGCTGCAGGGCGACGTGGCGATGGGCGAGGGCGCCCGGTTGGACGGCCTGTCTTCCCTGGAGCAGGGCGCTCGAGTGCCCGCGGGCCAGATATGGAGCGGCGCGCCGGCGCGGCACGATCCGCAGGCCCGCGCTCCCGAGCTGCCGCCGCGGCCCCGGCGTCAGGGCCTCTGGAGCCGGCTGGACTGCGTGGCCTACGCGGGCGGCGGCACGCTGATCGCGGCATTGTTCTTCATGCCGGTGTTCCCCAGCTTCGTGCTGATCGACTGGATCGACGCGCGTTGGCTGGACCTGATGGGCGCGCGCGTGCCCTGGCCCCAAGCCTTTCTCAGTTATCTGCTGCTGGCCTTGCCCGCCAGCGCCTTGCTGCTGATGCTGACGGTGCTGGTGTCCGCGCTGCTGCGCTGGACGCTGCTGCCCCGATTGGCCGGCGGCCGTTGGCCCGTGTACGGACAGATCTATCTGCGGCGCTGGCTGACCAACCAGATCCAGGAATCCAGCCTCAGCGTGCTGCACGGCCTGTACGCATCGATCTACGCCGGCAACTGGTATCGCCTGCTGGGCGCCAAGGTCGGGCGCGGCACGGAAATCTCCACCGCCATGGGCGTGGTGCCCGACATGCTGACCCTGGGCCGCGACAGCTTCATTGCCGATGGCGTGATGCTGGGCGACGAGGAAATCGACGGCGGCTGGATGACCATGCGCCCCACCGTCATCGGCAACCGCAGTTTCGTCGGCAACGGCGCCTACGTGCCGGATGGCTCGGTGTTGCCCGACGACGTGTTGATCGGCGTGCAGAGCCGGGCGCCGGCCAACGCCCGCATGGCCAGCGGCCAGACCTGGCTGGGCAACCCGCCGCTGGCGCTGCCCGCGCGCGAGCAGACCGCGGGCTTTCCCGCTCACCTGACTTTCCGGCCCAGCCTGGGGCGCAAGATCCTGCGCGGCAGCGTCGAGGGCATGCGGATGATCCTGCCGCTGGCCGTGGTGATCGCGGTGGGCTACCTGACTGTCATGAAGGTCATCCCCATCGCCGCGCGCGAAGGCTTCGTCTCCGCCTTCGACGAACTGATGCTGGCCGGCGTGCTGTACGGCGTCGGCGCTTTCCTGTTCCTGGTGGCGCTGAAATGGACGCTGATCGGCCGCTACCGGCCGCGCGCCGAGCCGATGTGGACACCCTTCGTCTGGAAGAGCGAAGCGGTCACCAGCCTGTACGAATCCATCGCGGTGCCGAACTTCTTCAACTTCCTGCGGGCCACGCCCTGGCTGCCGCTGGCTTTGCGGTGCATGGGCGCCCGCATCGGCAAGCGCGTTTTCATGGACACCACCGACATCACCGAGTACGACTGCGTCTCGATTGGGGATGACGCGGTGCTGCATGCCTGGTCGGGCCCGCAGACCCATTTGTTCGAAGACCGGGTGATGAAGATCGGCCTGGTCCGCATCGGCGACGCCGTCAACGTGGGACCGCGCAGCACCATCCTGTACGACACCCGGGTCGGAGCCGGCGCGCGCCTCGGTCCGCTGACGCTGGTGCTCAAGGGCGAGGTCATTCCGGCGGGTCAGGCCTGGATCGGCAGCCCGGCCACGCCTTGGACGCAGCGGTGACCCTGGCCCTGAGGCTGACCGGGGAGGGCGCTCCGGTGGAGTTGTGGCTGTTGCACCTGGCGGCGCCGCGGCAGGCGCAGCGGCAAGCGGCCAGGGACTGGCTGGCCGCCGAGCTGACGCGGCGCGACCCGGCCATGCCGCCGGGCTGGACCGAAACCCCCAAAGGCCTCCGGATGCCGCAGGGCGCGTGCTGGAACAGCTCGTTTTCCTATTGCGGCCCCTATATTCTTTGCGGCCTGTCCCGGCTGGGCATGCCGGGCGTGGACCTGGCCGGCGCGCAGGCCTGGCCGGGCGACGCGGACGTGCTGG
>NZ_JBARYB010000134.1:0-2402 GCF_049647645.1 Achromobacter sp.
GCGCTATGCATGGCGGGCCTGCTGCTGGCCTCGTCCCCCGCCGAGGTGCGCGCCGCCGACATCCCGCAAATCGTCACGCGCTACCCCGCGCCGCAACCCACGTCGCGCGTCCTGACCATCGCCGGCCCGACGGATACGCCGGTGGTTGCGCCGCTGATCCAGGGCTTCCAGTCGCAGCGGCCGGATGTGACCGTGGTGTACCGCGAGATGGGCAGCCGCGAACTTTACGAAGCCGCCATCGCCGGGCAATTGAAGGACGTGGACGTGCTGATGAGTTCGGCCTCGGACCTGCAGATCCGCCTGGCCAACGACGGCTATGCGCTGAGCTACTCGTCGCCCTATGCGGCCAAGCTGCCCTCCTGGGCCATTTGGCGCCACGAGGTCTACGGTTTCACCTTCGAGCCGGCCGTCATCGTCTACAACCCCAAGCGCTTTACCGAAGCCACCGTGCCGCGCTCGCGCCAGGACCTGCTGCGCCTGCTGGAACGCGATTCCGCCAAGCTGCGCGGCCGCATCGGCACCTATGACATTTCGGCCAGCAGCGTGGGCTATCTGCTGGCCGAACAGGACGAGCTGGTGTCGTCGAACTTCTGGGGCCTGGCCAACGCCATGGGCCAGGCCGGCGTGCGCCTGTCGGCCACCAGCGCCGACATCCTGGACGCGATCGAGAACGACCAGATCGACATCGGCTACAACATCCTCGGCTCCTACGCGCTGTCGCGACAGGCGGCGGGCGCGGCCATTGGCGTGGTCTTTCCGCAGGACTACGTGCTGGTGTTGGCGCGCTCGGTGCTGATCGCGCGGAGCGCCCCCAGCCCGGAACTGGGGCGCGCGCTGGTCGATTGGCTGCTTTCGCCGGCCGGCCAGCAGGTGGCGTCCAGCCATGCCGCGCTGGGCTCCATCATGGAGGACACGCCCGGCCGCTGGACCTCCGAAGCGGTGCTGGCGCGCTCCCAGGGCATCGTGCAGCCGGTGGTGCTGAGCCCCGCCCTCCTGGTCGGACTGGACCAGCGCCGCCATTCGCGCTTCGTGCAGAACTGGATCCGGCTGGTGACGGACACGCCCGCGCGGCCGTGACGGCGGCGGGCGCGCAGCGTCCATGCAGACCAGGGATTTCCCCTAGACGCGACCTGTCGCCATGACAGGACGGCGACAGACGCCGGCTCCTAAGATGCCCGCAAGCTGGACACGGATCCCGCTCGTACCAATAACTCATCGGAGACACACCCATGCTTGCCAAGTCCCACCTGGCGGCCGCCTGCGCCGCTGCATTCGCCCTCGCCGCCGGCAGCGCCTTTGCACAGCAAGTGCCGGCCGGCTATCCGGCCGACTACCAGAAGATCCTGGACGGCGCCAAGAAGGAAGGCAAGGTCGTTATCTATTCGACCACCGACACCAAGGCCGCCGGCCCCGTCATCAAGGGCTTCGAAGCGCTGTATCCGGGCATCAAGGTCGAATACAACGACATGAACAGCACCGAGCTCTACAACCGCTACATCAGCGAACAGGCGGCGGGCGGCACCAGCGGCGACATCGTCTGGAGTTCCTCGATGGACTCGGCGCTGAAGCTGGCCAGCGACTACGCGCTGCAGTACAAGTCGCCGGAAGTCGGCAAGCTGCCGGCCTGGGCGGTGTGGAAGGATTCGGCCTACGGCACCACCTACGAGCCGGCCGTGTTCATCTACAACAAGCGCCTGATCCCGGCTGCCGAAGTGCCCACCACGCACGGCGCGCTGGCCAAGCTGATCGCCAGCCAGCCGGACAAGTTCAAGAACAAGGTCACCACTTACGACATCGAGAAGTCGGCGGTGGGCTTCATGTTGGCAGTGCAGGACAAGGTCAACGACCCCAAGTACTTCGAGACGCTCAAGGGCATCGCCGCGGGCGGCTTGATCGTGCAATCGTCCACCGGCACCATGATGGAACGCGTGTCGTCCGGCGAAAACCTGATCGGCTACAACATCCTGGGTTCCTACGCCGAGACCCGCGCCAAGAACGACCCGTCGCTGGGCGTGGCCTACCCCACCGACTACGCGCTGGTCCTGTCGCGCGTGGCCTTCATCAGCAAGAAGGCGAAGAACCGCAACGCCGCCAAGCTGTGGATGGACTACCTGCTGTCGCAGAAGGGCCAGACCATCCTGGCTAACCAGGCCGACCTGGCCTCGGTGCGCGACGACATCGAAGGCGACAACGACGTGGACGGCATGACCAAGAAGCTGGGCGCCTCGCTCAAGCCGATTCCGGTCAACGAAACCCTGCTGGACTACCTGGAGCAGAACAAGCGCCTGCAGTTCATCAAGGACTGGCGCGCCGCGGCAGGCAAGTAATGCCGCGCAGCCCGGAACGGTGCAGCCGTTCCGGACCGCCTTGCGCGTAGGGGACGGCGGCGCGCCGCCGTCCGC
>NZ_JBARYB010000135.1:0-7618 GCF_049647645.1 Achromobacter sp.
ATCCAGCAGCAGCGCTTCGGGCGCCGGCTGGCCGGGCGCGGCGGCGGCGCCAGCTTGCGGCGCGCCATCATCCAGATTCAGCGGCGAGGCATCGTAGGAGATGGGCGCCGACTGCCGCGGGTTGATCAATTGGCGTACTCGCTCGTCCGACAGCGCCAGGCGCAGCGCGGCCTCGCGCATCAGGCGAAAGCCGAAATCCGGCGGAGCCATGAATTCGGTGCTCTTGGCGCCATAGGCCAGGTTCTGGCGGGTGGCATGGACGCGCTCCACGCTATAGCTGTCCAGCAGGCTGGCGGGGGCCTGGCCTTGCAGCACCCAGGCCAATTTCCAGGCCAGGTTGCCCGCGTCGTCCAGCCCCGAGTTCAAGCCCCGCACGCCGAATATCGGCACCAGGTGGGCGGCGTCCCCGGCGAACAGCACGCGTCCGTGGCGGTAGCTGCCCAGCGTCAGGCACTTGGCGTTGTAGATGGAAATCCACAGCGGCTTCCAGGGCGCGGTCTCGCCGATCATGTCCAGATGGCTCTGCACGCGCGGCAGCACGTTCTCCGGCTTGACGGCCTCCTCGGGATCTTCGTCGTCGCGGATCTGGTAGTCCACCCGCCAGACATTGCCGGGCTGGCGGTGCATGAGCAGGGTGGAACCGGGATTGGAGGGGGGGTCGAACCAGGCCAGGCGCTCGACGGGGCGGCTGGATGCCTGTTCGATGTCGACGATGACATACCGCCCTTCGTACTGCATGCCTTCCAGCCTCAGGCCCATGGCTTCGCGCACGGTGCTGCGGCCGCCGTCGCAGGCGATCAGCCAGTCGGCGCGCACGGTGTGGCGGCCGCCTTCGGCCTCCACCTCGGCCGTGACGCCGTCCGTGTCCGTCCGCAGGGCGGCAAGCCGCGCCGACCAACGCAGCGCGGCCAGTTCCGGATGGCGCTGCATGGCCTGGTGGGCGTACTCCTCGACGGCGTACTGCTGGATGTTGACCATCGGCGCGTAGCGTTGCAGTGGGTCGTGCGGCATCTCGAAGTGCAGCACCTCGCTGTTGCGGTAGTAGCTGCGGCCTCCGGTCCAGGCCAACCCCGTGGCCGTCAGGGGACGATCGGCGCCGACCCAGCCCATGATTTCCTGCGACCGCCGCGAAATGCAGATGGCGCGGCTGCCGCTGCAATAGTCGTCGTCGGCCTCCAGGGTCAGCGTAGCGATGCCGTATTCGGCCAGCAGGGCGGCCAGCATCAGGCCCACCGGGCCGCCGCCGGCAATCAGGACGGGAACGTGCGCGGGTAGCGGCATGATGTCTCCATATATTTGTTGTTCACGCAACTATATTCGCAAAAGGTTGCGTGCACAACTACATTTCCGGGACAAAAAAAACCCGCCGGATCAGGGCGGGTCTTTGGGATGGCGTGGCGTATCAGTTGCGCACGTAATAGATACGCATCGCCTGCTGTTTCTGCGCGCCGTCCAGCACGCGCAGCACCACGACCTTGGCCGTGAAGCCGTCCGGCAGCTTCAGCTGGCCCAGCGCGTAGTCGTAGCGGTCGACGTTCAGGGCGGGGCCTTCCGGCGTGACGGTGGCGGCGCGGCCATTGGGGTAGGTGCCGTCGACGGAGAAGGTCAGCGTGCCCTTGAACGGCGCGCCCTGGCGTTCTTCGCGCATGACCAGCACCTGGTAATCCAGCAGGCCGGGCGCGCGCTTGAAGGTGGCGGAGCGGATGCCCAGGTTGCCGCCGCGCGGGTCGGCCGGCATGGCGTCCTGGAACAGCACCAGTTCCTTGTTCAGCGTGTCGATCTTGCTGCGGGCGTCGGCCAGGTCGGCGGTCAGTTTTTCGTGGCCGGACTTGTTGGCGTCGCGCTGCTGGGTGGCTTCCTCGAGCTGGCTTTGCAGGCGCTGGCGCTCAAGATTGGCCGTGCTCAGCTCGCTGTGCAGCTGCTCGGACTGTTCCACGGTCAGGCGTTGCGGACCGTAGTTGGTCTGCAGGAAGAGCACGCCGCCGGCGCCCAGGGCGATGCCCACCAGCAGCAGGACCAGCCAGCGCGGCATGCGGCGCGTGCGTTGGCCGGGCTGGTACACGGAGGGCTTGAACACAGCCCGTTGCGATCTTCCGAACATCCCCATTCCTAGAAAACTTCCTGTATGTTTGCTCGCCCGCGCGCAGCGCGCGCAGGTCAAAGCGCTAGAGAATACCCCGTTAGCCGGGGCGGTTGGGTGCGCGGACAAGCCTGGTTGCGCACCTTGATATTGTGAAATATGTGGGCATCAGCGACCCTGGCCGGTGAGTTCGGCATCCAGGTCCGCCAGCCGTTGCGGCGTGCCGACATCCGTCCATTTGCCCTCATGGCGCGCGCCGCGCACCAGGCCACGGGCCATGGCATGCCGGAGCAAGGGCGCCAGGGGCGCCGCCCCGCCCCGGGGGACGTCGGCGAACAACGAGGGATGGTAGACGCCGATGCCTGCAAAGGTCAAACGAGGTTCGCCCTGGGCATGGACGCTGCCGTCGGCCTGCAGCCGGAAATCGCCGGTGGGGTGCTGCGGGGGGTTGTCTGCCAGCAGCAGCCAGGCGCCGCCGTCCGGGAGGGCGATTGCCAGGTCCTCCGCCGCGGCCGGATCCCAGTCGCACCACACGTCGCCGTTGATGACCAGGAAAGGCTGGTCGCCCAGCAGGGGCAGCGCCCGGGCGATCCCGCCCGCGGTTTCCAGCGCGGTCGCCTCCGCCGAATAGCGGATGTGCACGCCGTGCGCTGCGCCATCGCCCAGCGCCCGTTCGATCTCGTGGCCGAGCCAGGCGTGGTTGATGACGATGTCGCGGATGCCGGCGGCCGCCAGCCGGCGCAGGTGCCAGACGATGAGCGGCTGGCCGCCCACGGCCAGCAGGGGCTTGGGCAGGCGGTCGGTCAGCGGGCGCATGCGTTCGCCGCGGCCCGCGGCGAGGATCATGGCCCGCATCAGAACGTGTACCCGACGCTAACCTGGCGGTCGTCCAGTTTGTCCAGCAGGCGCAGCAGCGGCGTGAAGACGCTGTAGCGCTGGGCCACCTGGCGCACGTAGCCGTTCATGCGCGGAATGTGCGCCAGGTAGTGCGCCTTGCCGTCGCGGTGGTTCAGGCGGGCGAACACGCCCAGGATGCGCAGGTTGCGCTGCAGGCCCATCCATTCATAAGCGCGGTGGAATTCGGCGAAATCCGGGTCCACCGGCAGGCCTGCCGCCCGCGCCATCTCCCAGTAGCGGATGGCCCAGTCCAGCTGCTGCGGCTCTTCCCAGGTGGTGCGGGCGTCGGTCACCAGCGAGGCCAGGTCGTAGGTGATGGGGCCGATGAGCGCGTCCTGGAAGTCGATGATGCCCGGATTCGGGCCGTATTGCGGCTGGTCGCAGACCATCAGGTTGGGCGAATGGTAATCGCGGTGCACCAGCACCTGGGCCTGTCCGCCATTGCTGGTGGACAGCAGCGCGAAGATCTTTTCCAGCGAGCTCGCGGTCTTGTCGTCCAGCGTCGCCCCGTGGTGCTTCTGCACGTACCACTCCGGGAACAGCTTGAGTTCATCGGCCAGGCGGGCGGTGTCGTAAGTGCCCAGGCCGGCGGTGGACGCTTGCTGCAGGCGGACCAGCGTGGCCAGGGCTTCGCGGTACAGCGTCTGCAGTTCGCTGTCCGGCAGTCCCGCCTGGATGCGCTGGTAATAGGTCTGCTCGCCCAGGTCGGACAGCAGCAGCAGGCCCTGGTCCAGGTCCTGTTCCAGTACGGCGGGCACGTTGAGGCCCACGTCCGCCAGCAAGCGGTCCACGTGCAGGAAGGGGCGGCAATCCTCGTGCGCGGGCGGGGCATCCATGACTATCAGGGTGCGCTCGCCGGCGTCCAGCCTGAAGTAGCGGCGGAAACTGGCGTCGGCGGACGCCGGGCGCAGCGTGTCGATGGCCAGGCTCAGGCTGGCGGGCAGGCTGCCCAGCCAGCCGCGGATCTGCTCCAGGCGGGGGTCGTGATCGTTTTTCAAGGAAGATCCGTGTCAGAAAGGCAATATTGCTGAGAATTGTGTCCCGAGCACATAAGTCTGGGCCTATGGCGCGGCTTCTCTATAATACCGGCTCGTTTCCGTTAGCATTGGCCCTCCGTGGGTGCCGGTGTCGCGTTCCCACCATCGTCAAAAAGGGCTGTTTTCACTCGTGCGCAAGGTTCGATGGTTGATCCTCTCCGCTGTCAGTGTCGCCGCCGGAGCCGTCCAGGCCCAAGGCAGCCAGGGCAGCGTTCCCGCCGCGTCGTCGACCTCGGCGACTCCCGTGTTGCGCACTTCGCCGGGCCTGCGGATCCACCGCCTGCCGGACGACAGCATTCCCGCCTTCATGGAGGCAGACTCCATTGATGGCGACCCTGATTCCGACCTGACCCTGACAGGCAACGCCCAGGTGCGTCGCATCGACAGCGTGATCAAGGGCGATCGCATCAACTACCGCAAGGACACGGGCGAGCTCGACGTCCAGGGCAGCGCGCGCATGATGCGCGACGGCACCCTGGTGGTCGGGCCGAACGCCAAGTTCAACGTCGACAAGTCCTCGGGCGAGATCGAAAAGCCCAATTTCTGGATGGGCGCCAACGGCGGCTTCGCGGTCGCCGAGCATGCGGACATCTTCAGCCGGTCGCAGATGCGGATGCAAACGGTGACATACAGCGGCTGCGCTTGCGAAACGCCGTCCTGGTACATCAAGGCCAAGACCGTCGATATCGACTTCGACGAGAACGAAGGCGTGGCGCGTAGCGGCGTGCTGTATTTCAAGGACGTGCCTATTCTGGCGTCGCCCTATATGACCTTCCCGGTCAAGAAGGAGCGCAAGTCGGGTTTCCTGATGCCGACTTATGGCACCACCAGCCAGGGTGGCCTAGATTTTTCGATTCCGTACTACCTGAATCTGGCGCCAAACTATGACCTGACCGTACAGCCGCGCTATTTCTCCAAGCGCGGCATACAGCTTGGCGGGGAGTTCCGCTATCTCGGGCCAGGTTATACGGGCACAGTGGTAGGCACCTATCTGCCCAATGACAGTCTCACTGACAGCGACCGCTGGATGTACTTGTGGCGTCACCAGCAGACGTTTTCGCATGGGTTCTACGCGGATTGGGATGTCGCTAAAGTTTCGGACGATAACTATTTCCGCGACATCTCCCAGCTGGGCCTGAACCAGGCGTCAACCACTTACTTGCCGCAACGCGGCCGCGTGGGCTGGGCTTCGGACTACTGGAGCACGTACGTCCAAGTCTACAAGTACCAGACGCTGCAAGACCCCGATGCGCCGTTGGTTCCTCCGTACGATAAGGTGCCCGAACTGTATTTGCGTGGCGCACGCTACGACTGGGGCGGTTTCGACGTCGATTGGACCTCCACTGCCGTACGCTTCAGCATTCCTAACGTGGGTGGCGTACGCCAGGGACCTCAGGGCGATCGCCTGCAAACTTACCCGACGGTTTCATATCCGATCGTGAAGCCGGGTTGGTTTATCGTGCCAAAGGTAGGCGTGAACTACACGCAATACCAGACTAGTTGGTACGGTAAAGATTGGCTGCGCCTGAACAGCGGGACCGCGGATGCGGGCACTTCGCTGGGTTATGCACGGTCTCAATCTCGAACGGTGCCGATCATGTCGATCGACTCAGGCTTGGTTTTCGAGCGCGATACCTCGCTTTTCGGCAAGGCGTCCATCCAAACCCTGGAACCGCGCCTGTACTACCTGTATGTGCCGTACCGCGATCAGTCGAAGATACCTGTATACGACACATCGTTGGCGGATTTCAGTTTTTCGCAGGCGTTCGAAGAGAACATTTATTCTGGTGGCTGGGACCGCATCGCGAATGCGAACCAGCTGACCGCGGCGTTGACGACGCGCTGGCTGGATGCCAACACCGGGTTTGAGCGGATGTCGCTCGGTGTGGCGCAACGGCTGTACTTTGCAGACCAGAAGGTCACGCTGCCTGGCGAGATTCCCCGCGAAAACGTGCGCTCGGACTTCCTTGTGGGCGCCAGCGCGGCCTTGACCGACACGCTCAGCACCGACGTAGCCGCGCAATACAATCCCTACGACAGCAATTGGTCGCGCGGATTGATCAGCGCGCGCTGGACGCCGCAACGTTTGACGACGGTAGCGGTGTCGTACCGCTACCAGCGCGATCCTCAACCCGGCGTCCAGTATCAGGCGCAGGGGCAGAACCAAGTGAGCCTTGCGGTGCAATGGCCCTTCTCCAAGCGTTGGTATGGCGTGGGACGGGTGGATTATTCGCTGCGCAACGGTCCCTCCAGCACGCTGGCCAACACGACGGATTCGCCCCGCGTCACGCAGGCCATCGCCGGCCTGGAGTACAAGGGAGATTGCTGCTGGGTGGGCCGCATGGTCTATCAGCGGTATGCGGTCTCCGCCACGGACGCCAACTCGGCGCTGTTCTTCCAGCTTGAGCTGACCGGCCTGGGTTCCCTGGGAACCGACCCGATGAACCTGCTGAACAGAAGTATCCCCGGCTACTCGCGCATTACGCCGCCAGTGCCCACCGGGACCACATTTGAAAGGTATGAATGATGCGTAGGTTGCACTCTTTGCGCCGCCTCTCCGGCAATGCGCTGCTGTTGGCCGCGTGCGCCGGCTTGCCCGTGGCCCATGCGGCCGAGCAGGGCGGCAAGGCCGCGAACAATGGCGCCAAGCCGAATTCCGCCGCGCAGAAAAACGCCGCGCCGGCGCCCGCGCCGCAGCGCGAGCAGTTCGTCGACGGCATTGCCGCCGTGGTGGACAAGGACGTGATTACGTTGCGCGAATTGCGCGACGCGTCCCAGCGTATTTCAGGCGAGTTGAAATCCCGCGGCATCCAGGTGCCCGATGACCAGACCCTGCAGCATCAGGTGCTGCAACGCCTGATCATGGAGCGCGTGCAGCGCCATGAAGCAGACCGCTTGGGCATACGCGTGGACGACGCGCAAGTCGATCAGGCCATCCAGACCATCGCCTCCCGCAACAAGATCACCGTGGCCCAGTTGCGCCAGGAAATCGAAAAATCCGGCACTCACTGGGACGGCTACCGCAAGTCGCTGCGCGACGAAATCCGCACCGATCGTCTGCGCCAGCGCGCGGTGGATTCGACGATCGTGATTTCCGATACTGAAGTCGACGCCTTCCTGAAGGATCAGCGCCGCAATCCGGCGTTCGGCGCGGCGCCGCAGACGGCCCCGCAGCCGCAGGCCCAACCACAGCCCCAGCCGCAGCCCGAACCCCAGCAGGCTGCCGCGCCGTCGGGGCCGATGCTTTACGCCCTGGCCCAGATCCTGGTGCGTGTGCCTGAAGGTTCGTCGCCCGAGCAACTGGCCGCGCTGCGCAAGAAGGCCGAAGGCCTGCTGGCGCAAGCCAAGCGCGGCGACGACTTCGCCAGCCTGGCCGCCGCAGCCTCGGACGGTCCTGAAGCCCTGCAGGGCGGCGTCATGGGCGTGCGCCCGCTGGACGGCTGGCCTGACCTGTTCGTGCAGGCCGTCGGTAACTTGCAGAAGGGCCAAGTCAGCAGCCTGATCCAGAGTGGCAACGGCTTTCACATCATCAAGGTGATGGACCGGGGCACGGCCCAGCCCGCGCCCGCCCGCACGGCCCGCGCTCCGGCTCCAGCCCAGGCGC
>NZ_JBARYB010000136.1:0-3150 GCF_049647645.1 Achromobacter sp.
GCCATCACGCAGTCGGCCCGCGCGGCGCGGCCCGCCGCGGCGGCGCCGGCGCATGCGGACAAGGAGTCCACCTCGATCCGCGTCGGCGTCGAGAAGGTCGACCAAGTCATCAATCTGGTGGGCGAGCTGGTCATTACGCAAGCCATGCTGGCGCAGACGGCTTCCACGCTGGATCCGGTGCTGCACGACCGCCTGCTCAACGGCATGGAGCAACTCGAACGCAATGCCCGCGACCTGCAGGAAGCGGTCATGTCCATCCGGATGATGCCGATGGACTATGTGTTCAGCCGCTTCCCGCGCCTGGTGCGCGACATTGCCGGCAAGATGGGCAAGCAGATCGAACTGCAGACCCATGGCCGTGCAACGGAACTGGACAAGAGCCTGATCGAACGCATCATCGATCCCTTGACTCACCTGGTGCGCAACAGCCTGGACCACGGCATCGAGACGCCCGAAAAGCGCGTTGCCGCGGGCAAGGATCCGGTCGGGCAGCTGGTGCTGTCCGCCCAGCACAACGGCGGCAATATCGTCATTGAAGTCAGCGACGACGGCGGCGGATTGAACCGCGAAAAGATCCTGAAGAAGGCCATGGCCCAGGGGCTGGCGGTCAACGAGAATTCGCCGGACGACGAAATCTGGCAGCTGATTTTCGCGCCGGGCTTCTCCACCGCCGAAAAGGTCACGGACATTTCCGGCCGCGGCGTGGGCATGGACGTGGTGCGCCGGAACATCCAGGACATGGGCGGCCATGTGCAGTTGTCGTGCGAGCCGGGCAACGGCACCACGACGCGCATCGTGCTGCCGCTGACGCTGGCCATCCTGGATGGCATGTCGGTGCGGGTCGGCGAGGAAACCTTCATCCTGCCGCTGAACCACGTAACCGAATCGCTGCAGCCCACGAATGACCAGATCTATTCGGTGGCCGGCAACGAGCGCGTGATGCACGTGCGCGGCGAATACCTGCCGCTGGTCGAGATGCACCGGGTGTTTTCGGTCAGCGCAGCCCAGAGCGATCCCACGCAGGCCATCGCGGTCATCATGCAGGCCGAGGACCGCCGTTTCGCGCTGCTGGTGGATCACCTGATAGGCCAGCACCAGGTGGTGGTGAAGAATCTGGAATCGAATTATCGCAAGGTGCCGGGCATTTCCGCCGCCACCATCCTGGGCGATGGCAGCGTGGCCCTGATTGTCGACGTATTTGCGCTTGCGCGCGCCAACCGTGAGCGTTGGTCGCAGCCCGAAGCCATTCTGAATTGATGGAGAAATAAACCTCATGGCAGCCAAACCGCAAGCGCAAGCCGCGCGCAATGAAGATGTCGGCAGCGAGTTCCTGGTGTTCACGCTGGGCGACGAAGAGTACGGCATCGACATCCTGAAAGTGCAGGAGATCCGTGGCTACGACGCCGACACGGTTACGCGCATCGCGAATGTTCCGCCGTTCATCAAGGGCGTGACCAACCTGCGCGGAATCATCGTGCCCATCGTCGACCTGCGCATCAAGTTCAACCTGGGCCGGGTGGACTACAACGAGCAGACCGTGGTCATCATCCTGAACCTCGATCGCCGCGTCGTCGGCATCGTGGTGGACGGGGTGTCCGACGTGTTGATGCTGAATTCCGGCCAGATCCGCCCGGCACCCGAGTTTGGCGCCACCTTGTCCACCGAGTACCTGACGGGCCTGGGTACGGTGGATGAACGCATGTTGATCCTGGTGGATATTGAAAAAATGATGACCAGCGACGAAATGGCGCTGGTGGAGAAGGCCGCGTCCTGATCGGAACGGCCTGCTAGGGAGGTAGAAGCGCCATATTGAACCCAATGTGGCGCTTTCCTTTAACGATTTCAGTCTAGGAGTGGTTCTTGTGATGCGCAAGTTTCTCGCGAACATGACGATACGCAGCAGCCTGTTGTGGGTACTGGCGTTTTTCTCATTCATGTTGGTGATCGGGGCCGCGCTGGGCGTGTTGTCTCTGCGCATCAGCAACGGCACCCTGGCGGAGATCAAGCAATCGCAAGAGCTGGATGACGCGGTCGGCCGCGTCGTCTCCAGCTACAAGGACTCCATGGCTGGCTTGGGCCGCGCGGCCGCGGCCAACTACGCGGACATCGTGAAGAACGTCGGTCAGCCCACCTTGCTGACCCAAGGCTTGTCTTCCGATGCGGCCGGCCTGCTGGAACGCGCCAAGGCCTCCATGAATAAGGGGCAGGCGGAGTACGAGTATTACAAGAGCCTGGCCCGGCCCGCCGAAGCGGCCGACGCCCTGAAAGAGATCGACCAGGCCTATGAGGCGCTGGTACGCCAAGGGCTGACGCCGTTGGTGGCCTCACTGGAAAAGGCAGACATGCCCGCCTACCAGAAGCAGGTCCAGACGGTGCAGGACGCCCTGGAAGGGCGCTACGTCCGCGCGATCGAAGGCTTTGATTTCTGGCGCGCCAGCAAGATGTTGGATGCCCACGAGGTGGCGCAGGTGCGTTACCAGTTCGTCCTGATGGCCGTCGGCGCCGGCGGCGTGGTCGCCGCGTTGCTGGTGTTCGCCACTTATGTCTTCCTGCGCCGTCGCGTGCTGTTGCCGCTGAAGGAAGCAGGGCATCACTTCGACCGCATCGCCGGCGGCGACCTTACCGCCCGCGTGGACGTGCGCAACACCAACGAAATCGGACAGCTGTTTGCCGCCTTGAAACGCATGCAGGAAAGCTTGACCCGCACGGTGGCTTCGGTGCGCCGCGGCGTGGATGAGATCAACGTGGGTTCGCACGAGATTGCCGCGGGCAACACGGACCTGTCCAGCCGTACCGAGCAGCAGGCGGCCTCGCTGGAAGAGACCGCGGCGTCGATGGAGCAGTTGGCCTCGACGGTGAAGCAGAACGCGGACAACGCGCGCCAGGCCAATCAGTTGGCGGCCAGCGCGTCCGACGTGGCGGAACGCGGTGGTTCGGCGGTGTCGGAAGTGGTCAGCACGATGCAAGGCATTTCGGCCAGTTCGCGCAAGATCTCCGAGATCGTATCGGTGATCGACGGCATTGCCTTCCAGACCAACATCCTGGCGCTGAATGCCGCGGTGGAAGCGGCGCGGGCGGGCGAGCAGGGCAAGGGTTTTGCGGTGGTGGCGGGCGAAGTCCGTTCGCTGGCGCAGCGCAGCGCCCAGGCGG
>NZ_JBARYB010000137.1:0-51065 GCF_049647645.1 Achromobacter sp.
GACCTGCACCGCGTCCGCGTCCAGCGAGCGCAGCGCCGGACCTTGCGCGCCGGATTCCTGGCCGGAGGCGTCGCGGTCCGCGGCCTGCATGGGCGCGGTCCCGGCCGTGGCCGGGGCGGCGGATCCCGCCGACGGGTTGCGGTGCGCCGCCGCTTGTTCATGCATCAGGCGGTAGTACAGGCCGCCTTGCCGCATCAGTTCCGCATGCGGTCCTTCCTCCGCGACCCGGCCCTGGTCCAGCACCAGGCAGCGGTCGGCGCCGATGACACTGGCCAGGCGGTGCGCCAGGATCAGCGTGGTGCGTCCGGCCATCAGGCGGTCCAGCGCCTGCTGGATCAGCGCTTCGTTCTCGGTGTCCACCGACGACAGCGCTTCGTCCAGGATCAGGATGGGGGCGTCGCGCAGCAGGGCGCGGGCGATCGCCACGCGCTGGCGCTGGCCGCCGGACAATTGCAGGCCGCGTTCGCCAATGCGGGTGGCGTAGCCGTCGGGCAGCGCCATGATGAAGTCGTCGATATTGGCGGCACGGGCGGCGGCGCGCACCTGTTCGTGCGTGGCGTCGGGGCGTCCCAGCCGCAGGTTGTCGTCGATGGTGCCGTGGAACAGGGTGATGTCCTGGCTGACCAGCGCGATGTGCGATAGCAGCGCCTGCGTATCCAGTTCGTTCACGTCGTGGCCGCCGATGCGGATGCGGCCCGATTGAGGCACGCATTCGCGCAGCAGCAGGCGCACGATGGTGGACTTGCCGGCGCCGCTGGGGCCGACCACGCCGACCCGCTCGCCCGCCTCGATGCGGAAGCTCAGGCCCTGGTGGGCGCGGCGCTCGGGCGTGTAGGAGAACGCCACGTCGTCGAATTCGATGGTGGGCGCGAGGCGGCCCGGCGTCTTGCCGCCATTGGCGGGCGCGGGCGTCAGGGGCTGCGCGTCCGTCAGCGCATGGATGCTGGCGGCGGCCGACTGGCCCAGCATGCCCCGGTGCAGCACCGAGCGCAGGTCGCGCAGCGGACGGAAGATCTCGGTGCCGGCCATCAGCACGATCAGCAGGGCTTCCACGCTCATGTCGCCGTGGGCCACGCGCCAGGCGCCCAGCGTCAATGCCAGCGCCGCGCCCAGCGCCACGCCCAGGTCGCTGATGCCGCGCGTCAGCAGGCTGACCGACAGCACCCAGAAGGTATTGTCCGACAGGCTGCGGGCGCGGGCGGCCAAGCGCTGGCCCCAGGCCTTGCCCTGGCCATAGGACTTCAGGGTGGGCAGGCCCTGCACCGCGTCGAGGAAGTCCTCGCCAAAATCGTTGAGCGACTTGCTGCGGGCCAGGCTGGCGCGGCGGTCCAGCATGTGCACCGCCATCGGTCCGAACAGCGCAAACAAGGCGGCCGCCAGGAACACCAGCGCGGTGGGCACGTCCCAGAACGCGATCACGGCGAAGATGGCGAAGGGCGCCGCGGCGGCAATCGCGACCTGCGGCAGGTATTGGCCGAAGAAGGCCTGCAACTGCTCGACCCCGTCCACCACCGTCAGCATCACGCCGCCGGTGCGCTGATTGGCGAACCAGGCCGGACCCAGGGTCACGATACGGTCATAGAGCCGGGCGCGCAGCGCATGCTGCACGGTGGCGGCGCAGCGGTTGGCCTGCTTGGTGCGCCAGTGGTCGAGGAAGGCGCGCAGCAGCACCATGGCGGCGGCGCACAGCGCGGGCGCGAGCCAGTCCTGCCAGGGCGCGCCGTCGAATACGCGGGCCAGCAGCTGGCCCAGGAACACGTAGCGGGCGATGCCGGCCGCCAAGGCCAGCAGCCCCAGGAAAATGCCGCCCGCCATGCCGGCGCGCAAGCCCGCCGTCAACTGCCAAAGGCGCGAATCGAAATACATAGCAAACTCCTTTCAGTGCTTGCATGGTCACTGATCCCGGGCGCCGGCGAAAGCGATAGTTTTTCAATCTAGGGTTGAGCTAGACTTGACCCATGGCCGATCTACCCAACCACACGCCGCCGCTGGCGGCACTGCGCGCCTTCGAGGCCGTCGCCCGCCTGGGCAGCCTGAGCCGCGCCGCCGCCGAACTCCACGTCACCAAGAGCGCCGTCAGCCATCAGCTGCGCGCGCTGGAGGCTGACCTGGGCGTGGCCCTGCTGCGCCGGGGAGGGACCGTGCGCCGCGCCGAAACCACCGCCGCGGGCGCGGACCTGCTGGCGTCCGTGCAACAGGCCTTGACCCTGCTGGAGACCGCCTGCCGCAACGTGCGGGCATCGGCCCGCGGCAAACGGCGCAATACCCTGAACGTTTCCGCCAATCCGTCGCTGGCCGCCATGTGGCTGGCGCCGCGCATCGGGCGCTTCATCGAACTGCATCCCGGCATCGATATCCAGGTGTATCTGCATGCCAGCCAGGACCCGGCCTGGAAAAGTCAGGACATCGACCTGGCGTTCCTGCACGTGCGCGCGATGGGGCCGCATATCGCCGAGCCCGGCGACATTCCGCTCATGACCGAGACCGTGGTGCCGGTCTGCAGCCCGTCGCTGGTCGATCCGGCCGAGCGCGGCGATCCCGGCGTTTTCCTGCGCCATCGCTGGCTGGAGGAAAAGCACGTGGACAGCCCCGAGACCGATTGGCGCACCTGGAGCCCGCGCCTGGGGCTGGCCGAATCCGACTGGCAGGAGCCCATGGTGCTGAGCGGCTTGAGCACGGTGGCCGCGGCGGCGGCCGCCGGGGTTGGCATCGCGCTCGGCCGCGCGCCATTGATCGACGAGGAACTGGCCAGCGGCCGGCTGGTGCCCCTGGTGCCGCAGCTGCGCATGCCGGGTTCCTGGGGCTACGTGATGCGGATCCAGGCCAACCGGCCGATGGATACGGCCTTGCCGACGTTGGTGGAGTTCCTGGCGGAAGAGGGGCGCAGCACGGGCGCCTGGCAGAACCTGGCGGACGCGGGTCGCTGAGGCCCGCCGGCCGCCCCTACGCTTCAGCCTGCGCCGCCTTGTTCCCGTAGCGGCGATCTGACGGTGACCGCCAAGGTGACGATCAGCGCCATCAGGATGTTGTGCGCCTGCGCCGTGGCGATGGCGTACCCGGCCGGATCCACGCGTCAATCCCGGAACAGCGTCTGGACGCTTTCGCGCACCAACGCGAACAACTCGACCGCCAGGTCGGACGGTTCGGAATCCCGCAGCCGGAAGATGGCCACGGGAGGAAGCGGGATGCGGGGGCTCACGTCCAGCAGCGTCAGGCTCAACCGTTGGGCCAGATATGCGGCGGAGTCCGAGCGCAGCAGGCCGATGAAGCCGGGCTGTTCGGCCACGACCGCGCCGATGAACGGCGGGCTGGATTCGACGGTCGCGGGCGGTACCGGTAGCCGTAGCTTGAGCAGGGCGGTGCGCAATGCATTGCGCACCAGGGAGTCCTTTGAAGGCATGACCCAGGCGTACTGCAACAGGTCTTCGATGGGTACCGGCCGGCCGGTCTCGATCGTGTCGGGGTGTGCGACAAAACGCAGCTCATCCGGATAGAGAACCTCTACATGCAGCAATGCTGCTTCGTCATCGGTCAGATTCCTGTCCGGCAGGCTGCCGATGACGAAATCGAGTTCACCGGCCATCAGCATGTCGAACAGCCTGACGGCAATGCCGTCGATGATTTCCACGTGCGCTTGCTGGTGCCGCGCCGCGATCAGAGCCACGGGGCGGGACAGCAGGGACATGCCGGTATAGGACGGGGCCCCTGCCCGCAGTGTGCGGATGGGGTTGCGGCGCAATTCTGTCAGCTCCGACTCCAGGCGCGCCAGCTTGTTGACGATCAGCCTGGCGTCATGCGTCAGCGAATCCCCGAAGGGGGTCAACGAGACCCCGTCGCGCCGCCGCTCGAAGACGGCGGCGCCCAGGGTGTCTTCCATTTCCCGGGCCATTTTGCTGATGGCCGGCTGGGACAGGGCCATCTGGTCCGCCAGTTGGCGAAAAGACAGTCCTTCCGAGACGCCCTTGATCAGTTCGAACTGCTTCAGGCGCAGGCGGCCCAGGAGTTTGGAACTGCCTTGAGGCTGCGGATTGGCGCTCATGGCTTACCCAAAAGTTATCACCAGGTGAGTTTATTTCAGTTATCAGTTAATCGTCGCCTCCTTATCCTATGGCCAGCAGTGAAAGCAAAAGTACGACAGCACCGGAGGAGACCATGAAACTCAAGAATCTGTTCGCGCCCCTGGCCGCGATGTTGATGCTGGGCGGTTTGTGCGGCGCCGTCCGGGCCGAAGCGGCCTGGCCCGCCAAGCCGGTCACCATCATTGTTCCGTTCCCGCCTGGCGGCGCCACCGACGTGATGGCCCGGCTGTTCGCTCCGCGCATCGAAGCCGCCATCGGCCGGCCCGTCGTGGTGGAAAACAAGGCTGGCGCGGGCGGCACCATCGGCACGTATCAAGTCGCCCGGGCGCGCACCGACGGATACACCTTGTTGTGGGGGACCGTCGCCACGCATGGCATCGGTCCGAACATCTACAAGAATCTCGCATACGACGCGGTGGCCGATTTCGAACCCGTCGTGCACGTGGTCGACCAGCCTTACGTGCTGGTCGCCCATCCTTCCAAGAAAATCACTTCGCTGGCGGATCTGCTCAGACAGGCCAAGGAACGGCCCGGTCAGATTTCCGTGGCCACGGCCGGGGTGGGTACTGCGGCGCACATGCTTTTCGAGAAGCTTCAGTCGGACACGGGCGCCTCGATGCTGGGGGTTCCTTACAAGGGGGCGGGTCCGGCCATGGCGGACTTGCTGGGCGGACAGGTCGATCTGGCATTCGACGTGATCCTGACCACGGCGCCCTATATCGCTGCGGGGAAGCTGGTGCCGCTTGCCGTGACCAGCGGCAAACGATCGCAGACCCTGCCCGGCGTGCCGACCATGGCCGAAGCCGGCGCAAAGGGTTTCGTTGCGTCTGGCTGGAACGGCCTGTTTGCGCCCCGCGGCACGCCCCAGGCGGTCGTCGAAAAAATCAATGCCGCCGTGAACCAGGCGCTGCAAAGTCCGGAAATCAACCGGCGCCTCTTGTCTGAGGGGTCTATCCCTGTGGGCGGCACGGCCGCGGATTTTGCCGGTTTTATCCAGGCTGAGATCCGGACCTGGGGCGTAGTGGCCAGGCAGGCCAATGTTTCGATGGATTGAGGAAAGACGATGACTGTTGAGCAAGGGAAAAAACCGGATGCTGATCAGGCCGCTCCAGGCCCCGGGGCGGGGCCGTTGGCGGGCGTGCGGGTGCTGGATATTTCCACGGTGGTGGCTGGCCCGTTCTCTGCCACGCTGATGGCGGACCTAGGGGCGGAAGTTCTGAAGATCGAGTTGCCGGGCGACGGCGACCACATACGCCAGCTACCGCCGCACAAAAGCGGCGTGGCGCTCTGGTCGAAAGTCGCGAACCGCAACAAGCGCGGCATCACGCTGGATCTGCGCCAACCGGAAGGATTGACGATACTCGAGCGCCTGTTGCCCCGCTACGATGTGCTGGTGGAGAACTTCCGGCCGGGCACGCTGGACCGCTGGGGCCTGGACATGGCGCGCTTGCGCGCCTTGCGGCCCGACCTCATCGTGCTGCGCGTTACCGGTTTTGGCCAGACCGGGCCCTACCGGTCGCGGCCCGGCTTTGCCCGGATCTTCGAGGCCATGTCGGGATTCGTGAACCTGTGCGGCGAAAAGGACGGTCCGCCGCTATATCCGGGCTTCCCGGTGTCCGATGCCTTGACCGGCGTGTTCGGCGCCTACGCCATCACGGCGGCGCTGCTGCACAGGCAGAAACACGGGGAAGGGCAGGAAATCGACCTTTCCGCAACGGAGGCGATGTTGCGGGTGCTGGATTTCATGCCGATCGAATATGACCAGCTTGGCGTTGCGCGTTCGCGCCAGGGAAATCTCAATGCCTATTCGGCGCCCAGCAGTGTGTACAAGACCCGCGATGACAAATGGGTGGTGCTGGCCGTCAGCGCGCCCACCGTGTTCCGGCGGCTGGCCTTCGCCATCGGGCGCGCCGATTTGCTGGATGATCCATTGTTCAGCACCAATACCGCCCGCATCCAGAACCGCGCCCAGATCGAGGCCATCATGGAAAACTGGTTCCGTGCGCATGCGCTTTGCGATGCGTCCGACATCCTGATGCGGCACGAGGTCAGCTTCAGTCCCATCTACGATATCGCCGACATCGTGGCGGACCCGCATTTCATCGAGCGCCAGGTCCTGGTGCGAGTCGAGGACGAGGAACTGGGCTGCGTCAGCATGCAGAACGTAGTGCCCCGGTTTTCGGCGACGCCGGGCCGGATCTGGCGGACCGGACCCGGCGTCGGCCAGCACAACGACGATGTCTATGGGCAGGAACTGGGCATGTCGCGGGCGCAGCAGGCAGACCTGCGCGAGCGCAACATCATCTAGGACCGCGCGCAGGGATTACGACATGACGATTCCATTGTTGCCGCCGCGCTTTAGCGGCGTCTTTACGCTTTCGAGCGCGCTGCATGACGCTTATCTCCAGGCGGTTGGCGGCGGACATCCGGTGCATAGCTCGCGGGAGCTGGCCTTGCAGTCCGACTTTGCGGACGTGCCGCTGGCCGGCATCCATGTATTGGGCGCGGCAATGGCGACATTCACGCGCCAGTTTGCCGGCAACCCCATGCTGCTGCTGAAGGTGGAAACGAAATTCCTGCGTCCGGCTTACCCCGGCGACGCGCTCGCGCTGGAACTCGAACTGCGTGAAAGCGGGGAGGTCGCCGGCACGCCGTTCACGGGCGGCCGGTACCAGGGCTATTGCATCGATGCGGGCCAGCAAGAGGTGCTGATGCTCGATTTCAAGATACGCGTGGCTTTGGCTGGAAGCAGCCTTAGCGCTGGCGCGCCGCAGTCTGCGTCAACGCCGACTGCACCATGCCTTCGACCAGCGGGATGACCTTGGCGGCCAGTTCGGGGCGGTAGGCGTAGGGGTGCGTTTCGTCCATGTAGGTGGACTGGCACATTTCCAGCTGGATCGCGTGGACATTGTCTGCCGGGCTGCCGTAGTGGCGCGTGATATAGCCGCCCTTGAAGCGGCCGTTGACCGCCCAGGTGTAGGCGGTGTTGTCGCGCAGCTGGCTTTCGACCGTTGCCAGGATATCGGGCGCGCAGGCTGCGCTGTCGGCGGTGCCGATGTTCAGGTCAGGCAGCTTGCCTTCGAACAGGCGCGGCAGCACGCTTGCGATCGAGTGCGCTTCCCACAGCAGCACGGCGCCGTGCTCGGCCTTGATGCGGTCGATTTCCTCGCACAGCTTGGCGTGGTAGGGCTTCCAGTAGGTCTGCAGCCGGTGTTCGCGCTCGGCGTCGGTGAGGACGGCTTCGTTGCGGTAGAGGGCGTCGCCGCGGAAGGTCTGGGTCGGGCACAGGCCGGTCTTGGTCTGGCCGGGATACAGGCTTTCATCGTTGGGCGGGCGGTTCAGGTCCACCACGTAGCGCGAGTAGCGCGCGCCGATGACCGATGCGCCCAGCGCCTCGGCGAATTGGTACAGCGTGTCGAGGTGCCAGTCGGTGTCGCCCGACTGCAGGCCCAGCGGCGTCATCTGCGCGCGCTGCGAGTCGGGAATCATGCTGCCCAGGTGGGGAATGGAGATCAGCAGCGGCGCCGTGCCGCGGCTGAATTGGTAGATGTCGCTCAAGTAAAACTCCGGGGGAAATGGCGGGGCGCAGGCAAGGGCATGCCTGGCAGCGTCCCTGGGTATCCGGTATTGCGCCGTCTGGGGCAATGCCGGCAATCATAGTGGATCGGGCGCATGCCTACGCCCGCGGCGGCGTTGCGTCGTTGGCCCAGGGCGCGCCGCCGCTCCATTTGCTGGCGATGGCGTCGATCAGGACCCGTACCTTGGGCGCCAGGTGGCGGCGGTGCGGATAGACCGCGCAGACCGGCGCGCCGGCAGGAGCCACGGATTCCAGCACCGGCGCCAGCCGGCCGGCGCGCAGGTCCTCGCCGACCAGGAAGGCGCCCAACTGGGCGATGCCTTCGCCCGCCAGGGCGGCGTCGCGCAGCGCCTCCGTGTTGCCCAGCCGCAAGCGGCCGGCCACGTGCACGGCGCGCTCCTGGCCGTTGATGGCAAAACGCCAGGGCGTCAGGGCGCCCGCGTGGGTATAGGCCAGGGTCTGGTGGCTGGCCAGGTCATCCAGGCTGGCAGGCGCGCCGTGGCGGTCCAGGTAGCCGGGCGCGGCGCAGGCGATCAGGCGGTGCGGCGCCAGCGCCCGGCGCACCAGCCGGCTGTCGGTTTCGCCGCCGATGCGGATGGCCACGTCGACGCCGTCGCGCACCAGGTCGATGTAGTCGTCGGAAAAGCTGACGTCGGCCTCGACCTCGGGCCAGTCCCGCAGGTAGGCGCGCAGCAGCGGCATGATGTGCAAGCGCCCCAGCGACACCGGCAGGTCGATGCGCAGCCTGCCGCGCGGCGCCTGCTTGCGGCTGGCCATGGCGTCGGTGGCGTTGTCCACCTCGGACAGGATGCGCTGCGCGTGTTCGTAAAAGACGCGGCCCTCGTCGCTGAGGCTGACGCTGCGGGTGCTGCGGTGGAGCAATCGTGCGCCCAGGCCCAGCTCCAGGCGCGCGATGCACTTGCCGATGGCCGAACGCGACAGGCCGAGTTTTTCCGCCGCGGCGGTAAAGCTCTGCGTGTCGGCCACGCGCACGAACGCAAGCAGGTCGCCGATGTGGTCCAGGCGGGCGGCCGGATAGGGTGAATTGCGCACGATTCGTCCCTTGTGTTTATTGATTTGCCTACTTTATCAGCAAAATGGAAACAGTAGACTGCCTAGGGGTCGGCCTGGCAAGGGCCTTACCCGGAATCTCCCATCATGACCCGCGGCACCTCGTTGCAAGACCCGGCCACTCCTGGCTCCCCGATCCCGCCACCGCAGGCGGATGGCACGGGATGGCACGCGTGGCTGGGCGTCATCGCCGTGGGCCTCGCGACCTTTTGCGTGGTCACCACTGAAATGTTGCCGGTGGGGCTGTTCGTTCCCATCACCGCCGCGCTCGACGTCTCGGTAGGCATGGGCGGCTTCATGCTGTTCGTGCCCGCCATCCTGGCGGCGCTGTTCGCACCGCTGGTCGTCATCGGGGCGAAGGGCGCGGACCGCCGCGCGATCCTGTGCGGCCTGCTGGCGCTGCTGGTCTGCGCCAACGCGGCCAGCGCCTGGGCGCCCAGCATGCCGTGGTTCCTGGCGGCGCGGGTCCTGGTGGGTTTCTGCATCGGCGGCATTTGGGCGATCGCGGGCGGACTGGCGGGCAGGCTGGTCGGGCCAGGCGCAGTGGGACTGGCCACGGCAATCATCTTCGGCGGAGTCGCGGTGGCGTCCGTGCTGGGCGTGCCGTTGGGCGCCTTCATCGGCGAGCTGGCTGGCTGGCGCGCGGCCTTCGGCGTCATGGCGGCGCTGTGCGCCGGCGTGCTGCTCTTGAATCTGCTGAGCCTGCCGCCGCTGCCCGCTACGCGCTCGCTGCGGCCGCGCCAACTGCTCTCGCAGCTGGCCAATCCGGGCCTGCGGCAGGGTCTGCTGATCACGCTGTTCCTGGTCGCCGGCCATTTCATGGCCTACACCTTCGTGCGTCCGCTGTTGCAGATCCATGCTGCGTTCGGGGAGAGCTGGATAGGGCCGCTGCTCTTTGCCTATGGCGCGGCAGGCGTGGCGGGCAACTTCCTGGGCGGGGCGGCGGCCGCGAAACGTCCGGCCGCGACCCTGCTTGCGATCGCGGCCAGCCTGTTGCTGATCTTGCTGTTGCTGGCCATGCTGGGGCAGCTGCGCCCAGCCGTCGTCGCCTTGCTGTTGCTGTGGGGCCTGGCCTATGGCGCGGTTTCGGTGTCGCTGCAAACCTGGATGATGAAGGCGGCGCCGGACGCGGTGGAGGCCGCCACCTCGCTGTTCGTCGCGGTATTCAACCTGGGCATCGCGGCGGGTTCGCTGCTGGGCGTGCCCAGCGTGGACGCGCTGGGGTTGCAGGCCAATCTGTGGCTGGCCGCGGCCTGCATGCTGTGGCCGGCGATGATAGTGGCGCGGGCGGGGTGGGGCGAATTGCGCAACGGCTATGCGCGGAAGGCGCGCAACAGTGTGTCCACGCCGTAGCGGCAGGTGGCCAGATGATCCTCGTCCGGACCTTCGGCCCGGCCGCCGGTCAGCCGCGCGAGCGAGGCGATGCCGTTGATCAGGTTACCGAGGGTGCGCGCCGCCAGGCGCGGATCGTCGATGCGCAGCTCGCCACGCTCGCACGCCCGCTGCAGGCATTGCTCCAGGGGCGCATGGAGCTGCATTTCCACAGCCAGCCGCAAGGATTCGGCCAATTGCGGCAGGCGATGCGATTCCGAGACGATCAGGCGGTACAGCGCGGCCGATTTAGGCTGCAGGGCGTAGCTCAACAGGCGTCGCGCCAGTTCGTGCAGGGCCGGGCCGACGGGCTGGTCCAGCATGTCGTCCGCGAATACCGCCGCGCGCATGCCGTTCAATTCGTGTTCCAGCACCGCGACCAGCAGGCCCTCCTTGTTGCCGAACAACTGGTAGGCGGTGGCGGCCGAGCCGCCCGCCTGCTGCACGACGCGCTGGATGGACGTCTGCGCGTAGCCATGCTCCAGCAGTGACTGCTTGGCGGCTTCGAGCAAGCGTTCGCGGCGCGCTTCGCCCCGGCTGGTCAGCGCGCGCGGCGCCGTATGGTCTGGAATCGTGGCCACTTCGTCCCCTGGCCGCGCATGGGGCGCGGACTTCCCGCACCAAGCCATGCGCCTGGCTGAATTTGTGTAATGTATAGTACATTACGCCGATGCAATATCATCCAAACCGCTGCGACGCGCCGCAACAGCGGCGCTCGCGGCGCATATCGCTATGACTGACGACCTGGTTCAATTGGGAAAGCTGGTCAGCCTGGGGCTGGCCTTGATGCTGCCGCTGGCCAACCCTCTGACCTCCATGACGCTGTTGCTGTCCCTGGGCCAGCAGATTCCCTATAAAGAGCGCGAACGCCAGGTCAAGCAGGCGGCTTTCTACGTGGTCGGCATCATGGTGGTGACCTACTACGCCGGCGCCTGGATCATGCATACCTTCGGCATTTCGATTCCGGGGCTGCGCATCGCCGGCGGCCTGATCGTGGCCAGCATAGGTTTCAGCATGGTGTTTCCGTCCACGCCGTCGACCGCTTCCGAGGCTGACGTGGCCGATGCCCAGGTCAACCGCCAAACGCCCAATATCGCTTTCGTGCCGTTGGCGATGCCGGGGACGGCCGGGCCGGGCACCATCGCCATGATCATCAGCGGCGCGTCGACCCTGGACGCGTCGGCGGCGCATACCTACGCGCCCTGGGTGCTGGCGGTGACTCCCCTCATCGTGTTCTCCCTGCTGGGCCTGCTGTTCTGGATCTGCCTGCGCTCGGCCGGGCGCATCGTGGCCGTGATCGGCCAGGGCGGGGTGGAGGCCATCTCCCGCATCATGGGCTTCCTGCTGGTGTGCATGGCGGTGCAGTTCGTGATCAACGGCGTTCTGGAAATCGTGCAGCAACATGGCAGCCTCTAATCCTGCCCGTCGCGGCTGGCTGGCTATCGCCGGGCGCATCGCCTTCAGCCTGCTGCTCATTCTTTCCGCGCTATGGGGCTGCCTGGCGCTGGCTTATCGCGCGCCGGGCGGCCAGCTCGCGCAGGGCGCGGCGGCGCTGGCCTGGGCCGCGCTCTGCCTGTACGCAGCCGTCGCGCCGTGGCGCGGGCGCACGCGGCGCGCCATCTGCACCTGGCTGGTCGGCATGGCCGCCTTGTGCCTGTGGTGGCAGACCCTGGCGCCATCCAACGACAGGATCTGGGCGGACGACGTGGCGCGCACGCTGCGCGGCAGCGTTTCCGGATCCATCGTCACCTTGGACAGTGTGCGCAACTTCGACTGGCAAGCCGATACCGATGCGCGCTACACGGCGCGCTGGGAAAGCCAGCAATACAACTTGAACGAGCTGGCCTCGGTGGACATGGTGCTGTCGTACTGGGGCAGCCCGGCCATCGCCCACACGCTGGTCTCCTTCGGCTTTACCGACGGCCGCCACGTCGTGTTCTCGGTCGAGATCCGCAAGGAGCGCGGCGAACAGTTCTCGGAGATCGGCGGATTCTTCAAGCAGTTCGAACTCAGCGTGATCGCCGCCCAGGAGCGCGACATCCTCTACGTGCGCGCCGGGCCGCGCGCCGAGCGCGTGTACCTCTATCCCGTCGACATGCCGGTGCCCGCCATGCGCGAATTGTTCTTGTCCTATGTGCGCACCGCGAATGAGCTGGCCGACGAGCCGCGCTTCTATCACACGGTGACGGCCAACTGCACGACGCTGGTCTACCGCATGGTGCGCGCGATCGTGCCGGGCCTGCCCATGGATTACCGCATTCTCCTGTCCGGCTACCTGCCGGAATATCTCTACGAGCGGGGCGGGCTGGATACGGGCAAGCCGCTCGCCACGCTGCGCCAACAGGCCTATATCGGCAGGCCCGCCTTGCCCGGTCCCGATCCGGTCGAGTTTTCGCGGGCCATCCGCCAGCCAGCGTCCGCGGGGGCCGCGCAATGATCGGGCTCTGGCGTGCCGGCGCGAAGGGCTGCGCGATCCTGGGCCTGCTGGCGTGCGCCGGCTGCGCGGGCGTCAAGGTGTCGTCCGTCAGCACGCAGGACTACATCGCCCAGCGCCGCGGCGACGTGCTCACCACCGGCCAGCTCAGCGCCTCCGCGCGCGAGTCCATGGCCGTGCTGGGCCTGAACGCGCAGGATTGCCGCAAGGACCGCGACGCTTGCACCCAGTCGCTGGCCACGATGGAAGGGCTGGACAGCGAACGGCGCCTGGCTACGCTGTCCGAAGTCTGGCTGATGGAGGCGCTGGCCACGGAGAAGGAGCGCCCCGCCAGCCAGGCCGGCCAGGACGAGCTGCTGGACGCTTACCTGCAGACGGCGCGGGCCGCCTACGCCTATTTGTTCTTCACGCCGCGCTCGCCCAGCGACCGCGCCTTCGAGGACCGCCAGACGCAGGTGCGCGACTATTACAACTACGCCGTGCAGCAGGCCGTCACGGGCCTGTTCGAACAGTATCGCGGCCGTCCTCCGGAACCCGGCACGAAGATGAGGGCTGGCGCCTGGCAGGTGCTGGGCGAGATGTCCGACGTCAAGCTGCCCGGCGGCAAGCAGTTCCCGCACGAACTGGTGCCCGCCTCGACGTTGACGTTCCGGGGGCTGCGCAGCATGTACCGGCGCGACGGCTTCGGCGCTGAGCTCGTGGCGGTCACCGCGCGCCGCGTAAACGATGCCGACACCTTCAAGACGCCGTATAGCGAAACGCCATTTCCCGCCGTGACCGTCATCATCGGCTTTCCAGGCGACACGCTGGAGCAGGTCATGGCCTCGCAGGAAGCGACGCTGGCGGCATATGACCCCTATAGGCGGGACACGGTGGCGCTGGCCGGTACCACGGTACCCCTGGCAGCCAACTTCACCTCGGGCTACGGCCTGTGGCTGGCGCGATCGGGCTTCGCCACCCAGGCGCTGCGCAACGTGCTGGGCAAGGAAGAGGGCATCGACGCGCCGCATGTCTACCTGTTGCAGCCCTATGACCCGGACCGGCGCACCGTCATCATGCTGCACGGCCTGGCCAGCAGCCCCGAGGCCTGGATCAACGTCGCCAATGAGGTCCTGGGCGACGAAACCCTGCGTCAGCATTTCCAAATCTGGCAGGTCTACTATCCGACCAACGCGCCGCTGGCGCTGAACAACCGCGCCATCCGCGACGCGCTGCGGCAGACCATCGAACATTTCGATCCCATGGGGACCGCGCAGGCTTCGCGCGACAGCGTCATCATCGGGCACAGCATGGGCGGCGTGCTGAGCCGGCTGCTGGTATCCTCGTCCGGCACCGTGCTGTGGGACGCGCTGCGCGACCAAGCCAAGCTGGACGAGACCCAGCTCGCCCAGGCGCGCACCGAATTCGACCCGGTGCTGACTTTTGAGGCGTTTCCCGGCATATCGCGCGCGGTATTCATCGCGGCGCCGCATCGAGGCACGCCGTTTGCCGAGAACACTTTGTCGCGTTGGCTGTCCAATCTGATCACGCTGCCTGTGACGGTGGTCAGGCAGTTCGCCAAGCTCAATCGCCTGGCCGACGCCGATGGGCCGCCCCGGCCCGAATCCTCGATCCGGGTGCCAAACGGCGTGGACAACCTGAGCGAAAAGGACCGATTTGTGAGATTGACCGCTTCCATGCCGATTTCGCCGTCGGTGCGCTACCACAGCATCATTGCGAACCACACGCCCGGCGTCCCGCTGGCGGATTCGGACGACGGCCTGGTGCCGTACCGCAGCGCGCACCTGGACGGCGCCGAATCCGAGAAGATCATCAGCTTCTCGCATAGCGTGCAAGAGACGCCGGAGGCGATCCTGGAGCTACGGCGCATTCTGCGGTTGCAGCTTGAGCAGGGGGCGCGTTGATGCACGGGTTATTGATCGGCCTACTGCTCGTCGCCGCCTGTGCGCTCACCGCTGCGCTTTTGCGCCAGCCGGGCGTGGTGCTCTACGACTGGATCGCGACGCGCGCAAACCGGCGGCGGGCCGCCGACCTGCAGCTGCAACCCCCAAGCAACGGGGCGGCGACGCGCGAAGCCGTCGACGCCAAGCGCCGCCAGCCTGCCACCCAAGCCGGATAACCCAGGTCGCCAAGCCGATATGGCCGGTCAGGAAATGCAGTATTGCGGCTTACGCGGGTGCCAGCCCCAGGTGCCCGCGCAGCGTGCTGTGCTGGTACTCGGTGCGGAACAGCCCCCGGCGCCGCAGCACCGGAATCACGTGTTCGACGAAATCATCGATGCCCCCGGGCAGGGATGGCGGCATCAGATTGAAGCCGTCGGCCCCTTCGCTCCGGTACCAGTGCTCCATCTTGTCGGCGATCTGTTCCGGCGTGCCCACCATGGTGCAGTGGCCGCCGCCGGCCGCCAACCGTCCGAGCAGCTGGCGCACCGTGGGTTTTTCGGTCTCGATGATGCGCAGAATGGTCGCGTAGCGGCCCTTGGGGCCAGTGAATTCAGATAAGGGCGGCAGGGCGGGCACGGGCGCGTCCAGCTCCCATGTCGAGCAGTCCTGCAGCACGAACGTGCCCAGCTGGCGCAGCGAGGCGTCGCTGGGCAGCAGCACGTCCAGTTCGCGCTGCTTGGCGCGGGCTTCGGCCTCGGTCGAGCCCACGTACGTGACCAGGCCCGGCATGATGGGTACGAAATCCTGGCGGCCGGCGGCCAGCACGCGGCGCTTGATGTCGCGGTAATAGGCTTGCGCCGCCGGCAGGTCGTAGGCGACCGCGTAGATCGCTTCGGCGCGCCTGGCGGCCAGGTCGCGGCCCTGGTCCGAGGCGCCGGCCTGGAACAATACCGGGCGGCCTTGCGGCGGACGCGGCACCGTCAGGGGGCCGTCGACCAGGAAATGTTCGCCGTGGTGCCCGATCTTGCGCACGCGCGCAGGCACGCCATACTCGCCAGCGCGGTCGATGGCCAGGGCGTCCTGGTCCCAGGAGTCGAACAGCTGGAGCGCGACGTCGACGAATTCCTCGGCGCGCGCATAACGCCAGTCATGTCCGGGCATGGATTCGTAGCCGTGGTTGCGCGCTTCGGCGTCGAACATCGACGTGACCACGTTCCAGCCCATGCGCCCGCCCGAGATATGGTCCAGCGAGGCCACCATGCGGGCCGCGTGGAAGGGCGTGAAAAAAGTGCTGGAGACGGTGCTGATCAAGCCGATGCGGGAAGTGGCGCGCGCGATCGCGGCCATGGCGGTCAGCGGTTCCAGGTACCAGCGCGGGCCGTCGCCGATGTTGTCGACCGATTGCCCGTCGGCGAAGAAGATGGCGTCCAGCTTGCCGCGTTCGGCGGTGCGCGCCAGTTCCTCGTAGTAGGCGATGTCGCCCAGCCGTTCGGCGGCGGAATCGGGGTGGCGCCAGGCGGCGCGGTGGTGGCCGCAGCCGAAGATGAACAGGTTCAGATGCAGCATGGCGATCCGTTCCGGGCGGGGGCGGTGTAAGACGCGATAGACATGGTCAGGCTCTTCGATTCCAGCGGCGGACAGGCAAACAGGCGCCGCACGCCGGCGAACTTAGCACAAAGCCGCGGGCGGCGTCCGCGCCAAGCGCGTTGACATTGCCGTGCCGCTCTCCTAATCTTGCGGCAATTCCTGGGGGAGCCCTGCAAGGGCTGAGATTCCGCGGCAACGCGGTAACCCTTTGAACCTGATCCGGGTAATGCCGGCGAAGGGAAGGACATCGCGCAGTCCGCGCGCCCTCCCTAGACTTTCATTCATCTTGCGGCCTGCGCACGGAAGCGTGGCGGAGCCGCCGCGTTGCGCGTCCGGCTGCCAGCCGGCAGCGGGAGGACCGATACCATGTTGACCCAATCCACCGCCCTGATGTGGCTGCTGCTGTTTTCGGGCGGCTTCGCCGTGGCCAGCGTGCTGTACACGCGGCGCAAGCGCGGCACGCTGGAGGACTACATCGTCGCCCGCAACAGCCAGGGCGCCTTCGGCACCATCCTGACGCTGATGGCGTCGACCCTGGGCGCCTGGATCCTGTTCTCGCCCGCCCAAGCGGCGACCTGGGGCGGCCTGGCAGCAGTCATCGGCTACGCGCTGGGATCGATGTCGCCGCGCCTGGTGATGATTCCGCTGGGGCGGCGCATGCGCGAACTGATCCCGCACGGCCACACCCTGACGGAATTCCTGATGGCGCGCTACGGCCGGCCCATGTACGGGCTGGCGCTGTTCATCATGCTGTTCTATCTCTTTATCGCGCTGTCGGCCGAAGTCACGGCCATCGCCAAGCTGGTTACCATGCTGGCGCCCGTGCCGCTGTGGGCCACCGCTGCGATCGTGATGGGCACCACCTTGCTCTACACCACCTATGGCGGCTTGCGCTCGTCGATCTTCACGGACCAGGTGCAGATGATGGTGATCGTGCCCTTGCTGGTGATCCTGTGCCTGGTCGGCTGGCAGGCCGCCGGCGGCGCCATGCCCACCATCGAAGCGCTGCAAGCCAAGGCGCCGCAGCTGCTGGACCTGACCGATCCGGTGGGCATCAAGGCCGGGCTGACCTTCTTCGTCGCCATCCTGCTGACCGGCATCTTCCACCAGGGCAACTGGCAACGCATCTACGCCGCGCGCGACGCGCGCTCCATGCGCAACGGCTTCTTGCTGGGTGGCCTGCTGGTCGCGCCGTTCATCTTCCTGATGGGGCTGTTCGGGCTGGCCTTCGTCGGTCTGGCGCCGCAGGGCGACAGCTCCATCGCGCTCTTCAGCGTCATCATGCCGCACGCGCCCGCCTGGTTCGTGATCGCCCTGATTCCGCTGGGGCTGTCGCTGGTCATGAGCACCGCCGACACGGCGATCAGCGCCGTTTCCAGCATTATCGCGGTCGACATGCGCCGCCTGATGCCCAACGCCAGTTCCATGACCATGAAGCGCCTGGCGCGCTGGCTGGTGCTGCTGATGGCCATCCCGGTCATGATCGTGGCGTCGCAGGGCTACAGCGTGCTGTACCTGTTCCTGCTGGCCGACCTGCTTTGTTCCGCCGCCGCGTTTCCGGTCTTCTACGGCCTGTTCAGCCGCAAGCACGATGGCCTCACCGCAACCGTCGCCACCGTCTCCGGCCTCGCGGCGGGCCTGTTCTTCTTCCCGGCGCCGGGCGACAAGCCCTCGTTCCTGCTGGAGTCCTTCCTGCTGGCCGCGGTGGTGCCGGTGGTGACGACGGTGTTGATGCGTTGTCTGCTGCGCGGCCGCAAGGAATTCGATTTCTCGACCCTGAGCGCGGCGGTGCGCAGGCTGGATCAGGATCCGGCCTGAACGGCCGTTGCGCGGCGTGGCGCCCCAAGCGGGCGCCACGCCGCCATTACGGCGCGCGCAGCGCCTTCTTGTCCACCTTGTTGGCGCCCGTGTAGGGCAGGGCGTCCAGAATGCTGATCACTGCGGGCACCTTGTAGCGCGCCAGATTGGACTGGCAGTGCGCGATCAACCCGGCCGCGTCGACAGCCGCGCCCGGCCGCAGGACCACGAAGGCGCGGATGACCTCGCCGCGGTAGCTGTCCGGCCAGCCCACCGCCGCGGCTTCGGCCACGTCCGGATGCAGGTACAGCACTTCATCGACCTCGCGCGGATACACGTTGTAGCCGCCGGAAATCACCAGGTCTTTCTTGCGGTCGCGGATGTACAGGAAACCGTCCGCCGCATACTCGCCAATGTCGCCCGTATACAGCCAGCCCTCGCGCAGGGTTTCGGCGGTGGCGTCGGGCCTGGCCAGGTAGCCCTGCATGATCTGCGGCCCGCGCGCGCGGATTTCGCCGCGCTGGCCGGGCGGCAGCACGACAGTCCCCGTTTCCAGATCGACCACCTGCACTTCCGTGTTCGCGACAGGCGTGCCGACCGAGCCATGGCGGGTTCCGGCCGGACCGTTGTAGGTGAGGATGGGGCCGGCTTCGGTCTGGCCATAGCCTTCGTAGATCGGCGCGCCCACGGCGGCCTCCCAGCGCCGGTGTACCTCTTCGGCCAGCGGGGCGGATCCGGAATAGCAGGCGCGCACGCTGGACCAGTCGGTGTCGGCAAAGCGCGGGTGCGACAGCAGGCCGGTATAGATGGTGGGGCTGCCGGGAAACAGCGTGATGCGCTCGCGCTCCACCGCGTCGCAGACGTCGTCGGGGCGGTAGCGCGGCAGCAGCACCAGCGTGGCCGCGGCGCTGGCGGCCAGGAACAATCCCATGGCCATGCCGTAGGAATGGAACAGCGGCATGGCGCAAAGCACGCTGTCGGCGCCGTAGCGGGTGGGCAGGGCCAGTTCCCGCTGCAGCACATTGGTGGCGATGGCGTCGCGCCCGAGGATCACGCCCTTGGGCTGCCCGGTCGTGCCGCCGGTGTACTGCAGCAGGGCCGGCGCCAGCGCATCGGCGTCGCCCGGCGGAGAGTCCTCGTCGCCCGGCGCGGGTTCCATCCACGCGCGGGCCTCGTCTTCCGTGACCAGCCGGATCCCGAGCGCCGCGGCCAGGGGCGTCGCGACGGCGGCCGACGGCGCATCGGCGATCAGTAGCGCGGGCTGCGCGTCGCGCAGGATGAACTCCAGTTCGCGCGCCGTGTAGAGCGGATTCAGGGGCACGTGCTGGTTGCCCGAGCATTGCAGCGCCAGCGTTATCACGCAGGCCAGGTCCGAGTTGCCCAGCAGCGTTGCGACCCGCGCGCCCGAGGCAGCATGGGCGCGCAGATGGCGGGCGGTCGCCCAGACTTCGGCGGCGTAGCGTCGGTAGTCGATGCGGCGCGTGTCGCAGACCAGGGCCGTGCGTTCAGGACAGTCGCGCGCCGCGCGGGCCAACAGGGCGGGAATGCGCAAGACGCCTTCAAGGCTGGCGTGGTTCATCGGGCGGCTCCGCCGGCGTCCACGCTCAATACCACCGCCATGGCGCTGTCGCCGGCCGCGCAGCCCGTGAACAGGCCCAGGCCGCCGCCGCGCTCCGCCAGTTCCTCGATGAGTTCGATGACGGACCGAAGCCCGGTCGGGCTTTGAGGGTGGCCCCACACCAGCGAGCAGCCGTACTGGTTCATGGCCATCACGTCGAACCCCGTGGCGCGCGCCAGCGCGATGTCGGAGACCACGAAGGGATTGTGAGTCTTCACCGCGTGCAGGTCGGCCATCGCCAGGCCAGCGCGTCGCAGCGCGTTGCCGGCGGCTTCGATGGGCGCCCGCGGCATGTAGCCCTTTTCGGTGCGCGACTGGCCGAAGGCCAGGATCTCGATGCCGATCTCGGGCCGGCGTGATAGTTCGCGGGCGCGTCCGGCGGTCGCCAGGATCATGCCCGCGTTGCCGTCCGCCGGATGAGTCTGACCGCCGTAGGTGATGGTGCCGCCGGGCAGCACCGCCGAAAGGCGCGCCAGGCCCTCCGCCGTGGTGGCGTGGATGCCTTCGTCGCCTTCAAGCACCGATGCGATCTTGGCGTAGCGCGCGTCGGGCACCTCGAAGGGCAGCGTCATGTAGCGCTGCTGGAACCGGCGGCCGTCGGCGCAGGCCTGCGCGTACTGCTCGTAGCGGCGCAGGGTGACCGCATTCTGTTCTGCAGTGGATATGCCATGGCGCTCGGCCACGCGCTCCCCGGTTTGCAGCATGGACAGGCCGCTCCAGGGATCGTGCGAAAAGTTGTCCAGCACCCAGTTTTCGTGCGAGCCGGAGCCGCCGGGGCCGGCCGGGTCGGGATGATAGAGCTGCGGGCCGTTGGATACGCGGTCGGCCATGAGGACCAGCGAGGTCTCGGCGTGGCCGAGCATGAGCTCGGCCGCGGCCGTGGCCAGGCCGCGCACCGAGGTGGCGCAGGCCTGCGAGACCACCGGTCCCGCCAGATGGGGCGCCCCGAGCATGCCGGCCACCCAGGGCAGGCCATAGAACGAGCCCTGCTGCGGCACCGAGCAGCCCAGCACCGCGCTTTGCAGCGCCGCGGGGGCGATGCCGCGGCGCTCCAGCTCCCGGCGCGCGGTCCAGGCCGCGAAACGCAGGCTGTGCAGGCGCGACAGGCTGCCCTGCCAACGCGAGAAAGGGGTGCTCCAATACACGCCATAAGGAATGTGTACGCGGGTCATGCGAACTCCTGCTGCAAAAGGGCGGCTCAGGGCAGGAACTGCCAGGCGCCCGAACGGGCCTGCATCAGCACGACGCCGCGCTCATCCAGGCCGTTGTGGTTGGCGGGCGACATCATGTAGATGCCCTGGGTGCCGACGGTGCCCTGCAGGCTTTCCAGGGCGTCGCGCAGCGCCTGGCGGAATTCCGGGGTGCCCGGCTGGGTGCCTGCGGGGATCTTGGCGACGGCCGCGTCCAGCAACAGATAGGCGTCGTAGGTGTACGGCGCGAAGGCGTTGCGCGAGTCGGCGCCGTAGGTCGCTTCGTACTGCTGGGCGTAACGCGTGGCGACCGGCTTGATCGGGCTGTCCGCGGGCAGCTGTTCCACCACCTGCACCGGGCCGCTGGGCACGATCACGCCATCCACGCCCTTGCCGCCGAGCTTCAGGAAGTCCTTGTTGATGACGCCATGCGTGTTGTACTGCACGCCCTGGTAGCCGCGTTCGCGCAGCGACAGATGGGGCAGGGCCCCCGGTGTGCCGGAGCCGCCGACCAGCACGGCGCCCGGATTCAGCGAAACAATCTTCAGCACCTGGGCCGTGACCGAGTTGTCGGTGCGGGCATAGCGTTCGTTGCTGAGCACCTTGATGCCGCGCTTGGCGGCAGATTCCTGCAGCGCGCGGTAGACGGCATCGCCCCATGCGTCCGAAAAACCGATGTACGCCACGGTCTTCACGCCGCGCTTGACCATGTCGGCGGTCAGCGAGTTCACCATCAGATCTATGCCGTGGGCCACCACGAAGATCCATTCGGCGCGGTCGGGGCTGACCACGATAGGCGCCAGCGACAACTGCGGCGTGCGCGCTTCGCGGGCGACTTCCGTGACGGCCATCGAGGTCGGTACATTGCTCGGGCCGATGATCGCGTCCACCTTGTTTTCGGTGACCAGCTTGCGCGCCGTCTTGACCGCCGAGGACGGATCGGTCGCGTCGTCCAGCGCGATGTACTCCACCGGCTGGCCGCCCAGCGTCTTGGGCAGCAGCGGCACGGTGCTGCGGTAAAGCGAACCCATGGAAGCCCCGGGTCCGGTGCTGCTGGCGATCACGCCGATGCGGATGTCAGCGACAGCGGCGCAAGGCGCCAGGGCGCAGGCCAAGGCCAGCGCGGCAAGACGACGATACATGGCTATTCCCCTTTTTCTGGATATGGCCCGGCTAGCGGGATGACCCTAGTATGGGCATGTTGGCGATAACTGGATAATTTCGATTCCTTATCAATCGATAACCAACTTGAGGGGCGCAATCATGCCGGAAACCCCTACCTTGCAGCAGCTGCGGTCGCGCTTGCGCATCCGCCATCTGGTCTTGCTGGACGAGCTGGGGCGGGTGGGCAACTTGCACCGGGCGGCTGAAGCGATGCACCTCAGCCAACCTGCATTGAGCAAGCTCCTGGGCGAGGCCGAGGCCCTGGCCCGTCAGCCCTTGTTCGAACGTTCGCACCACGGCGTCGCGCCGACCGCGCTGGGCCTGCTGATGATCGACCGCGCCCGTTTGCTGCTCAACGAACTGGATGCAACCCATGCCGAACTCGCAGCCGCGGCCAACGGCGCGACCGGCAAGGTGCGGGCCGGCATTTTTCCGGTAGTAGCGCATCTGTTGGTGCCGCTGGCGGTGCAGCGCCTGCAGGAGACTCATCCAGCCTTGCGCATCGAGTTGTCCGAAGGCCTGGAGAAACAGCTGCTGCCGGCCCTGCGCGCAGGCGAACTGGACTGCGTCGTGGGCCGGCTGGGGGTCGAGGGCGCGGATGCGGACCTGCAATGCGAGATCCTTTACGACGAGGCCACCGCCGTGGTCTGCGGCCCGGCGCATCCGCTGGCTACA
Source organism: Achromobacter sp. (assembly GCF_049647645.1). Taxonomy (GTDB): domain Bacteria; phylum Pseudomonadota; class Gammaproteobacteria; order Burkholderiales; family Burkholderiaceae_B; genus Achromobacter. The sequence goes on from NZ_JBARYB010000137.1 coordinate 22,447, forward strand.
CGCCGGCGCCTGAGCGGCGCAGCGCTGGACCGTTGCCGCTGGGTGCTGCCGTCGCGCAACGCGGCGCTCTACAGCCTGGTCGCCGCCGCCGTCTCGGCGCGCGGCGCGGGCTTTCCGCAGGTCGCCATCGAATCCAGCGCCATCCTGACCATCGTCTCGCTCTTGCAGCGGACTTCGCTGCTGTCGGCTATTCCGTTGCGTGTGGCACGGGCCCTGGCCGAAAACAGGCAGTTGGCAATCCTGCCGCTGGCCTTGCAGGCGCGGCTGCACCCCGTGGGCATCATGACGCGGCGCGATGCGCGCGCCGCGGCTGCCGCTACGCTATTCCTGAATGCCTTGCGAGACGCGGCAACCATGGTGCGCACCGACGCAAGCGCCTGAAGGCCGACAGGCCTTCAGGCAGTCCTGGCAAGCCGCGCAAACCGCTCAGGGCTTGTGGTGGCAAAGGGTTTCGCCCGCACTCATTCCGCGTCGCGCAATAGGGCGCGGTGTGGAGGGTAGGCCATTCTTGCTGGCACCGCTTTCAATCAGGACGGTAGTTTTGCAGCAACCAGCGCCGATAGATGTCGGCGGCATTCTGCTTCTCCCGAGCCGTTTCCAATCCAGCACGGCTCTCCGCCAGTCCGCTTGCGCCTCCTGGCCACGATCTCCTGCGGCGTCGCGCCTATGTTGCGCGTCGCCGAGAGAATGAGGCGCTGCGCGCGCCGATTGCGTCCATCTGGATATCAGGAGTTCGGCGACCGGGAAAATGTTTTTGAAAATCCAGAATTTCTATTTTCTCGGCCATCGCCAGGGAATATATAAAAAGTGAATGGGTAATCACATTTTATTATATTTTGAAATATTTCAACGGTTTAACTATATTGTGACAGCGGCATTTTTTTTGTTTTTTGGCCGTGCACCTTTCAAGTACTAGCGATGCAAATGCACGGGATGGATTTTGGAATGAAGCCGTGGGCACAAGACCTTCTATTGGCAACTAATAGCGCGACCACCGACCAAGCCGTTTTTACCGAGGTAGCGGCCGTAGCACACGAACTGGGGTTTTCTTATTGCGCCTATGGCTTGCGGGCGGCCCTGCCGTTTACCAATCCTCAGTTCGTCATGATCAGCGATTATCCGACCGCGTGGCAGGAACGGTACGCACAGGCGCGCTACCTGGAGGTTGACCCCACCGTAAAGCACTGCAGCCGCTCCTCGGTACCTATCGTATGGTCGGACAGGGTGTTTGCCGAAACGCCTGAGCTTTGGGACGAAGCGCAAGCGGTGGGGCTCTGTGTCGGATGGGCTCAGTCAAACCTGGACGCATACGGAACCGGGGGAATGCTGACGCTGGCCAGACAGAAAGATCAACTGTCCGACGCGGAGCTGCTCAGCAAGGAATTGCAGATGCGATGGCTGGTGACGGCGGCGCACCAGGCATTCAGCAGAGTCTTGCTGCCGCGATTCAAATTGGCGCCGGACGTTCCGCTGACTCGTCGCGAAACCGAAATCCTAAAATGGGCGGCGGACGGAAAAACCAGCAGCGACGTGTCCGAAATACTGGCAATTGCCGAGTCGACTGTCAGATTTCACACGAAGAATGCGATCTCCAAGCTGGGCGCCCGGAATCGGACTGCAGCCGTCGCGCGCGCCGCGCTGCTCGGACTCCTGAGTTGATCGTCGCATGCGGGATCGAGGTTCCGCAGATGCTTGAATCCGGGCCGCAAAGCAAAACAGGGCACTACATTTATGTAGTGCCCTGTTTTGGCGGGAATCTTGGTGGAGCGGAGGAGGATCGAACTCCCGACCTTCGCATTGCGAACGCGACGCTCTCCCAGCTGAGCTACCGCCCCAATGAAGCAAGACCAAAACTATACAGGAATATTCCTGACCTGCGCAATACGCCGTCGAACAAAAAATCAGGCGAATTCCAAGGTCGCAACGACCGGGGCGTGATCGGACGGCTGCTCGTTGCGGCGCGGCTCCTTGTCGATGGCGCACGCGATGCAGCGCTTGACCAGCGGGGCGGACAAAAGGACATGATCGATGCGCAGGCCGGCGTTGCGGCGGAACGCGAACTGGCGATAGTCCCACCAGCTGAAGGATTTCTCCGGCTGTTCGAAGAGGCGGAAGGAATCCGCCAGCCCCAGGTCGAGCAGGGCGCCGAAAGCCTTGCGTTCCGGCTCGGACACCAGCACCTGGCCTTCCCATTTCTCAGGGTTGTGCACGTCTTCGTCGGCCGGTGCAACGTTGTAGTCGCCCAGCACCGCCAGCCTGGGGTACTGCTTGATTTCGTCGGCCAGCCAAGCGCGCATGGCTTCAAACCAGTCCAGCTTGTAGGCGTACTTGTCCGAGCCCACGGACTGGCCGTTGGGACAGTAGGCGCAGACGACGCGCACGTCACCTTCGGGGCTGGGAAAGGTCAGCGCCAGGACGCGCTGCTGCGGATCTTCGTAGCCGGGGATGTTGCGCACCATGGACGTGCCCGGCACGCGCGAGATGATGGCGACGCCGTTATAGGTTTTCTGGCCGGCCCAGACCGCGTGATAGCCGGCTTCGGTGAAGGCGGCCTCCGGGAACTTGTCGTCCGTGAGCTTGAGTTCCTGGATGCACAGGACGTCGACCGGATTGGCGGCCAGCCAGTCCAGTACCTGGGGCAGGCGCACGTTCAGGGAGTTCACGTTCCAGGTGGCTAATTTCATGTTTTGCGTAGACCGATTGTTGATGTGGTTCTCAGGGATGCTGCCTGCCACGAACTCGTCTTGGCGACTTGTCCGGCTACAGATCCGGGGGGCGGGGTTGGCGGCCGCCGGGGATAGAGGCAGATGATACCGTGGCCACGCTGCCTGGGCCGGCGCGCCGTCTGCGCTGACGCCGGGTTCGCGGCTTTCGGGACAACCTCGCGGCAAGCTCCTGGCCGTTGTGTCGGGTCCCTATAAAAAGCGCCAGGGTAGGGCCTCGCAAGCGCCGCGGCGATGGACATAGTCTTTTTCATTAATGATAATTGTTCGCAATACACTGAATTATTACAAGTCACCATAAATCTGTATGCGGAGGCGCTTCGATGTCCATGGTTACGCAGGGAGCGGGGCTTGGAGACGTTTTTATTGCGCATCGGGCGCAACTCCGTCGTATTGCGCAAAGAATCGTCGGCACCCCGGAGATCGCGGACGAAGTGACACAAGACGCCTATCTGAAGCTCATGGAAGGATCATGCGCGCGCGATGTGAGCAAGCCTTATAGCTACTGCTGCCAAGTGGTCCGCAATCTGGCGCTGGACCATTGCCGTCGCCAGGCCGTCGAATCGACGTATCGCATCTATACGGTCGACGGGGACCCGCCTGGCGCTGCGCGGCGTTCGCCACCGCTACTACCACGAAGGCACCGACGACCTGTTTACTCTCGGGCCGATAGACCTGGATTTCTCCCCGGGGCAGATTACCTACCTGGTCGGGGGCAACGGTAGCGGCAAGACTACGCTGGCCAAATTGCTGGCCGGCCTGTACCGGCCGGAGCAGGGCGCCATCCTGCTCAATGGCGTGCCGGTGGACGACGCCAGCCGCGACCGCTATCGCCAGACCTTCTCGGCGATATTCTCGGACTTCCACCTGTTCGAGCACATGCTGGACGCCGCTTCCGCCGAGTTGGACGTGCAAGGCAACGCCTTGCTGGAGAAGCTGCATCTGCAGCACAAGGCACAGGTGCGCGACGGCGCCTTCACCACGCGGGCCTTGTCGCAGGGACAGCGCAAACGCCTGGCGCTGGCGGTGGCCTATCTGGAGGATCGGCCATTCCTGTTGTTCGACGAATGGGCTGCCGATCAGGATCCGCTGTTCAAGGAAGTGTTCTACCGCGAGCTGCTGCCGGAGTTGAGGGCTCGCGGCAAGGCGGTGCTGGTGATTTCGCACGACGACCGCTACTTCCATCTTGCCGATCGCCTGATTCGAATGGAAAACGGCCAGGTCGTGGCGATCGAGACGCCAGCCGGGCGCGTATCGGCGAAGTCCACGTCCGTCGAGCTGGCCCCAGCGCAATGAGGTGTGGGCGCGAAATCGCCGGCCGGCGCAAGGGCAGCCATCGCGCCTGGCTGGTGCTGGCACACCGCTGGGTGGGCTTGGTCATTGCCGGATTCTTGTTGGTGGCCGGCCTGACAGGGGCGCTGCTGGCCTGGAACGACGAGCTGGAGGCGTGGCTCAGCCCGGAACTGTTCCTGGCTACGCCGCCCGTGCCGGACGCACCGGCGCAGGATCCGCTGATCCTGCGCGAACGGGTTCAGCTTGCCTACCCGGAGGCATTGGCGGTCCACGCGCCGCTGACCACGCAGCCTGGGCGTACGTTGACATTCAATCTGTATCCGCTAGCGGACGCCGCCACGGGCATCGAAGCTGAGCTTGCGGTTGACCAGGTCTTCGTGGATCCCCATGACGGCCGCATCCTGGGCGCGCGTAGGTGGGGCGACCTGACTCAGGGCCTGAAGAACCTGATGCCCTTCATCTATCGCCTGCACTACCAATTGGCGCTGGGCGTGGTCGGAGGTCGCGTCTTCGGCGTAATTTCGCTGCTTTGGACGTTGGATTGCTTTGTCGGCCTGTGCCTGAGTCTGCCGGCGCGCGGGGGCAAGACCGCCAAGTCCGGCCAGGCGGGAGGCAAGTCCTGGCTGGCGCGCTGGCGGACGTCCTGGGGGGTGCGTTGGGGCGCAGGCAGCTACAAGGTCAACTTCGATCTGCACCGCGCGGGCGGCCTGTGGGCGTGGGCCATGTTGTTCGTATTGGCCTGGAGCGCGGTTGCCTTCAACCTCTCCGAGGTATACGACCCAGTGATGAAATCTGTTTTCGCGCATCAGCAGGATGGCGCCGGCTTGCGGCCACAGTCGGTTCCTGAACTCGTCCCAGCCATCGGTTGGCAGGAGGCGCGTGAAATCGGTCGGCGTTTGATGGCGGAACAGGCGCGCGTGCAGGGTTACACCGTTTTGCGCGAGGACGCGCTGAGTTATGAGCCTTCGATCGGCGTGTATCGCTACGGCGTGGTCAGTAGCCGCGATGTCGGCGACCGCTGGGGGGCGACGAGCTTGAAGTTCGATGCTGGCAAGGGGGAACTCAAGAATCTTTGGCTGCCGACCGGCGTGGCCAGCGGCGACACCCTGCGTACTTGGTTGACCAGCCTGCATACTGCGGCGGTGGGAGGCATGGTGGCCGGTCTGCCTATGAAGCTGTTCATCTGCGCGATGGGATTGGCGGTGGCCCTGCTGTCGGGCACCGGCGTGGTGATCTGGCGGAAGAAACGCCAGGGGCGGCGGCACGCGGCGTCAGCCAGATAGTTTATGTGTGAATGTTTATTTCCGTGATGCTCGCGGCGGCCTGCCGGGGATGATCCGTCCCGGTTGCGCGCGGTGGATATACAAAATGTTCTACTTTTTGCGGTTTTCTAATGCCTGAGATTTGACGGCGCGTCTACGCTCCCTACAGTTCCCTGAACGGAGAGGAGTATGAAACCCCTTGATTTGGATCAGATTTCTCCTGGCGCGGCCGGCATTCCCGGCGCCCCCATCGTGGGTTGGCTATTGGATGGGCCGCAACCCGAGTTCACTGACGTCGTCAGCGTCGCCCGCCAATGGATGGCGGATGGACAGCGCGTGTCGGAAGTGGTGCGGGCGCAGGACTACCAGGGATCGCCCATGGTGGGGCCGGGACGCGGCGTGATGCGCGCCTGCGCCATCGCGGGCCGGCGCTGAGGCGCGGGGAGAAAGCCATGAGAACCGGGGTGATCAGGCTCAACGGCCACCAACTCGAATACGAACTCAGGCCGCTTGCGGCGCAGCAGGGCTACGAGGCCTGGGTGCGCACCGCTCCCGGCCGCGAATGGACGCGGATAGGCGTGGGCGATTCCGCCTTCGTGACCGAGGACGCCGCGCTCAAGGGCATCAAGTTCGCGGCCGTCGAAATCAGCGCCAGGCGCCTGCAGGCGTAGCGCCGCGCGCCCGCCAGAAAGGTGCGGCGCCGGCCAGGCGCCTTATCGCTCAGCCCTTCACCAGTCCACCGTCGACGATCAGGTTCTGTCCGGTCACCGCGCGCGACCAGGGGCTGGCGAAGAACAGCACGGCGTCGGCGAATTGCTCGGGCGTGGTGACCTCGCGCAGCGGCGTGCCGGCGGCAATCATGTCGAAGACCGCGTCCGGCGTGGCCGCCGAGGCGTCGGTGGTACGCAGCAAGCCTCCAGAAACCATATTCACGGTGATGCCGTCAGCGCCCAGTTCGTGCGACAAGGTGCGGGTGAAGGCCAGCAGCGCGGCCTTGGCCGCGGTGTAGTCGTGGTACGGCACCACCGGGTTCTGGACCAGGTTGGTACCCACGTTGATGATGCGTCCGCCGCCAGCAGTCCGCATGCCGGGCAGGGCAGCCTGGGTGGTGTTGAGCGCGGCGCGCACGCTGCCTTCGAGCTGCGCGCTCATCTGCGCCCAATCCAGCTCGCCGGCTTGCGGGCGGGCGTCGCCGTTGAACTGGAAGGCGGGCAGGGCGTTGTTGACGACCGTCGCCACGGGCTGACCGAAGTGTGCGCTGGCTTGGGCGAACATGGCGGCGACGGCGGCGGGGTCGCGCACGTCGGCCTGCACCGCGAGAGCGCGGTCCGGCGCGCTGGCGGCCAGGGCCCGTGCACGTTCGGCGCTGTTGAGATAGTTGACGACGACCTTGGCGCCTTCGCGCAGGAAGGCGCGCGCGATGGCGGCGCCCAGGCCGCGGCTGGCGCCGGTGACGATGACGAGTTGCTGGTCCAGGTTCAAGGACGGGCGTTGCTGCGATGACATATTCAAATGGCTTCCTGCTCAGTGTTCCGAACCGCTGTTCAGCATGCGGCTGCGGGCTTTTTCGATATGGGCGCGCATGACGTTGCGCGCGCCTTCGGCGTCCTGTTCCTGGATCAGCCGGTAGATGTGGCGGTGTTCCTCGATGGCGGCGCGGGTGCGCTTCCAGGGCTGGCTGTGGACCAGGTGGCGCATGACGTTCACGGCGTGGCTGACGTCGTACTCCAGCGACTTCAGCACCTGCACGAAGCGCTGGTTGCTGGTGGCCGCGGCGATGGCGCGGTGGAATCCGTAGTCGTGGTGGTGGGCGATGGCGCCGGAGGCGTCGGCTTCTTCGTAGCCCGTCAGCATGCGGTCCATTTCGCGCAGGTCTTCGTCGGTGCGGCGCAGGGCGGCCAGGTAGGCGCATTCGGGTTCGATCACCATGCGCAGTTCCAGGCCTTCCAGGATGTGGCCGACGCGGCGCGCGGGGTCGATCGCGGGCATGCCGCCCATCAGGTCGGGCTTGGCGCGCACATAGCTGCCCGACCCGCGGATGGACTCCACCAGTTGGTCTTCGCGCAGCCGGTCCAGCGCCTGGCGCACTACCGGCCGCGAGACCTCGAACAAGGCGGCCAGCTCCAGTTCGGCGGGCAGCTTGCTGCCAGGCGCGATCTTGCCAGTGGCGATGGCATAGAACAGGCTTTCGTAGACGCGCTCGGCAAAGCGTTCGGCGCGCACGTAGCCCAGGCCCGAGGCCACTTCCGCCAGGACGTCCAGTTCGGGACGGGGGCGGTTCACGGCTTCCAGCAGCGATTCAAGCTGCGGATCACGGACATTGCTCATGGGAGCTCCTACTGTGTATGGCCGGGCTTGTCAGTCGCCATGACAAATCCGGGGTGGCGTTAAGCCGCTGAATTATTAGGGATTACCCCAGGTCATTGGAAAATATCCTGACTCTTGGGACAAAAGCTGTCAATTCAATTGACAAGTTACGAGCCGCTCCCGTACCTTGGCTCGAAGCCAGAACGCGACTCGCGCGCGACGCCAATCTCCCGCAACCGGCCGTCCGGCCGCTACTTTACTCCGCACATCGTGACTCAGAAGAACTTTATCGCCAACCAATGGGTGGAAGCCGCCACCGGCGCAACCATTCCTGTCCTGAACCCGTCCGATGGCGCGCCTTTCGAGGCAATCGCGCGTTCGACCGCCGAGGACGTGGACCGCGCCGTGACCGCGGCGCGCGAGGCTTATGAAGGCGAGTGGGGCCAGATGGCGCCCGCCGCGCGCAGCCGCCTCTTGATGCGCATCGCCTTCGCGCTGCTGGAGCGCCAGGAAGAGCTGGCGCAGCTGGAATCAGCCGACACCGGCAAGCCCATCAAGCAGGCGCGCGCCGATGCCGCCGCCGTGGCCCGCTACTTCGAGTTCTATGCCGGCGCGGTCGACAAGCTGCACGGAGAGACCATTCCCTACACCCCGGGCTTCACCGTGTTGACGGTGCGCGAAGCGCATGGCGTCACCGGCCACATCGTGCCCTGGAACTACCCGCTGCAGATCTTCGGCCGCAGCGTGGGCGCGGCCCTGGCGGCGGGCAACGCCTGCGTGGTCAAACCCGCCGAGGACGCCTGCCTGTCGCTCCTGAAGCTGGCGGAAATCGCCGCTGAAGTCGGCCTGCCTGCCGGCGCCCTGAATATCTGCACCGGCTACGGCCATGAGGCCGGCGCGGCGCTGTCCGCCCACCCTGGCATCGACCACATCTCGTTCACCGGTTCGCCGCAGACGGGCAAGATGGTGGCCCACGCCGCTGCTGAAAACCATGTGCCGGTCACCTTGGAGCTGGGCGGCAAGTCGCCCCAGATCGTGTTCGACGATGCCGACCTGGACGCCGCCATGCCGGTGTTGCTGGCCGCCATCATCCAGAACGCGGGCCAGACCTGCTCGGCCGGCAGCCGCGTGCTGATCCAGCGCGGCGTGTACGAGACCGTGCTCAAGCGCCTGTCCGAGGCGTTCTCGGCCACCGTTACGGGGCCGGCCGCGGCCGACCTGGACGTGGGTCCGCTGATCAACGCGCGCCAGCAGGACCGCGTGCGCGGCTTCCTGGCCGAAGCCGAGGCCGAAGGCATGAAGGTCGCCGCCCGCGGCAAGCTCAAGGAAGGCACGCCCGAGGCTGGCTTCTACCAGCCGCCGGTGCTGTTCCGCGACGTGCCGCCCAACAGCCGCCTGGCGCAGGAAGAAGTGTTCGGTCCGGTGCTGGCTGCCATGGTGTTCGACACCGAGGAAGAGGCGCTGGCAATTGCCAACGGCACCCTGTACGGCCTGGTGGCTGGCGTCTGGACCCGCGACGGCGGCCGTCAGTTGCGCCTGGCGCGCAAGCTGCGCGCCGGCCAGGTGTTCATCAATAACTACGGCGCCGGCGGCGGCGTGGAACTGCCCTTCGGCGGTTCGCGCCAATCGGGCTATGGCCGCGAGAAGGGCTTTGAAGCGCTGTACGGCTTCACCACTCTGAAGACGATCGCCATCCGCCACTGATCCCGGCTTGCGGGCGGCGCGGCCCCTGGCAAAATATCGGTTAACGTTGATGTTTTGCTTCAGGGGCGCGCCGCCCCGCATTCAGGATCCGTATGTTCACCGGTATTGTTCAAGGCACCGCGAAGATCGCCAAGATCGCGGATCGCGAAGGCCTGCGCACTTTCACGCTGGATTTCCCCCCTGGTTTTTGCGTGGACCTGGCCATTGGCGCCAGCGTGTCGACGGATGGCGTCTGCCTGACCGTCACGGAAATTCTGTCCGAGAACCAGGCCACCTTCGACGTCATGCTGCAAAGCCTGGCCATCACCACGCTGGGCAGCTACCACGAGGGCGACCGTGCCAACGTCGAGCGGGCCGCCAAGGATGGCGCCGAGATCGGCGGCCACCCCTTGTCCGGACACGTGGATTTCACCTCCGAAGTGGTGATGGTGAAGTCGTCCGACACCAACCGCCTGATGCGCTTCAGCATTCCGGAGGCCTTCCGCAAGTACGTCTTCGCCAAGGGCTATATCGCCATCAACGGCGCCAGCCTGACCGTATCGGAAGTCAATCGAGCCGAAGGCTGGTTCGAGGTCTGGCTGATTCCGGAAACCCGCCGCATGACGGTGTTCGAGGACAAGCAGGTGGGTGATTTCGTCAACATCGAAATCGAACGCAGCACCCAGGTGGTGGTCGATACCGTGCGCGAAACCGTGCAGGAAAGCCTGGGCAAGCTGCAGCCGCTGCTGGAAGCCATCCTGAAGGAAAAAGGCCTGACGCTGGAGGACTTCGTCAGCCCGCAGGCCAAGCTGAAGTAGTCCGCCGCGCCGGGGCGGGCGCGGTCCCGCCCCTCAGCCGGAAAGGCGTGCCGACGTCAGGTCCGTGATCACGCCGTTTTCCAGGACCGCCATCGTCAAACTGTCTACCGAGCCGCGGATGTCGAGTCCGTTCCGGTTCAACTCGTCGCACAGCGATTTCATCAGCGCTCGGTTGGTGGACGAGCCCATGGTGATGTGCGGCACGTAGGGGATATCCAGCCGCAGGGTCGGCGCCAGCACCTGGCGGTACAAGGCGTCATGCAGGCGCGACAGTTGGCTATGGCCCTCGTCGGGGACCAGGTACGCATACGCATGCGCCGCGTCCGCGCCCAGCATGGCGTAGCGGCAGACGAAATCTATCGGGCCATGCTGGCGTGCAATCTCTTCGAGGTGCAGCTGGTAGGCCTGCTCATCGATGCCGGCGCAGCCGAACGCCATGGTGAAGTGCGCCTTCACCAGCGGGTGCTGGCCGTCATGCTGGCGCCGGAACTCCTCGATGAATCCGGAATCCGGCGTGCTGAGGCGGGGATAGGCGAGCGTGTAGAGCTTCTTCATGACGCCAGTCTGCCACTGCCTTGCGCGAAAGCAAACCCCGCCGGCGCGCGGCGGGGGGCGGCGCTCAATAAGAGAACGGCTTGCCTTGCGGACGCACGCGGATGCCCGGCTGCAGCCGGGTCCAGGGCAGGTCGGCCGGGTCGGCCTGCATGGGGCCAGGGGCCTTGGCCACCAGCACTTCGTGGGCGATGGGCTGGAAGTCCGCGCGGAAGTGCACGGAACTTTTCACCACCAGTATCGCCATTTCCTCGGGCTGCACGCCGCCCACGCGGAACAGGTTGCGGTCCAGCATCTGCGACTTGGTGGCGCTGACCACCACCCGCACGCCGCCGATGCGCAGGCCGGCCACCGCCTCCAGGTCCACGTCCATGCCATTCATCATCGGTCCGTCAAAGCGCAGCTTGCCGGGCGACAGGGTTTCGACCAGGAACTCGCCTTCGAAGGCCGAATCGCCTGCCACGCCGGATTGGCCTCCAAGGCTCAGCCGGACCTTGTTGCCGATTCCAGCCTCGATTGCCAGGCGCACGGCTTCAGGGTCACAGAAGAGCCCTAGCGCCGCGTTTTGCGCATCGGCTTCCACCAGCGCGCGCAGCATGCCGGTGGTGTTGGCGTCGCCGCCCGCGCCCGGGTTGTCCTGCGTGTCCGCGATGACCACGGGGCGCGAGGCGCCCGCCGCCAGCGCCTGCGCGCGGCGCACGGCCTCGGACGGTTCGAGGAAGTCGGGCGACCATTGCGGTTCCAGTTCCAGCACGCGCTGATACAGGGATTCGGTCACGCGTTCGACCGCTGCCGCGTCGGTGCCGTAGGCCCAGACCACCGGGCCGCACTCGGGGAAGTCCGCCGCCGGAAAGCCGGGCGCGAACGAGATGGAGGCCACGCCCGGCGTTTGTTCCAGGCTTTCCAGCAGTTCGTACACGCCCTTGGACGGCTGCAGCATCGTGCACATGCCGTTGATCGGAATCAGGAAGGGCAGGCGGCGTTCGCTGCGGCTCCAGTTGTCGCCGGCCGCGATGCGGGCCTGCAGCAGGCGCGCCGCATGTTCGCCGGTGTCGGCCATGTCCACGTGCGGGTAGGTGCGGAACGCGGCCAGGCCGTCGGCTTCCTGCAGCATCTGCGCGGTGACGTTGGCGTGCAGATCCAGGCTGGCGATCACCGGCACGCCGGGGCCGACGATCTGGCGCATGCGCGCCAGCAGTTCGCCTTCGCCATCGTCCAGGTGCTCGGCGACCATGGCGCCATGCAGGTCGAGATAGACGGCGTCATAGGTGCCGTTGCGGGCGGCATCCAGGATTTCACCGGCGATCCGTTCATAGGCGTCGCGCGTGACGTGGGCCGAGGGGCTGGCGCCGGCCCAGATCACGGTTTCCACCGTGTGGCCCTGGGCCAGCGCGGCATTGATGAAGCCGCCGGCGGGGATATTGACCTCGCGCAGCGCCAGCATGTCGTTCCCGCGCACCATGGCCGGGAAGCCTTCGCCGCGCACGAAGTTGTCGTAGGCGGCGAGCGACGGCGCAAAGGTGTTGGTTTCGTGCTGGAAGCCAGCAACCAGAATATGCATGATCGTTTCCTGTGGGTTGGACTTCAGGCGCGGGCTGGCGCGGGACGGGGCGGGCGGTTCACCAGCAGGAGCAGGGCGCCGGCCACCAGCAAGGCGGAGATCACGTACAGGCCGCCAGCCAGCGTGCCGGTGGCCTGCTTGGACCAGCCGATGATGGACGGGCTGAGGAAGCCGCCGAGCAGCCCGATGCTGTTGATGAGCGCGATGCCGCCGGCCGCTGCTTCGCCTTTGAGGTACTGCGAAGGAATTGCCCAGAATACCGTGTAAGAGGCCCACATGAAGCCGGTGGCCAGCGTGATGGCCGTCAGGGATAGCGCGAATTGCGTCGGCGCGGCGGTGGCCACGCACAGCGATATGCCGGCCAGCAGGGCGGGAATCAGCGTGTGCCAGCGTCGTTCCTGCATGCGGTCCGAGCTGCGGGCGAACCACAGCATGAAGGCGGCCGCGGCGATGTAGGGAATGGCGGAGTACAGGCCGATTTCCATGGTGTCCTGCACGCCCGCCAGCTTGAGCAGCGTGGGCAGCCAGAAGCTCACGGCATAGATACCGCAGATCAGGCAGAAGTACGTCAGGGCCATGCCGTAGATGGCCGGGTCGCGCAGCACCTGCTTGAAGGCGTGCTTCTGCTGCGAGCCGCGGGTTTCCAGGTCGGACGCCAGCAGCGTCTTTTCTTCTGCGCTGAGCCACTTGGCCTCGGCAGGCTTGTCGTCCAGGTAGCGGTAGGCCACCACGCCCAGCAGCACGCAGGGCAGGCCTTCCAGCAGGAACATCCATTGCCAGCCGTCCAGGCCGTGCGCGCCCGAGAACGCCGTCATGATCCAGGCCGATGCCGGGCCGCCGACGATGCCGCCGATGGGGCCGGCCAGCATCACCACCGCCATGACGCCGGCCATGCGCGACTGCGAGTACCAATAGGTCAGGTAGAAGATCATGCCGGGCGCGAAGCCGGCTTCGAACACCCCCAGCATGAAGCGCAGGATGTAGAAGCTCCATTCGCCCTGCACGAACAGCATCGAGGCCGAGGTCAGGCCCCATAGCACCATGATGCGGCTGATCGTGCGGCGCGCGCCGATGCGGGTCAGCAGCAGGTTGCTGGGCACTTCGAACAGGACATAGCCCAGGAAGAAGATGCCGGCGCCCAGACCGTAGACGGCGTCGGAAATGCCGATGTCCTGCTGCATCTGCAGCTTGGCGAAGCCGATGTTGATGCGGTCCAGGTAGGCAAAGACGTAACAGAGCAGCAAGAAGGGCAGCAGGCGCCATGTGATCTTGCGGTACAGGGGGGCCAGGCGCGGGTCCGCGCCCGGCGTGGTCGGATTTGGCATTGCATGTCTCCTCGCGCGGGTCTGGCGCCCGCGGTGGCTGGGGTTGCGCCGGAAGCCCTATGGCTTCCGGGCCGCCATTATTGGAAGACTGTGGCGTTCCGAACAATGACCGGGGTGATAAATTATCGTTGCCCTATGGGCAACACTACGGGCAACTCCGGAATCACCCTCAACCGGCGCGATCAAGCGCGCCAGGAATGCGCGCCATGCAGGAAATCAGCCAGGTCCGCCTGAAATACTTCAACGAGGTCATGGCCTGCGGCTCGATACGGGGCGCGGCGGACAAGCTGGATACGGCGGCCTCCGTCATCAGCCGGCAGATCCAGCTGCTGGAAAAGGAACTGGGCGTGCAACTGTTCGAGCGGCGTTCGCGCGGGCTGACGCCGACCGAGGCCGCCGACATGCTGCTGGAGTACCACCGCGGCTGTCGCGCCCAGCAGGAACACCTGAACGCGCGCCTGCAGGAGTTGCGCGGCATGCAGCGCGGCAACGTGCAGTTGATGATCAGCGAAGGTTTCATCGACGGCCTGATGGAGCACGTGGTCGGGCCGTTCTGCATCGAATATCCGCAGATCAACATCAGCGTCAACGTGGGGTCGGTGAACGAGGTGGTGGAAGCGGTGGCTTCTGATGCGGCCCATATCGGGCTGGCCTACAACCCGCCCGTGGATCCACGCCTGCGCTGCCGCGCCAGCCGCAAGCATCCGGTCTGCCTGTTGGCCGGCCGCGGCCACGCCCTGGCCGCGCGGCGCGGGCCGCTGACCATCGCCGATATCCTGCCGTACCCGTTCGCGCTGATGTCCGCGCCCTACGGGCTGCGCCAGGCGGTGGACCTGCTGGAATTCACCGAGCGCATCCACCTGACGCCCAGCCTCACCACCAATTCGCTGCGCGTGTTGAAGCAGTACGCGATGACGGGGGCGGGCGTGACGCTGATGCCCAACCTGGGCGTGCATCACGAACTGGCTAGCGGCGAACTGGTGGCGATTCCCATCGCGCATCCGATCCTGAGCGCGCCGGAATGCCAGGCGCTGCTGCGCCTGGGACGGCCGTTGTCTTCCGCCGCCAACGAGGTCATGCGCCGCATCGAGCAACGCCTGCCGGCCTTCTCGGGCGGCTGAGCGCCAGCGCATCCGGCCGCGCCCGCATACAATGGGCGCACTTTCGGAGGTATCACTATGTCGGTCATATCCGATATCAAAATACGCCCCCTGGAGCGTGGCGACCTGCACTTCGTGCACAAGATCAACAATAACGACGTCATCATGCGTTATTGGTTCGAAGAGCCCTACGAGGCCTACGACGAACTGGTTGCCCTGTATGACCGCCACTTGCATGACCAGAACGAGCGGCGTTTCATCATCGAGCACGACACCGGGCAGCCTGCCGGCCTGGTCGAGCTGGTGGAAATCGACTACATCCACCGCCGCGCCGAATTCCAGATCATCATCGCGCCCAGCTATCAGGGCCGGGGTTACGCCAAGGCGGCGACCCGCATCGCGGTGGGCTACGCCTTCCGCGTGCTGAACCTGCACAAGGTCTATCTGGTGGTGGACAAGGACAACACCGCAGCCGTGCACATCTACGAGCGCTGCGGTTTCCAGATCGAAGGCTTGCTGAAGGAAGAGTTCTTTTCCAACGGCGGCTACCGCGACGCCTACCGCATGGCCCTGCTGCAGCACGACCATTTGCGCGACGTCGGTCCCGGCGCCCCGGATGCGCCGGTGTTGCGCGACTGGCCGCAGGAAGAACAGGCGGGCTGAAGCCTGCTGTTGCCGGCGGCCATGCTCAGCATGCGCCGCCGGGGAGCCAGGCTGCCCCTCTGTGTCAATGGGCGGCCGGCGCCGCCCGCAACAGCCGCAGGCCGTTGGCCACCACCAGCAGGCTGGCCCCGACGTCGGCGAACACCGCCATCCACAGCGTGGCGTTGCCGGTCATGGCCAGGGCCAGGAACACGGCCTTGATGCCCAGCGCCAGCACGATGTTCTGCACCAGCACGCGATGGGTGGCGTGCGACAGGCGCAGGAAGGTGCCGATCTTGCGCAGGTCATCGTCCATCAGGGCCACGTCCGCCGTCTCGATGGCGGTGCCGGTGCCGGCCGCGCCCATGGCGAAGCCGATGTCGGCGCGGGCCAGGGCGGGGGCGTCGTTGATGCCGTCGCCCACCATGCCGACGCGGCCGCCGGACGCCAGCTTGCTTTCGATGGCGGCCAGCTTGTCTTCGGGCAATTGGTCGCCGCGCGCTTCGTCGATGCCGACTTGTTTCGCGATGGCCTGTGCCGTGGGCGTGTTGTCGCCCGTCAGCATCAGCGTGCGCACGCCCAGGGCGTGCAAGTCCGCGATGGCGGCGGCACTGGTCGGTTTGACCGTGTCGGCCACGGCGGCCACGGCCAGCACGCGGCTGCCGTCGCTCAGCGCGATGGCGCTCTTGCCCTGGCGTTCCAGTTCATCCAGGCGCGCTTCCAGCTTGGGGCTGGAAACGCCCAGTTCGCGCATCAGGCGGCGGTTGCCCAGCTGGAAGGTCACGCCGTCCAGTGTCGCGCTGACGCCGCGGCCGGGCAGGGCGGTGAAGTCTTGCACATCCAGCAACACCGTGCCGGCTTCGCGCGCGGCATTGGCCACGGCCAGCGACACCGGGTGGTCGGAGCGTGCCGCCAGGCTGGCCGCGACCAGCGTGGCCGGCTGGCGGCTCTGGTCGGACAGGTCCCAATCCTGGATGTCGGTCTGTACCGGCTTGCCGTGGGTCAGCGTGCCGGTCTTGTCCAGCGCCAGCCATTTCAGGTTGCGGCCTTCTTCGAGGTACACGCCGCCCTTGACCAGGATGCCGCGGCGCGAGGCTGCGGTCAGGCCGCTGACGATGCTGACCGGGGTCGAAATCACCAGTGCGCAGGGGCAGGCGATGATCAGCAGCGCCAGGGCGCGGTAGATCGCGTCGAACCAGGGCTGGTCCCACAGCAGTGGCGGCAGCACCGCTACCAGCAGCGCGATGCCGACCACCGCAGGCGTGTAGATGCGCGAGAAGCGGTCGATGAAGCGCTGGGTCGGCGCGCGCGCGCCTTGCGCCTGTTCGACGGCGTGGATGATGCGCGCCAGCGTGGTGTTGCCGGCCGCCGCGGTGACGCGGTATTCGAAGGAGCCGGCCGCGTTGACGGTGGCGGCGTAGACCGGGTCGTCCTGCGTCTTTTCCACGGGCAGGCTTTCGCCGGTGATGGGCGACTGGTCCACGGCCGAGCTGCCGCTGACGATGATGCCGTCGGCGGCGATGCGTTCACCGGGACGCACGCGCACGATGTCGCCTACCTGCAGCCTGGCGGCAGGCACTTCCAGCCATTCGCCACTGGCCTGGCGCACGGTGGCGGTTTCCGGCGCCAGGTCGAGCAGGCCGCGGATCGCGTTGCGCGCCCGGTCCAGGGAGCGGGCTTCGATCAGCTCGGCCACGTTGAACAGGAACATCACCATGGCCGCCTCGGGCCATTGGCCGATCAGCACGGCGCCGGTGACGGCGATGCTCATCAGGGCATTGATGTTGAGGTTGCCGTTGCGCACGGCAATCCAGCCCTTGCGGTAAGTGGTGATGCCGCAGGCCAGGATGGCGGCCACGGCCAGGGCCGCGGTGACGCCCAGCGGCCAGCCGGCGAAATGCGACAGTTCGGATAGCGCCGCCAGGACGCCCGCGCCGCCGATCATCCACCAGTTCACCGGCTTGGCGGCGGGGGCGGGTGTGCCGGGCGCGTTGTCGGCCAAGGGTTCCGGTGTCATGTCCAGGGACTTGATGGCGGCCATGACGCGGTCCAGCGCGCCTTCGGCGTGCACCACTGTCAGGATGCGCTGCATCAGGTTGAAATCCAGCGCATGCACGTCGGCCATGTTGTCCAGCTTTTTGCGGATCAGCGTTTCCTCGGTGGGGCAGTCCATCTGGCCGATGCGCAGGCGCGCCAGCGACTGGCCGGGGCCGGCGGTAAGCGTGGCCGCGCCGGCGGCCGAGACGCTGAAGGGCTGGCCGTCGCCGTGGCCGCAGCAGGCGGCCTCGGCGTGGTCGTGGGCGTGCGCGGATTTGTGATCGTGGCCGTGGTCTGCATGGCCATGGCCGGCGTGATCGTGGCCATGGTCGTGGCCCGCATGGCTGTGGCTGGCGTGATCATGTCCGGCATGGGCGTGGCTAGCATGGTCGTGCCCGGAATGAGCCTGTCCGTCCTGGGTGGGGGCGTCGCAGTCGCTGCCCGTGCAGCAGGCGCCGCCTTGCCCGGCGGGCATATGTTCGTGTTTTTTGACCGGAGGTAAAGACATCGTCCTCTGCCTTGAAATAAGCTGGTGACGCTATTCCACACCTTGGAGTTACTATAGGGTCAACCCCCTATATCAATCGGATGCGATCCGGGAGGCAGCGATGCGTATCGGCGAATTGGCCACGGCGGCCGGAACCACGGTCGAGACCGTCAGGTATTACGAGAAAGAAGGGCTGTTGCCGGCCCCGGAAAGGGGACTGAACAACTACCGCAGTTATGGGCAGCCGCATCTGGAGCGGCTGCGCCTGATCCGCAACTGCCGCGCGCTGGACATGACGCAGGACGAGATCCGCGCGATTCTGTCGCTGGCGGACAACCATCAAAGCGGGTGCGGCCCCATCAATGAGCTGTTCGACGAGCATATCTCCCACGTGGACGAGCGCATCGCCGAACTGACCCAGCTCAAAACCCAATTGACCGAGCTACGCCGGCGCTGCCTGTCGGCCCGGCCGGATGCGGAAGATTGCGGCATCCTGCATGGCCTGAGCGAAATGCAGGTGGAAGAGCGCCAGGAACGCCACACGCACCTGGGCTGATTTTCGCCCCCGGCGGGGCGAAACCACTGAGGGCAAGACTGAAATCCTAGGGAAAACCCGCCGCGCAAAAAGCGCGGCGGCGTCTTGTTGCGTCCAAAATCAGCATGTAAGATGTCCAACATCCAACAAATAAAGACAAGGCAGCCGCGGTCCACGACCAACAGCGCCGAACAGAGAGGCAGACAAGCATGGATTCCAAGCCCTTGGGCCGATTTACCGTCCTGGACCTGACGCGGGTACGGTCGGGACCCGCCGCCGTGCGCCAGTTCGCGGACTGGGGCGCCACCGTCATCAAGATCGAGGAGCCGAGCGACGAGCAGGACGACAAGCCGGGCGGCTCGGCCCAGTTCGCCGACTACCAGAACACCCACCGCAATAAGCGCAGTGTCACGTTGAATTTGAAGCATCCGCAGGGCCGGGCGTTGTTCCTGGACCTGGTGCGCCAGGCCGACGTGGTGGTGGAAAACTACCGGCCCAACGTCAAGTTCAAGCTGGGCATCGATTACGAGACACTGCGCCAGGTGAATCCGCGCATCGTCTACGCCAGCGTCTCCGGTTTCGGCCAGGATGGCCCCTACGCCGGGCGGCCGGGACTGGACCAGATCGCGCAGGGCATAGGCGGGCTGATGTCGGTGACCGGCGAACCCGGTCGCGGCCCCATGCGGGCCGGGATTCCGGTGGCGGACCTGACTTCCGGCCTGTTCTGCGCCATCGGTATCTTCATCGCGCTGTTGGAGCGCGAGGTCTCGGGGCAGGGGCAGTGGGTGCAGACCTCGCTGCTGCAATCGCAGGTCTGGATGATGGATTTCCAGGCGATGCGCTGGCTGATGAACGGCGAGGTGCCGGGCCAGAGCGGCAACGACCACCCCACCAGCAGCCCCACCGGCGTGTTCCCCACCAGCGACGGCTATATGAATATCGCGGCCATGGGCAATGACATCTACGCGCGCCTGTGCCGGGTGCTGGAACTGCCGGAACTGATCGAGGACGAGCGTTTCCTGACCGTGCCGCTGCGGGCGCGCAACCGTCCTGCGCTGAACGCGGCCATCGGCGCGCGCACCAGCACGCGCCGCACCGCCGAGTGGATTGCGCTGATGAACAAGGAGGGCGTGCCTTGCGGCCCGATCCTGGGCATGGACCAGACCTTTCAGGATCCACAGGTGCAGCACTTGGGGCTGAGCCGCGAGATCCAGCATCCCTCGCTGGGGCCGATTTCGGTCGTGGGGCAGCCCATGATCCTGAGTCGTTCGGCGTCCGGAGAAATGGCGCCTGCGCCGGAACGCGGCCAGCACAACGGCGACGTTTATGGCGGCATGCTGGGCCTGGCGCAGGCCGACTTGCAGCAATTGGCCCGCGAGGGCGTCATCTGAGGGCCGCAGGCCCAGGCTCCAAGCATAATATCGCCGCCAAGGCCGCCCGCGTATCCGGCGGCCCAGACGGAGACAGCCCAGACATGAACGCACCATCCATTCCCGCCGACCAGGTCTTCACCAGCCTGGGACGCCCCGACAACCTGCCGGACGAGATCGCCTCGCAGATCCGCCAGAAGATCGTGGCGCGCGAATTCGAGCCAGGCCAGCGCCTGCCCACGGAATTCGAGCTGGCGCAGATGTTCGCCGTCAGCCGCAACGTGGTGCGCGAGGCGATCGCGCGGCTGAAGCTGTCGGGCTATGTCGACACGCGGCGCGGCGTGGGTTCCTTCGTGGCGCAGGATGTGGGCACGCGCAATTTCGAGATCGCGCCCGAAGACCTGCTGCAGCCCGAGCCGCTGTTGCACATATTCTGGCTGCGGGTGGAATTGGAATCCGGCGCGGCCGCGCAGGCAGCGCTGCATCGCAGTGCAGAACAGATCGAAACCCTGCGCCAGGCCCTGCAACGGGTCGATGCGGCAGGCAACGACTGGCAGGCCGGCGCCGACCATGCGCTGGACTTCCACATGGCCGTGGGCGAGGCCACCAACAATCCTTACTTCGTGCGCCTGCTGGCGCACCTGCGCCACGTGTTCCGCGGCGCCGTGCGCACGCTGCGTTACACCAGCGCCGGCACCGAGCGCGTGCCGGAAATCGAGCGCGAACACCACCGCATCTTCGATGCCATCGTGGCCGGCGACAGCGAGGCCGCGCGCCTTGCCATGCGCGCGCACCTGACCAATGGCATCCAACGGCACCAGACCGTCATACAAGGAAAGCAACCGTGACCATCCAACGTATCCTGCAGGGCGACATCACCGACAACATCGTGGCCGAGAAGCGCGGCGCGATAGGTTGGCTGACCTTCAACGATCCGCAGCGGCACAACGCCGTATCGTTCGCCATGTGGGAGGCGGTGCCGGTGGTGCTGGAAGCCTTTCGCCAGGACCCGGAGATCCGCGCGGTGGTGCTGCAGGGCGCGGGCGGCAAGGCCTTTGTCAGCGGCGCGAACATCTCGCAGTTCGACACGCTGCGCAGCGGCGAGGACGCGGTGGTGGCATACGAGCGGGTGGCCGAAACCGCGCAGTTGGCGCTGTACGACTACGACAAGCCCACGATCGCGTACATCCAGGGCTATTGCATCGGCGGCGGCCTGAACATTGCGCTCTGCTGCGACATCCGCATCGCCTCCGACAACAGCAGTTTTGCGATCCCCGCCGGCAAGCTGGGCCTGGGCTACCGCCTGACCGCGATCCGCAACCTGGTGACCGCGGTCGGCCCGGCCAATGCGCTGGAAATTTTCCTGACGGCGGCGCGCTATGACGCCCACCAGGCCAAGGAGCTGGGCCTGATCCGCAAGGTGGCGCCGGTGGCAGAACTGCCGCAGGCGCTGGAGACCATGCTGACGCAGATCCAGGCCAACGCGCCGCTGACGCTGCGCGCGGGCAAGAAGATGATCCGCCAGCTTCAGCAACTGGGGCCGGAGGTCGACGTGGAAGGCATGCGCCGGCTGGTGCTGGAGTGTTTCGAAAGCAATGACTACCGCGAGGGCCGCAAGGCGTTCGCGGAAAAGAGAGCGCCGGTGTTCACCGGCACCTGATCTCCGGCCGCGGGCCGGATTCCCTACGCGGCTTGCAGGTCCGCGCCGGCATCGGCGCGGCCGGGGGAGGCTTGCGTCCAGAATCCGCGCGCGGACCGGATCAACCCGGCCACCGATCCCATTGAGGACGGCCAGGCCATAGACCGCGCAGCAAGCGCGGCGACGAGGAGACAGACATGAAAGCGGTTCATCTGAGGGCAGGCCTGGCGGGGCTGGCAGTGTGGCTGTGCGCGGCGCCGCTGCACGCGCAGGGGGCATATCCCAGCCAGCCGGTGCGCATCGTGGTGGGCTATGCCGCTGGCGGCACCACCGACATCCTGGCGCGGGCGCTGGGCGAGCAGTTGAGCAAGGAGCTCAAGCAGCCCGTCATCATCGAGAACAAGGCCGGCGCCGCCGGCAATATCGCCGCAGCCTCCGTGCAGCAGGCCGCGCCCGATGGCTACACCCTGTTCATGGCCACCGTGTCCAGCCACGGCATCAATCCGGTCGTGTACAAGAAGTCGCTGGGCTATGACCCGGTGGGCGGCTTCACGCCGGTCAGCATGATTGCCTCGATCCCGCTGGTGCTGGTCGCCAATCCCAAGCTGCCGGTCACGTCGGTGGCGGACCTGGTCAAATTGGCGCGCGAGAAGCCGGGCGACCTGAACTATTCCTCCAGCGGCAACGGTTCGCCGGTGCATGTGGCCGGGGCGATGTTCGCCTCGGAGGCCAAGGTACAGATCCAGCACGTGCCGTACCGCGGCGGCTCGCTCGCCAATTCCTCGGTCATGAGCGGCGAAACCCAGTTCAGTTTCGCCACCTTGCCCGCAGCCTTGCCACAAGTCCGCGCCGGCGCCCTGCGCGCCCTGGCCGTCACCACGCGGGACCGTTCGGCGGAACTGCCCGAGGTGCCCACGGTGGCCGAGGATCCCATGTTCAAGGGCTACGAGATCAACACGTGGAATGCGTTGATGGCGCCCAAGGGCACGCCGGACGCGGTGGTGGAGGTGCTGAACAAGGCCGTGGCGCGATCGCTGGCCGTGCCGGCCTTGCAGACCCGCTTCAAGGGCGAGGGCGCGACGCCCGGCACCAGCAGCCCGGCCGAGCTGGGCCAGTTCGTCAACGCCGAGCTGGCGCGCTGGGCGAGCGTCATCAAGGAAGTCGGCATCCAGATCGAATGACCTCTGGCGGTCCGGGGGGATGACGGTCCGTGGCAGCGGAGTGGCGTAATATGAATTGTGTTTCTTTCTCATTGACGCCAGATCCGATGACCACGACCCAGACCGCCACCCCGCTGCACGCCTTGAATACGCGCCGTTCCTTCAAGTTCCTCCGCGCCCCGGCGCCCAAGCCCGAGGAACTCGAACAGATCCTGCAGGCGGCCATGTCGGCGCCCGACCATGGCGCCTTGCGTCCCTGGCGTTTCGTGGTGATCCAGGGCGAGGCCATCGGCAAGCTGGCCGATCTGGCGCTGGACGCCGTCAAGCGCAGCGGCGATCCGCGCATGACCCCCGAAAAGGAAAAGTCGGTGCGCGAGTGGATGGCCGGCGTGCCGCTGTTCATCGCGGTGGCGCAGAAGATCGCGCACGACAACACCAAGATCCCGGAACAGGAACAGTTGCTGGCCACCGGCGCCGCCACCATGAACCTGCTTAACGCCGTGCACATGCTGGGCTACGGCGCGTTTTGGAGCACCGGCATCGGCACCTACGTCGAAGACGTGCAGGCGGCGCTGGGCCTTGACGCGCTGGACTACCGCTTCCTCGGCTTCCTGGCCATCGGTACTCCGGCTTGCGCGGTGCCGCCGGCCAACCGCCCGGACTACCGCGAGTTCGTCACGGAGTGGACCGGTCCGGTCTGAGGCCGCGGATGTGCCGGGCGCCCATTTCCAGGTGTGGTGCGATGGTGGTTAGCTGATCCAGTGGGATGGCAGGTTCTTTCATTGGCATGCTGCGCGGTCAGGCTGATTTCGGCCTCTTTGCTCCCGTGACCATCAGCACCACACCCGCCATTACCAGCGCGATCCCAGCCAGCGTCGCTGCGCTTGGAAACTCTCCCAGCACAGGCATCTCAATCAGCATCGCCAGCGCCGGAGCCAGCGCGCCGAAGATTGAGGCACGCGGCGCACCCAGCCGACGCACGGCCTCGGCGTAGAAGAACATGGCAAGAATGGCGACAAATATTCCTTGGGCCACGACCTGGAACAGCACGTCGCGCAGTGGCGCGGAGAAAATGCCGGGGCTCAGGAACAGGAAGTAGACCGGCGCGAAGATCAGCGCCGAGCCCACGTTGACCAGTGCCGTTGCCTGCCAGGGGCTGATGCCGGAGCGCCGTTGCGTCACCGTATAGCTGGCGAATAGTAGTCCGCCGCAGAGAAACAGCAAATCGCCGAGCCATTCGTCTTGCGCCCGGTGCGCCATCAGCGCATAGCCGCCCATGCAGGCCGCACCCGCAATGACAGACAGCAGGCCGCACACCTGCATGCGGCTGAAGCGCTCGCCATACAAGGCTGCGGACAGCAGCGCTACCCAGATCGGCATGGAGCCGATCATCAGCGTGGCGACATGCGAGGCCGGGGCAAAGCGCATACCTACCGAGGCGGCCATCATGAAGGGCACGCCAGCGCCGACCAGCATGATGCAGACCCTGCCGATGCCGATCCGCCGCAGCCCCTCGATCCGCATTCCTTGTCGCAGAAGGATCGGCCATAGGAACAGCGCTGATACGCCGAAGCGCAGCATGGTCACGTCAGCGGGCGCCAGACTGGTCTTCATCGCCAGGCGCGTGGCGACCGTCCAGCCCGACCAGATCAGGGCCACCGCCAGGCCGCAGAGCACGCCAATGGAGCCCTTGCTCAGCGGCGGTGCGGACGAAGCGATCATTGGCGTGTTCATGGCGCCGCCTTGTCGCGCAATGCCTTGACGATGCCGCTCCCCTCGAACGCCCGCCGCGTGGTTGGCGTACGGCAATAGACCGTGACGGCCATACCCACTATTTGTAGATTGCGGGCGATGGGCTCACCCATGACGTCGATTCCGATCACGCTGATTTTCATGGCCACTCCGTCTTCAATATTCATCTGCTGAGCCAATGTAGGCACTTGTATTCATCTCGTAAAATGAATTATTGGGAACAAATTGTTCGGAGAAATCGATATGGTGGAGCTGTCGGAGCTGCGCACGTTCCAGGCCGTCGTGCAGGCGGGAGGCATCAACAAGGCGGCCGAGGCGCTGCACCGGGCGCAGTCCAGCATCACGGTGCGCGTTCAGCAGTTGGAAGAAAAACTGGGGGTCGCGCTGTTCATCCGCGAGGGGCGTTCGCTGCAACTGTCGCCGGCTGGCAAGGTGCTGATGGATTATGCGGAGCGGCTGCTCGATCTGGCGCAAGAAGCCTCGGAGGCCACGCGCAATGACCGGCCCAAGGGCCTGCTGCGGCTTGGGGCGATGGAGAGCACGGCCGCCGTGCGCCTGCCCCAGCCGCTGGGGGTGTTCCACGAGATGTACCCCGATGTGACGCTGGAGCTGTACTCGGACGATCCGCGCGAGCTGATCCAGCGGGTGCTCAAGGGCGAGCTGGACACGGCGCTGATCGCGGATTCCATGTCGGACAAGCGCCTGAACTCGATGGCGATCTACGAAGAGGAACTGGTCATCGTGGCCGAGGCCAAACATCCGCCCATTGCCTCACCCAAGGATGTTCCATCCCGAGCCCTACTGGCTTTTCATCCCGGCTGCCCGCACCGCCAGCGCTTGGAGGACTGGTTCGCGCGTTCTCGCACCAAACCCCAGCGTATCGTCGAGGTGGGTTCGTACCATGTGATCCTGGGCTGCGTGGCGGTGGGCATGGGAATCGCACTCATGCCGCGCAGCGTGTTAGGCACGTACGTCGAGCGCTCGTGCCTGAGTGTCCACCCGCTGCCGCCCAGATTCAACCGAGCCATAACCCGCCTGATCTGGCGCAAGGATTCGCCGGAGGCCAATATTCTGGCGCTGTCGCGAGTGCTGCTCAAAGTGCACGGGCGTTTCCAAGATTGAGCATGTATCCCCTTCCGGGTGCGATCAATCTTGATATCCAAATGGAGGGGCGGCTGCCTACCGGCGGCCCGCGAACGGCCGGAAGGCCGCGCGCACGAGTTGCTCCAGAATCCAGCCGGCAAAGTAGAAGAGGGCCAGCGTAGGCAGCCCGATCAGCAGGTAACCGCCGACCCACGACAGGTCGCCCAGCAGGCGGTCCAGGTTCAATTCATGCAGCAGCGCGAGTTGCGGCGCCAGCGGCAACTGCAGCAACACGAATCGTCCTTTGTCATCGCCGTCGGCCGAGAGCGCGCCGGCGACGCAGAGGATGACAATGGCGAGGTAAAGCGCGGCGAACACGATGCCGGTCCAGCTGAGCCATTTGGAGGCAGTCAATCCGGGCACGTCGGTTTCCAGGGATTCAGGGACTGGAAGTATATGACGCCAGCCGTTGCCGCTACGGCGATCCCCGGACGCGCCACGCGACCCCCAGCTGGCGCCGGTAACGAGGCCCGGCGCGGCCCCTGTCTTGGGGGCGCGCCCTGTGCTACTCTGGCTCCCGGCCGTGCATGTTCATCCCTTTGTACCGGCCGACGATGGCAATGTCCGAGGTCATCCCCTTGGGCAGTGTCTTGGTAAGAAGAATGCGCATGACACGATCAAGCGTGGAGACAATACATGAGCCAATATGGGCCGTTGAAGTTGCACGTCCCGGAGCCTACCGGCCGCCCGGGTTGCAAGACCGACTTTTCCTACCTGCACCTGTCGCCGCCCGGCGATGTGCCCAAACCCCCCATTGATGTTGCCGCGGTCGATACCGGCAGGCTGGCCTACAGCCTGGTCCGGGTGATCGCCGACGACGGCAGCGCCGTCGGACCGTGGGCGCCGGAGCTCAGCCACGAGCAGCTGCGCGCCGGCATGCGCAACATGCTGAAGACGCGCCTCTTCGATGCGCGCATGCTGACCGCCCAGCGCAAGAAGAAGATCTCCTTCTACATGCAGAGCCTGGGCGAAGAAGCCATCGGCACGGCCCATGCCATGGCGCTGGAACAGGGCGACATGTGCTTTCCGACCTACCGCCAGCAAAGCATCCTGCTGGCGCGCGACGTCTCCCTGGTCACCATGATGTGCCAGCTGATGTCCAACGAACGCGATCCGCTCAAGGGCCGCCAACTGCCGGTCATGTACTCCGATCGCGAACGCGGCTTCTTCAGCATCTCGGGCAACCTGGCCACGCAGTTCATCCAGGCGGTGGGCTGGGGCATGGCCTCGGCCATCAAGGGCGACACCCGCATCGCGTCCGGCTGGATCGGCGACGGCGCCACCGCCGAAGCCGACTTCCATACCGCGCTGACCTTTGCGCACGTCTACCGCGCGCCGGTCATCCTGAACGTGGTCAACAACCAGTGGGCCATTTCCACCTTCCAGGCGATCGCCGGCGGCGAAGGCGCGACCTTCGCGGGCCGTGGCGTGGGCTGCGGCATCGCGTCGCTGCGGGTGGATGGCAACGATTTCCTGGCGGTCTATTCCGCTTCGAGCTGGGCGGCCGAACGCGCCCGCCGCAACCTCGGTCCGACCCTGATCGAATGGGTGACCTACCGCGCCGGCCCGCACTCGACCTCCGACGATCCCTCCAAGTACCGCCCCGGCGACGACTGGAGCCACTTCCCGCTGGGCGACCCGATAGCGCGCTTCAAGCAGCACCTGATCCTGCTGGGCATCTGGTCCGACGAAGAGCACGAAGCCGTCAAGGCCGAGCTCGACGCCGAGATCCTGGCGGCCCAGAAGGAAGCGGAAAGCTACGGCACCCTGGTGGACGGCCACGTCCCCAGCGCGGCCAGCATCTTTGAAGACGTCTACAAGGACATGCCGGAGCACTTGCGCCGGCAGCGTCAGCAGCTCGGAGTCTGATCATGGCTATCGATAACAACGTTGGTCCGGCCTCCGCGCCGATGACCATGATCCAGGCTTTGCGCTCGGCCATGGATGTAATGCTGGAGCGCGACAACAATGTCGTGGTGTTCGGCCAGGACGTGGGCTATTTCGGCGGCGTGTTCCGTTGCACCGAAGGCCTGCAGACCAAGTACGGCAGCTCGCGCGTGTTCGACACGCCCATCTCCGAAGGCGGCATCGTCGGCGTGGCGGTGGGCATGGGTGCCTACGGCCTGCGCCCGGTCTGCGAGATCCAGTTCGCGGACTATTTCTATCCGGCCTCCGACCAGATCGTGTCCGAGGCCGCGCGCCTGCGCTACCGCTCGGTCAACGAGTTCGTCGCGCCCATGACCATCCGCATGCCTTGCGGCGGCGGCATCTATGGCGGACAGACGCACAGCCAGAGCCCCGAAGCCATGTTCACGCAGGTGTGCGGGCTGCGCACGGTAATGCCGTCCAATCCCTATGACGCCAAGGGCCTCCTGATCGCGGCCATCGAGAACGATGACCCGGTCATCTTCCTGGAGCCCAAGCGGCTCTACAACGGCCCGTTCGACGGCCATCACGACCGGCCCGTCACGCCCTGGACCGGGCGGCCGGGCAGCGTGGTGCCCACCGGCTACTACACCGTACCGCTGGACACGGCCGCCATCGTGCGGCCCGGCAACGCGCTGACCGTGCTGACCTACGGCACCACCGTGCACGTGTCGCTGACGGCCGCCGAGGAAACCGGCATCGATGCCGAAGTCATCGACCTGCGCAGCCTGTGGCCGCTGGACCTGGACGCCATCGTCAACTCCGTCAAGAAGACCGGCCGCTGCGTGGTGGTGCACGAAGCCACGCGCACCTGCGGCTTCGGCGCCGAGCTGATTTCGCTGGTGCAGGAACACTGCTTCCATCATCTGGAGGCGCCCGTGGAGCGCGTGACCGGCTGGGATACGCCGTATCCGCACGCGCAGGAATGGGCGTACTTCCCCGGCCCGCGCCGGGTTGGCGAAGCGTTCAAGCGCGCGATGGAGGGTTGAGAAATGGGTATTCATGTCATCAAGATGCCCGACATCGGCGAAGGCATCGCGGAAGTGGAACTGGTCGCCTGGCACGTGAAGATCGGCGACATGGTGGCCGAGGACCAGCCGCTGGCCGACGTCATGACCGACAAGGCCACGGTCGAGATTCCCGCGCCGGTGATCGGCCGCGTGGTCGCGCTGGGCGGGGACGTGGGTCAGGTCATGGCCGTGGGCGGCGAGCTGAGCCGCCTGGAGGTCGAAGGCGAGGGCAACCTCAAGCCGGGTGCGGAAGCGCAGCCGGCGAAGGCGCCTGCCGCTGCCGCTGCGGCGCAG
>NZ_JBARYB010000138.1:0-58534 GCF_049647645.1 Achromobacter sp.
GCCGACTGCGGCAGCTTGGGCGCCAGCTTGCCCGCCTGGCGGCGCGCGCGCAGCGCGGCCAGCCGCTGTTGCGAGGGCTCGGCATCGTCGTCCGCGTCGCGCGGAACAGCCAACTGCACGTCCTTGGGAAAATCCAGCAACACTGGGCCAGGGCGACCCTGACGGGTCAGCTCAAAGGCGCGGGCGACAACAGCGGCCACGTCGTCTACCGCCCGGACCTGGGTGTTCCACTTGGTCACCGAGCGCGAGATGCCGATGGCGTCGCATTCCTGGAAAGCGTCGGTGCCGATGGCCGCCGTCGCGACCTGGCCGCTGATACAGAGCAACGGGATCGAATCGCACATGGCGTCCAGCAGGCCGGAAGTGGTGTTGGCCATGCCGGGGCCGGACGTGACGAAGACCACGCCCGTGCGGCCGGTGCTGCGGGCATAGCCCTCGGCGGCATGCACGGCCGCCTGCTCGTGGCGCACCAGCACGTGGCGCAGGCGCGGCTCGGCGTAGAGGGCGTCGTACAACGGCAGCACCGCGCCCCCGGGATAGCCGAAGACGGTATCCACGCCGTGGGCAATCAGCGTGTCGAGCAGAATTTTCGCCCCGTTGTGAGCGGGGCGTTCAGTGGCGGCAAGCGCGGCGGCGGCGGTGGGATGCAGGCGATCGTTCATGCTATCCATCTTATTCGTAGATCGGAAGAATATTTATCTTCTTTTCCACGAATAACCGCCGGACAGAGTAAATTTATCTTTGATTTCGAGGAATCAAAGAAAATGACCCTGGACAAATTTGATCTCGCCATTTTGAAGGTGCTGCAGGACAACGCGCGCGCCAGCCTGAACGACATCGGCGCGGCCGTGGGCCTGTCGTCCACGCCGTGCTGGAACCGCATCAAGCGCATGGAAAGCGCCGGGGTGATCCGCGGCTATACCGTGGACATCGACCCGGCCAGCCTGGGCTTCATGGACACGGTGATCGTCCACGTCACCCTGGAAAGCCACAGCGAGGAGACGCTGTACGAGTTCGGCCGGGCGCTGGCGCAGATTCCCGAGGTCCTGGAAGCCTTCCTGGTCTCGGGCGACTACGACTATTACATCCGCATCGCCGTGCGCGACACGCGCGACTACGAACGGCTGCTGCGCGAACAGCTCTACCGCATCCCGGGCATCCGACACAGCAAATCCTGCTTCGTGCTGCGCCGGTTGAAGGAAACCAAGTTGCCGCTGACCGGCATGGCGGAATAGGCGCGCCTCAGCGCAGCACGAAGTCCACCGGCTCGGCGGGCTCGGGCAGCGGCCGCACGCCCAGGCCTTCCAGCAGGTCGATCTCGATCACGCGGGCCAGCGCCGACAGCGGCAGGTCGTTCTCATCCGAGCCGAACGGGTCTTCCAGCTCGTCGCCCACCGCATCCAGGCCGAAGAAGGTATAGGCCACGATGGTCACGGCCGCCGGCATCATGTATTCGAGCGTGCCCACCAGGCCGAAGGGCAACAGCAGGCAAAAGAGCCAGGCCGTGCGATGCAGCAGCAGCGAATAGGCGAAGGGCGAGGGTGTGAACTTGATGCGCTCGCAGGCCGCCTGGATGGCGGCGCAGGCGGCCACGCGCTGGGTCAGCGCCTGGTACAGGATGTCGCTCAGTTCGCCGCGCCGCAGGCAGGCCGCCAGGTCGCGGTTGATGGCCATGAGCAGCGCATCGGGCACGTTACGGCAGCCAGCCAGAATCTCGGCCTCGTCCTGCTGCACCCAGGGGCGCGCAGCAGCAGCCATATCTTCCTGCCGCAGCCGCGCCGCCAGCGCGTAGCCGAAGCCGATGCAGCGGCGCACGATGCGTTCCTGTACCGGGTTGGCGGTACTGGCTGCCAACAGCACCGCGCTTTCGCGCGCCAGGCTGCGCGCCTGCACGATCAGTTCGCCCCATTGCTTGCGCGCTTCCCACCAGCGGTCGTAGCAGACGTTGTTGCGAAAGCCCATGAACACGGACAAGGCCAGGCCGAACAGCGAAAACGGCACCGCGGACAAGTGGGCGGGCGAGAACCATTCCTGGTGGTACATCCACACCACCAGGCAGGACAGCGCCGTGATGACCAGGATGCGGCTGAGGATCCGAGGGATGATGGAGCCGCGCAAGACAAAGAACAAAGCCAGCGCGGAAGGACGCGGACGGACAATCATGGTGCGTAACCGGGGAAGGACAGGGCGGCGCACACTATACGCCCATCAAGCTGTCAAAAACGCGCCGATATAATTCTGTTTCGTCTCACCGCCACTTCCACTCATCAATGACCAACGAAGACACTCCGATCAAGCCCTGGTATGCCGTCCGCCGCTCCAAGCTGCACGGCAACGGCGTCTTCGCCGCGCGCAAGATTCCCGCGGGCACGCGCATCGTCGAGTACGGCGGCGAACGCATCAGCGCCAAGGAAGCCGACCGCCGCCATCCGACCAATCCGGACGATCCCTTCCACACTTTCTTCTTCGCGCTCAGCTCCGGCCGCGTGATCGACGGCGGCGACAACGGCAACGACGCCCGCTGGATCAACCATTCCTGCGAACCGAACTGCGAGGCGCAGGAAGGCAAGCACGGCAAGCGCGTCTACATCGTCGCGCTGCAGGACATCCCGCGCGGCACCGAGCTGTCGTACGACTACGGCCTGGTGCTGGACGGCCGCATCACCAAGAAGCTGAAGGAAGGCTACCGCTGCCTCTGCGGCACGCCGCCGTGCCGCGGCACGATGCTGGCGCTGCCGGCCAAAAAGAAGAAGAAAGAAACGGCCGACCAGCCCGAAACCGTCGAAGCGGCCTCCTGATCCTGGCGGGGTCGGACCCCGCCTTGTTCCGAAGACCCCGGGCGCGGCCGGCGTATTCCGGCCCTCCGCTGCGGACAGGCGTACAATCCTCCAGGTCGTTAACACGACATGCAGTACGTCTTCAGGGCGGGGTGCAATTCCCCACCGGCGGTATGCCATGCAATGTGGCGAGCCCGCGAGCGCCCGGCGTCCTTCCAGGACACCGGGGTCAGCAGATCTGGTGAGATGCCAGGGCCGACGGTCATAGTCCGGATGAGAGAAGATGTGCCGGCACAACGGTATACCGGGCGCAACTGCGTCTGGACTGCTGTATTGCGTTCGGCTGTCGAGTAGCCCTGAAACGTTTTTCGCCCCTTTTAACTTGCGAGAGCGTTTCAAATGTCCAACGTTACCCTTACCCCGCAGTCCCCCATCCCCAGCCTGGCTTCGCAGCCCTTCGCCGCTCGTTTGCAGCGCGCCCTGCATCATCTGCGCCTGGGCCGTCCGGTCATCGTCATGGACGACTTCGACCGCGAAAACGAGGCCGATCTGATCGTGGCCGCCGACAAGCTGACCGTGCCCGTCATGGCGCAGCTGATCCGCGACGGCAGCGGCATCGTCTGCCTGTGCCTGCCCGGCGAAACCCTGGACCGGCTGGAACTGCCGCCCATGGTCCAGCGCAACCAGAGCCGCTTTGCCACCGCCTTCACGGTTTCCATCGAGGCGCGCGAAGGCGTCAGCACCGGCGTGTCGGCCGTGGATCGCGTCACCACCATCCGCGCGGCCATTTCGCCCTCCGCGCAAAGCGAAGACATCGTCAGCCCCGGCCACGTGTTTCCGCTGCGGGCCCAACCGGGCGGCGTGCTGACCCGCCGCGGCCACACCGAAGGCTCGGTGGACCTAGCGGTGCTGGCCGGCCTACGTCCGGCCGGCGTGCTGTGCGAACTGATGAATGCCGACGGCACCATGATGCGCGGCGCCGCGCTTGAGCGCTACGCCGCCCAGCACGGGCTGGTGGCGTTGACCATCGCCGAACTGGCCGACCATCTGCAACAGCTGAAGGACGGCCAGGCCGAAGCGATCGACGATGAAGTGCTGGAGATGGCCGCGACGGTCTGATCCTTGCGCAGGCGGCGCCGGAACCGGCGCCGCCCAGTATTTCAGCGCCGTCCCTTGAGCGCCATGGCGACGACCATCGCCGCCAGCGCGCAAGCGCCACCCATTGCATACACCGCGCCATAGCCTTGCTCGCCGGCCAGCCAGCCGGCTGCCGGACTGCTCAGCCCCAAGGCCACGTCCAGGAAGGCCACATACGCTCCCATGGCCGCGCCCCGGCTTGCCGCAGGCACGCGCCGCACGGCCTCGACGCCGAAGGCGGGGAATGCCAGCGAGTAGCCCGCGCCCGTCAGCAGCGCGCCTGCAAAGGCCCAGGCCGGCGTGGCTCCAGTCCAGATCAACCATTGCCCCGCGGCTTCAATCAGCACGCACACGAGCGCCACGCGCGCGCCGCCCAGCTTGTCCGGCAGGCCGGCAAAGAACACGCGGGCCAGGATGAAGCCGGCGCCGAACGCGGTGAACATCCACGCGGCGCCCTCCCAGCCACGCTGCGAGAACAACAGGCTCACGAACGCGGTGATCACGCCGAAGCCGACGCTGGCCAGCGCCAGGCCAGCGCCGGGCAGCAGCACCAAGCCCAGCACTTTGTAAAACGGCGTGCGCACGCCGCCTGCCGCACGCACCCCGCGCAAAGGCAACACCAGCGCCAGAGCCGCCAGCGGAATCAGCGCGGTGGCCCAGGCGATGCCCGCAAAGCCGGTGACGCCGTAGAGCCGCATGCCGGCGGGCGCGCCCAGCGCATAGGCGGCGTAGATCGCCACGCCGACCCAGGCCATCACGCGGCCAGCATTCTGCGGCCCCACGCGCCCCACGCCCCAGCTCAGCGCGCCGGTGACGATGAGGCTTTCGGCGCAGCCCATCAGTGCCCGTCCGGCCAGCAGCGCGGCCAGCGCCGCCTGTGGTTGCGCCGACAGGTCATCCGCCAGGAGATAGAACAGGCCCGCGATGGAGCCCAGCGCGAAGCCGCCCACCACCGCGCGCTTGGCGCCGCGGCGGTCGGCGAGTGAACCCGCATAGGCGCGCGACAGCAAGGCAGCGGCGAACTGCAGGCCCGCCACCACGCCGACGACCAGCGCGCCCAGCGCCAGCGTGCCGTCCACATACAGAGGCAGCACCGGCATGGGCAGGCCGATCATGAAAAACCCGACGAATACCGCCAGCGCCAGCGGCAGCACTTGCGCGAAGACGGAGCGCACGGGCCCCTGGGCCGCGGGCATGGCCCCGGCCGTCGATGAATGCGACATTGAATTTCCTTAAGTGAGAGATGCGCAATCCGGAACCAGTCGGAGTACCGCCGATGGCATAATCGCCGGGTGCGGGCGATGAACCGGATTGCCTGCCGGAAATTTTATGAGCCGTTGCTCATATTCGATACTCGCCTTTCACAGTACCCATGACCGCCATCCCACAGCCCCGGAAATCACCGCGCCAGCTCAGATCCCAGCACACCGTAGAGACGATTCTGCAAGCCACGGCTCGCGTTCTGGCCACCCATGGCTATGCGGGCACCAACACCAACCTGATCGCGGAGACGGCCGGCGTCAGCGTCGGTTCGCTGTACCAGTACTTCCCCAACAAGAACGCCTTGATCGCGGCGCTGCACAACCGCCACGACAACCAGATGCTGGACGTCATCGACGGGGTCCTGGACAGCAATCCCGCGGCCACGTTGCGCGAGCGCGTCGCGGCCATCGTCGAAGCGATGCTGCACGCCCATCTGCTGGAACCCGCGCTGCATCGCGTGCTGGAAAGGGAGTTCCCGCTGTTCGACCTGCCGCACGAGCACAGCCGCGCAGACCAGGATATCCACAGGCGCATGCGCCATCTGCTGGAGCTGCATCGCGCCGAAATCGCGCAGCAGGACCGCGACCTGGCGACCTATGTGGTGTTGCGCATCATGGAGTCGCTGGTGCATGCGGCGGCGCTGGAGCCGCCCGCGGGATTCTCGACGCAGCAGCTGGAGCAGGCGGTGGTCGACGCGGTGATGGGGTACCTGGGCGAACCGGTAGCGGCCACCCGCCAGGCGCCACGGAAGACGGCAAAAACCGTGCGCCGCTAACCGCGAATTTCGGGCCGGCGGCGGTTGGCCCACGCGGATGGCGGCATGCCGCCGATGCTGGACAGCTAGCGGCCCGGAGCCCGGGCCATCTCGGCCAGGCAGTCGGCGGCGCTGCCGGTAATGATGCGGGCGCTGCACGCCAGCATCAGGTTCAGGTTCAAGCCGAAATCTTCGACGGTGTAGCCGTCCGCATCCACCATGCGCGACACGCCGTCGTCGGCCGCGGCGCCCACCGCCACCTGGTCGATCAGCGTGCCGGCCTGGCCGGTGTAGCCCCATACCGGTTTGCCGCAAGCGATGGCATAGCCGACTTCAAAAGCCGTGCCGGAATCGGGCTCGGCGCCGCGGAACGGATTCAGGTTCGCCATCACCATGTCCGCCCGCCGGATCAGCGCGACGTTCTCGCGGTAGATCCATTGCGCCAGCGCCTGGCCCGCGAGGTCCTGCGGCGCTTCGTTGTCCAGCGGGAACAGGCCGTCGAACCCGTAAGTGGCGCACAGCGCCTTCAAGCGTTTGCCGTGCGCCGCCGCATCGGGCAGGAACACGTCGAAACCCGCCAGATATACGCTGCGCATGATGATTACTCCGGATCGGAAACGTTGAAGGCTTCGCCGGTGGCGAAGAAAGAACCGCCAGCCACGTAATGCACCGAGCGGCGCTCGTCGTCGGGAAAATGCCAGCGGTTGCCGGAAAACGCTTCCGGCTCGGCCCATGCAGCCACGACCTCGCCGATGAAGAGGTCATAGGCTTGCTGGTTGTGCGGCTCGGGCACGACACGGCATTCCAGCCAGCCCAGGCAGCCGCTGATGAGCGGCGCGCCGATCTTGCTGGCGGGAAAGGTCGTCAGGCCGCTGGCCAGGAACTTGTCTTCGTCGCGCCCGGAATCGGTGCCCACCCGCAGCGTGGCGCGGGCTTGCGCGCGCGACGGGATGCACAGCGCGAACTCGCCGGACGCTTCGATCAGGCCGCGCGTGTAGGTGTTCTTGTCCACCACCACCAGCATCTTGGGCGGATTGAAATCCAGGGGCATGGCCCAGGCGGCCGCCATGACATTGCGCGCATCGCCGTGCGCGCTGGTCACCAGCACCGTCGGGCCGTGGTTCAGCAGCAGGTAGGCGCGGGACAGGTCTACGGGTTCGATGCTGGACATGCGGCGTTTCCTAGAACATGCCGTTCTTGTTGGCCGGGTTCTCGGGGATTTCCTGGCTCACGTCCCAGTGTTCCACGATCTTGCCGTTGTCCACACGGAAGATGTCCATCACGGCCTGGCCGCGGTCTTCCGGCGAGTCGCGCCACAGGTTGTGGATCAGCACCAGGTCGCCTTCTGCGATCACCCGCTTGATTTCGACGATGGACTGCGGATGCTGCTCGAAATAGGCGGGAAAAAAGTCCACCAGCGGCCCGACGCCATCCTGCATGTAGGGGTTGTGCTGGATGTAGTTCGGACTGACGTACAGGCGCACCGCCTCGTCGATGTCACGGTCCTGGAACATCATGCGGAAGAACGCCACCACGATGTCCTTGTTGGACTGGGGCGCGGCTGCGACGGCCGGCACGGCCGCCAGACAGGACGCGGCAACCAGCAGGCAGAAAGCCAACGATTTCAACTTCATACGCATACAGGGCAGATTCAGGTATCGGAACGCCGGCTGGCGGTGCGCCAGTTTACAAACAAAAACATGGATTCCGGCTTTTGGCCGGAATGAAAAAGGGGCCTCTCGCCGAGGCCCCTTCAGTCCGCCTACAACCGGAATCAATAGCCCACGGTGTAGCGGCGGCGCGAATGCTTGGGCGCTTCGAGCTCGTCGACCAGCGCGATGGCGTAGTCTTCCATCGAGATCCAGCTCTTGCCTTCGTCATCGGCCAGCAGCGTATCGTCACCCAGCCGGAACTTGCCGGTGCGCTCGCCCGGCTCGAACAGCGCCGAGGGCGACAGGAAGGTCCAGTTCAGCACTTTTTCATGGCGCAGCGTATCCAGGAACACCACGCCGGCGCGCGCCTCGGGCTTGTAGGCGTCGGGGAATTCGGGGGTGTCGATCAGCATCTTGCCGGGCGCAACCAGCAGGCTGCCCGCGCCGCCGACCACCAGCAGGCGCGGCACGCCAGCGTCCTTCACCGCGCTCAGAAGCGGCTTGGCGTCCGACGACACGAAGCGCGATGCGCTGATCACGGCGTCGTGGCCGGTCAGCAACGAGGTCAACGCTTCCGGATCGGTGGCGTCGCCCTGTTTGACCGTCAGGCCGGGCTGGGGATTGACGTCGGACAGGTTGCGGGCGATGCCCGTGACCTGGTGGCCGCGCTTGAGCAATTCGTCAGCCACGCGTGAACCCACGCGGCCGGTGATTCCGATCAATGCAACTTTCATGGTCTTGCTCCTTGGGGTAGGGAGCCAGGGCCGCCGCAACTTGCGGCGCTACGCGCTTTGGCTCAGGCAAAGCCATACTATTCGTTCAAATTCGATCAAAAAACCCGTAAAAATGGATGAGTTTTTTGCGTTTTTTGCATCAATAGCCAGGAAACCCAGTTGGAACGGGCCGACGGACCCACCCGTCGGACTCCCGGAACCTGCCCTGCCAGTGTGCTCCCGGCGGCCACGCTTGAACAGGGGCCGCCCCAGGGGCAGAGGCGCTCAGCCAGCGGCGGCGCGCTGCGCCTGGTAGACCTGCAGATGCGCGTAAGCCGTGCGCAGATAGGTCGCGTCCACGCCCAGGGTGCGGGCGCGCCGCACCATGTCGCCGACGATATGATCCGCCTCGACCGGCAGGCCTTGGCTCAGGTCGCGGAACATCGACGCGGTGACGGGCTGGGTACGGTCCGTAATCAGCTTGCGCGCCGACGCATCGGCCTCCGGCCGCACCGCGTGGCCCGAGGCGGCGGCAACGGCTTGCGATTCCTGCAGCAGCCCGCTCATGATGTCGATGCCGTCGTCGGTAGAAGCAATCTGCCCGACCGAGCCGCGCATCAGGCAGGTGGCCGCGGCCAGCGTCGTCAGGAACACGTATTTCTCCCAGATGTCCTGGTAGATGTAGGTGCTCAGGCGGCTGACGTATTCGCCACCGGCCAGGGCCTGTTCCAGCGCTACGCAGCGGTCGCTGCGGGCGGGGCCGGCACGTTCGCCGAAGACGATGTTGGCGTACTTGCCCAGATGAATCACTTCGCCCTCGGGACCGAGGGTGGCGTTGATCTGGCACAGCCCGCCCAGCACCCGGTGCGGCTCGAACTCGCGGTCCAGCACGTCGTACTGCAGCACGCCGTTCATGATGGGCAGCACCGCGGTATCGGGTCCGACCGCGGGGCGGATGGCCT
This sequence comes from Achromobacter sp., assembly GCF_049647645.1. GTDB lineage: Bacteria > Pseudomonadota > Gammaproteobacteria > Burkholderiales > Burkholderiaceae_B > Achromobacter. The sequence continues at coordinate 9,259 of NZ_JBARYB010000138.1, forward strand.
CTATGGCGCTGGCCAGGTCATAGGCCTTGCAGCTCAGCACCACCACGTCGTAGCTGCCTTGCAGGGTCTGCTGCGTGGCCAGTTGCGGCTGCAGCGTCGCGTCGCCCAGCGGGCTCTTGATGCGCAGGCCCTGCTCGCGGATCCGCGCGGCGCGCGGTTCGCGCACCAGGAAGGTCACATCCGCGCCCGCCTGGGCCGCGCGTCCGCCGAAGTAACCGCCGGTGCCGCCGGCGCCCAAGAACAAAATCCGCATGCCTGTCTCTCCTGTAGGCTGCCCGCCGTCTGCGCGGGCTCATGGCGGAATTATGCGCCTTGCGGGGGTAGCGGGTGCTCGTGTTCCTGCCACGCCTGGTACCCGCCGCGCAGGGCCCAGGTCTTGGGATAGCCGGCGGCGCGCAGCCGCGAGGCCAGCAGCGCGGCCGAAACTTCGTTGGGGCAGGCGCAGTACACGACGATGTCGGATTCCAGCGCCCCGGCATCCAGCCGGGGCAAGGGCGCCTTCAGGTCCACGGCGATCGCGCCGGGAATGCGCTGCTCTTCGCGCAGCGCTTCGGGACGCACGTCGAAAACCAGCGCGTTGCGGCCGTCCTGACGCCACTGCATCAACTCGTCCACCGACAGGCGCGGAATCACGCGCAAGCTGCGCAGCAGGATGCGGCGCCGCAGGAAGCGCGCCAGGATGTACAGCGCCAGCACCGACGCCAGCACGCCCAGTCCCATGGCGCCATAGGTACCCAGGATTTCCAGGAAGTCGTTCACCACGTTGTGGAACAAGCCGCCCAGCAGCAGGGCCGACCCCGACCAGATCAGCGAACCCACCAGGTCATACCCCAGGAAGCGGCGATAGGGCGTGCCCGTCAGACCCGCCATGACGGTGGACAGCGCGCCCGCGCCCGGCAGGAACTTGCACACCAGCAGCGCGCGCACGCCGATGCGCAGGTACAGGCGCTGCGTCTGCCGGATGCAGGAATCCTGCGACAGCGACATCTTGCAGATCACGCCCAATAGACGCGAACCATAGCGCTGCCCGGCCGCGTACCAGAGGCTGTCGGCCAGCAGGCAGGCGACCGTGGCGGCCAGCCAGGGCGTAAGCCAGCCGCCCGCACCGCCCAGCGCGCCGGCGGCGATCAGCATGGGATAGGCGGGCACCGGCAGGCCGGCCTGCTCGACCAGCACGTTGGCGAACACCAGCCACCCGCCGTACTGTTCCAGCAGCAGTTGTATATCTTGCATGGGGTCTTCCAGCTTGCCGCGCACGCGCGCGGTTCATGTGGGTGATTTTAGGCTCGTGGACCGCCGAGCGGCGCGCCTGCTGCTGCAACGGGCCGTTCCATGCCTCGAATTTCATCGAGCCTGGACTGCGGCATTCAAATCGCCGCGCATTCAGCCCATCTCGCTGGCAGGGAGTCGTGATCGACGAGCCAGCGGTTGATGCCCGGATCGATCCAGTCCAGGACCTCCTGGATATCGTCGTGAATATCCTTCACCGAAGGCGCTACCCACAGCAACGGTTCATGGTGCATGACTCGGTTTCGCAAGTCGCGAATGCGGTTCAGGGACGAACTGATCGGGCCGCGCTGACGCTTGGCTTTGGGACAGGTGGGAAAGGCCAGGAGGAGACGCCCCCATAACGTGCGCCCATGTTGGGCATTGAACAGCCGCGTCCAAGATCCGAAAGTCAACTCGGCAACAATCTTATCGGTGGTGACGCGTTCCCGGCGTCGTTGAATCTTGACCCCTGCGTCGCCCACCGCCCTTTGCAACCACTCGAACTCAGGGGAGGGCAAACCATTCCACCAGTCGACACTTCCCATCGACCTGCTCAAGCTTCGATGGATGGCGTTTCGAAGGACTATCTCCATCGTCTGCAAGGCAGGCATCAGCGCCTGCGCCAACAGGACATTGTGATCGTAGGCAACGGCCGCCCGTAACACGTCTCCGCCATAGCTGTTCAGGTAGCGCCCCATTCGAGGGGCGGAGAACACCGTTTCACGCAGTTTCCATTCCATTGGTCCTATTTCGCCTTTCAAGAAGGGCACTCCTGCACGCGCCGCCGAAAACTTGGTTGAAAGCCATGCTCAAAAACGCTACAGTCGGCACGCTGCCCTAGAAAAGCCACTCCCAGATGTGAATGCTGGTGATGCAACTAGGTCCGAACGATGGCCCCACCCCGGTGGGGCCTCCCTATTTGAGCAACCGGTTCATCAAATCGGCCCGTGGCGCCCGCCTATCCTCAGACTGGCCCGCACCTGCCCGTTCTGTTTGCTGCGCACCAATACGCGGACCAAATTCAAGTCTCAATGATGCAGCGTCCGCAGGACCGGCGATCCGTGCCCAGGTGAAATTCAGACACACTGAACTTCGACCTGACACGCGGTCTGTCCACCCCTTGAAACGCCACGCACCGCTCTGGTGCCACCAATCCCCGCCAGGGTGCCTATAATCCTGCCCGGCCATCAGGTTTCCCCGACTTGTCGCGGGAATGCCCCATGGCATACAAATTGCTTCGCCAGGACTGGCTGCGAACCCGACCATTCGGAGGGGTGCGCCTCCTGGCGCTCCCGTCCGATGACCGATCCCAAGCCCTCGTTTCCGTACGCTAGCCCCGGCACGCCTGCCGGCGGCCGACGTATGGAACCGGGCCGCGGCTGTGTGCGCGCCTCAGCAGCGCGCGGGCCCGCGCCGAGCGCGCATCGCCTTCAATCCCCATCCCTTTCCTTCCCTGCGCAGGAGTCACCCGCATGAAAGCCTTTTCCACCCCGTCCGTCGCCGGCATCGCCCGCCGCGGCCTGCTCAAGCTGGCTGCCGCCGCTGCCGGCGCGCTGCTGTTCTCGGGCGTCGCCCAGGCCCAGGCGCCCGCCAAGACCAAGGTCGCCGCCATCTATACGGTGCCGGTCGAACAGCAATGGGTGTCGCGCATCCACAAGGCGCTGGTCGCGGCCCGCGACCGCGGCGAGATCGAATACACGTTCTCGGAAAACGTCACCAACGCCGACTACGAACGCGTGATGCGCCAGTACGCCGAGCAAGGCAACAAGCTGGTGGTGGGCGAGGCCTTCGCGGTGGAAGCCGCGGCCCGGAAGGTGGCCAAGGACTATCCGCAGACCGCCTTCCTGATGGGTTCCTCCGGCAAGCCGCAACAGCCCAACTTCTCGGTGTTCGACAACTACATCCAGGAACCCGCCTACCTGACCGGCATGATCGCCGGCGGCATGAGCAAGACCGGCAAGATCGGCCTGGTGGGCGGCTACCCCATCCCCGAAGTGAACCGCCTGATGCATGCCTTCATCGAAGGTGCCAAGGAAGTGAACCCGCAAGCCGAATTCACCGTGACTTTCATCGGTTCCTGGTTCGATCCCCCGAAGGCCAAGGAAGCCGCCTTCGCCATGATCGACAAGGGCGCGGACGTGCTCTACGCCGAGCGCTTCGGCGTGTCGGATGCCGCCAAGGAACGCGGCAAGCTGGCCATCGGCAACGTGATCGACACGCAGCAGCAGTATCCCGAAACCGTGGTCGCCTCGGCGCTGTGGAGCATGGAGCCCACCATCGACGAAGCGCTCAAGCAGGTCCGCGCCGGCACGTTCAAGGCGGATGACTACGGCCAGTACTCGCTGATGAAGCACAAGGGCTCGTCGCTGGCGCCGCTGGGCACCTTCGAAGGCAAGATCCCCGCCGACCTGATGGCCAAGGTGCAGGCCAAGCAGAAGGCCATCCTGGACGGCGGCTTCACCGTCAAGGTCAACGACAAAGAACCCAAGTCCTCGGCACGATGAAACCAGCGCCTCTCGCCCTGCAGCTGACGGGGATCACCAAACGTTTTGGCAGCCTCACGGCCAACGACGACATATCGCTCACGCTGCGCCAGGGCGAAGTGTTGGCCTTGCTGGGCGAGAACGGCGCCGGCAAATCGACCCTGGTGTCGATCCTGTTCGGCCATTACCTGGCCGACGCCGGCAACATCGAAGTCTTTGGCCAACCCTTGCCCGCCGGCCGGCCCGACGCCGCGCTGGCGGCCGGGGTCGGCATGGTGCACCAGCACTTCACGCTGGCCGACAACCTGACCGTGCTGGACAACATCATGGTCGGCACGGAATCGCTGTGGAAGCTGGCGTCGGGCCGCGGCAAGGCGCGCCAGCGCCTGGTTGAACTCGGCCAGCGCTTCGGCCTGGGCGTGGATCCGGACGCGCGCGTCGGCACGCTGTCGGTCGGCGAGAAGCAGCGGGTCGAAATCCTGAAGGCGCTGTACCGTGGCGCGCGCGTCCTGATCCTGGACGAACCCACCGCCGTACTCACGCCGCAGGAAGTGCAGGACCTGTTCGCCACGCTGCGCGGCTTTGTCGACGAAGGCCTGGCGGTGATCTTCATCTCGCACAAGCTGGACGAAGTGATGGCGGTGTCGGGCCGCGTGGCGGTGCTGCGCCAGGGCAAGCTGGTGGCCGAGCGCGAAACCGCCAGCACCAGCCCGGCCGAACTGGCCGAGCTGATGGTGGGCCGCAAGGTCGTCATGCCGCACGCCGAAGCCGTGGCCGCCGCCGAGCAGGCCGCGCCCGTGGTGACCTTATCGCAAGTAACGGTGCGCGATGGCCGCGATGGCGCGCCGCGCCTGGACAGCCTGGACCTGGTGGTCCACAAGCATGAGATCGTGGCGATCGCGGGCGTGGCCGGCAACGGCCAGCAGGCGCTGGTATCGGTGCTGACCGGCCTGCGCCAGCCCTCCGACGGCACCATCCGTCTGGGCCCCGAGCATGCAGCCGCCCCCACGACGCCGGCCGGCTGGACCGCGGCCCACGTCGGCCGCATCCCGGAAGACCGCCATGGCGAGGGCGTGATCGGCGACAGCCCCTTGTGGGAAAACGCCATCGTCGAAGACTTGAAGGACCGGCGTTTCGCGCGCTGGGGCCTGGTCCGCGCGCGCGCCGGCAAAGCGTACGCGCAGGCCCTGGCCAAGCAGTTCGACGTGCGCGCCGCGTCGCTCGACGTGCGCACGCGCAGCCTGTCCGGCGGCAATATGCAGAAGCTGATCCTGGGCCGCACGCTGGCGCGGGAACCGCGCTTCATCGTAGCCGACCAGCCTACCTGGGGCCTGGACATCGGCGCCGTCGCCTACGTGCGCGAGCAGCTGCTGGCGGCGCGCACGCGCGGCGCGGGCGTCTTGCTGGTGTCGGAAGACCTGGAAGAGATCTTCGCGCTGGCCGACCGCATCGCCGTGCTGTGCGGCGGCAAGCTGATCGCCGTGAAGCCGGTGTCCGAATGGACGCCCGCCACGGTCGGCCTGGCCATGACGGGCACGCAGGGATGACAACCCGCTCCCTTCCGCGCGACTCCACCCCCTACCGAGCATTACTCGCATGAAACTGATCCTGGAACGCCGTCCGGAGCCCAGCCGCCTGGCGCTGGCCCTGGCGCCCTTCGCAGCCATTGCCTTCACGCTGGCGGTCTGCACCCTGCTGGTGGCCTGGGCCGGCGCCCCCGTGGGCCGCACCTACGCCTTGCTGTTTGATGGCGCGTTCGGCTCCCGCTTCGCGCTGTCCGAAACGCTGACCCGCGCCACGCCGTTGATGCTCACCGGCCTGGCCTGCGCGGTGGCGTTCCGGGCGCGCTTCTACAACATCGGCGCCGAAGGCCAGCTGTACCTGGGCGCGCTCGCGGCGGTGGCGGTGGGCGGCCTGCATGACGGCACCGGCTTCGACCTGCCGGTGCCTGCGCTCTTCGCCGGGATGATGCTGGCGGCGGCCCTGGCCGGCGCCTTGCTGCTGCTGATTCCCGCCATCCTCAAGACCCGCCTGGGCGTGGACGAAGTGGTGACCACGCTGCTGGGCAACTTCATCGTGCTGCTGTTCGTGTCGATGATGCTGGACGGCCCCATGAAGGACCCCATGGCCATGGGCTGGCCGCAGTCGGTGGCGCTGAACGGCGACCTGGAACTCGGCAAGCTGATCGAGCGCACCCGCGCCCACACCGGCCTGCTGTGGGCCGCCGGCCTGGCGCTGGGGTTGTGGCTGCTGAACCGCTACACCGTATTCGGCTTCCAGATGCGCGCGGTCGGCGCCAACGCGCACGCTTCGCGCTTCCTGGGCCTGCCGGTGAACCGCGTGATGCTGGGCACCGCCATGCTGTCCGGCGCGCTGGCCGGGCTGGCGGGCGCGATCGAAGTGGCGGGCCGCACCGGCTACGTCACGCTCGACATGTCGCCCGGCTATGGCTACACCGGCGTGGTGGTGGCCATGCTGGCCGGCCTGCACCCGCTGGGCGTGATCCTGGCCAGCCTGTTCGTGGCCGGCATGCTGGTGGGCGCGGACAGCATGAGCCGCGCCATCGCGGTGCCGAACTACATCGCCGACGTCATCGTCGCCACATCGTTGCTCGCCATGCTGGTCGCGACGCTATTCGCGCAGTACCGCCTGCGCCGCAACCGGGCCTGAGGAACGCGCCATGGAATGGATGGATCTGATGAGTTCTTCGGCGTTCTGGGTGGCGGTGCTGCGCCTGGCGACGCCGCTGATACTGGGCACGCTGGGCGTGCTGCTGTGCGAGCGCGCGGGCGTGCTGAACCTGGGCATCGAAGGCATCATGGCCGCCGGCGCCTTCACCGGCTGGCTGGTGGTGTACCTGGGCGCGCCGCTGTATGTGGGCGTGCTGGCGGCCGCGCTGGCGGGCGCGGTGTTCGGACTGCTGCACGCGGTGCTGACCGTGCCGCTGGGCCTGTCGCAGCACGTGTCGGGCCTGGGCGTGACGCTGCTGGCCACCAGCCTGAGCTACTTCGCCTACCGCGTTACCTTCCCCAGCGTGACCACGCCGCCCACGATCACGCCGTTTGCCGAAATGAAATTCCTGGACGGCATTCCGCTCATCGGCCCGGTGCTGGCGGGGCAGACGCCCATGACCTTGCTGGCGCTGGCCGCGGTGCCCATCCTGGCCTGGGTGCTGAACCGCACGCCGGTCGGCCTGGCGATCCGCATGGTGGGCGAGAATCCGGCCGCGGCCGAGGGGCAGGGCCTGTCGGTGACGCGCCTGCGCATGGGCGCCATCGTGGCGGGCTCCGCGCTGATGGGCGTGGCCGGCAGCTTCCTGACGCTGGCGGCGTTCAACGCCTTCTTCTTCAACATGGTCAACGGCCGCGGCTGGGTCTGCGTGGCGCTGGTCGTGTTCGCGTCCTGGCGGCCCGGCAAGGCACTGCTGGGCGCGTTGATCTTCGCCTTCTTCGACGCGCTGCAATTGCGCATGCAACAGGGCGGCGCGGCCTTGCCCGGCCTGCCCGAATTGCCGTATCAGGTCTACCTCATGCTGCCCTACGTGCTGTCCATCCTCGCGTTGGTGGTGATGGCGCGCCGCGCCGCCTACCCGCAGGCGCTGATGAAGCCCTACCGTAAAGGAGAGCGCTGAAGATTGCGCGCAGTACCATGAACAACAGAAACCTTCCGCAGGGAACACCATGCTCGACCTGATTTTCAGACACTGCACGCTGCCCGATGGCCGTCAGAACATCGACATCGGCATCGCCAACGGCCGCATCGTGGCCATGGAGCCGGCGCTGAAGGCCGAGGCCGCGCAGACCGTGGACGCGGCGGGCCAACTGGTGGCGCCGCCCTTCGTCGACGCGCACTTCCACATGGACTCCACGCTGTCCTTCGGCCTGCCGCGCGTGAACCAGTCCGGCACGCTGCTGGAAGGCATCGCGCTATGGGGCGAACTCAAGCCGCTGCTGACCCAGGAAGCGCTGGTCGAGCGCGCGCTGGCCTATTGCGATTGGGCCGTGGCGCGCGGCCTGCTGGCCATTCGCTCGCACGTGGACGTGTGCGACCCGCGCCTCTTGGCAACCGAAGCGCTGCTGCACGTGCGCGAGAAGGTCAAGCCCTATCTGGACCTGCAACTGGTCGCCTTCCCCCAGGACGGCGTGCTGCGCGCCCCCAGCGCCCTGGACAATCTCAAGCGCGCGCTGGACATGGGCGTGGACGTGGTGGGCGGCATTCCGCATTTCGAACGCACCATGCAGGACGGCGCGGAATCGGTGCGCATCCTCTGTGAACTGGCCGCCGAGCGCGGCCTGCGCGTGGACATGCATTGCGACGAAAGCGACGATCCGCTGTCGCGCCATATCGAGACACTGGCGTATCACACGCAGCGCCTGGGCCTGCAAGGCCGCGTCACGGGTTCGCACCTGACGTCCATGCACTCCATGGACAACTACTACGTCTCCAAGCTGATCCCGCTGATGCGCGAGGCCGGCGTGGCCGCCATCGCCAATCCGCTGATCAACATCACGCTGCAAGGCCGCCACGACACCTATCCCAAGCGCCGCGGCATGACGCGCGTGCCCGAGCTGCTGGCCGCCGGCGTGCCGGTGGCCTTCGGCCACGATTGCGTGATGGACCCCTGGTACAGCCTGGGTTCCGGCGACATGCTGGAAGTGGCGCACATGGGCCTGCACGTGGCCCAGATGACGGGCCAGGACGCCATGCGCGCCTGTTTCGAAGCCGTCACCACCACGCCCGCGCAGATCCTCGGCCTGGACGAAACCGGACTGGCAGTCGGCAAGCGCGCCGACCTGGTGCTGCTCCAGGCGCGCGACGCGGTAGAAGCGCTGCGCCTGCGCGCTACCCGCCTGATGGTGCTGCGCGCCGGCCAGGTGGTGGCGACCACGCCGCCCGCCACCGCGACCCTGAACCTGCCCGGCCGTCCGGCCTCGGTCAGCTTCCAGACACTGGCCCGCTGAGCGCGCAAGGCGCGGCGGCCGTGCCGCGCCTTACTTCAACGGCAGGCAGATGCGCGTCTGCAGCTGCGCCGGCGGCGTGGTGCGGGGATCGTTCAGATACTGCTCGAACATCGGAAAGTCCGCCGGCACCTCGCCGCTGCCGGGCAGCCATTCCGAGAACATCCAGTTGTAGGGCTTGTCCATCTCGTTGTACGGCCCGGTGTAGGTCAGGATCGCGCAACGCCCTTCCGGAATCTCGAAGCGTTCCAGCTCCGCGCCCAGGTCGGCGTCGGGCGCCACCGACATGCCGGCCATGGAGCGCAGCTGGCTGGCCGGCACCTGCTCGGGGTCGTCGAAATACACGCCATAGCCGATGGAATCCGGCTGCGCCAGGCCGCGGCTGACGGCCAGCATGAAGGCGCGCGCGAACAGCGGGCCGATTTCCTGATAGCTGCCGCGATGTGGCAGGACCGCCAACGTTGCGCCGGGAAAAGTTTCGATCTTGATGGGATACATGCCTAGCTCCTGGGGGTCGAAGGGACGGGAGCGGGCCGCCCGGTAGCGCCCCGGCGAGATGCCGAAGGTCGCCCCGAATGCCCGGTTGAACGCCGCGTCCGACTCATAGCCGGCGCGCTGCGCCACCTCGCGCAAGGAAGCCTCGGAATTCCCCAACGCCACCGCCGCGCGGTGCATGCGGATGCGCTGCACGGTAGCGTTCACCGTCTCTCCCATCATGGCGCGGTAGACGCGATGGAAGTGGTACGGCGACAGGCAGGCCAGCTCGGCCAGCCGGTACAGGTCCGGGTCGGCGTCAGGGTGGCTTGCCAGCCAGCGCAGGACGGGCTCCAGGCGCTGGCCATAGTGGTTCAGGGTTGCGGGCTTCATACGGTCTCCTTGGAGAGCAATGTAGCGGGCCGGCCTTTGCAGATTTTGCGCTTTTGGGCCCGCCCGGGACAGGAGCCGTCAGCGCCCGATTTCCTGGTTCCAGCGCGCGTTGAACGCGGGCCGGGTCTCGTTGATCTGATCCCAGTTCGGTATCTTGGCGTTCGACATATAGCCCTGGAATCGCTGCAGCGCGTCCGCGTGGTCGGCGGGCGCCAGCACGTTGCGGTTGGATGGAAAGTGCCCGCCCATTTCCAGCGCCTTGGTCTGCGCCCGCTCGGACAGCAGATACAGCGCCAGCTTCTGCGACAGCTCCGGTTCGCTGTTGCCGGCGACGACGCACTCGCCCACCATCAGGATCATCGAGCCCTCCCTGGGTTGCGCGTATTCGACGTGCACGCCGCGCTTCTTCAGGCGGGTGATGGCCGTAGGCGTCCAGGGAAACAGCACTGCCTCGTCGGCCTGCACCATGTCTGCCAGGCGCGCCGAATCCGGCAGGTATTCGCGCACGTTCGGGCCGACCACGGTCGGCCACTGCGCGAAGCCCGGTCCGTAGTTCCGGTCGTCGCCGCCCAGGATGCGGTTGATCATCAGGAACGCATGCAGGCCAAAGGTGCTGCTCGAAGCCGACTGGACCACGACCTGGCCCCTGTACTTCGGATCGGCGAGGTCCATCCACGACGTCGGCGGCGCCCAGCCTCGCTCCGCGAACACCTTGGTGTTGTAGCCCAGGCCGGTCATGCCGATATCGATGCCCGCGGCCATGCGGTCCTTCTTCACCGCGGTGGGATACAGCTCCTTCAACACCGGATCGTCATCGAGCTGCGCGCACAGCCCCATGGATATCGCGCGCGCCATGATGCCGTCGTCCAGAAACATGAGATGCAACCGCGGCTTGTCCTTTTCGGCTTGGGCCCGCGCCAGCACCTCTGTCGATATGCCCGGCTCCACCACGATCCGGACGTTATGGGCACGCTCAAAAGCCGGAAACACATGTTGCGTGAACACCCGCGCCATGTCGCCGCCGTTCATGCCCACATGCAGCGTGGTCTGCTGCGCCGCGGCCCCGGCCGACAGCAACGCCGCCAGCGCTGCGCCCAGCAGCCGCTTGCCCGCGCCCGGGCGGCGCGACTCGTCTTGTTTGTTACGCGTCATGGAGGCTCCTGCGTTTGCTCATGCGCTCTTCCAGAGCGGTGCGCCAACGAAAAAAGCCTGGCACGCTACCGTATCCAGGCTTTTTCTCATGGGCCGCCGAACCGTTCAGTTCGGGTAGGTTCCGGGCAGCAGGATGCTGCGGTCGCCGGGCTCGATCGAGCGACGGCCGCACAGCGCCATCGTCGTATCCATTTCCTTGTACAGGAGCTCCAGCACGCGGGTCACGCCGGCCTGGCCGTAGGCGCCCAGGCCGTACAGGAAGGCGCGGCCGATCATGGCGCCGCGCGCGCCCAGCGCCACGGCCTTCAGGATGTCCTGGCCGGAACGCACGCCGCCATCCATCCACACTTCGATCTTGGAGCCGACGGCATCGGCGATCGAGGGCAGGGCGGCGATGGACGACATGGCGCCGTCCAGCTGGCGTCCGCCATGATTGCTGACGATGAGCGCGTCGGCGCCGCTATTGGCGGCAAGTTGCGCGTCCTCGACGTCCAGGATGCCCTTGATGATGAGCTTGCCGCCCCAACGCTGCTTGATCCATTCGACGTCGTCCCAGCTCAGGCGCGGGTCGAACTGTTCGGCGGTCCACGCCGACAGCGAGGACAGGTCGCTCACGCCCTTGGCGTGGCCGACGATGTTGCCGAAGGTGCGGCGCTTGGTGGCCAGCATGCCCATGCACCAGCGCGGCTTGGTGGCCAGGTTGATGAGATTGCGCAAGGTCGGCTTGGGCGGCGTCGACAGGCCGTTCTTGATGTCCTTGTGGCGCTGGCCCAGGATCTGCAGGTCCAGCGTCAACACCAGCGCCGAGCAGCCGGCGGCCTTGGCGCGGTCGATCAGGTTGGCGACGAACTCGCGGTCGCGCATCACGTAGAGCTGGAACCAGAAAGGCTTCTTGGTCGCGTGCGCCACGTCTTCCAGCGAGCAGATGCTCATGGTGGAGAGCGTGAAGGGCACGCCAAAATCCGCCGCCGCCTTGGCCGCCAGGATTTCTCCGTCGGCGTGCTGCATGCCGGTCAAGCCCGTGGGCGAAATCGCCAGCGGCATGATGACATCGTGGCCCACCATGGTGGTGCGCAGCGACCGGCCTTCCATGTTCACCGCCACGCGCTGGCGCAGCTTGATCTTCTGAAAATCGCTTTCGTTGGCGCGGTAGGTGCCTTCGGTCCAGGCGCCGGAATCCGCGTAGTCGTAAAACATGCGCGGCACGCGCTTCTGCGCAATGGCGCGCAGATCTTCGATGCAGGTGATCGTAGAAAGGTTAGCGGTCATGGAGTGGTCTATGGAGTGATGGGGCGCCAGCTGCGGCTCATTATTGTTAGACGCCGGGCCGCCAGCTGCGGGCAGCTCCAGCGATTGCGCGGGCCTCCCAGGGTCCGCAACGCCGCCCAGTATACGCGCCGAGGCCGGCAAGCGTCGCTTGCCGGCCTCGTTCGCCCCCCTTATCGCAGGGACTCTTGCGGCCCCTGCGCCCCCGTTATCGCGGCCAGACCTTGGACACTGCCCGGATCGTGGCCCAAGCCACCCAGCGCGGGCTGGTCAGCCGCGCGCCCGGCAGGCGGCGCATCACGTCCACGGCCAGTCCGCCGCGCTTGTGCCACTGCTTCTTGCGGGTCTGGCTGTCGGTCCAGCGGCCTTCCAGCCACGGGAACTCGCGACGTCCAGGCTTGTAGACCGGCGGCGTGTTGTAGATAAGGATGTAGGCCAGGCGCGGCGACGGCGAGGTGTTGGGCCCGGTGAAGTGCAGGGTGCGCGCGTCGTGCACCGTGATGCCACCCGGGTCCAGCGGTTCCGGCACCGCCTGATCGCGGGCAAAGTCGCCGCAGCATTCCAGTGGATGCAGGGTCTTGTCGCCGCCCGGCGACCGGTGCTCCAGCACATCCCATTTGTTCGAACCCGGGATGAACTGCATGCAGCCGTTTTCCGTCGTGGCCGGCTGCAGCGCCAGCCAGATGCTGAGTTCGTTGTAGATGAAGTCCGGCGAGCGGAAGGCCTCGTCCTGGTGCCACGGGGTTTCCGGTCCGTGCGGGCCAGGCTTGAGCAGGGCGTGCTCGCCGTACAGGGCGGCTTCCGGCCCCAGCAGCTGGCGCGCCAGTTCCAGGGTGCGCTCGTGGTACTCGGTCTTCAGGAGGCCCGGGGCATAATGGCGCGGATCGTGCAAACTGGGAAACTTGGCGGGTTTGGACGGGTCGTCGCGGCTCACAAAGTCATACTGCGCACCCTCGTTGTAGCCGGTCTTGTTCGCGAACAGGTCGAGCAGCGTCCTGCGGATGTAACCCACCTCGTCCTGCGGGCACATGTCCTTCAGGGCCAGGTAACCCTGTTCCCTGTACCGCGCTGTCTCAGCTTCCGACAACAAACTGGTCTCTTCCATAATGGCTTCTCCAAGCTCTGGTAACGGTGTTCCCGTTGGCACGTTTTGACATGAGCTCTAACGTATCGCCAGCCGCCCCCCGGGCCTATAGACCATCCGCCGTAGTCACTACCGTCTACGTACATCGCCGAGCTCGGCGCCTCATCCAAGAGAGAAACAATGCAAGACCCTAAAGCCGATACCCATATCGAGACCGTGCACGTCACCGTCACCGGCGCCGTGCAGGGCGTGGGCTACCGCCACGCCACGGTCCGGCGCGCCCACATGCTGGGCGCCACGGGCTGGGTGCAGAACCTGCCGAACGGGACGGTCGAAGCCATGGTCCAGGGCACCGCCGACCAGGTCGACCACATGCTGGAATGGTTGCGGCGCGGCCCCCCGGGCGCCAGCGTGGAAGAGATCACCACCCGCCGGGAGTACAGCGATAAGCGTTACATCCGTTTCGAGCAGCTGTGAGGCCGCCGGCCGTGCTCGCCTTTATGGCTTAGTCTGGTCGGCTGATAAGGCCGTCGAGGGAAAAGATGGCGCCTGCCGGAGGGCTCAGCGCGTGCGCAGCCAGCGCCCGCCCAGCTGATTGAAAAGCAGGCCGGCCAGGACGCCAGCCACGCCCAGCCATTGCAAGGGCTCCAGGCGCTCGCCGAAGGCCATGGACGCGGCCCACAGTCCCACCACGGGAACCAGCAGCGAGAATGGCGCGATCTTGGCGGCGGCGTGGCGCGTCAGCAATTGCGTCCATAGCGTGTAGGCCACCAACGTGGCCAGCACCGCCAGGTACAACACCGACAGGACCTCGCCCCAGCCCATGCCGACAACCATGCCCGCCACCGGCTCCCAGCCGTCGATCAGCACGGCCAGCAGCAGGAAGGGCAGCACCGGCGCGGCGCTGCTCCAGGCGATGAAGGCAAACGGGTCGTAGCCGGGCGACTTGCGACTGGCCAGCCGCACGATGATGTTGGACACGGCCCACATGAACGCGCCGCCCAGCGTCAGCGCAAAGCCCAGCATGGTCATCTGGCCCGGCCCCTCGCCGCGCCCGCCGGCGATGACCGCCAGCCCCAGCGCCGCCACGCCCAGCCCGATCCAGTGATGGCGCTGCGCACGCTCATGCAGGAGCGGCGCGGCCAGCAGCAGCGTGAAGAAAGCCTGCGTCTGGATCACCAGCGAAGCCATCCCCGCCGGCATGCCGAACTTCAGCGCGGTGAAGAGCAGCCCGAACTGGCCCAGGCCCTGCACCAGCCCGTAGGCCGCCACCCAGTGCCACGGCAGGCGCGGCGCGCGCACGAAGAGAATCAGGGGGAAGGCCGCCAGCGCGAATCTCAGGGCGCCCAGCAGCATGGGGGAAAGGCCCCGCATGCCGACTTTCATGGCGACGAAGTTGGTGCCCCAGATGACCACGACCGCCAGTGCGCAGAGATAGTCTTTTCGGGAAAGATGGGTCGTGGTCATGCGGCATTATCGCATCGCGCCCAACCCGCGGAACGGAGCAGATCAGCCGGCGTTCAGCACCGTTTCGAAAGCCCGCACGGCCGCGTCGATGTCGATGTCGGCGATGTGGCGATGGGTCACGCAGCGCAGCCGCGTGCGGCCCCAGGGGCGCACCAGCAGGTCCGCCGCCTGCAGCGCCGCGACCCATTCCGTATTGCTCTTGCCAGAAGCGGCAGTCTCGACCTGCACGATGTTGGTCTGCGGCTCGGTGGCCGAAATGGCCGGCCCCAGGCGGTTGATGCCCGCGCTGAGGCGGCGCGCCCGGGCATGGTCCTCGGCCAGCCGCCCGCCCATCGTCTGCACGCCTTCCAGGCCAGCCGCCGCCATGATGCCCGACTGGCGCTGCGTGCCGCCCAACATGCGGCGCAGCACGCGCGCGCGGGCCATGACAGGCTGGCTGCCGGCCAGCACCGCGCCTACCGGTGCGCTCAGGCCCTTGGACAGGCACAGGGACACCGTGTCGGCATGGCAGGCGATCTCGCCCGCCGCCACGTCCAGCGCCACCGCCGCGTTATACAGCCGCGCGCCATCCAGGTGCACAGGCGCTCCTGCCGCCCGCGCCATGCCGTGCACCGCCTGCATGTGGTCCAGCGGCAGCACCGCGCCGGCGGCATTGTTGTGCGAGGTTTCCATGGTCACCAGCGCCGTCTTCAGTCTGTGGCCGCCGGACTGCAAGGCTTCCTCCAGGCGGTTCAGGTCCATGGCGCCATCAGAACCAGGCACGCCCAAATAGAACGAGCCGGTAAACGTAGCCGCGCCGCGCTCGGACGTGTACATATGGGCGGCTGATTCCAGCACGACCTGTTCATTGCGCTGTGTCTGCGCCAGCACCGCCAGCAGGTTGGCCATGGTGCAGCTGGGCACGAACAACCCGGCTTCCTTGCCCAATTGCGTGGCCACGTATGCCTCGAGCTCGCGCACGGTGGGGTCGCCGTCCAGGCCGTCATCGCCGATGGGCGCGGTGCGCATGCGTTCGTACATGGCCGCGGTGGGATGGGTGACCGTGTCGCTGCGCAGGTCGACGGGTGCGCGGGCGGCGGCGGAGTGGGTCTGGGTCATGGCTATCAGTGCTGCAGGATTTTGGAAAGAAACTGGCGCGTGCGCGGCGCACGCTCCTCCACATCGCCGAAGAACTGCTCCTTGTCGCAGTCTTCCACGATCTTGCCGCCGTCCATGAAAATCACACGGTCGGCGACGCGGCGGGCAAACCCCATTTCATGGGTCACCACCATCATCGTCATGCCCTCAGCGGCCAGGTCGGTCATCACGTCCAATACCTCGTTGACCATCTCCGGATCCAGCGCCGAGGTCGGTTCGTCGAACAGCATGACCACCGGGTCCATGGACAGGGCGCGCGCAATCGCCACGCGCTGCTGCTGGCCGCCAGACAGTTCGCCGGGATGCTTGTCCTTGTGCGCCGACAGGCCCACGCGCTCCAGCAGGGCCAGCGCGCGCTGGCGGGCCTCGTCCTTGCCGCGCTTGAGCACCTTGAGCTGGCCCAGGCACAGGTTCTCGGTCACCGACAGGTGCGGGAACAACTCGAAGTGCTGGAACACCATGCCGGCCACCGCGCGCAGCTTGGGCAGGTTGGTGCGCGGATCGCCCACCGAAATGCCGTTGACCTGGATCTCGCCCTTCTGGAAGGGCTCCAGCGCGTTCACGGTCTTGATCAGCGTGGACTTGCCCGAGCCCGACGGCCCGCACACCACCACGACTTCGCCGCGGTCCACTGTGGTGGAGCAATCGTCCAGCACCTGGAAGTCGCCGTACCACTTGCTGACCTGCTTGATCGCTATCATCGGGGGCTGGGAAGAGAGTTGCATTGTTGGAACCTGTGGATAACTGGAAGGGCTGCGCTAGCGCAGCACCCGCGTACGCTTTTCCAGCAGCTTGACCAGGCGGGACGCCGTGAAGCAGATCACGAAATACACCACCGCCACGAACAGATAGAGCTCCACCAACCGGCCGTCGCGCTGGCCGATCTTGGCCGCCGCGCCGAGGAAGTCGGTCAAGGACAGCACATACACCAGCGAGGTGTCCTGGAACAGGATGATGATGCGCGTCAGCAGCGCCGGCAGCATGTTGCGGAAGGCCTGCGGCAGCACCACATAGCGCATGCCCTGCCAGTGATTCAGGCCCAGCGCCATGCTGGCCGACACCTGTCCGCGCGCGATCGACTGTATGCCCGCGCGCATGATCTCGCAGAAGTACGCTGCCTCGAACAGCGTGAAGGTGATCACCGCCGAATTGAACGCCCCCACGCGCAGCGGCGTGGGCGACCCCACCACCCAGGCGGCAATGTAGGGCACCAGGAAATAGAACCAGAAGATCACCAGCAAGAGCGGAATCGAACGCATCACGTTCACGTAGATGCCCGCCGGCACCGACAGTATCTTGAAGCGCGACAGCCGCATCATCGCCAGCAGCGTGCCCAGCGCCAGGCCCATCACGCCCGCCAGCACGGTCAGCGTCAGCGTGAACGTCATGCCCGTCTTGAACAGATAGGGCAGCGCCGCCCAGATCACATCGAAATCGAATTTGCCCATGTCGCTACCCTAGGGCCTTTTCGCCGAACCGATCAGTCCGGGAACCGCGACATGGCGTTCCAGCAGGCGCATGCCCAGCACCACCATGCCGTTGATGATCAGGTAGATCACCGTGGCCGCAGAAAACGCCTCGAAGATATGGAAGCTGAACTCCTGCATGGAACGGGCCTGTCCCGTCAGTTCCAGCAGGCCGATGGTCAGCGCCACCGAGGAATACTTGATGGTGCCCATGAACTCGGAGGTCAAGGGCGGCAGCACGATGCGGAAGGCTTCCGGCAGGATGATGTAGCGGTACACCTGCGTCTCCGTCAGGCCCAGCGCGGTACCCGCCTGGAACTGGCCGCGCGGCAGCGACTGTATGCCCGCGCGCACCTGTTCGGCCACCCGCGCCGATCCATAGAATCCCAGGCACAGCACCGCCGGCACGAACTGGCCCCAGGGCTGCGGCATCTGCTTCATGGCCAGGCCCCATGCATGCGGCAGCAGCTCGGGCAGCACGAAATACCACAGGAACATCTGCACCAGCAGCGGGATGTTGCGGAACACCTCCACATACGTCGCGCCCAGCGCATTCAGCAGGCGCGAACTGGCGGTGCGCATCACGCCCAGCCACGCCCCGAACAATAGCGAGAACACCCATGCGGTAAGGGCCAGCGCCAGAGTCCAGCCCACGCCGATGAAGATCGTCTCCAGGAAGGTATGCACGCCGTTCGGCGACATTTCCAGGAAGACGCTCCAACTCCAGTTGTAATTCATCCTCGTCCCTTGATGAGCACACCGGCCGCGCCTGGCGGCCAGCATCCTTGCCCGGCAGTGCGCGGGACGTCCGGCGTCCCGCGCGCAGCCTGCTTACTCGTACGCCTTGGGATCGCCGGAATCGGTCGGATTGGCCAGCGCGCGCTTCAGGGCATCGCTCATCGGGTACTTCAGGTTGATCTGCTTGGGCGGGATCGGCGCATTGAAGTACTTGTCGTAGATCGCGGCCACCTTGCCCGTCTTGATCAGATCGCGCACCGCGTCGTCCACCACCTTCTTGAAGGCCGGATCGTCCTTGGGCTCCATGATGCCGTAGGGCGCCATTTCCAGGCCCTTGGTGCCGATCACGAAGGCGTCGGGATTCTTCGACGAGGCCACCGCGCCGTAGGCGATGCCGTCATCGTTGGCCGAACCCGCGGCGCGGCCCGATTCCACCATCAGTATGGTTTCGGCGGTGTCCTTGGTCGGCGCCATGGTGATGCCCAGGTTGCCCTTGGCATTCAGCTGCGAGATCAGCCGGAAGGTCTGGCCGCCAGCCTGCGCGGCGATGGATTTGCCGCGGAAGGATTCCAGGTTGTTGGGGTCCACGCCGCCGTCCTTGCGCGCCACCAGCACCACCTGCGCCACGAAGGTCGTGGGCGCGAACGACACCAGCTTGTGGCGGTCCAGGTTGTTGGTGGTGTTGCCGCATTCCAGGTCGATGGTGCCGTTGGCCAGCAGCGGAATGCGCGTGGCGGAAGTCGTCGGGTTGTAGCGCACCTCCAGCTTGGGCAGCTTCAGGGCGGCCTTCACGTACTGGGCGACTTCCTGGCAGATCTCCACCGTGTAGCCGATCGGCTTCTGGTTGCCGTCGAGATAGGCGAAGGGGACCGAGGTCTCCGGGTGGCCCAGCGTGATCACGCCGGTTTCCTTGATCTTGTCCAGGCGGCTGGGGCCTTCGGCGTGGGCGGAGGCGGCGCTACCCAAGAGGGCCACGGCGGCGGAGATCGCAGCAAGTGCTTTCATCTGATTCCCTTGGCGCCGTTCATGCGGCGCGTGCTTATGTTCACGATCAGCGGATCCGGCCAGGCCGGCAACCGCCTCGTCCCGCGATGAGCCCCGCGGCTGGCAAAAAGTATCAACTAGCGGTATGGTTTTATCCAGTTCCAATCAAGTATTCCTCTATACGGATTTGACATGGCCATTCCACGGATGGGCCTGAGGCACATCGAGGCGTTCCGCGCCGTCATGATGACCGGCTCAATGACCGCCGCCGCGCGGCGCGTGCACACCTCGCAGCCGCACGTTAGCCGCTTAATTGCGCAATTGGAAGCCATTACCCAGTTCGCCTTGTTCGACCGCAACGGCAGCCGCCTGACGCCGACGCAGGACGGGTCGCGCTTCTTCCAGGAAGTGGAAAAGACCTTCATCGGCCTGGCCGGCCTGGAATCGGCGGCGGCCAGCATCCGCTCGTTCAGCGCCAGCCGCCTGAGCGTGGCCGCCATGCCGCGGCTGGCCGGCGGCCTGCTGGCGCGCATCGTCGCCGCCTTCAAGACGGAATACCCGGATGTCATGGTGTCTATCCATTCCGGCAACGCCAGCACGGTGCACAACTGGATCAGTTCGGGGTTTTGCGACACGGGGCTAGCCATGCTGTCGGGAGACTCCCCCGGCATCCAGGTCGAACCCGTGCTGACGATGAGTTGCGTGGCGGTGTTGCCTAAGGGCCATCGCCTGGCCAAGCTGAAAAAGCTCAAGCCCGCGGACTTCGCCGGCGAACCTTTCGTGGCTTTTACCAGCGGCACGCCGCTGCGCGAGAAGATCGACGCCGTGTTCAAGACGGCCAAGGTCGAACGCCAGACCGTGGCCGAGGCCGGCCTGGGCTCGTCCATCTGCGCCCTGGTCGGCGCGGGCCTGGGCGTGGCGCTCATCAACCCGCTGGCCGCGCGCGAGGAATACACCGCCCACAACGTCGAGATCCGCCCCTTCAGCCCGGCCGTGCCGGTGACGGTGGCGCTGCTCTATCCGCCGTATCACACGCGGACGCGGCTGGTCAGCGTGTTCTCACGCTATGCGCATCAGCTGATGCTGGAGGAGATGGGGGATTTGAAGGCGCGATCAGGGCGCTGACAGCCGCGCCCCAGTCTCCAGTGCTATCCGCGGCCCCGCTCCAGATACCGCTCGGCCTCGCCCGACAGCTTCATCGCCTCCCATTGCGCCAACGTCAGCTGCGGCATCTGAAAGGCCGCCTGCGGCCGGCAATACCAGCCCGGATTGTGCAGGCGCGCCAGCAGGTCCATCGCGGGGCCATCCAGATACAGATGTTCCCGGTCCGCCACCACGTCGTCGCGCACGTGCATGGCCGCCACTTGCGCCACGATCAGGCTGCGGCGGTCGATGCGCATCAGTTCATGCACGCGGCACTCGAACGCCACCGGCGACTGCGCTACCCAGGGCACCTCGATGCGCCGCGATGGCGATAGCTCCAGGCCGGCTTCGCGGGACTCGTCCACGCCGGGGGGAAAATCCACCGCCGTCACATTCATCCGGCCGGCCTGCGGCGCGGACACCAGGCTTACCGTGAACTCGCCGCGTTCGGCGATGTTGCGCGCGGTGTCCTTGGGCGCGTCGCCGCGCACGCCGATACCGACGCAGATCAGCGGCGGATCGCCCGACATCAGGTTGAAAAACGAGAACGGCGCCACGTTCGTCGTCCCTTCGGCGTCCCGCGACACGATCCAGGCAATGGGCCGCGGCACGATCGCCGCGGTCAGCAGCTTGTAGCGGGCGGGGCCCGCCAGGTCGTTCAGATCGATGAACATGGCTTATCCCAGGCCTCTCAGCCCTGGCCCTGCTTGGGCGCGGCGCCTTGCGCGGCCTTCGCGTCGGCGAAGGCGCGGTCGCTGCGCTTGCAGCGGCAGCGGCCGATCTGATGCAGCTCGATCAGGTTGCCGACCGGGTCGCGCAAAAACAGCTGCATGAGCTCGGGCGCCGCCACATTGTCCAGCTTCCAGTAGTCCACGGCCAGGCGCTGCAGTTCCGCCTCGGCCGCCGCGATATCGCGCACCGCCAGCGCCACGTGGTTTTCCACAGGGTCACAGCCCGGGCCTTGGGAATAGGGCGACGGCCCGTCGCTGCCCAGCAGATGGATCTGGCAGTCGTTGCCCATGTCCAGGAAGTACCCGGCAATGCCCGGAATCTCCCAGCGGCCCCGGTCCGTGTCCAGTCCCAACACATCCCCATAGAACACACCCATGGCCGCGACTTTATCCAGCGGCATGCGCACGGCGTGATGATGCAGCTCCAGAACTTCCAGCGCCATTTGTCTCTCCTTGGTTTTCATCGGCCTGCGCCCACGCGCGGCCAAGGCTGGAATGTTGGTCCCGGCCCGGACGCCGGGGAATGCCGTCCGGCGCAATCGAGAAGTGCATCAGACGCAACCCTGGAGCGCCCATCCGGTTTATCCGCCGCGCTATGCTAGGCCGCATGAAACCGCTAGACCTGAACCTGCTATTGACCCTGGATGTGCTGATCCAGGAAGGCAGCGTCGTCGGCGCGGCGCGCCGCCTGAACCTGAGCACGCCCGCCATGAGCCGCAGCCTGGCGCGCATCCGTGAAGCCGTCGGCGACCCCGTGCTGGTGCGCTCCGGCCGCGGCCTGGCGCCCACGCCTCGGGCGCTGGCGCTGCACGAACAGCTGCGCCACGTGATCGAACAGGCGCAGGCCGTCTTCACCGCCTTCGGCGAAGACGTCAATCTGGCGACCCTGACGCGGGTCTTCACCTTGCGCGCCAACGACGTTTTCGTGGGCGGTTACGGCGGCCGGCTGCGCGAGCACCTGCGCCGCTACGCGCCTCGCGCCGTGCTGCGGTTCGTCTCCGAAGGCAATCACGACGCCGACGCGCTCAGCGGCGACGCCGACCTCTATATCGGTTCTTCGCAGAAGTTCGGCGCCGACATCAAGGTGCAAACCTTGTTCACCACCGCCTTCTGCGGCCTGGCGCGCAACGAACACCCAATCTTCAAGGCCCCCATCACCCCGCAGCGCTTCTGCGCCTACGACCACGTCAGCGTCTCGCGCCGGGGACGCGCGCAAGGCCCGATCGACGACACCGTGGCCGAACTCGGGCTGGCGCGCCACGTCACGCTGATCACGCCCACTTTCCATGCCGCGATCTTCGCCCTGGCCGATTCCGACCTGGTGCTGCCATCCATGCCCGAGAACCTGATGCCCGGCGTCGAACGCCTGGGCCTGAAGCTGCGCGCCTTCCAGGTGCCGGTGCCCATGCACCCGGTCACCGTGGTGCAGGCCTGGCCGCCGCGGCTGGACAGCGACCCCGCGCACCGTTGGCTGCGGCAGACGATCAAGCAGGTCTGCGGCACGCCCGCGGAGGCTTCCTCGACCCCGTAAAAATAGGGTTCCTGGCCTTTCCCTCTCCTGTATACTGCCTCACAATTGTTCAACAATCCTGGCATTGGATCCAGGAGCGTTTCCAGGAGGCAGGCCATGTCGAATTACCCCGCGGCGTACCAGGTGAGCAAGGGTTCGGTATTGAATGTGGACCGGGATTTCTACCGGACACTCGTCGCCGACCCGGCGCGACGCAAACTCGTTGAATCGCACGTCGTTCCCATCCGCAGCGGCTTCGCCTGGAAAGTCCCCGCCGGCCATGTCTTCCGCATCGTCACACTAGAAGGCCCGCAAGTCGCGGACTTCAATATGTGGAACCTGCACAACCCGCGCGAACGCATGTGGGCATCCCGGACCCGCCAGCTGCAACAGGCGCATGTGAGCACCCACGACCGCATCTGGTCCACGCTGCCGTACCTGCGCCCCATGGTCACGATCACCGATGACACGCTGGCCGGCTATGGCACGGACAGCGACGGCGGACGGGTGCACGATCTGCTGGGCACGCGCTGCGATCCCTACGTCAACAAGCTGCTCAGCGGCGAGGACTTCCACTTCCATTGCCATTCCAACCTGACGCGGGCCGTGGCGCCGCATGGCCTGACAGAATTCGATGTCCACGATGTTCTCAACGTGTTCCAGGTCACCGGGCTGAACGACGACGACAAGTACTTCATGAAGGCATGTCCTGCCAAGCCGGGCGACTATCTGGAGTTCTTCGCCGAAATGGACCTGCTCTGCGCCTTGTCCACCTGCCCCGGCGGCGACCTGTCCGTGCCGATGTGGGGCCCCGATGCGCGCGATCCCATCGATGTGTGCCGTCCCCTGGGCGTGGAGGTCTATGCGCTGGATTCCGCCCTGCTGCAAGGCTGGACACCGCCCGAGGTTTCACCGTATAAGGGCGTCCACGGACTGCACCCTGAAAAGGTCGAGTGGAAATAACAACAACAGGCGCCCGGCCCCGCCGCGGCGCCTTGCCAGGAGCCCATGCCATCATGCCCGCCGAACGCGACAGCGGAATCTCGATCGCCGAACGCATCAGCCACCAACTGCGCGATGACATCATGGAAGGCAAGTTGCCACCCGGCACGCAGCTGGTCGAAGTCGATCTGGCTGCTGACTATGGCGCATCGCGCAACACGATCCGCGAAGTCCTGCATCAATTGGGCCGCGAAGGGCTGGCCACGTTCATCCGCCACAAGGGGGTCGTGGTCCGCCGCATGGAGCGCAAGGACCTGCGCGAGATCTACGCGGCCCGCCGCGCCCTGGAACTGCAGGCCATCGCCGGCAGCCTGCCGTTGCAGCCCGCCTTGCTGGACAAGATGCTTGCAGCCATTGACGCCGCCGAGCGCGCGCTGTCCAAGAAAAAATGGCGCAATGTCGGCACGCTGAGCCTGCAGGTGCACCAGCACATCGTCGCGCAGCTGGGCAGCCGCCTGCTGGACGAGTTTTTTCATACGCTCTGTGCGCAGTTGCGGCTGGTATTCGCGTCCGAGGTCGACGAAAGCCTGATCCAGACACCCGACTGGATCGAACGCGAGCGCCGCATCCACGGCCTGCTGGTGGAGGGCCGGCGCGACCTGGCCGCACAAGCCCTCACTGACTATCTCGACGATTCCGAACGCACGCTGATGGCCGTGCTGACCCGCCTCAAGCAGCAGGCCAAATAGGGACCGCAGGACGCGGTCGACGGACAGGCGCCTACGCGCGCGCCTCCGTTTCAGGTTCGGCATAGCTGCCGTCCGCCCGGTGCGTCTCCTGTCCGCTCAAAGGCGGATTGAAGACGCAGACCAGGCGCAGGTCTCCCTTCACGGCCCGCAGCACATGCTGGTCGTTCTTATCCAGCGCGTAGAGGGTGCCCGGCCGTATGGCGTGCGTCGCGCCCGTGGCGACGTCCAGCACTTCGCCTTCGCCTTCCATGCAGTAGTTCGCCTCGTAGTGATGCTTGTAGTGCAGGTGCAGCTCGGCGCCTTCGAAAACTCGGGTTTCGTGCACCGAATACCCGATGCCGTCGCGCTTGACGATGATGCGCTTGCTCTCCCAGCCCGGTCCCCGGGCGTGGCGTTCGGTGTCGGTCAGGTCGTCGCTGTGGATAACTATCATGGATCAGGTCCGCGTATGGGTGAAAAAAATCAATGCCGGCGGCGCGAGGCCGATACGAGCGCGTCTTCGATCTGCGCGGCGGCCAGCAGCAAGGCCCGGTCACCGCCGCGCAGGCCGGTCGCCATCAGCCCCACCGCTTGTTTCGCGGCCGGATCGCCCGGCATGGAAATACTGGGCAGGTCCAGGCGATTGGCGAATTCCGTCAGGCTGAAAGCCCGGCCGTTCTCGCGCAGATAACTGTCGTTGTCGTCCAGCCGCGCGAGCGGCGGCGGCAGCATGGGCACCGTCGGCATCAGCACCGCATCCGCGCCCGCGATGGCGCAGTCGTACTCCCGGCGCAGGTCCGCCAGCCGGCCTTGCGCCGCTATATAGGCATGCGCCGGCACCTGTGCTCCCAACAGCATGCGCGGCCCCACGCGGGGATCGTAGCGGGCTGCGTCCGTCGCCAAGCGGGACGCATGCAAGGCATACGCGTCGGCCGCTATGATGCCGCCGTCGCGCGCCGCCTTGCCGGCCAAGGCCAGGCAAGGCATGGGTTCGCGGCGCAGCGCGGCGCCCGCATCCATCAGGCATTCCAGCCATCCGGCGAAGGCGTGCCTGACTTCCGGTTCCAGCAGGTCCTCCACGTGGTCCGGCACCACGAACACCTTGCTCGCCAGCGGCGTCGCGCCGTGTACGCCCGATGCCGGCTTGGCGGCATCCCAAGGCGCCAGCACCTTATCCACAAGCAGGCACCGCGCAGCGTCCGCGGCGATGATGCCGGGCACATCGAAGCTGGGCGACAGGTACATCATGCCCGCGTCCTCATAGCGGCCGCGGGACGGCTTGAAGCCGGCGACGCCGCAGAACGCGGCCGGAATCCTCGCCGATCCGCTCGTATCCGAGGCCAGAGCCAGGCTCACCATGCCCTGCGCCACCGCCACCGCGCCGCCGCTGCTGGAGCCGCCCGCGACACAGGGCTCGTCAGCCATCAGCGGCGATAGCGGCGTGCCGTAGCGGGCGTTCAGGCCCAGCGCGCCGTAGGCGAATTCGGTCATGTTGTTCTGCGCCAGCAGCACTGCGCCCGCGCGCCGCAACGCATGCACCAGCGCAGCGTCCCGCCTGGCGGGCGGCGCATCGGCCAGCACCCGTGAACCCGCGTGCGTCGTCCATCCGCGCACGTCGAAGCAAGCCTTCACGCCCAGTACCATGCCGGCCAGCGGCTCGTCGTCCGGCGCTATTGCGCGCAAGGCGTCCCGCGCCCGCGCCTCGGCCAGCGCGTCCTCGTCGCGGCGCGCCACCAGGGCGAGAGCCGCGCTAGCGGGATCCGCCGACGCCCGCTTCAGGCAGTCCGACACCGCGCGCAGGGATATGTCGCACCGCTCAGGAGACATGGACATGGCTCAGGAAATCCTTGACGCGCGGGTCCGCGCTAGCCAGCACAGCGGCCGGCGGCGCATCCAGCAAGACGCGGCCGGCCTCCATGAACACCACGCGATCGGACACCTTGAATGCGAACCCCATCTCGTGTGTCACGATCAGCATCGTCATGCCTTCGCGCGCCAGCGTTTCCACTACCTTGAGCACTTCGGCCACCAGTTCCGGATCCAGCGCCGATGTCGGCTCGTCGAACAGCATGATGGAGGGGCGCATGGCCAGCGCGCGGGCGATCGCCACGCGTTGCTGCTGACCGCCGGAGAGCTGATGCGGATACTTGTGCGCGTGATCCAGCATGCCCACTTTGTTGAGCAGGACCAGCGCTTCGCGGCGCAATACGCCGGCGCTGCCGCGTCCGTGGTACTCCGGCGCCAGCATCACGTTTTGCAGCACGGTCTTGTGCGGAAACAGGTTGAAGCTCTGGAACACCATGCCGATATCAAGGATGCGGTCGCCGGGTCCCGCCTGCGCGCCGGCCTCCGGCGATCCCAGGAAGGGTT
Source organism: Achromobacter sp. (assembly GCF_049647645.1). Lineage (GTDB taxonomy): Bacteria > Pseudomonadota > Gammaproteobacteria > Burkholderiales > Burkholderiaceae_B > Achromobacter. The sequence goes on from NZ_JBARYB010000138.1 coordinate 35,554, forward strand.
TTCCATGCAACAGCACCTCGCCGCCGTCCAGCGTCTCCAGGCCGTTCAACGTACGTATCAATGACGTCTTGCCCGAACCAGACGGACCGATGATGCTGATGACTTCGCCGGCCTTGACCGTCAGGTCTATGCCCTTGAGCACTTCATGGTCGCCGAAGCGCTTGCGAGCCTGCCGCACTTCCAACGCAGGCGCGTTGCCGGCGGCGGTCAGCGCCGCTCCGGACTGCCCTTCCTGGATCTCGCGCCGCGCCGCTTCGTCCAGCGCCAGGGGCTTGGGCGCGCGTCGCAGAATGTTCATATGCGACTCCAGCCAGCCCAGCAGCTTGTCGAACAGCGTGACGATCAGCACGTAATACAGCGCCACTGCCAGCATGGTCTCGAACACCAGGAAGTTCTGCGTGTACAAGCGTTGCCCGACCAGCAGGATCTCGGCCAGCGAGATCACCGATACCAGCGAGGTCAGCTTGGCGATCGTGATGAACTCGTTGCTCAGGGCGGGCAGCGCGATCCGCAACGCCTGCGGAATCACGATCATGCGCTGGATGCCGGCATAGCGTATGCCCAACGCCCGTCCAGCCTCGATCTGACCGCGCGGCACGCCCAGGATGCCGCCGCGATGGATCTCGGCGATGAAGGCCGTTTCGCTCACCACCAGGGCGGTCAGGCCGGCGTAGAACGGGTCCGACAACAGCGCGCCCGCCGCAGGGAACACCTGCGGCAGGTTGTAGATGAACACCAGCAGCACCAGCAGAGGCAGGCTGCGGAAAAACCAGATGTACAGACCCGCCAGGCGGCTGACGAACGGATTCTTCGCCTGCTTCCCCAGCGCCAGCAGGAAACCCGCTGCCACGCCTATCACCCACGTTGCCGTGCTCAGCTTTACCACCACCCAGCACGCCTTCCAGAAGTCGGTGTCCCAGAGCAGGCTGACGGCGTAGTCCCAATCGAAATGCATGGTCGCGGATTCCGTCGCGGCCTTATCGCGCCGGGCCTGCCAGAGCGGCCTGGACTTCGGCGGCGGACGGTTCCTCCAACCCGTAGCGGGCCAGCAGCGCCTGGTACTCGCCGCTATCGCGGGCCCGCTGCAGCGCGCCGTTCAGCGCGCTCTGCAGTTCTTTCGATTCCTTGTTGATCCCCAGCCCGATCACGATCGGATAGAGCAGGGAGGTCGAAGTGACTTTCAAGCTGTCCTTGGACTGCGCCAGCATGCCGTGCACCACCGCCGCGTCTTCGATCATTGCGTCCGCCGCCTGCGAACGCAGCGCCATCATCGCTTCGGGAGACGTCGGGAACTCCAGCACTTTGATCTCGCCCAGCCCCTTGGGCTGGCAAGCCTCGCGTGAGACCTTCTGCAACTTCGGCGTCCATGACGCCCCCTTGATCGATGCCACGCGCTTGCCGCACAGCGCCTCCGGTCCCGCGGGTGCGTACTGGCTGGCGGTCAGCACCAGCAGCGAGGCGCCCGTCTTCAGGTACGGAATGAAGTCGATCAGCTTGGTGCGCTCGGGCGTGACGTAAAGCGCCGACGCGACCGTATCGAAGCGGCGCGCCCGCATGCCCAGGATCAGGTCAGGAAAGCGCGTATCGACGAATACCGGCTGCAGCGACAGCTTGGAGGCCAGCAGCCGCGAGAAATCCGCGTCGAACCCGGCGGGCTTGCCGCCTTCCATGTACGCATAGGGCGGATAGGTGAGGTCAGAGCCCACCGTCAGGCTGTCCGCCTTGATGGTGGCGGCGGCAAACACCATGGGAGTTGCCGTGCACAACATGAACGCGGCCAGTGCGTGAGCGGCGCTGCGGCGCGACGCCACCAGAATCTGAGTGAACATGTTTTCCCCTATGGAACGCCCTGAGAGCCGCGGCCAGATTGGATCTGCCCTATACCGGGAGGTATTCTTCGCACCAGGATTGTTGAACAATTTTTGCGATTTTCCGGCAACGAAGGAGTAGGGGATATGGGTATTTTCCCTAGCGCTTTCACCGTAGCCAGCGAACTTCTCGCGGTCAGCCGTCAGGTCCGGATCTGGCCATGCGCATGATCAGCGGGGCCGCTACGCCATCCAAAGAGTGGAGAGACGCCTCCCCCCCGTTCGCCTATAGTTTTTCGCACTCCACCGTAAGGAGTGGCGGCATTTGCCATCCGGACGCCTGTGCCGGACCCTATTCGGAGAGCTTGCCATGCACCATCCTGGACCTGCATACGTCCGCAGGGGGCCGGATCCGAAGGCCTGGCGCCAACCTCGCTGGCTCCTGATCCTGATTGGCATGCTGACGGCCGCCAGCGCTTTCGCACAGGATGTCATCTGGATCGGCCGGCCTTCCGCCCGCGACTATCTGGCCCTCAACGTCCAGCGGGCTGTCGAAGGCTACGCGGAGCTACGCCAGCAGATGGCGCGGTTCGAGGCCCAGGTCGAGGAAGCGCGGCGCGCATACTTCGCTGCCTCCGCCGCGGACCGCGCCGCAGCCGGCGACCTGTTTGGTGAACTGCTGTTCCAGAAAGACCTGATGATCGCGTGGCCGCGCATCGCCGCAGGCAGCGGCGACCAGGCCCAACGCTTCGCCAGCCTGATGACGCTTGGAAACAATGGCCGCCCGCTGGATGGCGGCATCCCGCCCAGCGCCAGAAAGGCGTTCAACAGCTGGGTTTCCGCCGTGGGCTTTGGCGTGGGGTCGGGACTTGGAATAACCCCGGACCCCATCAAGGCCGCAGCCGCGTTGGCCAGCAGCGGCAGCCTGAAAGAGTATGAAGCCTACCGGCGCCTGCGGGATCAGGCCGAGCACGACGACTGGGAAGCGCAACGAACCGGCGCGGCCCGCAAGCTGATCGAACCCGGCACGGCGATACCCGCGCGCCTGTTCTTCGGCGAAACGCCGATGATGCGAGGATTCGACTATCGCGTCGCCAAGCCTGAAAATCAGATCCTGCGCTGCATGTACGCGGGCCGCAAGGAAGAGACTTCGCTGTTCTATTTCTGGCAGGGCCAGCCGCCACAGGACATTGCCATCCTGCTCGCCATGAATCCTGGCGGCCTTGCGCGGCTGAAAGACCATGGGGTCAACCAATGCCCGCCGGACGACAAGCAGGCGCGCGCCATCGAGTCATCGCCAGCCAAGGCAATCATCACCCCCGAAATGGCTCGCGACGCCCGCGCGCAAAGAAATTCGATTCCCCTGGACCCCATCGAGGCCCAGGCAATTCAAGACCGAAACACCGCGGCGCGCCAGAAAATGGATGCCCGCAAGGCGCGCGAGGACGAGCGCAATGCGAAAGTCCTGGCGTGCCGCGAGACGTTGCAGGCGGAAGTGCAGGCCGCGCGCCAGGACCGTGACCGAATCGCGAGCGACGCGGCCCGCGCCAAATACCGGGATTGCTCGCGCAACGCCAGCAAGTAGCCGTATGGCTGCGACGTGCTCTCCGGTGTGCCGGTTACGCAGACCTTGGTCCGCCCCGACAAGACAGGCTATGTTGCCTGCCTTCAGGACGCCACCCCGCCAGACCTGGTCTCCCTGAGATCCAGCCACGCCACCAGCAACAACCCGCCCGCCAACCCCAGATGCTCGAAGAACGAGTTGGCCGCCATGAAGCGTTCCTGGCCTATCGGCATCTCCCAGAAGCGCAGCGCGATGCCGGTCGCCATCAGCGTGAAGGCGGCCAGCGCCAGCGCGCCCAGCCATCGCAGCCTGCCCGTCAGGATCATGACGGAGGCCACCAGTTCCAGCGCAATCACCAGCACCGCGAACAAGGGCTCGGGCGACAGGCCAAAATGCGCCATTTCGCGCAACGCGCCGGGAAAGTCGGTGAGCTTCACCACCCCTCCCTGCAAATAGGCGGCGCACAGGCCCAGATAGGCCAGGAACCGGACGGCAGAGGCTCCGAACAGCGGGCGGGCCAGATCGGCCAGCCGCCGTTCCCATTGAAAGGGCGTACTCATGGCGGGTCCCCTTAAACGGCCCAGCAAGAGCAGCCCAGCGCGCCGAAGAAGCCCTGCAGGTCCGAGCTGGGCGCATTCGATGCCCACGCGCGGGCATGGTCGTGCCCATGCATGCCGCAGGAGCTGGCGCATGCGCAGGCCGCCATGTTGCGGTAGCCCAGCGAGTTGCGGCCGGCGCCCTGCGGATCGCCCCAGGCGCCATAGCCGCCGAACAGCCGGGTAGGGGACCAGTCGGGCATGGCAGGCGGCAACGGGTTGTCGTCCAGCGGCGCGAACTCACCCGCGCCGTAGACCACGCGGCCGCCCACCACGGTCAAGTCCGAGGTCAGGAAGGAAGTCTCGTCCTCGGCGCAGCTGAAGTAGTCCTTGTCCGGCACGATGAAGTCGGCAAGCTGGCCGGGTTCGATGCGGCCGCGCTTGCCTTCCTCGTTGGAGAACCAGGCCACGTTCTCGGTCCACATGCGCAGCGCGGTTTCGCGGTCCAGGCAGTTGCGCGCGGGGTAGAGGCGGGTGCCGCCCACGGTCTTGCCGGTGACCATCCAGGACAAGGAGACCCAGGGGTTGTACGAGGCGACACGGGTCGCGTCGGTGCCGGCCGAAACCTTTACGCCGCGCTGCAGGATCTTGGCGACGGGCGGCGTGGCTTCGGCGGCCTTTGCGCCGTAGCGGTCGATGAAGTATTCGCCCTGGTAAGCCATGCGGTGCTGCACGGCAATGCCCCCGCCCAGCGCGGCGATGCGGTCGATGGACTTGTCGGAGATGGTTTCGGCGTGGTCGAAGAACCAGTTCAATCCGGTCAGCGGCGTATCGCGATGCACTTTCTCGAATACGTCCAGGGCCCGCGAGATGGTCTCATCGTAGGTGGCATGCAAGCGCCACGGCCACTTGTTCTGCACCAGCACGCGCACGACCTCTTCCAGCTCGCCTTCCATCTCCGGCGGCATGTCCGGACGCTCGACGCGGAAGTCCTCGAAGTCGGCCGCCGAGAACACCAGCATTTCACCGGCGCCGTTGTGGCGGAAATAGTCCGTGCCTTGCTTGTATTTCACGCTGGAAGTCCAGTTGAGGAAGTCTTCCTTTTCCTGCTTGGGCTTTTGCGTGAAGAGGTTGTAGGCCAGGCGCACCGTCATCTGGTTTTCATCGGCCAGCTTCTGGATGACGGCGTAGTCGTCCGGATAGTTCTGGAAGCCGCCGCCCGCGTCGATCACCCCCGTCACGCCCAGGCGGTTCAGTTCGCGCATGAAGTGGCGCGTGGAATTGACCTGGTAGTCGAAGGGCAGCTTGGGACCCTTGGCCAGCGTGGCATACAGGATGGTGGCGTTGGGCTTGGCCAGCAGCAGGCCCGTGGGATTGCCCTGGGCATCGCGCATGATCTCGCCGCCCGGAGGATTGGGCGTGGTCTTGGTATAGCCCACCGCGCGCAGCGCGGCGCCGTTGAGCAATGCGCGGTCATACAGGTGCAGGATGAACACCGGCGTGTCGGGCGCGATGGCGTTGATCTCTTCGATGCTGGGCAGGCGCTTCTCGGCGAACTGGTGCTCGGTGAAGCCGCCCACCACGCGCACCCATTGCGGCGCGGGCGTGTTGGCGACCTGGCGCTTCAGCATGGCCATGGCGTCGGCCAGCGTACGCACGCCGTCCCAGCGCAGTTCCATGTTGTAGTTCAGGCCACCGCGCACCACGTGGGTATGGTTGTCGTAGAGGCCCGGCAAGGCCGCCCGGCGCTTCAGGTCGACGACCCGCGTGCCAGCGCCTGCCAGCGCCATGACTTCGGCATCGCTGCCCACCGCCACGAACCTGCCGTTCTTGATCGCGACGGCGCTGGCCTGCGGTTTGCTGCGATCCAGCGTGGTGATGCGGCCATTGTGGAAAATGACATCCGGGGTAGCGTTGGACATATTGGGTTCTCCTTGGGAACTGGCGATGGCGTGGCGCCCCAACATGCCGTTGAGCGCCAGGGCGGAAGCAACACCGATGAGATCGCGACGTGTAGGCATGCAATGCCTCCTTTGATGCGGAAACCGGCTCAGCCGTGTTCCTTGTCTTGGGTTTGATGGCGGCCGGGCAATTGCCCGAGTACGTGGCTCACGGCCTTTTCCTTGTCGCAGGCGGCAACGAAGGCGGTTCCGCTGAGGAGCTGCCGGCCCACCGGAACGATCTGCTCGCCGACCAATATGCCGAGCAAGCCGATCAGGGCCACAAGGGGCGGGGCGGGCGAGCGGACCTGCAGCAGGCTGTAGACCACGCCGACCAGCAACCCCGCGCCCAGGGAAAGCAGATAGATCTTCATATGTGTCCTCGTTGTGTCGATGGATGGGGATGGATGCCGCTCAGGCATGCGTATCGGCCAAGAGGACTTCCGCGTCGTCCAGGGCCATGAGGCGCAGCTCCGTTTCGTCGCGGATGGCGGCGCCGTCGCCCAGGCCGATCTCCACGCCGTTGACCTTCAATCTGCCTTTGGAGGCAACCAGGTAGCCGCGCCGCGCGCCGCGCGCAAAACGATAGGTGGCGGCCTCGCCCGCCTTCAGCGCCAGCGCAAGCACCCGCGCATCGCTGCGGATCGGCAGCGCGTCTTCGTCGCCGTCCATGCCGCTGGCCAGCGTGATGAACCGGCCCTTGCAGGCTTCGCGCGCAAACGACTTTCTGCCCCAGCTCGGCGGCGCGCCGCGGCGATCCGGCTCGATCCAGATCTCGAACACCTGCGCGGGTCCGCCTTCCATGTTGAATTCGGCATGCGTCAGGCCGCTGCCCGCGCTCATGACCTGCACCTCGCCGACACCTGTGCGTCCGCGGTTGCCCAGATCGTCTTCATGAGTAAGCGCGCCTTCCCGCACGCAGGTGATGATTTCCACATTCGCATGCAGCAAGGGCGCGAAGCCCGAGCCCGGCGCGATGGTTTCGTCGTTCCATGCGCGCAGCGCGCCCCAGTTCATGCGCTCTGGGTCTTGGTAAGCGGCGAAGGAAAAATGGTGCTTCACGTCGAGCCAGCCGCGACGGGCATGGCCCAGGCTCGCAAGAGGACGGCGCTCAACCATGGCGCGCCTCCGCTTCCCGGCTGCCGTCCATCGCGACGGCATGCGTCGTATGGTTCATGAGCTTGCTCCCGATGCGGCCCGTCAGTGCTTCAAGGCCAGGAAGTGATGCACCTCGGGCTTGTCCGGCCCCATGTGGAAACGCAGCGCCTCGGTTTGCAGATCAGCATCGGCATGGGACACCCGGTGATGCTGGCGCAAGTGTTCAGCCCAGGACTCGACGAAGAACCACTCGACCACCCGCTGAGGATCCCCAGTGTGCTCGACCACGCCCCAGGCATAGGCCCCGTCGCGCAAACGCTCTTGCGACAAGCGCTTCATCGCTTCGAGAAAGGCGGGCCGATCTTCCTGGCGGATGCGGTATTCGACCTGCACCAGCACCGGGCCGCGATCATTGGCGACCGGCTCGGCGAGCAGCGGCTCCGGCCAGTGATTCGACGCCTGCAGATCTGCTTCGCCGATCGGCAGGCGCACGCGATGGAACAACAGCGCCACCACCACCAGGCCAGCTGCGCTGACCGCCAGCGCATAGGGCACGCCGATCTCCCGCGCCACCAGGCCCCAGCCCAGGCTGCCGGCGGCCATCGCGCCATTGAAGACCATCAGATATACGGCCAGCCCGCGGCCGCGCACCCAGTTGGGCAGGATGGCCTGGGCCACGCCGTTGAACGTCGTAAGCGCGGTGATCCAGCCCATGCCCAGCACCACCAGCAGCAGCACCGCCAGCCACTGGGGCGGCGCGAACACCAGCCCCGCCATGACCGCCGCGCTGGCCACGGATGCCAGCAGCACCAGCCCGTCCGTATCCAGGCGGGCGCTGAGCTTGGGCATGACCAGGGCGCCGATGATCGCGCCCGCGCCCACCGCACCCAGCAGCACGCCGTAGAAGCCGGCAGTGCCTCCGAGCATCTGCCGCGCCACCAGGGGCAGCAGGGCCCAGACCGCGCTGGCGAACAGGAAAAAGACGGCGGCGCGCAGCAGGACGCGATGCAGCTCCTTGCTGGCCCGCGTATAGCGCAGGCCCGCGCGGAACGCGCCGAAGAAGTTCTCCGACAGCCCGCTGTCGACGGCCGCCGGACGTTTCCACCACAGCAAGGCGGCGATGACGAACACGTAGCTCAGCACGTCCAGCCCATAGGTGACCGCCGCGCCGAAGCTGGCCAGGATCAACCCGCCCGCCGCCGGACCGATGGCGCGCGCGATGTTGATGCCCAGCGAGTTCAGCGCGACAGCGCCCTTGAGCTCCTCGCGGGGCACGAGTTCGGGCACGATGGATTGCCAGGTCGGCCCCATCAATGCCGCGCCGATACCGCCGACGAAGGTCAGCGCGATCAGGTAGTCGACGGTCAGCGCGCCGAAGTGCGACAGCAGCAACAACGTGCCGCTTACCGAGGCCAGCAGCAACTGCACGAATATCAGGAAGCGGCGGCGGTCCAAGATGTCGGAAAGCACGCCGGCCGGGATCGCCAACAGGAAAATCGGCAAGGTCGCGGCCGTCTGGATCAGCGCCACCGCGGTCGGGCTGGCCGACAGGTCGGTCACCAGCCAGGAGCTGGCCACGTCCCGCATGAAGCTTCCTACATTGCCCAGCACCGTCGCGGCCCACAGGACGGCGAACACGGACTGGCGCAAGGGCGCGAAGGTGCCGCGCGTCGCGTTGCTCTTCTGGTCTGGCATGGGACTCTCCTGGATTGCGCCAGGCAGCTGTTGGACCCGCAAGTCCCGCCGCCCGCCGTGTTCAAAAGCAGAATGCCGGGCCGACCAGAATCTGTCTGGCCGGCCCGGCTTGCGGTTTACTTGGCGGGGTTGGGGCCGATGCGTTCGCCGTGCTGGACGCGCTCAGCCAGCTTGTGCACGTGGGTGACCGCGTAGTCGATGCCCATGCCGTAAGCGCCCGAGTGTTCCTTGACGATGGCGGTGACGGCATCGTAGGTTTCCTTGCGGGCCCAGTCGCGCTGCCATTCCAGCAACACCTGCTGCCAGGTCACCGGCACCACGCCGGCCTGCACCATGCGGTCCATGGCGTACTTGTGCGCGTCCACCGAGGTGCCGCCCGAGGCATCGGCGACCATGTAGATCTCGTACTCGCCTTCCAGCATGGCGCACAGTGCGAAGGTGGTGTTGCAGACCTCTGTCCACAGGCCCGCGACGATGACTTTCTTGCGGCCATTGGCGGCCAGCGCGTCGCGCACGTTCTGGTCGTCCCAGGAGTTCATGGAGGTGCGCTCCAGAATCTTGTGGTCGGGGAACACGGCCAGCAGTTCGGGATACGTGTTGCCCGAAAAGCTGTCGGTTTCGACGGTGGTGATGGTGGTCGGGATGTTGAAGGTGCGCGCGGCCTTGGCCAGGCCCACCACGTTGTTCTTCAAGGTCTGTCGGTCGATGGATTGGACGCCGAACGCCATTTGCGGCTGCTGATCGATGAAGATGATTTGGCTATTCTGCGGAGTCAGGACTTCGAGGTACTTGTTGGCGGACATGGCAGGTCTCTCTTTCAGGAAAACGATCAAGGTGTGTCCATAGTAGAGAGAGGCCGCGATCCTGAGAACCCGCGGCAAGGAATTCCATCCTTTCCATTTCTTGCATGATGACGATGGCGTGACAGTCTTTTGCTGCGCTGCGTTCAACACCATTCTTGTCCATGCCATAGGCAGGGGCTATCATCGGCGCGGGCATTTCCCGAGAGCACGAGATGAGCAAGCTGCCGGATTTAGAAGGTTGGGCGATCTTCGCCAAGGTCGCCGAGACGGGATCGTTCGCCAAGGCGGCGGCCGAGTTTGCCCTGTCGCAGGCCACGGTTTCCAAGACCATCAGCCGTCTGGAAGCCAGGATGAAAACAACCCTGTTCCATCGCACATCGCGCAGCATGACTTTGACGGAATCCGGTTACGCGGCGCTGGAACGCGCGGCCCGCATACTCGAGGAAGGCGAGGCGGTCGAATCCGAGGTGACGGAGAAATCAAGCAGCCTGCGCGGCAAGATCAGGCTGTCGGCTCCCATGTCCTTCGGTGTCACGCACCTGGCGCCGATGTTGCCTCCGTTCATGCAGGCCAATCCGGATGTCGCCCTGGAAATCGAATTCAGCGACAAGCAGGCGGACCTGGTTTCGGAACGCTTCGACCTGGCGCTACGGATTTCCAACCTGGTGGACTCCACGCTCTTGGCGCGGCGTCTGTGCTCCGTGCGCATCCTGCTGGTGGGCGCGCCCAGTTACTTCAAGCGCGCGGGCCGCCCCAAGCATCCCAAGGATCTGGCTCAGCACACCGCACTGCAATACATGTACGCGCGCAACGGCTCGAGCTGGCGTTTCCGCCATGAAAAGCATGGGGATTTCTCGCAGTCCTTGCCCGTGCACCTGAACGTGAACAACGCCGAAGCCCTGACGCCGGCGCTGCAAGCGGGCATGGGGCTGGCGTTGCAGCCGGAGTTCCTGGCATGGAAGGATCTGCAATCGGGTGCGCTGGAGACCGTGATGGATGACTGGCAAGTGGACCCGATCGCCCTGCATATCGTCACGCCGCCGGGGCGCCGCCGGCCGGCCCGGGTGCAGGCCTTCATCGAGTATCTGGCGGAGCGCTTGACGGCCGAACCCTGGGCCAATGATGTGCAGGTGTAGCTGGCCCGCAGCTCCCGGCCTGCGCCGGGGCAGCGGCGCCAGTCGGGACCGGCGCGCGCCATCATTGAATGATTAGGCGAAACTTCGAACGAGTATCGCATCGACCTCGATGTCGAACGCGCTGAAACCGGACTGGATCAAGGTCCTGGCAGGCGGCGGTTCCCCAACATAGGTCGCGTAGATCGCGTCGAATTCCTGCGCATGGGCCAGGTCCCTCAAGAACACACCCACCTTGACTGCGTCGCGCAGGCTAGCCCCTGCCGCATTCGCGGCAGCCTCGAGATTGTCGAGCGCCATTCTCGCCTGGGCGGCAAAGGGCTTGTCTCCATGTCTGACGTTATCGCGATCGCGCGGTGTCTGGCCCGAGAGAAACAGGAGTTGGCCAGCCTGCATGGCCACGCTGTAGGTGCCGGCTGGCGGCGGCGTCGAGTCGCTGGAATACGCTTTTCTGATCATTTTTCCGGGTGGCTTGGGTTAAGCGAGACGCTGTTCTTCAAGGATGGTCGCGATGCGTTTGACGGCGTCCACCGCCGCCTCGTGGTTCTGCGAGAAATTGAGGCGGATGCTGTCACCGGCGTGCGGGCTGAATTCAGTCCCCGGCGTGACCGTGACGTTAGCCCGCGACCGCAGCGTCCGGATGAAGGTCTGCAAAGTCATGCGTAGCTTGGGCAGCTGCGGAAACAGGTAGCTGCCCGCTTGCGGTGTGCGGACCGCCACGCCATCGATGCCGCGAAACAGCGACAGCAGGTCGTCGCGGATCTGCTGGTGCCTTCCGATGCGGTCGGCCAGCCATCCGGCGGGTTCGGAGAACCAGGTCTGCAACACAGCCTGGCAGTACCCCGGCGCGCGCAACGAGACGATGGCCTGGAGTTTCTCCATGCGCTGGATGATGCGGGCATTGCCAAATGCCACCCCCAAGCGATAGCCGCTCAACGATTCCGTTTTTGACGGTCCCATGATGGTGACGACGTTTTCTCCCGCCTCCGGGGCGCCTCGAAGATGGACATACGGCTGCCCCGCATACAGCAGACGGGAGTAGAGTTGGTCGACAATGACCGTTGCGCCGAACCTCTCGGCCAGCGCCGCGATCTGCCCGATTTCGTTGCGGGAATATACGGCCCCTGTGGGGTTGTTCGGGTTCGAGAAGAGAAAGACCTTGGCGCCCGCCTTGAATGCCGATTCCAATTGCTGCAAATCCAGGCCGGCATGCGCCGTGTTGTTCAGATAATCGAGTTGCACAGGGATCATCTCCGCCCCCATGAATTCGACCAGCTTGCGATTGGCGAAGTAGTCGGGCTGCACGATCGCGACTTTTTCGCCGGCAGTCACGGTGCTTGCGACGGCGAGAAATAGTGCGCTCTGGGTTCCGGGCGTAATGATGAGTTCTTCGGCGCCCGAAACGGGATGGCCCGAAAACGCCGCCAGATCGAGCGCGAGCTTCTCGCGGATGGCCGACTGGCCACGGTATTCGGTATAGGCCTGGGAACCGCCGCGATGAACGCCTTGGACGAAAGCGTCAAGCGCCCCCGGCGTGGGTTCAAACGCATCGGCATTGACGTCGCCGTGCGAGAAATCCACGGCCACGCCCGGAAGGCTTGCGCCTTCATGCAGCAGACCTTCGCCGCCGTGGCTTTCCCTCACCTCCTGGCCTGGCGCGTTATCAATGCCCAGCTTCAGGAACTTTTCTTCAATCGCATTCATGGCGTTCTCGTCGTGTTAACAAAATGGGGGACTTGTGATGGTTCGGCGGCTCGATCCCGATCGATCTCGACAGTGTCATCGTTCTCCTGAAGCAATCGCGCCAGCAACGGCATGTCGATATTGCCTCCGGACAACACGATCAGCACGTCCTTGCCGCCTGACTGCAGCCGTCCGGCCAGTACCGCCGCCAACGCCACGGCTCCGCCCGGCTCAACCACCATGCCCAACTCCGTCAGCGAAAACCGGATGGCGTACGCAATTTCTGCGTCCGTCACGGCCAAGGCTTCATCAAGAAAATGCCGATTGATTTCGAACGGCAGTTGCGCGGGCGTCACCGCTTGCAAGGCATCCGCCAGCGTGGTCGCCGTGGGCGCGTTGACCTCCCGGGTTCCGCTGGCGAGCGAGCGCACGGTGTCGTCAAACCCGCAGGGTTCCACGGCCACCACTCGCAGGTTCGGCAGAAGGGCGTCCAGCACCAGTCCGCAGCCGGCCACCAGTCCGCCGCCGCCGCAAGGCGCGGCAAACGTACCCAGATTTTCCCTGGCCGCAGGCGCAAGCGCGTCCAGCGCTTCCAGCGCCACCGTTCCTTGTGCCGCCAGCACGTCAGGGTGATCGCCAGGAGGGATCAGCGTGCCGCCTGACTCCTGCAACAACCGCATGCCGATGACTTCCCGGCTTTCGCGTCGCCGGTCGTAATGCACCACGCGTGCGCCGTGGGCCAGTGCTCGAGCGACCTTGTTGCGAGGCGCGTCGGCCGGCATGACGATCGTTGCCGGAATGCCGAGACAGCGTGCAGCCCAGGCCACGGCCTGGCCATGATTGCCGGTGGAATAGGCAACAACGCCCCGTTGCCGTTCGGACTCGCTCAAGCCCAACAAGGCGTTGAACGCGCCGCGCGCCTTGAAGGATCCCGTCACCTGGAGGTTCTCGGCCTTGATCCAGACTGGCGCGCCCACGATGCAATCGAGGGCTGCCGATCGCATGAGCGGCGTCGAGACCACGTGAGGCCGGATGCGTTCGAGCGCTGCGCGGACATCGTCAAAAGCGGGCACACGCATCTTGCCGAGTGACTCGTGTGCGATGAACGCGCCAGGTCTGGCCTTCGGTCTGTTTCGTGTCATGGGGATTTTCGGATTCGATAGCTTCAATGGGATACCAGCCGCGACAGAAAGTCCTGCGCGCGCGCGGAACGGGGCGATGCGAAGAACATGTCCGCCGGCGTGTTCTCCACGACTTTCCCGGCATCCATGAAGATGATGTTGTCCGCGGCACGCCTGGCAAAGCCCATCTCATGCGTGACAACGGCCATCGTCATGCCGTCCTGGGCAAGCTCCAGCATCACGGAAAGCACCTCGCCTATCATCTCTGGATCCAACGCCGACGTGGGCTCATCGAAGAGCATGACGATGGGGTCCATTGCCAGCGCCCGCGCAATCGCGATGCGCTGCTGCTGGCCGCCGGAAAGCTGGGCCGGATACGCATCGATCTTTCCAGGCAGCCCGACACGGCCCAACAATTCCCGGGCCTGGTCGTGCGCAGCCTCCCGCGTTCGCCCCAGTACCTTCATGGGGGCAAGACAGAGGTTGTCGAGCACGGTCAGGTGCGGATAGAGCTCGAAATGCTGAAACACCATGCCGACGCGGCTGCGCAGATCGCTCAGATTGGAGGCAGCGGCGCCCACATCGACGCCGTCGACCCGCACGCTGCCGCGTTGGAACGACTCCAGACCGTTGAAGCACTTGATCAGCGTGCTTTTGCCGGAACCCGAGGGTCCGCAGATCACGGCCACCTCGCCGCGGCGGATCGCCATGTCGCAACCATTGAGCACGGGGGTCGCGCCATAGGATTTGTGCAGTCCGGATACTTCGATCATGGGCGCTTCTTCTCGCTGTTCTGATGTCATACGGCGCTCCTGCGCTTGGCTGCCAGGTGTGCCGCCAGTGATAGGGATGCGCAGAGCACGAAGTAGACGAGCGCTGCGAACAGGTACATCTCGATCAATCGGTTGTCCCGGTTGGCCACGATGCTGGTGGAGGTCATGAAGTCTCGCAACGAGATGACGTAGACGAGCGAGGTGTCCTGGAACAGCACGATCGCCTGCGTGATGAGCACGGGCATCATGTTGCGCAGCGCCTGTGGCAGCACCACGAAGCGCAGCGCCTGCGCACGGCTCAAGCCGGACGCCGCCGCGGCTTGCCATTGCCCCGAACGCACGCTTTGCAGGCCCGCGCGGATGATTTCGGAGTAGTAGGCCGCCTCGAACAGCGTGAAGGCGATCAATGCCGAGGGTAGCGCTCCCACGGGCTTGCCGACGATCAACGGCACCAGGAAATAGAACCAGAAGATGACGAGGATCAATGGCACGGCGCGGAAGCCGTTCACATACACGGCCGCGGCTCCCGCGAGCAGCGCATGCCTGGAGAGGCGCGCAAGCGCCAGCAGCAGGCCAAGCACGAGGCCGCCGGCCATCGCCACCAGGGTCAGCAGCAGACTCAGCCCCAGCCCCTCCAGCAGGAACGGCCACGCCTTCACGATGACCGAGACGTCGAATACGCCATTCATGTCCGTCCTCCTTGGGTGCCTGGGATCAGCAGCTTCTTTTCCAGGCTGCGCATGCCTGCGGTGACGCATAGCGCGATGGAGAGGTACACCAGGGTGGCGGCGGTAAATGCTTCAAAGCCGCTGAAGGTATAGCTCTCGATCTGGCGGCTCTGCGCCGTCATCTCGAATACGCCTATGGTCAGCGCCAAGGCGGAGTTCTTGAAGACAGTAAGAAACTCCGAGGTCATCGGCGGCAGGACCAGCCGCAGCGCCTGGGGCAGCAGGATGTAGCGATAGGCCTGCGCCAGCGTCATGCCGCTGGCGTAGGCCGCGAGCCGTTGTCCGCGCGGCAATGCGGCGATGCCGGAACGGACCTGTACCGCCACGCGCGCGGCGGTGAACAAGCCCAGGGCGGCAATCGCCGTCCAGATCTCCGGCATCGGCAGATCACGCTTCAGCCATCGACCGGCCTCGCCCGGCAGCAGTTCCGGCACCACGAAGAACCAGATGAACAACTGCACCAGGAGCGGCACGTTCCTGAATACCGAAACGTAGGCCGTCAACAACCACCGTATGCGGCCGGGCAGCGATCCCAGCACGCCCAGCGCCAGGCCGATCACAACGGCGATGGCCCAGGCTGCGAGCGAGATCAGCACCGTCGCTTGCAGCCCGGAGATCAGCCAGCCCGCGTAAGGCTCCTCGAAAAGGACATTCCAATTCCATGCGTAGTTCATCATGAGCCCCGAGCGGATCGCGTCATTCCGGGAGTGCGGCCAATTTGAATGCCGCTGCCAGGTCCTTCGACAGCGGAACGCCCATGGGCGCGAACCACTTTTCGTAGGAAGCGTTGAGTTCCCCGGAGCGCACACTGCGCGCGATGGTGGCGTTCACCAGGCTGAGGAACACGGTGCTGTTCTTTTGCAGCATCAGGCCGTACGGATCGAACGACAGGTGCCGGCCGACCACTTCAAAGTCGACAGGCGTCGGCGCGCTCTTGCGCAATCCATAGAGCAGGATGTCGTCAGTGGAGAAAGCGTCGGCCCGGCCCGTCGAGAGCGCCAGAAAGCCCTCGGAGTTGTCCCTCACCGGAACGATGCGGACCTGCAGATTCTTCGCTTCGATCAGTGCCTTGATCAGCCGTTCGGGAGTGGTGTTGATCGGCAGCGCCACAGCCTTTCCGTTGAGGTCCTCAACCTCCTTGATGTCCGCGCCCTTGCGCACCAGCAGCCGAGTGGTCGAGATGAAGTGCGGGGCGCTGAAGTCAACCTGGGCCTGGCGGCCCAGGGAGTTGACCGTCGACCCGCATTCGAGATCGACCGTGCCGTTGGCGACCAGCGCGATCCGGTTTTGCGGGTTCACCGCGATGTAATCGACCTTCAATGCCGGCATCTGCAGTCGCTGCCGGACCGCGTCCACCACCTTCATGCACAGGTCCATGGCGTAACCCACAGGCTTCCTGGCGTCGTCCAGATAGGAAAAGGGAATCGACGATTCGCGATAACCCAGCGTGATGGTTCCCTTTGCCTTGATGCGCTCCAGGATGGGATCGGTACTCTGCGCCATCGCCGCCAAGCTGCCTGCGAGCAGGACTGCGCCTAGGACGCCGCGCAGGACGCGGGGCACGAACTGGATTGTGGTGGTCATGGAGTCACTCCTTTTGTCACGCCGGCGTTGGGACGGGTTGATCGGCGCCGGTCAGGGCGGCAACCAGTTCTGCGAGGCTGGAAACCGTCAGGTCGGGTTTCGCCTCGGCCGCGCCTTCGCCCGACAAGCCCAGCAGCCTGCCCGGGCGGTTGACCCAGGCGCAACGGACGCCCAGCCGGTTTGCCGGCGTGATGTCGGCCCGCAAGCTTTGGCCGACGTGCAGGATCCGTTCGCGCGGGATGCCCATGCGCATGAGATCGCCTATGCCCGTGTCGAAGTGCGGCCAATCGGGCTTGTAGGCGCCTACGCGTTGTGCCGTCACCACCAGATCGAAGCGGAAGTCCAGGTTGTCGCACGCGGTATTGAGCGAAGCCTGGTCGATGTTGCTGAACGCGCCTACCTTGGCGGACTGCTGCAGGCGCACCAATCCAGCATGGCTGTCGTCGAATGCCGGCCAGGTATGCGGCGCGGCCGCGAACTGGCGGCGCAGATCCGGGTCCACGGCCACCTTGAACTGGGCGCAGATGCGCTCGAAGCACTTGGTCAGGACGTCGGGGTAGAGGTGCGCCGGGCGTTCCTTCTGGATCGCCGCGCGGGCGCCATCGAAAGCCATGATCAGGGTTTCGGCGTCGGCCTCGATGCGGTTCTCGCGCGCCCAGCGCGTCAGAAACTTGGCGATCGAAGGCTCCCAGTCAATCAACGTGCCATACACGTCGAAGGTCACGGCATCGAAATCGGAAAGGCGGAGCGTCATATGCAACCTTGATGAAAAGTGAGGAGTCCGTGAACTATAATCGATAATCGATAATCGGCAATACCTGATCAGTCCGTATAATCCCTAAGAGGAGGAAATCTATGGACTACAGTGAAGCGTCGCCGGTGGCGCAGGCCCTGGCGGATCGTTCGATCGCTGGCGCGGTGGTAGACGCCCTGCGCGGAGAAATCATCCACGGCCAGCTAAAGCCAGGAGAACGCCTGCGCCAGGATGCCGTGGCCTCGCGTTTCCGGGTCAGCCAAACCGTCGTGCGAGAGGCGTTCAAGGACCTCATTCGCGAGTGCTTCCTGGTCTCGGAACCTCGTCGCGGCGTCAGCGTGGCGACCATGTCGGCCGACGAAGCCGAAGAAATGACGACGTTGCGCAGCGTGGTCGAGCCGCAAGCCTTGGCTTGGGCCATCCCCAAGCTGACAGAGGTTCAGTTCGAAGCAGCCGAGCGCGTGCTCAAGGAGCTGGACAACGAAACCAGCGTCGATCAAATCATCCTGCTGAATGCCCGCTTTCACCGGGGGCTATATGCCGCTGCTAACCGCCCAAGGACGCTGACGATGGTCGAGACATTGCGTCTGGGCTTCGAACGCTATTTGCGTTACACGTGGGAGTTCACGACCCACCGGGATCGCTCGCAACAGGAGCACTGGGAGCTTCTGGCGATGTGCAAACAGGGTGAAGTGAACAACGCCTGCAGCCTCCTGACGCAGCACATCCGAGCAACGGGAGACTTGCTCGTCGAATGCCTCGCGAAGCGGCCGATTGAACAAACGTCCAAGCTTTGAAGCACTTGGAGCCAGGGCTGGCGCGCATCCCTGACGGGCTAGGGCACCGGCGCAGCCTGGCAGTTCACGGATAGGCCGAGAGCCCAAAACCCGGCGTGCTTGCGCCAAGAAAAAAGGGGGGCTGCGATGCAGCCCCCCTTTTCACGCAATCCGGAGTTCCCAGGAAGAATCCAGATTTTCGCGGGATCGCGCGCCGATCAGGCGTCGATATTCCCCGCCGACAGCGCATGCGTCTCGATGAAGTTGCGGCGCGGTTCGACGTCGTCGCCCATCAGCGTGGTGAAGACCTCGTCGGCCGCGATGGCGTCCTCGATCTGCACGCGCAGCAGGCGGCGCACCTTCGGGTCCATGGTGGTTTCCCACAGCTGTTCCGGGTTCATTTCGCCCAGACCCTTGTAGCGCTGCTTGGAGATGCTGCGGTCGGCTTCGCTGCGCAGCCATTGCATGGCTTCGCGGAAGTCGGACACGGTCTGTTCCTTGCGCTTTTCGCCTTCGCCGCGAGCGGCCAGCGAACGCGCACCGACCTTGCCTGAGAAGCTCTTGGCAGCCTTGGACAGGACGGCGTAGTCCGAACCGCTCACGAAGTCTGCGTCGATGATGCTGACGCGCACGTTGCCGTGGTGCATGCGCTGCACCGACAGGCGATGACGTTCGGTGGCTTCGTCGAACTGCGGCACCACTTCGACGCCGTTGCCGCTGACCGGATCGCGCATGGCGTCGGCCAGGCGGCGGGCGGAGTCAGCCGTGGACTCGGCCGATTCCAGGTTGATCTCCACGCCTTCGGCCATGGCCGACAACGCGCCCACGTCGAACACGCGCGACAGGCGCGCGATGACGCCGTCGGCCGCCACGTACTGGCGGGCCAGGTCGGTCAGCTCGTCGCCGCGGATGATATTGCCGCCCGAGATGATCTCGGCATCCTTCAGCGCCAGCTGCAACATGAACTGCGCTTCTTCCTGGTCGTCCTTCAGATACCGTTCTTCACGGCCGACCTTGACCTTGTACAGCGGCGGCTGGGCGATATACACGTAGCCGCGCTGCACCAGCTCGGGCATCTGGCGGTACAGCAGCGTCAGCAGCAGGGTGCGGATGTGCGCGCCGTCGACGTCCGCGTCGGTCATGATGATGAGGCGGTGGTAGCGCAGCTTGTCCACGTTGAAATCAGGGCCGATGCTGGTGCCCAGCGCGGTGATCAGCGTCGCGATCTGTTCGCTGGCGATGAGGCGGTCGAAGCGCGCCTTCTCGACGTTCAGCACCTTGCCGCGCAGCGGCAGGATGGCCTGGAACTTGCGGTCGCGGCCTTGCTTGGCCGAACCGCCTGCGGAGTCACCCTCGACGATGTAGAGCTCGCACAGCGCGGGGTCTTTTTCCTGGCAGTCGGCCAGCTTGCCGGGCAGGCCTGCGCCTTCCAGCACGCTCTTGCGGCGGGTCATCTCGCGCGCCTTGCGCGCGGCTTCGCGCGCGCGGGCGGCTTCGACGATCTTGGCGCACAGCGCCTTGGCGTCGATCGGGTTCTCAAGCAGCCAGGATTCCAGCGTACGGGCCACGGCTTCTTCAACCGCCGGACGCACTTCGCTGGAGACCAGCTTGTCCTTGGTCTGGCTGCTGAACTTGGGTTCGGGCACCTTCACCGACAGCACGCAGGCCAAGCCTTCGCGCATGTCGTCGCCGGACGTTTCGACCTTGGCCTTCTTGGCCAGTTCGTTGTCGGCGATGTACTTGTTGATGATGCGGGTCATCGCCGCGCGCAGACCGGTCAGGTGCGAGCCGCCGTCGCGCTGCGGGATGTTGTTGGTGAAGCACAGCACGCTTTCGCTGTAGCTGTCGTTCCACTGCATCGCCACTTCGACGCCAACCGGCACGCCGCCCGCCGAGGACTCGGTGGTGACCGAGAACACGTTCGGATGCAGCACGGTCTTGCTGCGGTTGATGTATTCAACAAAGCCCTTCACGCCGCCAGAAAACGCGAAGTTCTCTTCCTTGCCCTGGCGCTGGTCGATCAGGCGGATCTTCACGCCATTGTTCAGGAACGACAGCTCGCGCAGGCGCTTGGAGAGGATCTCGTAGTGGTACTCGATGTTGTTGAAGATGACCGGGTCGGCCAGGAAGCGCACTTCGGTGCCGCGCTTGTCGGTCGTGCCCGTCACCGCCAGGGGCGCGACGCGCTCGCCTTGGCGGAACTCCATCTGGTGCACTTCGCCGTTGCGGCGGATGGTCAGCCGCAGCCATTCGGACAGCGCGTTCACGCAAGACACGCCCACGCCGTGCAGGCCGCCAGACACCTTGTAGGAGTTCTGGTCGAACTTGCCGCCGGCGTGCAGTTCGGTCATGACGATTTCCGCCGCGCTGCGGTGGAATTCGTCATCCTTGTGGATGTCGGTGGGAATGCCGCGGCCGTTGTCCGTGACCGAGATGGAGTTGTCGGTGTGGATCGTGACGACGATGTCGTCGCAATAGCCGGCCAGGGCTTCGTCAATGGCGTTGTCGACGACTTCGAACACCATGTGGTGCAAGCCGGTGCCGTCGGAGGTATCGCCGATGTACATGCCGGGGCGCTTGCGCACGGCCTCCAGCCCCTTGAGCATCTTGATCGAGTCGGCGCCGTAGCCGCCGTTCTCGGGAGTGGTGTTCTGCTGATCTGACATGTCTGTATCGATAACGCTTTAAAGAACGGCCTGGCGGCCGGACCGCGGGCGCAGCACGAGGCTGCGCCGCGGCACAAACCCACAAGTGGCGCGGATCAGATCCGCATGGGCATGACGACGTACTTGAACTGGTCGTCTTCGGGCAAGGTGATGAGCGCCGACGCGTTGGCATCGGGCATGACCGACCACTGGATGTTGTCCACCTTGACGTTGGCCAGCACGTCGAGCAGATAGCCGACGTTAAAGCCCACATCCAGCGCTTCATGGCCGTAGTCGATGTCGATCTCTTCCTGCGCCTCTTCCTGCTCGGCGTTGGAAGACGAGATCTTCATCTGGTTCTGCGCCAGTTGCAGGCGCACGCCCTTGAACTTGTCGGTGGTCAGGATGGCGGCGCGCTGCAGGCTGCCCTGGAGCGCTTCGCGGTTGACCAGGAAATGGCGCGTGTAATTGGTCGGGATCACGCGCGTGAAATCGGGGAACTTGCCTTCCACCAGCTTGGACACGAGTTCCACATCGCCGAAGCGGAAGCGGATCTGGCCCGGCGCCACATCGATGGAGACCACTTCGTCGGAGTCTTCCAGCAGGCGCTGCATTTCCAGCACGGTCTTGCGCGGCACGATCACTTCGTGGCGTTCGCTGATGCCGTCGGCTTCCGTCGAGCAGTGCGCCAGGCGGTGGCCATCGGTAGCGACGGCGCGCACGCGGCCCGGTTCGAACACCAGCAGCATGCCGTTCAGGTAGTAGCGGATGTCCTGTTGCGCCATGGCGAAGTGCACCATGTTGAACAGGTGGCGCAGCGTACGCTGCGGCATGCTCAGCGACACGTCCCACTGTTCGGGCTGGGCCACGGTGGGGAATTCGCTGGCAGCCAGCGTCTGCAAGGCAAAGCGGCTCTTGGCCGACTGCACCGACAGCTTGTTGCTGGCCAGCGCCAGGCGCACGTCGCCGGTGTCCGGCAGGGCCTTCAGGATGTCCAGCAGCTTGCGCGCGGCGACCGTGGTGGATTCGTTGTCTTGACCCACGCCGAAATCAGCATGGGTGGTGATCTGTACTTCGAGGTCGGTCGCAATGAACGCAACTTTGTTGCCTTCCTTGCGCATCAGGATGTTCGCCAGGATGGGCAGGGTATGGCGTCTTTCGACGATGCCCGCCACAGTCGATAGCGGTTTCAGCAATGCATCGCGTGTGGTTTGTACGAGTTGCATGTTCATCCTTTTAGAGTTTGTTCCAACACGTGCAGGGTATGGTTGAGCTCCGCTTGCTTGGCGCGGGCGTCGGAAATCTTGCGTACGGCATGCAGCACGGTGGTGTGATCACGGCCACCGAACAGATCGCCGATTTCCGGCAGGCTTTTCTGGGTCAGCTCCTTCGCCAGGTACATCGCGACCTGGCGCGGCAAAGCGATATTGGCGGGCCGGCGTTTCGAGTACATGTCGGCCACTTTGATCTTGTAGAAATCCGCCACCGTCTTCTGGATGTTCTCCACGGTGATCTGGCCGTTGGACACCGACAGCAAGTCCTTCAGGGCTTCCTTGCAGACGTCCACCGTCAGCACGTCGCGGCCGTGGAAGCGGGCGTAGGCCAGGACCTTGCGCAGCGCGCCTTCCAGTTCGCGCACGTTGCTGCGCAGATGCTTGGCGATGAAGAACGCCACTTCCTCGGGCATGGGCACGCCTTCGGATTCCGCCTTGCGCAGCAGGATCGCCACGCGCATTTCCAGTTCCGGCGGCTCGATGGCCACCGTCAGACCGGAGTCGAAGCGCGAGATCAGGCGGCTGTCGATGCCCGACAGTTCCTTCGGGTACGTGTCGCTGGTGATGATGATCTGCTTGCGCTGGGCCACCATCGCTTCGAACGCGTAGAAGAATTCTTCCTGCGTGCGGTTCTTGCCGGAGAAGAACTGGATATCGTCGATCAGCAGCAGGTCGAGCGAGTGGTAGTAGCGCTTGAAATCGTCGAACGCCTTGCGCTGGTAAGCCTTCACCACGTCGGACACGTACTGGTCGGCATGTACATAGCGCACGCGCACACCGGTGCCCGCCGCCACCATCGCATTGCCGATAGCGTGGATCAGGTGAGTCTTGCCCAGGCCCACGCCGCCGTACAGGAACAGCGGGTTATAGGACGTACCGGGGTTCTCGGCCACCTGCAGCGCGGCGGCGCGCGCCAGCTGGTTCGCCTTACCCGTCACGAAGTTCTCGAACGTCAGGTCGGTGTTCAGGCGCGAACGCTCGTACACGATGTTCGCCGCGTCGGCGTTCACCGCTTGCGCAGCCGCCGTCGTCGCGGGCGCAGGAGCGGGCTGGGCGGGCGCTACCG
>NZ_JBARYB010000139.1:0-13729 GCF_049647645.1 Achromobacter sp.
CCTCCGTCCGGCCACCGGCTCACGGCATCTGCCCATGAAGGGGGGCCGAAACCACCGCATTAGGCCGCCGCCAGCCGAGGACCCCGGAGCCATCCGAAGCGCAGCCCCACCGGGGCGAGCATCGGAATGGCGCAGGGCAGCCTCGGCGGCTAAAGAACCCTGACATCCGCAAGCTCGAAGCCCTGCCACTCCGCCCCCCCGGTAGTTGGATTTACGTCCAACTACCGGGGGGCGGTTCAGATGGAGCGTTTTTTTCGCCATGAAAGCGCCTGCCCTGCAAGTGTTATCAGGGCTTTCGATAGGATTTATTGCGAATTGTGACGTTATAATTCCCGGCTGCTTGCATGGGGACGTTCCCCAGAAAGGAGCTCCCAGCATGGTAATGATGTTGCCTTTCCTGACTGGCCTGATCGCGGTGTGGTTCGGCATGCTAGGCAGGCGCCGCCCCTGCGTGACCTTCTGGCTGCTGACGCTGGCGCTGTTCGCCGCTTGGTGCCAATACCACATGACCAGCCCGCTGGCCTTGTCGTTCTGAGGGGGGGCGATGATCTTCTCCCGCAATCCCACACGCGGCTCGCGCATCCTCAACGGCCTGGCGCTGCTGGGCGTTACCGGCGCCCTGGGCATGGCCTTCTTCTGGCAGATCGCCTACGACGAACTGCCTTGCCCGCTGTGCCTGCTGCAGCGCGTGGCGCTGATGCTGGCCGGCATGGGCTTTCTGTTGAACATGCGCCTGGGCCCGTCGCCGCTGCACTACGCGATGGGTATTGCGGGCGCGCTGGGCGGCCTGCTGGCCTCGGGCCGTCAGGTGCTGCTGCACATCGCCCCGGGCGATCCGGGTTACGGTTCGCCGCTGCTGGGCCTGCATTTCTACACCTGGGCGTTCATTGCCTTTATCTCCATCATCGTGTTCTGCACGGTGATGCTGGCGGTCGACCGCAAGTGGGGCGACAACATGCTGCGCAAGCCGGTATCGGTGCTGGGCGTGCTGGTCATGGCCCTGTTTTTCCTGATGGCGCTGGCCAACGTCGGCAGCACCACGCTGGAGTGCGGTTTCGGGCCTTGCCCGGACAACCCAACCAGCTATCAGTGGCTGGATTCCGCCTCTGCCACATAGCCCGGCGCCGGCGCCGGGTAAAATACCGGGTTTCGCGGCATCCGTCCGCGGTCCTTTGACTCTCCGCGGCCCTGCGCCGCGGTCTTCTACGACACCGGTTATGACAGCCAAGACTTCCGCAGCGGCAGAGGCCACCCCCGTGGTGGGCGTGATTATGGGTTCTTCCAGCGATTGGGAGGTCATGAAGCACGCGGTCACCATGCTGGAGGACTTTGGCGTTCCCCATGAGGCGCGCGTGATCTCCGCGCACCGCATGCCGCAGGATATGGCCGAGTACGGCGCCGAGGCGCATGCGCGCGGCCTGCGCGGCATCATCGCCGGCGCCGGCGGCGCGGCGCACCTGCCGGGCATGATGGCGGCGCTGACCGAAGTGCCGGTGTTCGGCGTGCCAGTGCCGTCCAAGTACCTGCGCGGCGAGGATTCGCTGCTGTCCATCGTGCAGATGCCCAAGGGCGTGCCGGTAGCCACGTTCGCGATCGGCGAAGCCGGCGCCGCCAATGCGGCGTTGCACCTGATCGCCACCCTGGCGGGCACGGATGCCGGCTTGCACAAGAAGCTGGTGGCGTTCCGCGCCCGCCAGACGCAAGCCGCGCGCGACATGAAGGTTCCGCCCGAGGCCTGATCAGAATGACTCAATCGACTGCTTTCATGATTGCTCCCGGCGGCTGGCTGGGATTGCTGGGCGGCGGCCAACTGGGCCGCATGTTCTGCCACGCGGCCCAGAGCCTGGGCTACAAGGTCGCGGTGCTGGATCCGGCCGCCGAATGCCCGGCGGGCATGGTGGCCGACCTGCACATCCAGGCGGCCTATGACGACGAGGCCGGCCTCGAGCGCCTGGCACAGACCTGTCAGGCCGTCACCACCGAATTCGAGAATGTGCCTGCGGACAGCCTGCGCACGCTGGCCACGCGCTGCCGCGTGAGCCCGGCCGGGGACGCCGTGGCCATCGTGCAGGACCGCATCGCCGAAAAAACCTTCATCGCCTCGCAGGGCATTGAGGTTGCGCCGCATGCCGCCATCCGCAGCGAGGCCGACCTGCGCGCAGCACCCCAAGGCCTGTTTCCCGGCATCCTGAAAGTCGCCCGCCTGGGCTACGACGGCAAGGGCCAGGCCCGCATCGACACGCGCGAGGAAGCGCTGGCCGCCTTTGCCGAATTCGGCGGCGTGGCCTGCGTGCTGGAAGCGCTGATGCCGCTGGACTACGAAATCTCGGTGGTGCTGGCGCGCGGCTTCGACGGCGCGAGCGTGGTGTTTCCCGTGGCGCGCAACGTGCACCGCGATGGCATCCTGGCAGTGTCGACCGCCGCACCCGTGCAGCAGGACGCGGCCCATGCCGAACGGCAAGCCCGCGCCACGCAAGCCGCGCAAGCCATCGCGCAGGGCCTGGGCTATCACGGCGTGCTGTGCGTGGAATTCTTCGTGCTCAAGGACGGCAGCCTGATCGTCAACGAGATCGCGCCGCGTCCGCACAACAGCGGCCACTACACCATGGACGCCTGCCTGACCAGCCAGTTCGAGCAGCAGGCGCGCGCCATGGCCGGCCTGCCGCTGGGCGGTTCCGATCTGCTGGCGCCGGCCGTCATGCTGAACATCCTGGGCGATATCTGGTATCCGTCGGCCGCTGCGACGGCGCAGCGCGAGCCCGACTGGGCCGCGGCGCTGGCCGTGCCCACGGCCAAGCTGCACCTGTACGGCAAGCGCGAAGCGCGCCGCGGCCGCAAGATGGGCCACATCACGATCGTGGCGCCGACCCTGCAGCAGGCCCGCGACGACGCGGCACGCGTGGCGGCGGCGCTGGGCATGCAGGCTCCCGAGTAAAGCGCGCCGATTCCATGACTTCCTTGTCCCCGACCGCGTCCGCCAGCGCAGCCGAGATCGCCCGCGCCGCGCAGCGCATGCTGGACGGCGAGTTGGCCGCGTTTCCCACCGAGACCGTCTACGGCTTGGGCGCCGATGCGGAAAACCCGCAAGCGGTCGCCAAGATCTACGCGGCCAAGGGCCGGCCTTCCAATCATCCCGTCATCGTGCACATCGCGCCGCAAGGCGACCTGTCGTACTGGGCGGCGGAAGTGCCGCAAGAGGCGCGCCTGCTGATCGACGCCTTCTGGCCCGGTCCGCTCACGTTGATCCTCAAGCGCGCATCGCACATCGTCGATACGGTCAGCGGCGGCCAGGACAGCATTGGCATCCGTTGCCCCTCGCATCCGGTGGCCCAGGCGCTGCTGGCGGCCTTTGCCGCCGGCAAGCCCAACGGGCAGGGCGGCGTTGCGGCGCCTTCGGCCAACAAGTTCGGCCAGGTCTCGCCTACACGCGCCGAACACGTGCGCAGCGAATTCCCCGAGGAGGTCGCGGCCGGCATGCCGGTGCTGGAAGGCGGCGCATCGGAAGTCGGCATCGAATCCACCATCCTCGACCTGTCGCGCCTGGACCGCGGCGCGGGCCCCGTGCTGCTGCGTCCCGGCCACATCAGCGCCGCGCAGATCGAAGCCGTGCTGGGCGTGCAGGTCTTCGCGCCCGACGCCGCCGCGCCGCGCGCCTCGGGCACGCTGAAGGCGCACTACGCGCCGCGCACGGCGCTGGAACTGGCCACCGATGCGCGCCTGCGGGACGTAGTGCAGGGGCAGGGCCTGCCCCAGGGCAAGGTGGTGGTGGTCGCCTACGGCGATCGTCCCGCTGCGCTCGACGCCCGGGTGCAGTGGCAGGCCGTGCCTGCGGATCCGGCGCGCTATGCGCAGGCGCTATACGGCCTGCTGCGCGACCTGGACCAGCAGGGCTATGCCCGCATCATCGTGCAGGCGCCGCCCGCCACCGATGACTGGCACGCCGTCAACGACCGCATCGGCCGCGCCGCTGCCGCCTTCACGCTGGATACGACGGACCTGTAAGGCTCGCGCCTTACGCCGCCAGAAACTCCCCGATCCGCTCCACCGCTTGCCGCAGTGGCGGCAGGAACTCCTCCGTCAGCCGGTTCAGCGGCACCCGCGCCGCCTTGACGCTGACGTTGACCGCGCCGCAGGCCTTGCCGCTGGCCGAGCGCACCGCCACGGAAATGGCGCGCACGTTCAGTTCCAGCTCCTGGTCGACGACCGCATAGTCCTGCTCGCGGATGCGGGCGAGTTCCGCGCGCAGCTTGTCTTCGGCGATCACCGTGAACTCCGTGTACGGCTGCAGGTCCGTCGCGGCGAAGTAGCGGGCCAGCGCGGGTTCCGGCAACTGCGCCAGCAGCACCCGCCCGATGGAGGTGCAATAGGCCGGCAGCCTGCTGCCCAGTCCCATCGAGGTCGCCAGCAGACGCGTGACTTCGGAACGCGCCAGATACAGCATTTCGTGGCCTTCCATGATGGCCAGGGCGCAGGTCTCGTTGATGGTGGCGCTGAGTTCTTCCAGCACCGGCTGCGCCAACGAGACGAAGGGCGTGGACGAGAAGTAGGCATAGCCCAGGCCGAGGATGCGCGGCGTCAGCACATAGAGCCTGCCGTGCTGCTCGGCGATGCCCAGCAGGATCAACGTGTGCAGGCAGCGTTGCACCACGGCGCGCGGCAGGCCGGCGCGGCGGCTCAGTTCGGCCGCGGTCTGCGGATGGCGGCGGGTGCCGAAGGCGCGGATCACATGCAGGCCGCGCGCCAGCGTCAGCATGTAGTCCGGATCGCCGCGCAACTGGTCGGGATGATCTTCCGCCGCGAGCGGCGCGGCATAGCCGGGCGGGGGAAGATTGGGCCGCATCAGGCTGCGCGCAGTGGCGCGCCGGTGCGCGCCTGGAGGACTGAGAGGGTCATGCCGTCGATCATATCCCGAACCAGCAGCCCGCTCGGCGTGACCTCGATCACGGCCAAGTCGGTATAGATCCGGTCCACCACGCCGGCGCCCGTCAGCGGATAGATGCAGCGCTCGACGATCTTGGGCTCGCCGCTCTTGCTGTTGTGCTCCATCATGATGTAGACGCTGCGCGCGCCCACCGCCAGGTCCATCGCGCCGCCCACGGCCGGGGCTTCGCCCGGCTTGGCCAGCGACCAGTTGGCCAGGTCGCCGTTGGCCGCGACCTGCATGCCGCCCATGACGCAGATGTCCAGGTGGCCGCCGCGCATCATCGCGAACGAATCCGCGTGATGGAAGTAGGCGCCGCCTGCGAGCAGGGTCACGGGCTGCTTGCCGGCGTTGATCAGGTCCAGATTGACGTCGGCTTCGGCGGGCGGCGGCCCCATGCCCAGGATGCCGTTTTCGCTGTGCAGCACGATCTCGCGGCCGGCGGGCAAGTGCGCGGCCACCAGCACGGGCATGCCTATGCCCAGATTCACGTAGCTGCCGTCGGGGATGTCCTGGGCCAGGCGGCGCGCCATGGCCTCGCGGGTCAGGGGTTGGAACATGCGGATTCCTTTGGGTTCGACCAGCCCTAGCTGGAAAAAGCGGCGTTGGCCACCTGGGTGACGCGCTTGACGAAGATGCCCGGGGTCACCACGGCCTCGGGCGATAGTTCGCCCAACGCGACCTTGGCGCGCACCTGCACGATGGCGGTCTTGGCCGCCATGCACATGACGGGGCCGAAGTTGCGCGCGCTCTTGTTGTAGGTGAGGTTGCCCCAGCGGTCGCCCAGATCGGCCTTCACCAGCGCGAAGTCGCCGTGCAGGGGAAGCTCGAAGACGTGGCCGCGGCCGTCGATCATGCGCGTCTCCTTGCCGCGCGCGAGTTCAGTGCCATAGGCCGTGGGCGTATAGAACCCGCCCAGGCCGGCGCCTGCCGCCCGCAGGCGTTCGGCGATGGTGCCTTGCGGCACGCATTCCAGTTCGATGCGGCCCTGGCGGTAGAACTCGTCGAAGACCCAGGAGTGCGAGGCCTTGGGAAACGAGCAGACCACCTTGCGCACGCGCCCGGCCTTGATCAGCGCAGCCAGGCCGGTCTCGTGGTTGCCGGCGTTGTTGCTGACCACGGTGAGGTCGCGCGCGCCTTGCGCGATCAGCGCGTGGATCAGTTCCGTGGGCATGCCGGCGCCGCCGAAGCCGCTGATCAGCACGGTGGCGCCGTCGTGGATGTCCGCGACGGCGGACTCGGGCGTGTCGTAGAACTTGTCGATCATGGTGAGCTCCGCGTTCAGTCCACGGTGATGCGCGCCTGCTTGATGATCCCGGCGTAGCGCGTCGAGTCCGTCTTCATCAGTTCCGAGAATTGCGCGGTGGTGCCGCTGGCCGGCAGGAAGCCCGCGTCCAGGAACTTCTGCCTGACGTCCGGCTCCTTGACGATTTCGCTGATCTCGCGCGCCATGCGCTCGATGATGGGCGCGGGCGTGCCGGCCGGCGCCATCAGCCCGGCCCAGGACCCGGTCACGAAACCGGGCAGGCCGGCTTCCTCCATGGTCGGGATCGAGGGTTCGGTGGGCCAGCGTTGCTTGCCGGTGAACGCCAGCGCCTTCAGCCGGTTCTGTTTGACATACTGCATGGGCACGAGAATGGGGTCGAACACCATCGAGACCCGGCCGCCCAGCAGGTCGGCCAGGATGGGGGCGCTGCCCTTGTAAGCCACGTGCGTCATCGTGATCTTGCTTTGCAGCGCGAAGTCGGCGCCGGTCAGGTGCGCGCTGGAACCGTTGCCGCTGGAGGCATAGGTGAGCTTGTCCGGATTCTTGCGGGCATAGTCGACCAGCTCGGCCACCGTCTTCACCGGTATTTCTTCCGCCACGAACAGGAACAGGGGCAGGTCGGCCATCTGCACCACCGGCGTCAGGTCGGCGGGCTTGTAGCCCAGCTTGTACAGATGGAAATTGATGATGTAGGCCGGAAGGATGGATAGAAAGGTGTAGCCGTCCGCCTCCGCCTTGGCGGCGATGGCCGAGCCCACGCTGCTGTTGGCGCCGGGGCGGTTCTCGATGATGATGGTCTGCTTCAGGCGCGGGCCGAGCTTGTCCATCACGATGCGGGTGACGATGTCGGTCGAACCGCCGGGCGTGTACGGCACGATGACCTTGATGGGCTTGCTGGGCCAATCATCGGCGGCATGGACTGCGCTGGCGGCCAGGCCGGCGGCCGCCAGGGCCGTGCCCAGCAGGGTCATGAGGATGCTGCGGCGGGACTGCGAATGGCTTGCATGGGTCATGGGTTGGTCTCCTCCACGAATCGACCGCTAGCGTGAGCGCGGCCGTTATTTTTGAGAGATCGCGACGCCGGCAGCGGCGGGCCCGGGACGCGAAAAAAGTATGGCACCAAGGCAAGCGGCGATCGCGGCGCGGCGGGCGGATAAAGTTCGTTCACCGGACAGCTCCGCAACCTTCTGGAGCAGTGGTCTCTTCTCCGGGTTTCCACTAGGCGCCGTTGCGTTGTTCACGCCGTGGACATCGCTTAATCTGGCGGCCGGCCCAGTAAGGCAGGGCTCGGTTTCAAACGCGGCCGGCTTACAAGCCGGCGCGGCATCCATCTCAGGAGAAGCGATCATGAAGCGGTCCATCTTGTTTGCAGCCAGCGCCATTGCCCTGGCTTGCGCATCCCAGGCGGCGGTGGCGGGACCCACCCTCGATGCCGTGAAGAAAAAGGGATACGTGCAGTGCGGCCTGACCGACGGCGTATCCGGCTTTTCGGCCACCAACAGCAAGGGCGAATGGGAAGGCATGGACGTGGACATCTGCCGCGCGGTTGCGGCGGCCGTGTTCGGTGATCCGACCAAATTCAAGGGCACGCCGCTGTCCACGCAGCAACGCTTCACGGCGCTGCAATCGGGCGAAGTGGACGTGCTGCTGCGCACCGTCACCTTGACGCAGACCCGCGACACCTCGCTGGGCCTGGCGGCAGTGGCCGCCAGCTTCTACGACGGCCAGGGCATCCTGGTGAACAAGAAGCTGGGCGTCAAAAGCGCCAAGGAACTCAACGGCGCCACGGTCTGCGTGCAGCCGGGCACCACCACCGAACTCAACCTGGCCGACTGGTTCCGCACCAACAATATCGAGTTCAAGCCGGTGGTGATCGACAAGGTGACCGAGGTCGTGCGCGCGTTCGAGTCGGGCCGCTGCGACGCCTTCACCGACGATGCCTCGCAACTGGCGGCGGTGCGCGCCACTCAGGTCGCCAAGCCGGACGACTACGAGATCCTGCCCGAGCGCTTCTCCAAGGAGCCGCTGGGCCCCATGGTGCGCCAGGGCGACGAGAACTGGCTGGGCATCGTGCGCTGGACGCTGTTCGCGCTGATGGAAGCCGAGGAATACGGCATCACGCAGAAGAACGTGGACGAAATGCTCAAGAGCAACAATCCCAACATTGCGCGCATCCTGGGCGTGACGCCGGGCGCGGGCAAGAACATGGGGCTGGATGAAAAGTGGGCCTACAACGCCATCAAGGCGGTGGGCAACTACAGCGAAGTGTTCGAGCGCAACGTGGGCAAGGACAGCAAGCTCGGCCTGCAACGCGGCACCAACGCGCTGTGGAACAAGGGCGGCGCCATGTATCCCTGGCCGATCCGCTAAGGTTCACGGCGGTCAAGACGGCCCGGTACTCCGGGCCGTTTTTTTATGGCATCGCCACGCGATACGTTCGCACCGTAATGCGGTACGCTATGCGCTTTCCACTGGACGCCCCCACGCGCCATGACGCAGATCCGAAACGCCGAGGATTCCCCATTGTTCATCGCCGCGCTGGCGCGCGGCGTCTCTGTCCTGCGGGCTTTCAGCGAGGGGCAGCCGGCCATGACCCTGCCGGAACTGGCCGAGGCCACGGGGCTGAGCAAGAGTTCGGTGCAGCGCTTCACCCACACCCTGTGGACCTTGGGCTACCTGCGCAAGGATCCTTCGAGCAAGAAGTTCTCGCTGGGGCCCTGGTCGCTGGAACTGGGCATGAAGTATGTGCAGACCAGCCCGCTGGTGCTGGGCGGCAATCCCTTCCTGCATACGCTCAACCGCAACAGCCAGGAAACCTGCAGCCTGGCCGAGCCCGATGGCCTGGACATGGTCTACGTGGCACGTTTCGCCACCCACAAGGAAATGTTCGTGAACATGCCGGTCGGCATGCGGCTGCCGCTGTATTGCACGGCGGCTGGCAGGGCTGTGCTGGCCCGGCTGGATCCCGCGGTCGCGCGCGGCCTCCTGGAGCGCTGCGACCGCAAGTCGTACACGGCCGCAACCATCACCGATATGGACGCGCTCCTGGCCGAGCTGGAGTTTGCCCGGCGTCACGGCTATGCGCGCTCCAACGGCGAGTTCTATCCGGGGGACATCACGATCAGCGCCGCAGTGCTGGACGCGGGCGGCACGCCGATAGGGGCGGTCAATGTATCGGTGCCGTCCAGCCGTTGGTCGTTCGAGCAGGCGCAGGCGGTGTTCGGCCCGCAAGTGGTGGAAACGGCGCACGCCATCAGCGCGTCGCGCACGCTGGGACGGTCGCGTCCCTACTATGAAATGGAGCCGCCGGGCGGCGCCTTGCGCGACGCGATGCCGTTTGCCAGCGACGACGCTTAAGTCCTGCTCCAGCCCCGCTCCGGCGCCTGCGTGCGGACGCGCTTGCGCGTTTTAATCGTACTAATTTAGTCGGATATAAAAATAACGATTAGGGGAAACTCCCTAATTGGCTGGATGCTTGTACGCACGCTACTCTTATTTTGACACGATCATATCGCACAGCGATTTGATTGAATCTAAATAGTGATCCCGATAGTGCTCATGGGCACGCGTCGTCACACAGGAGCCGAGTTGTGCAGCAGCCAGCCGAAGTCTGTTTTCATCCCGTTGCGGGATTCATGGGCCTGCCTGGCGTCCGAGCCGCCGGCACGGGCGCGGCGCGCGCCTGCGTGGTGGGCATACCCTTTGATTGCGGCACGCATCCGTTCCGGGTCGGCTCGCGCCAGGGGCCGGACGCGATCCGCGAGCAATCCAGGCTGCTGCGGCCGGTCGACATCTTCCGTCGCCACGGCATCGACAACCCGCCGGAGTTCCTGCGCGCCATCGACGTGGGCAACGTGGCCTGC
Organism: Achromobacter sp.; assembly: GCF_049647645.1. GTDB lineage: Bacteria > Pseudomonadota > Gammaproteobacteria > Burkholderiales > Burkholderiaceae_B > Achromobacter. The sequence continues at coordinate 10,052 of NZ_JBARYB010000139.1, forward strand.
CATCCGGGCGATCCGGACGCCTCCTATCCCCTGATCGAGGCTGGCATCGGCGCCATCCTGGACGCGGGCGCCATCCCGATTTCCATGGGAGGGGACGGCGCGGTCACCTTGCCGCAGCTACGCGCCGTGGCGCGCCGCCATCCGGATTTCGTGGTGCTGCATTTCGATTCGCACACCGACACCTATCCCATTCCTGGCTACAACACGGCCACCACGTTCACGCGCGCCGCCGAAGAAGGGCTGCTGGACGTGGCGTCCAGCTTCCACGTCGGCACGCGCGGCAGCTCCTTCATGCCGGGCGTGCTGGAGTTCGGCCGCGAGGTCGGCTACACGATCGTGCCTTACGACGATTTCGATCAGGACCAGAAAGGCGCGCTGGCCGACATCAAGCAGCGCATCGGGCAGCGTCCGGTGTACCTGTGCTTCGACATGGATATCTTCGATCCCTCCTGCGCGCCGGGCGTGTGCACGCCGGAGTGGGGCGGACTGTCGGCGAAGGAAGGGCTGGCGCTGCTGCGCCAGCTCGCGGGCCTGAACTTCGTGGCGTTCGACGTGAACACCGTGTCGCCGCCGCAAGACGTGCAGGGGGCCACGGCCTTCCTGGCTGCCACCGTCATGCAGGAATTCTGCGCGCTGGCGGCGGTAGCGGTGCAGCAGTATCCGCAGGGGCGTCCGGCCTGAGCCGGAACAGCCACGGCGGTAACTTCATTCAAGGGGAAAACGATGAAACTCAAATCCATCCTGTTGGGCATTGCCGCTGCCAGCCTGCTGATCCATGCCGGTGCGCAGGCGCGTACGCTGGACGAGATCCGAGCGGACCAGAGCCTGAACGTGGTCACCACGGCGTCCGCGCCGCCGCACGGCTTCAAGAATCCGAAGTCGAATCAGCTGGAGGGCATCATGGTGGACGTGGCCGCGGGCGTGGCCAAGCACCTCAAGGTGTCGGACAAGCTGTCCGACGTGCCATTCTCCGGCCTGATTCCCACGCTGACCTCGGGCCGCGCCGACGTCATGTCCGCGCCGCTCTTCATCACCGAGGAACGCGCCCGCGCCATCGATTTCTCGGCGCCGGTCTATGAGTGGGGCGAGGGCGTCGTGGTCAGCGACAAGGCCAACAAGAAGTACGCCAAGTTCGAGGACATGAAGGGCCAGCGCGTCGGCGTGCTGGTCGATTCGGTGCAGTTCAACATGATCAAGGACATGCCCGGCACCAAGGTATCCACATACCAGGATTACTCCACGCTGCTGGCCGACGTGCGCGCCGGCCGCATCGACCTGGGCATCGTGGATCCGCCCAGCATCATCTATCAGATCAAGACCAAGAACATCCCGGGCGTGAAGCTGGATACGGGCTACCAGCCGCAGCGCAAGTGGCAGGTGGGCATGGCCGTGCAGAAGGGCAACGCCGCGCTGCTGGAGGCCGTCAACGGCGCACTGGCCCAGATGAAGCAGAACGGCGAGCTCGCCGCCATCGGGCAGAAGTGGGGTGTCGCCGACCTGATGAGCAAGTAACGCCGCACCGGCACGGATAAGGAGCACGACTTGGATCTCGCGACCCTGCGCATGTACCTGACCCCCCTTGCCGAGGGCACGGTCTGGACCCTGGCGCTGTTTTTCTGTTCGGCATTCCTGGCGGTGGCCTTGGGCTTGCTCGTCTGTCTGTGCCGCCTGTCGCCATCGCGGCTGCTCAGCCGCGGCGCGCGTTTCTACATCGACGTGATACGCGGCACGCCGCTGCTGTTGCAGCTGTTCTACATCTACTACGGGCTGCCCGAGATGGGCGTGGTAATCAACGGCTTCGTCGCCGGCGTGCTGGGGCTGACGCTGAACTTCGGCGCCTATCTGGCGGAGCTTTTCCGCAGCGGCATCCAGTCGGTCGATAGCGGCCAATACGAGGCGGCGCGCGCGCTGGGCCTGGGCAAGGTGCAGCGGCTGCGCCGCATCGTGCTGCCGCAGGCGTTGCGCACCGTGTTCCCGGCGCTGGGAAATTACGCGCTGGTGTTGATCAAGGAAACCTCGTTGGTAGCCGTCATCAGCGTCTACGAGCTGATGCGCGCGGGCGAAATGCTGGCGGGCGCCACCTTTCAGGCGCTGACCGTCTACACCATGGTGGGCGTTATCTACTTCGCCATGTGCAGCGTGCTGGCGTACCTGTTCCGCCGTTCCGAAAAGCGCTTGACCGTGCCGGGCTACTGGAGCGGTGCGGGCGAAAACCACGACATTTCCAAGGCCTGATGCGATGGATGGACTGAACTACGCCGCCCCTATCATCACCATGCAGGGCGTATGCAAATGGTATGGCGACTTCAAGGTGCTGGACGACCTGGCGCTGGAGGTGCTGCCCGGAGAGAAGCTGATCCTGTGCGGGCCGTCCGGTTCCGGCAAGTCCACCACCATCAGGCTGATGAACCGCCTGGAGGAACACCAGAAGGGCCGCATCGTGGTCGACGGCATCGAACTGAACGACGATCTGAAGAACATCGAGCGCATCCGTGCCGAGGTCGGCATGGTGTTCCAGCACTTCAACCTGTTCCCGCATCTGACCGTACTGGATAACTGCACGCTGGCGCCGATGCTGGTGAAAGGCGTGCCGCGCGAGGAGGCCGAAGCGCGCGCCATGGAATACCTGGAGCGGGTGAAGATCCCGCAGCATGCGTCCAAGTACCCGGGCCAGCTATCCGGCGGCCAGAAGCAGCGCGTAGCGATCGCGCGGGCCCTGTGCATGCGGCCCAAGATCATGCTGTTCGATGAGCCTACTTCGGCGCTGGACCCCGAGATGGTCAAAGAGGTGCTGGACACCATGGTGGCGTTGGCCCGCGACGGCATGACCATGGTGTGCGTCACGCACGAGATGGGTTTCGCGCGCGAGGTCGGCGACCGCGTGGTCTTCATGGACCAGGGGGCGATCGTGGAAGCGGACACGCCGGACAATTTCTTCCGCGCGCCGCGCACCGAGCGCGCGCAGGCCTTTCTGGGGCAGATACTGGGCTGAGGACGCTCATGCAAATTCCGTTTGGCGGAACCTGCGGAATGGTTCCATGACGACAGCCTGAAATGGCTCTAGCCGGTTTCGGCTACGCTACCTATCATGCATGTCACGCGGGCGCGCACGCGCCCATGCACCGCCAATGGAAAATGACCAGGGAAAAACGATGAACGGCGCTGATAGTCTTTGCGATACCTTGCTTGCCAACGACGTGGACGTTTGCTTCGCGAATCCGGGCACATCTGAAATGCACTTTGTCGCGGCATTGGATCGCAAACCGAAGATGCGTTGCGTGCTGGGCCTGTTCGAAGGCGTGGTGACGGGCGCGGCTGACGGCTATGCGCGCATGGCCGACAAGCCTGCCGCCACCCTGCTGCACCTGGGCCCCGGGCTGGGCAACGGCCTGGCCAACCTGCATAACGCCAAGCGCGCCCGCACGCCCATGGTCAACATCGTGGGCGACCACGCCACCTATCACGTCCAATACGACGCGCCGCTGACCAGCGACGTCGAGGGCGTCGCGCGCCCGATGTCGCACTGGGTCAAGCGCACCATGAAGGCCGCCGACCTGTCCGCCGACGCCGCCGAGGCCGTGGGCGTGGCGCGTCGAGCGCCGGGCAACATCGCCACGCTGATCCTGCCGGCCGACGCGGCCTGGACGGACCTGCCGGACAACGCCGCCGCGCCCGTGT
>NZ_JBARYB010000140.1:0-4387 GCF_049647645.1 Achromobacter sp.
CGCGCCAAGGCCGCGCGGCCCAAGCCTGCCAAGTCCACCAAGATGAACTCCTGGGAGCTGCGCGAACTGGAAGGCCTGCCCGACGCCATCGCCGCGCTGGAGGCGCAACAGGCCGAACTCGCCGGCAAGCTTGCCGACGGCAGCCTGTACCGCGACGCACCGGCCGAAGTCGAACGCATCAACGGCGAATTGGCCAAGCTGGAAAGCGAGCTCGAAGAACGGTTCGCCCGCTGGGAACAACTGGAAGCGCGCCGCGAAAGCGCGCTGTAATCAGGCTGTCTCTATATACATATAGAGGCGCATGAAAAATGCCCCCGACTTCGGGGGCATTTTCTTGTCGCGCTGCCTGAGCCGCGCCGTCCCGCACCGGGTTTAGACGCGCGCGCGCCAGGTCAGCGCTTCACCCGCGGCCAGCGGCACTAACGTCGTGTTGCCGAACGCCACTTCCTCAGGCACCTGGTAGGTCTCGCGCGCCAGCGTCAGTGTGCCGGTATTGCGCGGCAGGCCGTAAAAATCCGGACCGTGGAAACTGGCGAAGCCCTCCAGTTTGTCCAGCTTGCCGACGGCGTCGAAGGCGGTGGCGTACAACTCCATGGCGTGTAACGCCGTGTAGCAGCCGGCGCAGCCGCAGGCATGCTCCTTCAGGCCGCGCGCATGCGGCGCGCTGTCGGTTCCCAGGAAAAAGCGCGGGCTGCCGCTAGTAGCCGCCTCGACCAGCGCGAGGCGGTGGGTCTCGCGCTTGAGGACGGGCAGACAGTAGAAGTGCGGCCGCACGCCGCCCTGGAAAATCGCGTTGCGGTTGTACAGCAAGTGCTGCGGCGTGATGGTGGCTGCGATGGGGCCTTCCGCGTCTCGCACGTACTCGGCGCCCTCTTTCGTCGTGATGTGTTCGAACACCACTTTCAAGGCGGGGAAGGCGCGGCGCAGAGGTTTCATCACGCGCTCGACGAAGATCGCTTCGCGGTCGAACAGGTCGATCGACGGGTCCGTCACCTCGCCGTGCACCAGCAACGGCATGCCGCATTTTTCCAGCGCTTCCAGCGCCTTGGTGCACTTGCCCAGCAAGTCGGTCACGCCGGCGTCCGAGTTGGTGGTGGCGCCCGCGGGATAGAGCTTCACGGCGTAGACCTGGCCCGACTCGTAGGCGCGGAAGATCTCTTCCGACGAGGTGTTGTCGGTCAGGTACAGCGTCATCAGCGGCGTGAAGGCATCGGGATTGCCGCCCGCCTTCTTCAACGCCTCCAGGATGCGGCCGCGATAGGCCAGCGCCTGCTCGGTGGTCGTGACCGGAGGCTTCAGGTTGGGCATGATGATGGCCCGCGCGAACTGGCGCGCGCTGTCCGCCACCACGGCCTCCAGGGCAGCGCCGTCGCGCAAATGCAGATGCCAATCATCCGGCTGGGTAATGGTGAGCTGAGTCGTATTTTGAGTAGACATGGGTAGGCTTCTTAATCTGCCAGCGGCATGCCCCGTTCGGCCAGCGCGCAGAACATCGCGCTGCCCAAGGGGATGACGGCATCGTTGAAATCGAAATGCGAGTTGTGCAGCACGCAGCCTGAATCGGCTCCGCCCTGGCCCAGCCGGAAGTATGCGCCAGGCTTGTTCTGCAACATGAAAGAGAAATCCTCGGAGCCCATCGACGGCGTCAGATCCCGCACGACGTTCTCCTTGCCTATCATCTCGGTGGCGATGTCGGCCACCAGATTGGCATGTTGCGGCGTGTTCAAGGTCGCCGGATAGATCCGTTCATAAGTCACTTCAGCGGTGCCGCCAAAGGCGCCCGCGATCGCGGACACCAGTTCGCGCATGCGGGCCTCCACCATTTCCTGGACGGATTTGCGGAAGGTGCGCACCGTGCCCACCATGCGGGCTTCGCGCGGAATCACGCTCATCGCCCCCGGGTGCCCGGCTTGCAAGGATCCGATGGACACCACCGCGGAATCCAGCGGATTCACATTGCGCGACACAATGGTCTGCAAGGCCGTGATGATCTGCCCGGCGATCGTGACGGGATCGATGGTCTGGTAAGGATGCGCGCCGTGGCCGCCGCGCCCCGTGATCAGAATCTCAAAGCGATCCGCCGCGGCCATCATCGGCCCGGGATTGATGCCTATCGTGCCCGGCTTCAGGCCCGGCCAGTTGTGCAGCGCATAGATCGCGTCGCACGGAAAGGTATCGAACAGCCCGTCCTCCAGCATGGCGCGCGCGCCGCCGCGGCCTTCTTCGGCGGGCTGGAAGATCAGCACCGCAGTGCCATCGAAATTGCGCGTCTGCGACAGGTATTTGGCGGCGCCGATCAGCACCGCAGTGTGGCCGTCGTGGCCGCAACCATGCATCAAGCCGGGCTTGGTCGACTTGTGGCCGAAGTCATTGTCTTCGGTCATGGGCAAGGCATCCATGTCGGCGCGCAGGCCTATCATGCGCCCGCTGTCGCAGCGCTTGCCGCGTATGACGCCCACCACGCCGGTCTTGCCGATGCCGCGATGCACCTCGATCCCGAGCGCCTCCAGCGCGCCCGCCACGATGCCGGAAGTCCGTACCTCCTCGAAGCCCAGTTCGGGATGCGCGTGCAAATCGCGCCGCAGCGCCGTCAATTCGTCATGAAAAAGGCGAATTGATTCCAAAGGAGATCGTGCGTACATAGGAGGTTACAGAATGACGATGTAGGGAGGACAGTGCGTGCATTTTAGTTGCTACAGAGGATAAATGCCTTTGTCTTTACGGGAGAGACACGTTATGCTCCGGCCGCAGGACAATTTTTCCAACAGCCAGAGAAGGAGCGCCGCATTATGGCCACAACCTCCAAACCCGCGACCGCGCGCAAGCCGAACGCTGCATTCATGAAGCCCCTGACCCCCAGCGCCGAACTGGCTGCCGTCATCGGCTCGGAAGCCGTGCCGCGTACCGAGGTCACCAAAAAGATCTGGGAATACATCAAGAAGCACAACCTGCAAGATGCCAGCAACAAGCGCAACATCAACGCCGATGCCAAGCTGCGCCCGATCTTCGGCAAAGATCAGGTGACGATGTTCGAACTGACCAAGCTGGTCAACGCGCATCTGAAGTAAGCAGGCAAAGGGCGTACCCCGTACGTCCCTGCCTTCATATCGTCGCGACGCCCTGGTTCATCCCTGGGCGAGCTCGCCTCCCCAGCGCAGCTTTCTACTACCGCGACAGCCACGCCGCAACCTCACCGGCACGGCTCGATTTCCCGCATCAGTATTCCCCAAAGCCAAGCTTGGCGCGCCTCTTCAGGCAGTTGGCACAGCTTCTGCCCAGGTTCATCTCAAACCTCATGCAGCAGCGTGGCCGGCCCAGGCACCGGGAGTTTCGTCTGCATCTGCAGGCGCAGCATGCGCCCTTGGCGCCTCGTTCGGCAATGCAAAAGGCCGGCATATGCCGGCCTTTTGTCTGAACGCGGAACCTCAGGCGTAGGTGGTCGGCGCAGTGCCTTCCAGCAGCGACAGCCAGCCCTTGATCAAGCGATACAGTACCCAGATCACGGTCGCGGCCAGGCCGATCCAACCAATAAAGATGAGCGTGGCGATGCCGCTGATGGCCAGCCACAGCAGGGCCCACCAGAAGGTGCGCAGCAGCCAGTCAAAATGAGCAGCATAGACGGTGCCTGCGGCGTCCGAGCGCTTCAGATACATCAGCACTACGGCCGCCAGCGTGGCGATGCCCAGGAATCCACTCGTCAGAAAGCCCAGGGCGTATAAGCCATAGGCCACGTGGGTCAGCGTGCGCAGGTCTAACGTCGTTCCGGGCACGGGGGTCTGGGGATCACTCACGATAACGCTCCAACGAATTGACTCGGTCAATCTTACCGCACAAAGCTACCCGACCCACGGCCGTTGTTATTTGTGCACATTCAATGCTGGCGCGGCTTGCAGCCTGATTGACGGTCCGCAAGCAAGAACCAAAAACGTCATGATGCGCACTGCCGCTCGCATGGGCCTCTGCCCACGCGCATGACTCGCGACGGTCCCCGGCACAAAAGAAAAAACCCCGCAGCGCGAGCTGCGGGGTTCCTCGAATCAAAGCCTGACAATGACCTACTTTCACGGACGTCCGTCCACTATCATCGGCGCAAAGGCGTTTCACTGTCCTGTTCGGGATGGGAAGGAGTGGGACCACCTTGCTATGGTTGTCAGGCGTAACTGCTTGAGTGCCTGCCCTGTTTGGGCAACCGCTCCAATCTTGCGGTGAGCCGGTGAATGCGCCTGGAGTACATCTCGACGGGCGCACATCATGGGCTCTCACAAAGACAAAACCCCACAGGGGTTACCTGTGGGGTTCTGCGGAATAAAAGCTTGACGATGACCTACTTTCACAGACGTCCGTCCACTATCATCGGCGCAAAGTCGTTTCACTGTCCTGTTCGGGA
>NZ_JBARYB010000141.1:0-32898 GCF_049647645.1 Achromobacter sp.
AGGCGCAGCAGCGGCGGCAGCCGGCGCTGCCGGGCTGGTGGTCGCCTGCGCCACCAGGGTGGCGCTATGCAGTGCGTTGGACATCTCAGTTCCTCATTACGAAATCGAACGGAATTTTGGCTTTGGCGGGATAGGCCACGCCGTTACGGGTATACGGTTTGAAACGGCCCTTGCGGGCGGCTGCCAGCGCCGATTCGTCCAGGCGCGGAAAGCCCGAGGACGCGTCGACGGTTGCCCGCTCGACCAACCCCTGGGTATTGATCTCGACCAGCACCACCACCCGGCCCTCTTCCCGCATGCGGCGCGAAGCCATCGGGTAATTGGGCATGGGACGCGCGCCCTGGAACTCGATGCTGGACACCAGCACCGGCTGATCCGGCGGCGGTCCCTGCTGCGGCCCTTGCGGCGCCTGCGTACCTTCGGGCGCGCCGCTGGGCGGCGCCTTCGGCGCTTCCGGCTTAGGCTCGACCTTGACGTCCTGCTTGGGCTCGGGCTTGGGTTTAGGCTTGGGTGGCGGTTTGGGCTTGGGCTTGGGCGCCGGCATCGGCGGTTTTTCAACCACCGGTTCCGGTTCGGGTTCAGGCTCCGGCTCGGGCTTGAGTTCGGGTTCAGGCTCCGGTTCGGGTTCGATCTCGGGCTGCGGCTCGGGCGGCGTTTCCGTCACCGGCTGCGGCTCTTCGGGAGTGGGCTCGGCCTTGGCGATCTGGGGAATGGGCGCATCCACCACGCTCACCATGATGGCTTCAGGTTCCTCGAGTTCAGGACGATTCTCGGGTGCCATGAAGATGGCGCCTATCACTGCCGCATGCAGCGCCAGGACCGTCAGGCCAGCGCCTGCGCGTATACCGAATGAAGAGCGCGAAGAAGAATTCCAACCGCGTTGAAAACTAGGCATGAATCAGCCAGGGTGCATTGACTTATCCGGCCAGCCAGTAAAAGACGCACACGCGATGGCGACGCCGGCTGACCGGTACAAGCCCACAATAATATCTTAAATGCGAATGATTCGCACGTCCTATTTCATCTGATCCGGTCCTACATTTCTGACCAGGATCAATACGCACGAACACTGCGCGCCGAAGCAAGCGAGGAAGAACAACCCCGAAAACAAAAAACCCGCCACGTAGCGTGTGCGGGTTTTGTGCGGAGCGCATATCGGAGCTTTTGGTGGGTGCTACAGGGGTCGAACCTGTGACCTACGCCTTGTAAGGGCGCCGCTCTACCAACTGAGCTAAGCACCCATTCTGATGCAGCCTCAAGACGAAATTCGCGAAAAATCCGTACAAGCAACTGCCAACCGGGGCACTCAAAAGCAATACGCGGGCCGGAGTATACCGGACCGCGCACTTGTGGGCAAATCGCCAGGGCCGAGCCTGCGACCTGCCCGCCGTCCATTAGTTGACGGCGTCCTTCAGGGCCTTGCCCGGACGGAACTTCGGCACCTTGGCCTTCTTGATCTTGATGGTTTCGCCGGTGCGCGGATTACGGCCGGTGCGAGCGGCGCGAGCCGACACAGCGAACGTGCCAAAGCCAACCAACGTAACCGTACCGCCCTTCTTCAGGGTGGTCTTGACGGCACCGATCAGGGCGTCGAGCGAACGACCAGCCGCAGCCTTGGAGATGTCGGCCTTGCTGGCGATGTGATCGATGAGTTCGGTTTTGTTCATTCAGGTGTACCCCTCACAAGGTATGGAGTCTGCCGGTAGTGCAGTTCATGGCCGTCATGATGGACGCCGCTGAAGACGCAAGACCCGACAAACGACGAACAGACAGTGGATAAACTTTTTTCTTGCGCTGCGAAGCACAACTTTTAAACTGCTGCGCCGCTTGGATTCAATGGCAAATTGCCTTCAAATCGTCAGCGACGCAGACATGTATTAGGCCTTGGCGTGGCGCGGCTGTCAAGCGAAAACCTCACCACAACCCGCGCCAATACTAGCTTTTAGACCTTTTCGCAATAAACAGAAACACGCATTTCGGGATTTGCGCGACACCCCCGAACGCGATAGTTAACTTGCGTCAGACCTCGGCCCATCGGCGCAGCAAATTGTGATAGATGCCGGTGAGCTGCACAATGGAAGGATGCCCCGCGGCGTCCTGGTTCAAGCGCTGTATGGCCACGTCCATGTCCAGCAGCAGCGCGCGCTGGCTGTCTTCGCGCACCAGGCTCTGCATCCAGAAAAAGGACGACACGCGCGCGCCGCTCGTCACCGGATTGACCTTGTGCAGGCTGGTGCTCGGGTACAGCACCATGTGTCCCGCGGGCAGCTTCACCGCGCGCGGGCCGTAGGTATCGTCGATGACCAGTTCGCCGCCATCGTAGGAGTCAGGCTCGGAGAAGAACAGCGTGGCCGACAGGTCGGTGCGCACGCGTTCGGCCGTGCCGGCAATGCCGCGCACCGCGTTGTCCACGTGATAGCCGAAGGACTCGCCGCCCTCGTAGCGATTGAACAGGGGCGGGAAGATCTTGCGCGGCAATGAGGCCGACATGAACAGGTTGTTGACCGCCAGGCGTTGCAGGATCAAGTTGCCCAATTCCTGCGCCAAGGGGTGCTGCTCCGGCAATTGGCGGTTGCGCTTGACCTCGGCCGACTGATGGCCGGCCGTGACTTTGCCGTCGACCCAATCGGCGGCGTCCAGGCGACGCCGGATCTCGGCCGCCTCTTGCGGCGTAAAAACTTCTGCGATCTGTATAAGCATGGGCACTATCCCGATTGCGTTGCAGGCGCGGCCGGCCACCGGCCGCGCGCGTGCCGCATTATCCCTGCAGGCAGCCGTTGAGCGCCTGATCGAAATCAAACAGCAGATCGGCTTCGTCTTCGATGCCCACGGACACGCGGATGAGGCTGTCCGCGATGCCCATCTGCTTGCGGCGCTCGGCGCCCATCTCGTAATAGATGGTGTGGGCGGCGGGCAGCGCCAGGCTGCGCGTATCGCCCAGATGCGTCGCCATCAGCACGATGCGCAGGCGGTTCAGGAAATCGAAGCAATCCACCCCCTCGGCCAGCTCCACGCCCAGCAACCCGCCGAAGCGCGAACCGAACAGCGCCGCCGCGCGCGCATGCTGCGGGTGGCTGGCCAGCCCGGGGTAATGCACCTTGGCCACGCCGCGATGCTCTTCCAGGAAGCGCGCCAGCGCCAGCGCGTTGGCGCAATGCTTGGCCATGCGCAGGGCCAGCGTCTCGGCGCCCACCGCGATGCGGTGCGCGGGCTCGGCCGCCAGGGTGCCGCCCATGTCGCGCAGGCCTTTCTTCTTGATCTGCGTAAGGCCCCAACTGGTGGGCGCGCCCTTGCGATAGGCCTCGTAGATGTTCGAGTCATCCGACCAGTCGTACAAGCCAGTGTCCGTCACGGCCCCGCCCAGGGCATTGCCATGGCCGCCGATGTACTTGGACAGCGAGTTCATCACCAGCGAGGCCCCGACCGAGGCCGGCCGGAACATCCAGGGCGAGGTCAAGGTGTTGTCGACCACGTAGACCAGGCCCTTCTCGCGGCAGATCTCGCCGATCACCGCCAGGTCGGCCACTTGCGTGCCCGGATTGGCGATGGTTTCGGTGAAGACCATGCGGGTATTGGGCTGGATCGCCGCGCGCACCTGCGACGAATCGGTCGCGTCCACGAAGGTGATCTCGATACCCAATTCCAGCAGCGTGCCAAGCAGGCTGTTGGTATTGCCGAATACGAACTGGCTGGACACCAGGTGGTCGCCGCGGCGCAGCAGCGTGGTGAAGATGGCTGCCAGCGCGGCCATGCCGGTCGCGAAGCTGACCGTGCCCTTGCCGCCTTCCATCTGGTTGACCTTGGCCTCCAGCGCAGTGGTGGTGGGCGTGCCCTGACGGGCGTAGGTGAAGCCGGCCTTGCCCTGAAAGACCGCAGCCAGTTCGCGGGCATCTTCGTAGGCGAATTCCGACGACGGATGCATGGGCTTGTGCACCGCTCCGTGCTCGACGGATTGCTTGCGGTCGGAATGGAGGATCGTGGTGGTAAAGCCGTTCTGGTGCATGATGGGCTGACGCGAAGAAGATGTGGACTACAGGATAGGCAAGGCGGATGGATCAGGAACGGCGCTGACGCACGGTTTCGTAGAGGCAGACGGCGCTGGCCACGCTGACATTCAGGCTTTCCACCGAACCCAGCATGGGAATGTTCACCAACTGGTCGCAGGTTTCCCGCGTCAGGCGGCGCATGCCCTCGCCTTCCGCGCCCATGACCCAGGCCATGGGCTGGCGCGCATCGATCTGGTGCATGCTGTCGGTCGCCTGGTCGTCGGTACCCACCAGCCACACGCCGCGGTCCTTCAGGCTGCGCATGGTGCGCGCCAGGTTGGTCACCATCAGATACGGCACCGTGTCGGCGGCGCCGCAAGCGACGCGCTGTACTGTCGCGTTCAGGCCGACAGCCCGGTCGCGCGGCGCGATGACCGCGTGCACGCCGGCGGCGTCGGCGGTGCGCAGGCAGGCGCCCAGGTTGTGCGGATCGGTCACGCCATCCAGTATCAGCAACAGCGGCGGGCCTTCGATGACGTCGAGAACTTCGTCCACGTCCACCGCCAATTGGCGCTCTTCGGCCAGCGCCACCACGCCCTGGTGGCGGGTACCGCGGGACAAGCCGTCCAGGCGTTCCATCGGGACCGGATGCAGGCGGCAGCCCGCTTTCTCGGCCTGCTCGATGAACGTCTGCATCCGCTTGTCGCGGCGCGACGCCTCTACATAGATTTCCTTGATCGAGTCGGGCGCGTGGCGCAGCCGCGCGACAACCGCGTGAAACCCGGCCAGAACTTGGGTCGACGCCATAAATGCAATACCTTTAGATAAACGAATACCCGCCCCAGAGCGGGGCGGGCCACCGGACCAAGCCGGGCATAAATGCAATGTTACCCCTTATGGCGCGGCCGCCAAACGACGGCCTTGCCATAAAGAAGCGTCAATGTCGCTTATGCGCGGCCTTCTTGGCCGGCGCGGCGCGCTGGGACGCTTTCTTGGGCGCCCTGGGCGGCTTGCTGGCCTTCTTGGCCTCGGCGCGCCGCTCCTTGGCGGTCTGGCCCTTCAGGGCGGCGGGCTTGGGCGACGCCGCCTTCTTCACGCGACGCGACGGTTCGTCGGGCCCGCGAGCCGCTGCCTTGCGCAAGGCGTCGAAGCTCGTGCCCTGCACCAGGCGGAACTCGATGCGGCGGGCCTCCAGGTCCACGCGCGAGACCTGGACCTGAACCTTGTCGGTCAGGCGGTAGCGCATGCCAGTGCGCTCGCCGCGCAGTTCGTGCAAGGCGTCGTTGAACTGGAAGTACTCGCCGCCCAGCTCGGAAACATGCACCAGCCCTTCAACATGCAGCGTATCCAGCGTGACGAAGATGCCGAAGCTGGCGACCCCGGTAACCGTGCCGCTGAAGTCCTCGCCCACGCGCTCCTTGACGAACCAGCACTTGAGCCAGGCCTCGACGTCGCGCGACGCCTCGTCGGCGCGGCGCTCGCTGGCGGACAGGACCAGGCCCATCTTTTCCCAGATGGCGTGTTCGTGTTCGCGTTGCGTGCGGCCTATCACCACAGGCTGGTCTTCCAGGCTGGGCACATACCGCTGACCGGCCAGCAGCGCCTTGATGACACGGTGCGTCAGCAGGTCGGGATAGCGGCGGATGGGCGAGGTGAAATGGCTGTAGCCAGGATAGGACAGGCCGAAGTGGCCCATGTTGTCGGGGCTGTACACCGCCTGCTGCATGGAGCGCAGGCACATGGTCTGCAGCAGCTGGTAGTCGGGACGTCCGCGCACCGAATCCAGGAAGTCGCCGTAGTCCTTGGCCGTGGGCGTCTCGCCCCCGCCTAGCGACAGGCCCATGGTACGCAGGAACTCGCGCAGCGACTGCAGGCGCTCGGGAGTGGGTCCTTCGTGGATGCGGTACAGGCCGGGATGCTTGCTGCGGGTCATGAAGTCGGCCGCGCAGGTATTGGCGGCCAGCATGCATTCCTCGATCAGCTTGTGGGCATCGTTGCGCACCGACGGCACGATCTGCTCGATGCGGCCGAGCTCGTTGCAGACGATCTTGGTCTCGACCGTGTCGAAGTCGATGGCGCCGCGCTTCTTGCGGCCTTGCGCCAGCAACTGATAGAGCTCGTACAGATGCTGGACCTGCGGCATGACGCTGCGCATCGCGTGCGCGGCCGGACCGCCTGGCTGCTGCAAGGCGGACCAGATGTTCGTATACGTAGTGCGCGCATGCGAATGCATGACCGCGTTATAGAACTGGTAGGCCGTGACCGTGCCAGCCTTGGCGCCGCTGGCCGGGATCACCATGTCGCAGACCAGCACCAGGCGGTCGACGTCCGGATTCAGCGAACACAGGCCGTTGGACAGCGACTCCGGCAACATCGGGATGACCCGGCGCGGGAAGTACACGCTGGTGCCGCGTTCGATCGCGTCGTCGTCCAGCGCGTCGCCCGGACGCACGTAGTGGCTCACGTCGGCGATTGCCACCAGCAGGCGCCAGCCCGGACGCTTGCGCTGGCCCGTACCCAGCTCCACAGGTTCACAGTAGACGGCATCGTCGAAATCGCGCGCGTCTTCGCCGTCGATGGTGATGAGCGGCACGTCGCGCAGATCGACGCGGTCTTTCAGGTCGGTCTTCTTGACCACATCCGGCAGGCGCGCGGCCTGCTTGAGCGCGGCTTCGGAGAAATCGACCGGCACGTCGAACTTACGTACCGCGATCTCGATTTCCATGCCGGGATCGTCGATCTCGCCCAGCACCTCGGCCACGCGGCCCAGCGGCTGCGTGTGGCGCGTGGGCTGTTCCATGATTTCGACCGCGACCACCTGCCCGTGCTGGGCGCCGTTGGTGTCGCTGGGCGGAATCAGAATGTCGTGCTTGATGCGCTGGTCCTCGGGAACGACGATGGACAGGCCGTGTTCGTGCAGGAAGCGCCCCACCAGCTTATTGGTGCGGCGTTCGATGACTTCGACGATGGTGCCTTCCGGCTTGCCGCGGTATTCGCCGGCAGGCTTGACCAGCACGCGGTCGCCATGCAGCACCTTGAGCATTTCGCGCGGCGACAGGAACAGATCCGGCCCGCCATCATCGCGCAACAGGAAGCCGAAGCCGTCGCGATGCCCCAGCACCTTGCCGGCAACAAAGTCCAGTTTGGTGGCCAGCAGCAACACGCCCTTGCGATTGGGCATCAACTGCCCGTCGCGCTCCATGGCGCCCAGGCGGCGCTCGAACCCCACCATCGTCGCGGCGCGCTCGACGCCCATGCGTTCGGCCAATTCCACCGGAGACAGCGGCGAGCCTGCGGCGCGCAGCGCCTTCAGGATGGCTTCACGGGACGGGACATCAGGATCGAAGTCCGGCGGCGCTTCGGGCAAGGGTGTTGATCTGTTGTTATTCGATTCGTTATTCGATCGTTTTGCCAAAGCTAAAATTTCCGTATATAATGCGCAGCTTCTGTGGTTCGCCCAAGGCTGAACACTGAAGCAGAAAATGGTCAGAAGGTTGGGAAGTTTAAAACCCAGCCTGGGTTTGAAAAGCAAGTTGCTTAAAACCGTATTGTAGAACCAACTGCACTTTGGACGCATGCTTTAGTTAATGTGTTTTAACTGAAGCGATGCAACCAGGGCGGCAGCGTATCACATACTTCTGACAGTATCTCTCAGTGCCCAGGTGGCGGAATTGGTAGACGCGCACGGTTCAGGTCCGTGTGCCGCAAGGTGTGGAGGTTCGAGTCCTCTCCTGGGCACCACGGAATTTTCAATCGAGACCAAGTAAGCCGGTCTTGATCGCAACGGCTAAAAAGCCCCGGAAATCGCAAGATTTCCGGGGCTTTTGCTTTGCGCCTTGCAAACCCTGCCCTTCAACGCCACGGCACTTTGCGATTCAAATGATGCCGTGCGTACAGGTCAGCGCCCATTCCTTCGATCTGACCATTGATCAATGCCTCGAAAGGCCGCAGCAGCGCATCGAAATTCAGTGGCGCCTCGATGGCGTTCAAGGCATGCGTCACGGCCTCTATGGTGGACAGCGCTCCCGGGACGTCAGCATGGCGCACCCGGTAACGCGTAGAAAGTCCCGCGGGCAACATCACGCGCGGCAAGGCGGCGAGCGCGGGATTGATATGCAGCAACTTGCGCGCATGCCCCCAGGTGCCGTCAGGCACGATCAATCTGATGGGCGCGCCGAGATCCTGTCCGTAGCCCGGCTCCAATACCTCGGCGCCCTCGCCGGGAAACAGCAAGCGAGGCAGGTGGCCGGGCAACGCCCAGTCTTGCTCCGAGAAATACTCACCTACTACGCGCCGCGCACCCGGCAAGCCCAGCACGGCCAGCCTCGCGGTGTTCAAGGCATGGCGCGCCTCGCTGGGATGTTGCAGCACCACGACTTGAGTGCGGCAGGAAAGCGCGGGAATCAGCGCACACAGACAGTGCGATCGAGGACGCAGGCAACGCGTGCAGAGGGTACGGGACATGGGGCGACACTATATCGAAAGTTCGAAAGCGGCCCGACAGCAAAAAACATGAAAAAAAAGCCACACGACTTGCACACTTTTAAAAAAGTGTGCATAATCTCGTTCCTCTGCTGCTGAACAAGAAACGACGCGAAAGCGAAGTGACAAGTAAAGCATCAGCGCCCAGGTGGCGGAATTGGTAGACGCGCACGGTTCAGGTCCGTGTGCCGCAAGGTGTGGAGGTTCGAGTCCTCTCCTGGGCACCAATTATTACATCACGAGGTACCTGCGTGATGCGCCAAAAAAACCCCGAACGCGTAAGCGTCCGGGGTTTTTTCTTTGTCCGGCCCATTTTGCCTGCCCGGATCTCAAATTCCTTGAGCCCGGGCAGGCCTGCCCTACTTCAGCACGCGCGTCATGACCACGTGCGGAATACCGGCTTCGACGAATTCCTCGCCTTCCACGTTGAAGCCGTGCGCCTGGTAGAAGCCCGCCGCATGGGTTTGCGCGTGCAGCACCAGCATGCGATGGCCGTCGCCGTGGCCCTGCTCGATCAGCGCGTCCAGCAGCTGGCTGCCGACGCCCATCCCCCGCGCCTTCTTGTGGACCGCCATGCGGCCGATGTGCCCGTCAGGCAAAAGCCGGCCCGTACCCATCGGCGTGCCGTCCGGGCCGTATGCCACCGCGTGCACCGACACGGCGTCATCGTCGTCCAGCTCGACCTCGGGCGGCACTCTCTGTTCGACGACGAACACCTCGTGGCGCACCGAATACGCGTCGTCGCGCAAACGGTCCCAGGTTCCCAGGGCGATACGCACCGTAGCTTGTTTGTTGGTCGACATGTCCATCCCTCGCGTGCAGCAAATGAATAAAAGAATCCTGAGCCCCATTTTAGGCAGGGATGAACAATGGCCAAAAGGGGGTACGATCGCGGCTTGCCCACGTCGTCCATGTTCCGCCACATGCCGCCTGCCGCTCCTCCCTCCTGGTTGAAAGCCGCGCCCGCGCTCTTCCTGCTTCTCTGGTCCAGCGGTTTCGTCGTGCTGAAAGTGGGCCTGGCCTATGCCGACCCCATGACATTCCTGGCGTTGCGCTATGCCTGCGTGGTGCTGATTCTTGCGCCCTTCCTGTTGATTCTGCGCCCGCCGCTGCCGCGCGGCGCCAGCGCCTGGGGCCATCTGGCCATGGTCGGGCTGCTGTTGCAGGCAGGCTACTTCTGTTTCACCTACCTGTCGCTCAAGCAAGGCATGTCGGCCGGCGGCGTGGCGCTGATCACATCGCTGCAGCCTATCCTGATCGGCCTGCTGGCGCCGGCGATCGCGCACGAGAACGTCGACGCCCGCCGTTGGGCGGGCCTGGGCCTGGGAGTATCGGGCGCGGCGCTGGTGATCATCGCCAAGGCCTCGATCGACGTGCTCTCGCCGCTGGGCCTGGCGTTCGCGATCAGCGCCCTGCTCTGCATTACCGGCGGCACGCTGTATGAAAAGCGTTTCGGCGTGCAGACGCATCCCGCCACCTCCAATATGGTGCAGTATGCGGTCGGCCTGATCGTCACCGCGCCGCTGGCGTTCTGGCTGGAGCCGATGCACGTCGAATGGACCGGACCTTTGCTGGGTTCGCTGGCCTATCTGGTCGTGGGCAATTCGCTGGTGGCCATCACCTTGCTATTGGCCATGATCCGCTACGGCGAGGCCTCGCGCGTGTCCGCGCTGTTCTTCCTGGTGCCGCCCTGCACGGCCGTCATCGCGCTGATCATCCTGGGTGAAGCCATCCCCGCGCTGGCCTGGCCGGGCATGGCTCTGGCGGCGCTGGGCATCCTGCTGGTGACGCGCACGGCAAAGGCGGCCGCCAAGTAGAATGAGCGCCCCTCCAGGTCCCTGTCCATGAACGCCGTCATTACCTCCGCCCTGCCGGTCTTCGCGCTGATCCTGACCGGCTGGCTCGCTGCCCGCTGGCGCATCCTGGGTTCCGGCGCCACCGACGCGCTGAATCGCTACGTCGTCTATCTGTCGCTGCCCGCGTTGCTGTTCCGCGCCATGACGCAGGTGGATCTGGCGCATATGGCGCACTGGGGTTTCGTGGGCGCCTTCGCGGGCGGCATCGCCGTCACCTTCCTGGCCTCGTTTGCCGGCGCCCGCCGCACCCAGCGCGCGCTGACCGACCGCGGCATCCAGGGCCTGGCCGCGTCCTACGCCAACGCCGGCTACATGGGCATTCCGCTGTGCCTGGCGCTGTTCGGCCCCGACAGCATGGCGCCCGCCACGTTCACGACCCTGCTCACCGCCAGCGTGCTGTTCGGCTGCGCCATCGCCCTGATCGAGTTCGACCGCCAGCAAACGCCCAACCTGCCCTCCACGCTGCTCAAGGTCGGACGCGCCCTGCTGCGCAATCCGCTGCTGGCGGCGCCGCTGCTGGGCCTGGCCTGGGCTTTCACGGGCCTCGCGCTGCCGGAGGGCGTGGACCGGTACGTGGCCTTGCTGGGCGCGTCCGCCAGCCCCTGCGCGCTGGTCACGATAGGCCTGTTCCTGGCGCAGACAGAGACATCCAGTTCGGGGCCGGGCGTCATGCGCCTGGTCACCGGCAAGCTGTTGCTGCAGCCCGCCGTCACGGCCGTGCTGGCGTTCCACGTCTTCACCATGCCGCCGGTTTGGGCCTGGACCGCCGTGCTAATGAGCGCGCTGCCCATCGGCACCGGCCCTTTCATGCTGGCGCAGATGTACGGCCGCGACGCCCGCGTGACCTCGCGCGCCATCCTGGTCTCCACCGTCGCGTCGGTGCTGACCGTCAGCCTGCTGGTCGCCTGGATCAGCGCCCACCCGATTTCCTGACGTTTTTCATCATGCTGCTCGCCGCCGCCATTTTCGTCCTCACCATCACCCTGGTCATCTGGCAACCCAGGGGCCTGTCGATAGGCTGGAGCGCCGTGCTGGGCGCGGCGCTCGCGCTGGCCACGGGCGTGGTCCACCTGGCCGACATCGCCGACGTCTGGCGCATCGTCTGGAACGCCACCGCCACCTTCATCGCCATCATCGTCACCAGCCTGATCCTGGACGAGGCCGGCTTCTTCGAATGGTCGGCGCTGCACGTGGCGCGCTGGGGCGGCGGCCGGGGCCGGCTGCTGTTCGTCTTGATCGTGCTGCTGGGCGCGGCCGTTTCCGCGCTGTTCGCCAACGACGGCGCGGCGCTGATCCTCACGCCCATCGTCATGGAAATGCTGGTGGCACTGGGCTTCGGCCCTGGCGCGTCACTGGCTTTCGTGATGGCCGCGGGCTTCATCGCTGACACGGGCAGCATCGCGCTGATCGTGTCCAACCTGGTCAACATCGTCTCGGCCGACTTTTTCAACATCGGGTTCGGCGAGTACGCGTCGGTGATGCTGCCGGTGAACCTGATGGCCGTGGCGTCGACCCTGGCGGTGCTGCTGCTGTTCTTCCACCGCAGCATTCCGCCGCGCTACGACGTGAGCCAGTTGCCCGCGCCCGCGTCCGCGATCCGCGACCTGACCACGTTCCGCGCCGGCTGGGTCGTGCTGGCACTGCTGCTGGCAAGCTTTTTCATCCTGGAACCCATGGGCATCCCGGTCAGCGCCATCGCCGCCGTCGGCGCGCTGGGCTTGCTGCTGATCGCGGGACGGCAGCACATCGTCGGCACGCGCCGCATCATGCGCGAGGCCCCCTGGCACATCGTGGTCTTCTCGCTGGGCATGTATCTGGTGGTGTATGGCCTGCGCAACGCCGGCCTGACCGCGCACCTGGCGCAAGTGCTGGACCGCTGCGCCGAGTACGGCGTCTGGGGCGCGGCGATGGGCACGGGCATCATCACCGCCTTCCTGGCTTCGATCATGAACAACCTCCCCACCGTGCTGGTGGGCGCGCTGTCGATCGCGGACACCAGCGCCACTGGCGCGGTGAAGGACGCCATGATCTACGCCAACATTATCGGCAGCGATCTCGGCCCCAAGATCACGCCCATCGGCAGCCTGGCAACGTTGCTGTGGCTGCACGTGCTGGCGCGCAAGGGCCTGCGCATCACCTGGGGCTACTACTTCAGGGTCGGCATCGTGCTGACCTTGCCGGTGCTGCTGCTGACCTTGGCGGCATTGGCGTGGCGGCTGCAATAGGCGGTCAAGCGACTTTATATTACTTTTAGTTATTTAAAAGACATTAATCGATGGTTTGAGTCAGGCTTGCGCCGCTTTAAACTTTCAAACCTACACGGGTGCCTGCGCGCGCCCGTTTTGCTTTCTGACGCATCAAATCCCCGGGACTCGCCCATGAGCACCAACGCTACAACCCTCCCCCTGCCGTCTTCCGCCCTGCCGCCGATCCGGATCAACCGCAAGCCGCTCTGGATCGCCTTGCTGCTGGTGCTGGCGGGCGCCCTGTACCTGAACCAGACCGTCAGCTGGCGCCAGGGAGCGCTATGGGTCGTCGGCGCCCTGCTGGGCGTGACGCTGTACCACGCCTCTTTCGGCTTCACCCAGGCATGGCGCGTGTTCGTGTCCGACCGCCGCGGCGCCGGGCTGCGCGCGCAGATGCTGATGCTGGCCGCAGGCGTGCTGCTGTTCTTCCCCTTCCTGGCGGCGGGCACTTTGTTCGGCCAGCCGGTCAGCGGCTTCGTGTCACCCCCGGGCGTCTCGGTCCTGCTGGGCGCCTTCCTGTTCGGCATCGGCATGCAACTGGGCGGCGGCTGCGCCTCGGGCACGCTGTTCGCCGTGGGCGGGGGCAACACCCGCATGGTGGTCACGCTGTTGTTCTTCATCGTCGGCTCGGTCATCGCAACCGCCAACTTCGGCTGGTGGTCGAACCTGCCGGCGCTGGCCCCGACCTCGCTGATCAAGACCTGGGGCCTGGCGCCCGCGCTGGTCATCAACCTGGCCGTATTCGCGCTGATCGCGTGGGCGGCCACGGCGCTGGAAAAGCGCCGCCACGGCCATGTGATCTCGTTCGCCTCCCGCACCGCGCGCCCGGCGTCCTTGCTGCAAGGCCCCTGGCCGCTGATCTGGGGCGGCGTGGCGCTGGTGGCGCTGAACTTCGCCACGCTGGCGCTGGCCGGCCGTCCCTGGGGCATCACGTCCGCCTTCGCGCTGTGGGGCGCCAAGACCCTGGACGCCTTCGGCGGCGACGTGGCCACCTGGGCCTACTGGGCCAAGCAGCCCTCGCTGGCCGCGCCGCTGCGCCAGGACGTCACCACCGTCATGGACATCGGCCTGATGCTGGGCGCGCTTGCCGCCGCCAGCGCCGCCGGCAAGTTCGCGCCCGTCTGGAAGGTGCCGGTCCGCTCGCTGGCAGGCGCCGTCATCGGCGGCCTGCTGCTAGGCTACGGTTCGCGCCTGGCCTTCGGCTGCAATATCGGCGCCTACTTCAGCGGCATCCTCTCGGGCAGCCTGCACGCTTGGCTGTGGCTGCCGGCCGCCTTCGCCGGCAGCGCCCTGGGCGTGCGCCTGCGCCCTGCGTTCGGCCTCGCGGTCGAGAAGACCCCGGCGGCGTCCAGCTGCTGAGAAACAGTATTCCAGGACCGTCCCCGGGCACGAGGGGACGGCTCCTGGTGTATGGTTGCTCCATCCCGAAACACGGAGATGGACATGAGCTGGTTTTTCGGCCGTTACACGGCCTTTTTATTGACCCTGATCGGCGCCGCGATCACCGCGATCCTGGCCGCGACCAGCTCGCTCTGGTGGCTTTGGCTGGCCGTGCCGCTGGCGCTGCTGGGCGCGCTGGGCGTCTACGACCTGGTGCAGACCCGCCACGCGATCCGCCGCAACTATCCGGTCCTGGGCAATCTGCGGTTCCTGTTCGAGTTCATCCGGCCCGAGATCCGCCAATACTTCCTGGAAGACGACACGCAGGCCGCGCCGTTCTCGCGGGCGCAGCGCTCCATCGTCTACCAGCGCGCCAAACGCGAAATCGACAAGCGGCCCTTCGGCACCCAGGAAGACGTCTACGGCGACCGCTACGAATGGATCAACCATTCCATGTCGCCCTCGCAAATCCCCGACACCGACTTCCGCGTCACCGTGGGCGGCCCCGAGTGCAAGCAGCCGTACTCCATGTCGGCGTTCAACGTATCGGCCATGAGCTTTGGCGCCTTATCGGCCAATGCCGTCCTGGCGCTGAACGAAGGCGCCCGCCAGGGCAACTTCGCGCACGACACCGGCGAAGGGGGCATCAGCCGCTACCATCGCCAGCCGGGCGGCAGCCTGGTCTGGAACATCGGCTCGGGCTACTTCGGCTGCCGCGATGAACACGGCGCATTCTCCGAAGAAGCCTTCGTCAAGAATGCCTGTACGCCGCAGGTCAAGATGATCGAGATCAAGCTGTCGCAAGGCGCCAAGCCCGGCCACGGCGGCATCCTGCCCGCGGGCAAGGTCACGCCCGAGATCGCCGAGGCGCGCGGCGTGGTGGCCTGGCAGGACTGTAATTCGCCGGCCACCCATTCCGCCTTCGACTCGCCCATCGGCCTGATGAAGTTCGTGGCGCGCCTGCGCGAGCTATCCGGCGGCAAGCCGGTGGGCTTCAAGTTCTGCGTGGGCCACCCCTGGGAATGGTTCGCCATCGTCAAGGCCATGCTGGAAACCGGCATCACGCCGGACTTCATCGTGGTGGACGGAGCCGAAGGCGGCACCGGCGCCGCGCCCGTGGAGTTCGTGGACCACGTCGGCACGCCGCTACGCGAAGCGCTGCGCCTGGTCCACAACACGCTGATCGGCGTGAACCTGCGCGACCGCATCAAGCTGGGCGCTTCCGGCAAGATCATCACGGCCTTCGACATGGCCCGCGTCATGGCGATGGGCGCGGACTGGTGCAACGCCGCGCGCGGCTTCATGTTCGCCATCGGCTGCATCCAGGCCCAGGCCTGCCATACCGGCAAATGCCCCACCGGCGTCACCACGCAAGACCCGCTGCGGCAGCGCGCGCTGGTGGTGCCGGACAAGGCACAGCGCGTGGCCAACTTCCACCACAACACCCTGCATGCGCTGGCGGAGCTATTGGCGGCGGCCGGCCTGACCCACCCCGGCCAGCTCCGTCCGCACCATATCGCGCGCCGCATCTCGTCCAGCGAAATCCGGCTGCTGTCGGCGCTGTTCCCGGAACTGGCGCCCGGCGAACTGCTGCGCGGCGAGTTCCGCCACCAGGTGTTTCGCGCGGGCTGGGCGATGGCCCAGGCCAGTTCGTTCCAGCCGACCCACGACATCACCACGGCCTTGGCGCAAGAACACGCCGCCCATGCCACACCGGCCGCCGCGCAAGTCTGAGCCGGCTGGCGCAGGGCGCTACAGCCAGCGCTCGAACATGCGCGAGAAGAACTCCATCGAACGGTCTCCCACGCCCCGGGCCTGCCAGGCCTCGGGCGTGATCCGCACCGAATCGGCGACGTCACGCTGGAACAGGGCCTCCATTTCCACCGCGAACTCAGGCCCCAGCACCACCGCGTTGACTTCATAGTTCAGGGCGAAGCTGCGCCAATCCAGGTTGCTGGAACCCACCGTGGACCACACGCCATCCACCACCGCGGTCTTGGCATGCAAGAGCGCATCGCGCCGCTCGTAGATTTTCACGCCGGCCCTCAGCAGATCCGTGTAGTGCGAACGCCCCGCATGGAATACCAGCGACGAATCGCTGAAACCCGGCAACACCAGCGCCACGTCGACGCCACGCCGGGCTGCGTCCGTCAGGACTTCGATGAAGGCCGGATCCGGCACGAAGTACGCCATGGTGATGTGAATGTATTCCTGCGCGCTTTCGAACGCCGACATCAGCGTCAGATAGACGGCATAGCCATCGCTGCGGTCCGGCTGGTTGGCCAGTATCCGCACGGTCGTCGCGCCTGCCGGCGGCGCCACCTGGGCATCCCCCCCCTTGATCGGTTCCTTGGACTGGGATTCCCACCCTGCGCGGATGACTTGCTCCAGTTGGGCCACCGCCGGCCCCTCGATGCGCAGATGCGTGTCGCGCCAGGGCGCCGCCTTGGCGTCCCCCGCAGCCGGCGCATCGGCCTTGCCGGCGCCGCTTCCCGACCCCGATCCGGACCCGGGCGAAGACTCGTAGACGCTGCTGACGTTGATGCCGCCCAGGTAGCCGACCTTGCCGTCCACGACCAGCACCTTGCGATGGTTGCGCTGGTTCGGCGACCAGCCCGCGCGACCGCTGGCCGGGTTGACCGGATTGAATATGGCCACCTGCACCCCCGCGTCGCGCAGGCGCTGGAACAAGGCATCGGGCGTCTTGATCGTGCCCACTGCGTCGACCATCAAGGACACCTCGGCGCCGCGATTGCGCGCCGCGATCAAGGCCTCGGCAAAGCGCGAGCCCTCGGCATCGTCGTCGAAGATATAGGTTTCCATGTGCACGTATCGGCGCGCCTGCGCAATGGAGTGCAGCATGGCGCGATAGGTGCTGGGTCCGTCAGCCAGCAGCCGGACGCGATTGCCGGCCACCAGCGGCGCGCCGCTGACCGCCTGCTCGACGGCAAGATGGCGCGCGAGGAAGTCATCCTTGGGAGTCCGCGGATCCGCCGCGACACCCTGGCCGCGGCGATAGCTGTCCAGCGCCGCATCGGCAGACTGGCTGGCCTGCGATTCGCGCGCGCGGCGCTCCTGCGAGTCAGGAACGCTGGCGCAAGCCGCCAGCAAGGCCGCGCACACCAGCGGCAGCAGCCACCGGTGCGCGCCAACCAGCCACGACCACCTGTCGCGCCGCAGTCCCGGCCGGCGGACAGACGCGGGCGGCTTCATGGGACTAAGGCTTAACGGCGGCCGCCCGAAGCCAGGAGGCATCCTAGCAAAGCGCCCACCAGCGCCGCCGCGCCCACCGACTTCCAGGCATGTTCATGCACGTACTCGTCGGCGTAGGCGGTGGCGCGGCGCGCGCGCTCCCGCGCCACGCCCTCCCAATCGCCGGCGGACTCGCGCGCCTCGGCCACTTGGCGCTTAAGGCGTGCGCGCGCCGCCTCGATCTCGGAGCCTGTGTACGTAGCGGTCGACCGCAAGAGGTCTTCCGTACCGGCGAGCAGTTCATGGAAGCTGTCGCTCACTCGTTCACGGTGCAGGGCCATTTCGGCGCGTTGGTGCTTACGGTTCATCGTCGCTCCTTGTCGTTGTTGGGCCTCGCGGAGTCGGGCCGCCTGACGCAATGCAGCATGCCGCGTTCCCGGACGGAGGCTGCGCATTGCGTGGCCCCCATTGTGACCATCATCGGCCGCCCCCGCCAGAGCTTTGGCAACCAGCCGTAAACCGATATTTCAACGCAAGCAAACGTATCGGAAGACTGCCCCCGGGCACCGTAGCAGGCGTTCATACTCCCCTTCCGAATTCGTAAAAGTCCATTGCATTCAGCGGCTTGGCGCTTGACACCGGCCCCGCCCTGGCGGCCACAATAGACTTTTGCAATGCGCCAGAACCGCCTGGTCTGGGCCTCCCAACGCCGTGCATCCCAAGCGCTTGGCGTCCCACCCGGGACGTGTCCGCCAAGGGCAGGCCGGCGACAGAAAAGGAACAGGACGCATGGTTTCGCCTTCCTCACTGTTTGTCCCCGCCGCGCCGAAGTTCATCGCGCAAGAGCCGCAGCCTCCCAGCGCCGAGCAAGTTGAACTGCGCGAAGGCTTGCTGGCGCGCCACGCGCACATCGATCCCAAGTTCCTCTATGACACGCTGGGCTCGGCACTCTTCACCGCCATCACGCAGTTGCCGGAGTACTACCCGACGCGCTGCGAGTCGGAGATCTTCCAGCGCCACGGCGCCGACATCGCGCGCCACATCGGCCCGGTGCTGTCGATGATAGACCTGGGCGCGGGCGATTGCGTCAAGGCCGAACGCCTGTTCCCCAGCCTGCGCCCGCGCCATTACGTGCCCATCGACATTTCGGCCGACTACCTGCAAGCCGCGGTGCGCCGCCTGCAGCTGTCCTACCCCGACCTGCAGATCACCGCCATCGGCCAGGACTTCACCCACGCGCTGGCCCTGCCCGCCAGCGTGCCGGCTGAACAACGGCTGTTCTTCTACCCTGGCTCCAGCATCGGCAATCTCAGCCCCGAGGACGCGCATGCCATGCTGCGACGGATCCGCGAACAATGTGCGGGGGGCGGGCTGCTGGTGGGCGTGGACCGCGTCAAGCCCAAGCAGGTGCTGGAGCCCGCCTATGACGATGCGCTGCACCTGACTGCGGCCTTCAACCTGAACCTGCTGCGGCACGTGAACAGCGTGCTGGACGCCGATTTCGACGTGGACGACTGGCGCCATGTAGCGCTGTTCAACAGCGCCAGCTCGCGCATCGAAATGCATCTGGAAGCCCAGCGCGCGCTGCGCGTGGCCTGGCCCGGCGGCGCGCGCGCATTCAGCGCCGGCGAACGCATCCACACCGAAAACTCCTACAAGTTCACCCCGCCAGCCTTCGCCGACTTGCTGCAAAGCGCCGGCTACCGCGACGTCGCGCACTGGTCGGATTCCCGCGGCTGGTTTTCGATTTTCAGCGCCCGCGCGTAAAGCGCGGCCCACCCTCAACGCCACTGGAGGATCGCCATGGAACCTGCGTGCCTGCTGACTCACCCCGCCACCGGACCCTACGCTGCCGGCCAGGCGGGGCAGCACGACCGCTACGACGCCGTGCGCTCGACCAGCACGGCCCTGGCCGCTCCTCTGAGCGCCGAGGATTGCCAGGTGCAATCCATGCCCGACTGCAGCCCGATCAAGTGGCATCTGGCCCACACGACCTGGTTCTTCGAGACCTTTCTGCTGACGCGCTTTCATCCGTCCTATTCAGTCTTCCATCCGCAGTACCGCATGCTGTTCAACTCCTACTACAACGCGGTCGGCGCCAAGCATCCGCGCCCGCATCGCGGCCTGCTGTCGCGTCCCGCTCTGACGGAAGTGCAGCACTACCGCCGGCACGTGGACGGCGCCATGCATGAGCTGATCTCGCGCCTGGGCGGCAACGACCCCGCCTTCGACGCCTTGCTGGAACTGGGCCTGAATCACGAGCAGCAGCACCAGGAACTGATCCTGACCGACCTGAAGCACATGCTGTCGGCCAATCCGCTCAAGCCCGTCTATGTGGCGCCCGGCCCGCCCTCACTGCCGCCTGCCACGCCTGCCGGCTGGACCCGCTACGCCGGCGGCGTCACCCGCATCGGCCATGACGGCAATGGCTTCGGTTTCGACAACGAAGGCCCCGCCCATGACGTGCTGCTGGCCCCGTTCCACCTGGCCGACCGGCTGGTGACCCAGCATGAGTACCTGGCCTTCATCCGCGACGGCGGCTACAAGCGCCCCGAGCTCTGGCTGTCGCTGGGTTGGGACCGGGTCTGCGCCGAAGGCTGGCGCGCGCCGCTCTACTGGGAAGGACAACGCGATGACTGGCGCATTTACACCTTGCGCGGCATGCAGGAACTGGAACTGCAGGCCCCGGTGACGCACGTGAGCTACTTCGAGGCCGATGCCTACGCGCGTTGGGCGCGCGTGCGGCTGCCGCGCGAAGCCGAATGGGAACATGCCGCCCGCCAACTGCCCGAAGGCGCGCTGACCGGGCGCGCCAACATGCTGGAAAACGGCCACCTGGACACGCGCCCCGCCCCCGCGCGCAATAGCACTGGCGGCCCCGTGCAACTGTTCGGCGACGCCTGGGAATGGACCTGCAGCGCCTACGACGCCTATCCCGGCTTCAAGCCCGACAGCGGCGCGGTGGGCGAGTACAACGGCAAGTTCATGTGCAACCAGTACGTGTTGCGGGGCGGCTCCTGCGCCACGCCCAGGGACCATATCCGCCCCAGCTACCGCAATTTTTTCCCGCCCGAGGCCCGCTGGCAGTTCTCAGGCATCCGGCTGGCGCGGGATGCCTGAAGTGTTTGTTTGAAACCCGAGCCCAACCCGCTTGCGCACGCCAAAAATTTCATGCTAGAATTTCGTTCTTCGTTGATCACTGATTGCGACACAGATGTGGCGCTACTTCAGGGATTGATCGAAATGGCGCATTAGCTCAGCCGGTTAGAGCGACGGAATCATAATCCGCAGGTCCCCTGTTCGAATCAGGGATGCGCCACCAAAGAATTCAAGGGCCTCCACGTAAGTGGGGGCTTTTTTCTTTGGTGCGTTTTGGATGGAATATTAGACAGCGTCAAATATCCAGTAGGTCATACAGTACCCGTCTCCGGTATGCTCACCACTACTTTTTATAAAAAATGGTGACAAGGAAAATAAATGCCGGAAAAAGATGAGCCGAGCGGGGCCTCACTCGTACCTGCGGCATCGCAAACCTGGGCCGCGATGGCCGATAAGGCGCTGACAGTGGCCGCGGCATCGCCAGATATGCGAGAGGCCGGTGCGAGTCTTGCGCGAAGCACTCGTACGATTGCACAGACAATCGAGGTTTGCCTGAAGCCTTTGACAGCGGTCCATTACGCATATGTCAAAGGGCGCGCTTATTTTGAAGAGAAATTTCAACCTCGCCTCGAGGAACGAACGAAGGATATCCCAGCAAGCTCAGTACAGGATCCGCCCCCCGCTGTCGCCGCTCAAGTCCTGCAGAATCTTGCCTTTGCACACGACGAGCCAAGCTTGGAGGATATGTACCTTGAACTTCTCGCTACATCAATGGACGGACGGCTAGCCAAAGACTCAGCGCACCCAGCATTTGTGGAAGTCGTTCGTCAGCTTACAGCGCTCGAGGCAACTCTGCTAAGGGATGTCTTTCTCAAAGTCGATCGACTTTCAGTCGTCGAACTTCGCAAAAATTTTAACGCTGTGAATAGCGCCGAATTTGGAAGCCACGAGAGAATGGCGCGATACGTATTTAATTTGCGTAGCACAGACTCGCCCCAAGCAGAAATTGATGGGCTCGGCGCCATGGTCGACAATTGGATTCGCCTCGGCTTGGCAACCGTCAGCTTCGAGACCAAGTTCATTTCACCGAACGCATACGCCTGGGTCGAAAACCGCCCAGAAACCACGCGCGCCCGCGCGGGCTGCTCCTCCGCCGACGAGACGATTCAGATCATGCCTGGAGTTTTTGAACCCACGGAGTTTGGTCAGAGGTTTGCATTGGCGGTTGGTATTAGGCCAAAAAAAACTGTGATAGCTTGATAGTTTGAGGTTCACCCATGTGCAGCCACTATCAGACCCTGAAGGACGCCGAAAAGCTGCTGAACCGGTTCGGCGCGCATGCGCCCGAGCGGCCGTACGCCTATGACATGCACAAGGGCTACTCCGGGCTGTTCGTCCGGCGGAAGGCGGCTGCGCGGGAACGCGAAGCGGTGGTGGGCAGGTGGGGCTTGATCGCCGCGGACGCCTCCGCGTTCGCCCTGACCCTGGATACCTTCAATGCGCGCGATGACCGCGTCGCCAAGGCACGCAACTTCCGGGCTGCCTGGCGCGGCGGCCAGCTCTGCGTCATACCGGCCGACGCCATCTTCGAGCCCGACTGGCGCCAGAAATACCAGATAGCCACCCGCTTCACGCGCGCCGACGGCGAACCCCTGGGCCTGGCCGGTATGTGGAGCCGCGGCAGGGATGAAAACGGCGAGATCGTGGAAACCTACACCATGCTGACCGTCAATGCCGACGATCATCCGCTGTTCAAGCACTACCACCGGCGCGGCGAGGAGAAACGTATGGTGGTACTGCTGCCGGACGAGGCCCACGACGCCTGGCTCGACGCGGATCCAGATCAGGCCATGGGCATGCTCCGCGGCGCACCGGCCAAGGCGTGGATCGCCACCCCGATGCCGGTAGGGAACGCGACCAACCTATCGCTCTTCTAGTTCAGCTTCTGCCGGTACAGGTCCTGGGCGGCCGGCAATGACGCGCGCATGCCGTAGATCGTGCCACTGTCGCCGCGGCTGAACCACAGTTCGTACTGCCACATGCCGTCCACGAAGACGCGGCAGATCGTCCAGCCTGGCGGCCCTTGCCAGTAATAATCGTCCCGCTGTGTCCACTCCACATCGGCCATGGTCTGCCCCCTGTCGGCCAGGAATGGGGCCGAGTTGCGTTGGTCTATGGGTGAAATATACTGTGTTTTTATACAGTATATTTGCCTCCACCATGCAGCTCCAGTGCTCCGTCCTGCGCACCCATCACCTGGGCGAGCGCCGCCGCGACAACGACCCCGGCCAAGCGGTGGTCGGGACGGTGCACATGTACTCCATCCTTCACAAAGGCCTGAACCGACAGGTCGCGGTCATGTCTATGGACAGGCTGTTGAAGTTCGGGGCCAGAGAGAAGGCGTCAATTCCCGACCTGCTCGAACCACAGCTGCTGACGTTCGCATCAGACAGGGGCATGATGGTCGCGGGCTTCGAGGAGATTGCTGGCACCCGCTACTACCAGGGGTGGTGGATGCAGTGGATCGACAGCTAGCCAGCTTGGCTGCGCGCAGGTATTCATCACGATGAACTATTACGACGACACTTATACCAATTCCCCACCCGTTCGCGATATCTGGAT
Source organism: Achromobacter sp. (assembly GCF_049647645.1). Taxonomy (GTDB): domain Bacteria; phylum Pseudomonadota; class Gammaproteobacteria; order Burkholderiales; family Burkholderiaceae_B; genus Achromobacter. Next base: position 22,864 of record NZ_JBARYB010000141.1, read on the forward strand.
CCGAGCCCTGCCCGCGCTCGCGGACGTCAAGAATGGCGACTACCTGAGTATCCAGCGCCTGCGCGAAGCGTTCAGGCTCGAAGGCGGCAAAAAGTTGCGCGATGTGCTCGCCGCCGGCGAACGCGACGGACTGCTGGAGATTGACTGCCGCGTCACACCCACGACCTATCGGGCGACGCTCATCCTGGAGCGGGGCTTGCGCGCGGTGCGCGATGAATGGTCGGGCGCCGACTAACGCAACCGCGCTTGGCATGCCTCCAGCTGCGCCGTCATTTGCCGGATTCCAGCTCGAAGGGCGAAATAATCCGATCGAGCAGCAGGATCAAGCTCGGCGCGGGCTCCATTACCCACGCCGGCGGCGGCTCCGGCTTTGGGCACTCCACCGCCGGCGGCGGGGCAGGCGGCAGCGACGTGCAGCCGCTGGCGCCCAGCATCAACATCAGCCCGAAGGCCGTCATCTTCGATTTGGACACTGCGCAGCCCTCCATACGCGGCCCACTCGGCCTTCGCGTTCCGTTCGTTGATCAAACCCACATCGGCGTAGCGCCGCTGCAAGATCTCCCGCGCTTGGCGCTGGGCTTCGGCCACGCGGCCAGCCTCATCGGCGCGCATGGAGGCAATCTGGGCACCGTAGCGCCAGCCCTGCGCCGCCCAGGCCGCGCCGCCAGCCACCGCACCGCCCACTGCCAGCGCTACCACGTAGCCCCGCCAACCGATCAATGCAGTCCCGATAGGCATAGCGCGCGCTCCTCAAGCCGGCGGTTATACAAGCCGCGTACAAACTTGCCGTCTGCGTACGACCAAACAGGCTTTCCGTCGGGACCGTGCGCGAGCGCGTTGCAGCCGTCCGCGACACGCCCGGCGTTGATCAGGCCGACGGCTCGGCTGGCGCAAGTGCTGGGGACGCCGAAATTGTGGGAGTGGCTGCTCAAGGCATCGAAAATCGGCTGGCTGATGGCTACGCCAATGCAGTCGGCCAGTTTGAGCTGCCCCTTGCTCACCACCATCTGTTCGACCTCGGCACATCGCTCAGGCGACCAATAATCGCCAACCAAAACGGGATACGGGCTAGTGTGCCTCGTGACGCCTTTGCAGACAGTGGGCAGGCCTTTGGCCAGCTTGTCCGCATAGACGACGTTCTGCCCTTCCCCCTCCCATCGTCCCAGAAACTGCTGCAGATCTGCGCTGAACAGCGTCAGCGCGCCCGAAGCGACAAGCGCCGCGGCGCCGCCTGCGATGCGCTTCCCAATGCCGCTCATACCTTGCTCCCTTTCCACCAGTCCACCAGCAACCGCCAGTACTTGGGCACCAGCAGGCCAATCTGCATCGCGAGATACAGCAGCGTCGCCACGGCGACCCATTCGTTCAACGTCAAGCCATAAAAAACGGCGCCGCCGGCGCCGATACCCATCTTGACCATTGCGGCCTGGTCTTCATGCATGCACATGCTCCTGTGTCGGGATGGCAAACCTGCCCCCGGTAGACAAAAAGAAGCCCGCCGAAGCGGGCATGTGACCTACCCTTGATACGCCAGGCCATGGCACACGCCTCCTAAGGAGCGGCATCGGTCAACCAATCGGGCAACGTCCCCCAGCCCGGATAGCTTGTCGTGGAACCGTTCACCTCTACTTCCCGGCCCAATGCATAAGGTTCACCTGTGCTCGACAGCCACAACGGAGTTCTGCGGCGATCCTCGGCAAGAGCCCAGATACCTTCCGCGCGCCGCGCCACCATGCCCGCCGGAGCTACTGGCGGCTGATCTTCGACAGCTGCATACGGAATATTGAAAATCCCCTCTGCGAGCGCCAGTTCATTGGCTTCGACGGGGTAGAGATAGAGACCGTCAGCGTCGGTCTGATAGACAGTTTTCGTTTTCGGCATGGATGTATCCACTTCTGATATCTGCATGGTTCGATGCGCACGGATCTGCGATTCAAAACTCTCAAGCATGAATCCGAGGGTGAAAGGCAACGTTGGACGGACGAGTTTCCGAAGACGAGCGTGTCACCCTGGCAGAATCGAAACCAGTACGCCGCGTGGGTTTTTCCTGGCTGATGATGTCATCGATGGACGGCGCATTGACTCCAGTTCCACCGTCAAGGAAGGCGCCGTCTTGGCTCCATACAACCGGAAACTCGGAGTTGAAGTCCGAGATCGCATGGAAGCCGCCAGTGATACGTTGCAGAGCGTCCAGCTGCCGGCTACCGGACCAGCGTGAGCTGCCGGTATCAGTGTCCGTCCCGGTGTAACGGCGAAACATGTTGCGCAAATCAGGCACACGAAACTGGGCACCGTTGACGTCGACGAAGTAATGGGCACCAAGATTGGCGGTCCAGGTTTCTTGGCTGACCACAAGTCCATTCTCGAGTGCATAGCCCCACAGACGGCCATAGGCGGCCTTGGGCAACAGCCCGCCCACAGCGTCAATTTCACTGGCCAACGGCGTGACGGTGTGCCCATCGACCGGCCGTCCGCACAAGGGGGAGCGGTACCCAACAAAGTGCGCGGTTTCCTGCCAAATCCATACTTCCGAGACTTCGGCGACGACGATCGGCCCGACGTCCTCGACAGGCAGCGCTGTGATGGAGTGGATCAACGGAAAGTGGCGAGCCGGCAGCATCGAGAACAGGGTAGCGGTGCGCAAGTTCCCATCCTGATCGCCAACGATGAGATGCCCGTCAGGGACAGATGTAAGCCCTGTGCCTCCACGAACGACTGGCAGGGTGCCTTTTGTGGCTTTGCCCATGTCCAGGTTCTGCAGCGCGTGGATCAGGATGTCCAGCGTCGCGGGGCCGATTTCCTGGCCTGTTTCGGTCGCAACAGCTTTCACCTGGTGGAACAACCAGGCTAGTTTCTGGTCGTTGAGCTGCTGAATCTTGTTGAACTGCTCAACCGTCGGAGGCAGCGAACCGATAAACGCCCAGCCGGCCCGATACTGGGGCAGCGTCATCACGTCCACGATGCCGGTTTCCGCCCACTGGGTTTCGAAGAGATCGAAGAAAGTAGGATCAGCCATTTTTATTGAATCCTTCGCGCCAGCACGCCGACGCCAAAACCAAAGAAGCCCTGCCCGCGGAAGCCAAAGGGCTGTTCCGTCGAGCCGGAAATAATCTGCACGCCCACACCCGCGGCCTGAGGCACCCACTTGCGGGGGGTTGTCATGAGGGGATCATTCGGCCCGGGAATCCGGCTGACCCAGATCCGGATCTTCGCGTTGCCCACGTCCTGAACAATCACGCGGGAGACGTCGAAAATGGGTTTGAGCGATGCGGCAATCTCTGGCGCCGTGCCGTGCCCGTTATTGAGCGCGATCTTCCAGTACAGAAGCTTTCGGTACTCGGCATCCAACAACGTTGTGGATCCGCCGACGGCCCGCTCATTGGCCCGTCGCAGCCGTGCTTCACCAAACCCGCCCACATTGGGCTGGCCGTTGAAACCGAAGAAGCGGACATAGACCGTGTCGTCGATGATGCGCGGCAGCCCGACGATTTCGCCAATGCCGTCCAGCTGCTTGCCGACTGCTGTTTCCAGCCAGCGCTGGTCGTACATATCGCGCAGCGCGCCCTGTAGCCCCGCAGCAGGCCCAAGGAGCGCCTTGACCAGCGCCTGTAGTCTCGGTTTGGCTTGGAACTGCCCCAGCCAATGCCCCCAGGCAACGCCTGCGTGGTCTTGTTGGAGATCCATCACGTCACCTCGATGCGGGAGCGGTCAAACACCGCGACCTGCATATCCAGGATCTCGATGTTGGAGGGCGCGAAATCGCCCGGGCCTGGCTCGAATGATGGATCGGTAGCCGATGCCAGCAGCAGCTCGACAGACGCAATTCCCTGGGTCTGGTAGATCGCACCAAATAGCCGCTGGCGAATCACGTCATCGCCGATGGAAAAACTGGCGCCAGCTGCAGCCAGGTTGGCTGCAATCCTGTCGAATCCATCTGGCGGAAAGGCCTGCTCAGACGAAGGCAGCAGCGTGACCGCGCAGGAAACCCATACGTACACCCGCTCCGGCCGATCGAAGCGAATCGGCTGCAATGCCCCATCTTCGTCCGTTACGACCGCTGTCACCGCGCCATGCGTATCGATCCCTGCGGCCTTGACGCGGAAGATTGCACTGGCAATCTCATCGTCAAGCCCCCCATCCACAACTATGTGGATACTGTGCGGAGGACGGCCGGCAGCGTCAGCTGCGTCGGTGTCATTCTGGAAGACGCGCAGCGCCTGTACACCCGCCACGCGGTCACGCACGTTCGGTGCAATGCTTGGCAGCGTCGCCGACCCGAGTCGAAATAGGCCAGAGGGGTAACGCGCGCGCAGATCCGCGTCATTCTCCGCCAACCTGCCTGCCGTGCCGGCCTGGAGGTTTTCCACCCCTTGCCAACCGTCCACGACCGTCACAATGCCGTTGAGATCGCCCACCGCCGCAACCTCACTCGATGCCACGTCGGAGAGGGCCAAGCCGGGCGAGCCGAGCCGTGCGAGAGTAAGGTTCGCTGTCCATGCAAAGGCTGCCGCGACGCGGCCGTCGGTGTGAACGCGCACCGTCGCGCCATCACTGGACACAGCCAATCCACTGGATGCAAGTGCGGCGACCAGGCCGGAAAGGATTGCTGGCAAGTTGGTGACAGCTGCCGATGTATACGAGTAGGCGGACCCGTCGATGGTGACGGCATACAGAGCCCCCGCGTGCACCTCCGGCTGGAGGGTGATATCGGCGGCCGCGCCCGCCAAAATCTGCACCTGACCGTCCACCCCCCACAAGTTCTGGCTCACCCGATGGCGAATCAACGCTCCTGCTGGCACCGTTGTACCGCTGGTGCCGTAGAACACCACATACGCGCGTGACCGCTCATCGGTCAGCCGCGTGACGCCCGTAAAGGACGCCGACCGGTCCAGTGAGACGCCGCTGGCCGAACCGGGGTACATGGACAGGTACACCCCTTCCGCCTGCTCCCACAAGGCCGCCTCGCGCTCTGCAAAGGTATCGATAAGCAACCCCGTGATGCTGTCCGGGCGCGTCTCTACTGACTCGCTTACTCCCGCGGCCAGCAGCCGCGCGCGCAGGTCGGCGATGATCTCCTGGCGAATTTCGGGCAGGCGCATGCGCACGAACCCGTCCGGCGTTACACCGTAGGCCATAACTAACCTCTTGAATAAATTGAATTTAGGCGAGCTGTATGGTCACAACGTCGCTGGCCAAGCCTTCGGAGGTTTCGGCTTCGAAGCTCACTCTCAGCGCGCGCAGCGTTCGCTCAACGTCGAGCGCTAGGCGGCCCACTCGCGTCACGCCCGGCACGTCCAAAATCCGAGATTGCAGGACTGCCTCGATAGCGGAGCGATCCGGGTTTTTGACTAGGACCTCTTCGAAGTAGGGCACCCCGAAGGTCGTGTCTAGGAACCATTCGCCCAAGAAGGCGAGCAAGGTGACCTTGACCTGCTGGCGCACACGGTCCGCCCCGCCGATCATTCGCGTGCGCCCCAACAGGTCCAGGGCAAGATCGCCGTCGTTGGCGAGTGCGAGGTCTAAGGTCATTAGTAGGGGTCTCCAACTTCGCCGCCCATGCTGTCGCGGTGGCGGTGAGTGCTGCCGACATTCTTGCCGTCGTGGGTCAGCTGCCCGCCTTCGAAAGCTACACCGCCCCGGACACGCATCGACGCTTCGCCATCGCCGCCCTCGCCCGCCAGGCCCTGCGTGTAGACGAAAGGACCATTTACCGTCACCGGCGAATTGAAGGTTGTCTGATCTGCCTTCACAGTCCATTCTTTGACCATGAAGGACAGGTCCCCTTCCGGGGACAGCTTCAGCCACGCCGGCCCGTACTGGATGCTCAAGTTTTCGGTATCGGCCGCCACCGTGCCCGGGCGCACCACCGAAGTGGCAAAGGCATCGGACAGATCGAACTGCCGGGGATCATCCGGCGGCCCATCACTGCCTGCCAGCCAGTTTTCCAGCGCCCGCGCCGAGAAAGACAGCTTGATCGGATCACCGGCCTTGAGCGGCACGGAGATCAGCGCCTGCGCGCCGTTCACGTCGCCCGCCGGCCAGCAGACCGGCACACGGACAATCTGAGGGGCGCGCAGCACTTCGCCATTGGCCAGGCGCTTGGCCAGCGCCGGCCGCGCGGTGACGAACGTGCCATCATAGGAGACCACCACGCCCGGGAGCGTCGTGTAAACCTCGGCCAGCTCGCCAGCGATCAGCGCGCGAAGCGCAGAGACCGGGTTCTGATTCATGGCTTTTCCTTCTTCTTGGGCGGCGCGTATCTGTCGACAAGCTCAAGCTCGGTTTGCCAGTCGCCGCCAGCACTGTCACCTGTGCTGCGCAACGCCTCTATGCGCAGAAATGCTTCTACCGTCCTGCTTTCCAGTTTGACCAGGTCACCAGGGTTCAACGTGGGCAACAGGAGGGACGTAACCCGCCAGCCGTCACGCTGCTGCCGCGCGCTTACGATGTTCACGTCGTCGCCGGTCGTCTTATCCTTGACCTTGGCCTTTTCCCGGGCCGCTTCGCGGGTGCGCTCTGGATACCCGAGCAACCCGGTGTCCGCGGCCAGCACCACGGCTTGCCTGCGTGTCGTGCCCTTGCGCGCTACGACCTGCAGTTGTTGGTTCTGGATCGACCACTCGAGGCCGGTCCCCTGGGTCACCTTGTGCAGCGCCGTGCGGGCGGCGCCATAGAACGAAAATCCCTGCTGCCAGCGCCGGTCCGGCACATCTTCGGCCATGATCAAGGGCAGGCCCATCTGCCGTGCTATGTCGCGGATGATGGACGAGGCCTGGGCGCCAGAGCCGAGGCCGATGGAAACCGCTGTGTCCCGCACCTCCGCGTAGCCGTCTTTGACGATAAGCTCCGTCACCACGTCGGGCTGCTCGAACTTCGTGTAGGCGAAGACCACGCTTCCGGCGGCAATCAGGAGCGGGCCGCCCTCCTCCGCGTACCCGGCGTACAGCACACACATGAGTCCAGGCTCTTCCAGCGCACGGCGCGTGGTCTCGGCCAAGTTGTAGACCCGGATCACATGCTCGTTCGGCTCCTCGGCGGCGTCCTTGGCGATGTCGAATGTTATGCGCATGGGCTGGACAATCTCCACGCCCTTCTGCTTCGGCTTGCCCACCAGCAGCCGGTACACCCGATCAAACCGTGCCATCCGCTACCTCCGCCGATTCAACATAAGCAAGCGCGACCTGGCCGGCCGGCAGAGCTTCGCGGCTGATGGTGTTGCGCCGGTCCGGCGCCAGCGCGACCAGCTCGCCGGGTGGCACCGCCAAATGCCGGTACCGGGTGAGAAGCGGCGTATCCGGCACCACGCCGATGCCCGCAACGATGACCTCGTTGTAGGCGTTCTCGATCGAGAGAGTCCATAGTTCAGCCTCGCTGTTCCAGGCCAGGTGCAGAAAATAGGTGATGCCCTCCAGCTCCACCTCGGTGAGGCTGTCGTTCGCGTCGATCACAGGTATGACAATCACGTGCCCCTCCCAAGAATCTTGCTCAGATCCGAGCCCTGCTTGGCGGTCGGTTCGGCTCCCGTCGCCTTGCCGCCGTTCGTCTTCGTCCCACCTGCCTTGCCGGCTGCCGTGCCGCTGGTTTTCTCGGGCGGAATGTCCGCCTGCCGCAGGGTGACCTTTCGGATCTTCCTGAACTCGGCAGTGATGGCGAACTTGTCGCCGCCGTCGTTGGTCCGCCCGATTGAACATCGGGTCATGGCGAAGTCCACATAGACGTCCAGGCCGGTGGTGATGGTGATGGGCAGACGGTCCGCATGAATCGTGCGCAGTGCCGCCTTGGCGCTTATCAGTTTCTGACGTCCAACGCCCAGCGAATTGGCCGCGCCGACGAAGTCTCTTCCATATCCGCCCAGAAGAGTCGCCTCCGCAGCAGTCACCCAGCCGTCCAGTGCCAGACGCTCGGAGTCCTGCACGATGTGATCCGTCACAGGCGGGCCGTCCTCCACCGCGTAGCTGGTGGCTTGGCTTTCCAGCTCGGTCGTTTCGCTGATGAGCGCATCGAGGGGGATGACGCCGATGCTGCTGCCGCCTCCCCATCCGAAAACCAAAGAAACAAAGCTCATCCTCTACCCCTTTACGGCGGAACCTCGACCCCAGCAGGGGCGCCAAGGATTCGTGAAATGCGATCAATGCTGCGGCGCTGCGTTGCCTCCGTTCCCCTGCGCGCCGCGCCGGCAACGGCATTGGGATCTGCTCCGGGAGCGTTGACCGTGGTTTCGTTGTGGATCTCCACGGAAACCGGACCACGCCCGGCGCCAGCTCCCGCCCGAACAGCCGCCCCGGGCGAAACCAGCGGGACGCCGGCGCCAGATGCGAAGGCTTGCCACTGCCCCTGTCTGCCTAGCGCGCCGCGCGGAGCCGTCATCATTTCCCGCTGCTCATCGTTCAGCATTTCGCCGGGCAGGAGTTCGTTAAGCCAGTCAGCCGCAGCCTTGACCTTATCCATGATCCACTTCTGAATGGCGCTGCCAATCTCCTGGATCTTGGCGATCATTCGCCCGCCGATGTCCTCGAAAAAGCCGAGAAGGCCGTCTAGAGCCTCCTTTCCCTTCTTTTTGAACTCGTCCCAGGTTTCGCCGAAGAACTTGCTGATGTTGTCCCAGTTCTGCCAGATCAGCAGCAGGCCGGCCAGCACCAGACCGATGATGCGGCCGAGAGGGTGCGCAGCGAAAGCAGCCCACAGCATCGGCACAACCCTGGTAGCCAGGAAAACCAGTAGCCCTCGGATAGGGCTGAGGATCTTCCAGAGGCCGTATGCCAAAACGCTGATGGTTCCAAACTTCAGTATCCAGGGACCAAGCTCCTTACCGGCGCCACCGAGTGCGTCCTTGATCCACACCAGCACGGCGCGAACAGCGTCAATTTCGTGCTTCCACTCCTCGACACGCCCTATCAGACTTCCCAACACCGAAATATCGCCACGCATCCAGGAAACGATGTCGTCGCCGATCAGGTAGATCGTGGTCAGCACCGCCGCCATGCGTAACAGCGGCGCCAGAGAGCGCGTCCAGAGCGTCAGCATGCGCAGCGCCCCGGCCGGGCCGCGCCGAAGCGCCATGGCGCTATCCAGGCCAATGGCCGTCCGGGTCGCCGTGATCATCGACCGGATCAAGCCGCCAGATTGAACCGTCGCCAGCGCCATCCAGTTACGCAGGCGAAGAAGTCCCCACGCGCCGCCTGTGAGCGCCAGCAGTTTGATCACCAGCCCGAGGTTATCGGCCAACGTCTCGATCGACTTCGTCACCCCGCCGACCGCGGCCCGGCCAAGCTGCATTTGTCCGAAGAAGCGCTGGAAGGCGTCGCTCCATACCGTCATCGCGTCAGCGATAGTGACCGGCATAGCCTCGGCCTCGACTCGCATCTTGGCGAGCTGGGACTGAAGCGCGGGCAAAAACTGGTCTGTCGTGACCTTGCCCGCCTTCACCTGCTCAAGCAACTTATCGGTAGTGGTACGAAGGCCATCCGCCAGCGCCACCTGCAGGCGGGGCGCCGCGCGCATCAGCGTCGCGTACTGCTCCATGCCCAGCTTGCCCTGCATGATGGCGGCAGTCAGGGCGGAAATTACCGATTCCTGGTCCTGGGCCTTGGTGCTGGACAGCGCCATGCCTAGCGAGAGGCCCTCAGTCACATCGACCGTGTCCTGGGTCGTCTTCCCCAGATCCGCCATCGTGCGGCGCGTGCGGACGAACAGCTCGGCGTTGTCCGCGTATGCCTTGTACGTCAGCCGCGAGATCCGGGCCAAATCCGTATCCACCTCGCCGTATTCTTGAGCCGACGCCGTCGCCTGACGCATTCGGGCTTCCATCTGCCCCCACGCGTCGATATCGCGCGAGATCCGGCTAAGGATCGAGACGCCGAAGACGGCCCCCAGCACGCCACGCAGCCCGCTGAACGCCCCGGCCTGCTCCCGGGCCAGGCGCGCGCCGCGCACGATGTTCCGGTTGAAGCCCTCCTGCGCCCGCCGCGCGTCCTGGATGGCCAGGCGGGCGCCCTCCCACGCGCCGATGCCCGCCTCGCGCACGGTCGCCAGGCC
>NZ_JBARYB010000142.1:0-2898 GCF_049647645.1 Achromobacter sp.
GACATCGAAGGTACCGCCGCGGCTGATGTAGCCAAGGGCGCGAGTCTTGGCGGGGCCACTGTCAATGCGGCGCAGAATGCCAAGCATGGGTTCCGGGCGAGTGTGCGTGACAATCACGCGCGGCAGGCCCGATGGGAACAGTGTGCTAACGGTTACGTCGTCATCGACGAATTCAGCTTCGATGACATCGCGTGGAATACGCAGGCGGCCGGGTTCCAGGACGACGGTGACACAGGCGCACTTGCCCAGCTCAGCAAGGTGCTGCTGTGCCTTGATTGCCTCGTCCAACTGGTAGGCGCCCAGCGCGATGAGTTGCACCTCGGCATTGGCGGGATTGCCTATCAGATGGGCTGCGCCGTCACTGATCAGACGTTGCGCCGATTCGGCGTCGAAGCGATTCTCCACGTCGCGCTTGGAGACGATCAGGCAACCAAGCTGGCCGCGTCCAGCATAGACGTCACGCAGTGCGGCGACGGCGGTATTGCCATCCACCGGGAACAGCACGCGCGAGGTGTCAGACATTTCGCCCAGCAGGGCTTCACCGATGGTCGGATCTTGGTGCGACTGTTCGTTCTTCGCATTCTCCCAAGTGTGCGAGGTGACGATAAGCGGCACCGACAGCCAGTCGGCTGGCCGGCCGGCCGGCCTGACGCTGGTGGCGGGCGAAGATGATTTCCTGCCGTATCAGGCCAAGCATCTTGACCGCGAAGGCCTCGTAGCTGACGACCAGATTCAGTCCGCCTTTGTTGCCGAGTGCTGCCGCAGCCACAGCTTCCTCGTTGAGCGCGGTGATGATGGCGCCGTGCAAATCCTCAGGCACACCGGCTTCGGGCTCGTTGACGCGGTGCTTGAGCAGCGCCAACGTGCCGCCCATTTTGTTGCTGGCCAATTCGTCAGGGTTGCCGATACGCATGCGCATATCGGGATTGGCCTTGGCGAATTCGACAAACCACTGATCCAGAGCCGTCATTGCACTGCCTTCGCTGCCTGGTGTCTCCCAGCATGGCTCGGGCAGTTTGGGCGCGGCGGGATGGCGATGCGCCATCGGATTCGCGCTCTCCAGCGGACGTTGTTGGGCGGCATGGCACGCGAAGGCGTCGAGTGCGGCGTTGAGTTCAACAGGCGGAACGAACAGCGCCGCTGCGCTCTCGTTGAACAGCCCGCGCATGGCGGCATCGGTGTGTGGATTGCCGCTCAGCGGCAGGTTGTGCGCGGCATTGCTGCCTGCACCGGGAAAGCCGAAGCCCTTCTCGGTCTCGGCGATCACGTAAGGCAGAGGCGCCGGATAGCGCCGATCCGGATCGGCGGCGAAGGCATGCAGCGTGTCCTCGGCTTTGATGATCGCCCAGGCGATCGCGGACGGGTCGCGACCATCGACGATCACTGGATCAAAGCCGTTGTGGCGCACGTCTTCAGCCAGCCATTGCGCACCGCCTTCTTGCATGATCTGAGTACGCTGCTCGATGCGGCGGCCATTGAGAATCATCACCGGCACGGCGAAGCCGCTGTCCTGCGCGCGCCACCAGCGTGGTGCCCAGTCCGGGCCGCGCTGTTCCTCGAAGGCACCGTCGCTGAGAAAGGCAACCAGCGATTCGCCAGGCAGCGGCATGTGGATGTACTGCAGTTCGGCAAAGCCGAGGTAGCCGCCTTCGGACACGGCGCCGGCAGTGTTGGGGCCGGCATGGCTGCCCAGCGGCACAGCCGGGAGGCCCTGCGCATTGATGGCATAGGAATAGAAATCAGCGCACAGGCGCGACAGGCCTTCCTCACTGCGGTCGTAACGGCCCCGCTGCGCGGGCGAGATGTCGCCGGTGAGCGCATTGACGGCTTCGATGGCGGCGACGCAGTGGCCTTGGCCCATGATCCAGCCGCGCCTGCTGCCGGTGAGCGCGTTGGCGAGCAGGTAGCCGACGAAGGCCTGCACCATGTTCAGCGAGCCACCGATGTGGCCTTCTGGCGTCAGCTTGAAGTCCTCCTCAGCCAGCAGCGCGCCGGACAGGTCAATGCGCTTCGCATAGGTCATGTGCGCGACCACGTTCATTGCCACGCAACCCAAGCGGTCGGCGGCAGCAAGGAAGGTGTAGGCCGTCGCCTCATCGGCAACGCGGCCATCGGCGATCAAACCGGCTACCAATGCATCTACACGTGCGACGGTCTCCTCGTGATGGACGATGGGGCCGTGGCCGGCAAACCAGCGCTGGCGAATGATGGAACCGGTGGTCATACGATTGACCTTCTTTGGTGCCGATGAACCCTGCGTGGGACATCACCCGGCGATCATGAGTTTCTGCGTACAGCGTGCTGCGATCCATTCCTCGTTGGTGGGCTCCAACGCGACACGCACGCGGCTGCCAGTGGTGGAGATGACGGGGGCATTAATGGTGTTGGCATCGGCATCGAGCTTGATGCCGAGGAAGGCCAGGTCGCGGCAGACGCGCTCGCGCACGAAGGCGTTGTGCTCACCGACACCGGCAGTGAACACGAGCAGATCCAGGCCGCCCAGTACTGCGGTCAGCGCGCCGATCTCGCGCACGATACGGCGCACGTAGAGCGCCAGCGCGATGCGGGCGCGTTCGCCAGCCTCACCGGGATCATTCTCGTGCTTCACCACCACGCGCGGTTCGGCCGAAATCCCGGAAACACCGAGCAGGCCGGACTGGTTGTAGAGCGTGCTGCCCACTTCTTCCAGCGAAAGTCTTTCGACCTCCATCAAGTAGAGCAAAGCGCCGGGATCGAGCGAGCCCGTGCGGGTGCCCATCATCAGGCCGTCAAGCGCGGAAAAGCCCATCGTGGTGGCGACGCTTTCCAGGTTCTGCATAGCGCACAAGCTGGCCCCGCTGCCGAGGTGCGCAACAATGGTGCGGCCTCGTGCCAGATCACCATGGCGCTCGGGCAGAG
>NZ_JBARYB010000143.1:0-20696 GCF_049647645.1 Achromobacter sp.
CTCCCGCGGCGCGCACCGAAACGCGCCGCGCCAAGCCCGCGCCCGCCGCAGCCAAGCGCGCCAAACCCCGCGCCCAGAACGAGCCGCGCAAGCTGTTCGTGCTGGACACCAACGTGCTGCTGCACGATCCCAGTTCGCTGTTCCGCTTCGAAGAGCACGACATCTTCCTGCCGATGATGACGCTCGAAGAACTGGACCACCAAAAGAAAGGCATGTCGGAAGTGGCGCGCAACGCGCGTCAGGTCAGCCGTTCGCTGGACGCGCTGGTGCAGGACGCGAGCCAGCTCGACGAAGGGCTGGAACTCGCCAAGCTGGGGAACAAGGACGCCACCGGCCGCCTGATGTTCCAGACGACCGCGATCCACAGCACCCTGCCCTCCGACCTGCCCATGGGCAAGGCCGACAACCAGATCCTGGGCGTGGTGCGGGCCCTGCAGGAAAAGTACCCGCAACGCGAAGTCGTGCTGGTGTCCAAGGACATCAACATGCGCTTGAAGGCCCGCGCGCTGGGCATGGCTGCGGAAGACTACTTCAACGACCATGTGCTGGAAGACTCGGACCTGATGTATTCGGGCGTGATGCAGCTGCCCGAGGACTTCTGGAACAAGCACGGCAAGGATGTGGAGTCCTGGCAACAGGGCGGCACCACTTTCTACCGCATCCACGGTCCGCTGTGCTCGCAGTTCGTGGTCAACCAGTTCGTCTACTTCGAAGGCCAGATGCCCCTGTACGCGCAAGTGCGCGAGGTCAGCGGCAAGATGGCGGTGCTGGCGACGCTGCGCGACTACACCCACGGCAAGAACAATGTCTGGGGCATCACCGCGCGCAACCGCGAGCAGAATTTCGCCATGAACCTGCTGATGAATCCGGAATGCGATTTCGTGTCGCTGCTGGGCCAGGCAGGCACGGGCAAGACGCTGCTGGCGTTGGCCGCGGGCATCACGCAGGTGCTGGAAACCAAGCGCTACACCGAAATCATCATGACCCGCGTCACGGTGCCGGTCGGCGAAGACATCGGTTTCCTGCCGGGTACGGAAGAAGAGAAGATGCTGCCCTGGATGGGCGCCCTGGAAGACAACCTGGACGTCCTGAACATGGGTGAAGGCGAAGGCAACGGGGACTGGGGGCGCGCCGCCACCATGGACCTGATCCGTTCGCGCATCAAGGTCAAGTCCCTGAACTTCATGCGCGGCCGCACCTTCCTGAACAAGTACCTGATCATCGACGAGGCGCAGAACCTGACGCCCAAGCAGATGAAGACGCTGGTCACGCGCGCGGGCCCAGGCACCAAGGTGATCTGCCTGGGGAACGTTGCCCAGATCGATACGCCCTACCTGACCGAAGGCAGTTCCGGCCTGACCTTCGTGGTCGACCGCTTCAAGGGCTGGCCGCATTCAGGACACGTCACGCTGCAGCGCGGCGAGCGTTCGCGCCTGGCCGACTATGCCGGGGACGTGCTGTAAACCGTTGCCACCAAAGAAAAAGCCCCTTGAGCGATCAAGGGGCTTTTTTTTCGCCGATGGCGACAATTACTTGTCGGCGGCATTGGTAATGGCACTGCCAGCCTTGGACATGTCCTTGCCCATGCCCGCGACGGTATTGCAACCGGCGAGGACAAAGCCGAACACGACGAAGGCGGTCAGCACGATCTTGCTGCGCATGCTGGCGCTCCTGAAGTGATGAAATCGGATCCGGAGCGTACTTTAAACGATCTGGACGCGGAGTTCACCCAGGCCTTCGACGCCGCCGGTGATCACGTCGCCTTGCAGCACGGCGCCCACGCCTTCGGGCGTGCCGGTGAAGATGATGTCGCCGGGTTGCAGTTCGAACAGGCCGGACAGGTAGGAAATGCTCTCAGGAATGTTCCACAGCATCTGCGAGATGTCGCTGGACTGCTTGCGCTGGCCGTTCACGTCCAGCCAGATGGCGCCCTTTTCCAGGGTGCCGACGACGCTGCGCGGATGGATCGGGCCCAGCGGCGCGGACAGGTCGAAGGCCTTGCCGATTTCCCAGGGGCGGCCCTGCTTCTTCATTTCGCCTTGCAGGTCGCGGCGGGTCATGTCCAGGCCCAGCGCATAGCCCCACACGCAATCATTGGCCTGTTCCACCGGAATGTCGCGGCCGCCCTTGCCCAGCACCACGACCAGTTCCATTTCGTAGTGCAGGTTGGAGGTCTTGGGCGGATACGGCATCTTGCCGGTTTCGCCGTCGGCCACGCTCAGCACGGCATCAGCCGGCTTGCAGAAAAAGAACGGATCCTCGCGGCCGGTGAAGCCCATTTCCTTGGCGTGTTCGGCGTAGTTGCGGCCGACGCAATAGACGCGGCGCACCGGGAACAGCGCGGCGCTGCCGGCAACGGGAACCGCGACGGGCGGCTGGGGAGGCAATACGTAGTCCATGTTCACTCGACCTATGAAGAATACGTGGCCGGAATCCGGCAGAAGAATACAGCCAGGCCCGCGGGGCGCCCGCTACCGCGGGCAGCCCCTCTGGAGACGGGCCGGACAGTGAAAAGTCATCCGCGAGTTTATCCCTTTCCGGGAGGCAAGGCGCGGTCCGGGACGTTCAGCTGAAAGTAGGAATTTCCCCGTCGTACACCACCAGGCGCTCGATGAAGCCGGCCATATAGGCCTTCATTTCCTGATGCGCCGGGGAAACCTGGTAGCGGTCATGCGCGGGACTGTCCGCGAAAGCCGCCACCACGGCGTGGGTCAGGCCGTCCGCACGGCTGGCCTGGTTGGGCCGGAAGGCGTACCCCGCCACCCCCTCGCACTCGGCCAGGATGCGCTGGCAATAGTCCTGGACGCGGCCATGGAAGCGCGCGTCGGCGGCGCTGGACAGTTGCAGCATTACGACATGCAAGAACATCAGGATTCCTTTTTGCTGCGGGTAAGCGCCAGCCAGGCCCGCGAGACCAGCCCCATGATGCCATCGCGGAACAAGAGGACGCAGAGTACGAAGATCGCGCCCTGGACGATGAGCACCCATGAGCCCAGCGGCGCCAGGTAGTTCTGCAGCGACACGAAGGTGAAGGCGCCGGCGAGCGGGCCGAACACCGTGCCGATGCCGCCCAGCAGCGCCATCAGCACCACTTCGCCGTTGGCGTGCCAATGCACGTCGGTCAACGACGCGACGCCGAACACCAGTACCTTCAGGCCGCCGGCCAGCCCCGCCACCGAGGCCGACAGCGTGAACGCCATCAGCTTGTAGCGCGACGTGGAGTACCCCAGCGAACGCGCGCGCTGTTCGTTGTCGCGCACCGAACGGATCACTTCGCCAAAGGGCGAATTCAGCACGCGCAGCACGAAGGCGTAGCCCAGCGCGAACACCGCCAGCGTGAAGTAATACATCGGCATCACGCCTTCCAGGTCGAAAATGCCGAACAGCTTGCCGCGCGGCACGCTCTGCAGGCCGTCCTCGCCCCCGGTAAAGCCCGCCTGGACCGCGATGAAGTAGACCAGCTGCGACAGCGCCAGCGTGATCATGGCGAAGTAGATGCCCTGGCGCCGGATTGCAATGGCGCCGAACGCCAGGCCCAGCAGCCCGCCCGTCAACACCCCGGCCAGCAGGCCGAGCTCGGGCGTGGCGCTCAGCAGCTTCATCACGATGCCGGTGGCATAGGCGGCCGCGCCGAAGAATGCGGCGTGGCCGAACGACAGCAGGCCCACATAGCCCACCAGCAGATTGAAGGCCGCGGCGAACAGCGCGAAGCACAGCACCTTCATCAGGAAGGTCGGGTAGATGAACCAGGGCGCGACCAGGGCAGCCAGGGCCAGCACGGCCATCGCCACGCGCATGCCGCGGCGGCTCAACTGCACCGGCTCGCGCGTCGCCTCGGCGGCCAGCACGTTCTGCACCTGCAGGGGTTTGCCGAACAGGCCGGCGGGCTTGCACAGCAGCACCAGCACCATGATGACGAAGATCGCCAGGTTGGCGGCCTCGGGATAGAACACCTTGGTCAGGCCTTCGATGATGCCCAGTCCGAAGCCGCTGACGATGGCACCCATGATGGAGCCCATGCCGCCGATCACCACCACCGCGAACACCACCACCACCAGGTTGGAGCCCATCATCGGACTGACCTGGTAGATGGGCGCGGCAATCACGCCCGCCACCGACGCCAGCGCCACGCCCAGCGCATAGGTCAGCGTGATGAGCAACGGCACGTTGATGCCGAAGGAGCGCACCACCGTCGGGTTTTCCGTGGCCGCGCGCAGCATCGCACCCACGCGGGTCTTCTCGATCAGCACCCAGACCGCCAGGCACAGCACCAGCGACACCGCCACCGCCCACCCGCGGTACCAGGGCAGGAACATGAAGCCCAGGTTGACGCCGCCGGTCAGCGCCTTGGGTATCGTGTAGGGCAGCCCCGACACGCCGTAGGCCTGCCGCAAGCCGCCTTCGATCAGCAACGCGATGCCGAAGGTCAGCAGCAGGCCGTACAGGTGGTCCATGCGGTAGGTGCGCGAGATCAGCAGGCGCTCGACCACGACGGCGAACACGGCCATGATCAGCGGCACCAGCACCAGCGCGGCCCAATAGTTCACGCCCAGATAGTTCAGCAGCATCCAGGCCAGGAACGCGCCCGCGGTGTACTGCGCGCCATGGGCGAAGTTGATGATGTTCAACAGGCCGAAGATCACCGCCAGCCCGATCGACAGCAGCGCGTAGAACGAACCATTGATCAGGCCGAGCAGCAGCTGGCCGAATAGTGCCGTGGACGGCACGCCGAAAATTTCGAACACGTGGATTCTCCCCTCAGACACCCAGGCGGCGCTTGATCCGCTCGGGATCGTTGCGCGCTTCTTCCGCCGACAGCTGGTCGACCACGCAGCCGTGCTCCATGACGTAGTGACGATCGGCCACCTTGGTCGCGAAACGGAAGTTCTGCTCGACCAGCACGATGGTGAAGCCGCGCTCCTTCAAGGTGCGGATGGCCTGCCCGATCTGCTGCACGATGACGGGCGCCAGGCCCTCGGTGGGCTCGTCCAGCAGGATGAGCTGGGCGCCCGTGCGCAGGATGCGCGCGATCGCCAGCATCTGCTGTTCGCCGCCCGACAGGTTGCCGCCGGAGCTGGCGCTGCGCTCGCGCAGGTTGGGAAACAGCGTGTAGATTTCGTCGAGCGACATGCCGCCGTCGGCCAGGCGCGGCGGCAGCATCAGGTTCTCGGTCACGTCCAGGCTGCGGAACACAGCCCGCTCTTCCGGGCAATACACCACGCCCAGCCGCGGAATGCGGTGCGGCGCCATGCCCACGGTCTCGTGGCCGTTCAGGCGGATGGAGCCGCGGCGCTTGTCCATGATGCCCATGATGGCGCGCAGCGTGGTGGTCTTGCCCGCGCCGTTGCGGCCCAGGATGGTGACGAGTTCGCCGCGCTGCACTTCCATGTCCACGCCATGCAGCACGTGGGATTCGCCGTACCAGGCGTTGAGGTCCTTGATCGCCAGCATCTCAGTGCGCCTCCTCATCCGAACCCATGTATGCCGTGATGACGCGCTCGTCGGTCGACACGGTGGCGTAGTCGCCCTGGGCCAGCACCGCACCGCGCGCCAGCACCGTGATGGTGTCGGACAGGTCCGCCACCACCGACAGGTTGTGCTCGACCATCAGGATGCTGCGGTTGGCCGACGCGCGCCGGATCAGCGCGGCGATGCGGGTCACGTCCTCCTGGCCCAAGCCCGCCATGGGCTCGTCCAGCAGCATGATTTCCGGTTCCAGCGCCAAGGTCATCGCGATCTCCAGCGCGCGCTTGCGGCCGTAGGGCAACAGGGCTGCAGTGGTATGCGCCAGGCCGCTCAGGCCGACGGCATCCAGCAGTTCCATGGCGCGTCCGTTCAGGCGGTCGATGCTGCTGCGGCTGCGCCAGAAGCGCCAGCCGTCGCCGTGTTGGCGCATCAGCGCCACGCGCATGTTCTGCAGCGCCGTCAGGCCCAGGAACACGGCGGATATCTGGAACGAGCGGACGATGCCCAGGCGCGCGATCTGCTCGGGCGCCAGCGCCGTGATGTCGCGGCCGCGGTAATGGATGACGCCCGCGTCGGGCGTGAGGAACTTGGTCAGCAGGTTGAAGCAGGTGGTTTTGCCTGCGCCGTTGGGGCCGATCAAGGCATGGATGGAGCCTTCGCGCAGCGACAGGGAGACGCCGTCGACAGCATTGAAGCCGCCGAACCGCTTGATCAATCCCTGCGCGGACAGGACCGCTGGGGTGTTCATGGGCGCGCTCCTACATGCGGGCCAGCAGGCCGCCGTCGATCGCCAGGACGTGCCCGTTGACGAACGCGGCGCCCGGCGAGGCCAGGTAGACGACGGCCGGCGCGATGTCTTCCGGCGCGGCCCAGCGGCCGGCGGGCACCGCCGAGGCCAGGAAAGATTGGAACTGCGGATTGTCCTGCAGCCCCTGCGTGAAATCGGTACGCACGAAGCCGGGCGCCAGCGCATTGCAGGTGATGCCGCTGGCGCCGTATTCGACCGCCAGTGCGCGGGCGAAGGCCGCGATCGCGCCCTTGGCCGTGGCATAGGCGGCGATGTTGGGCATGGTGGCCTGCCCCGCCACGGACGACATCAGCACAATGCGGCCGAAGCTGCGCTTGCCCATGCCGGGCAGCACCGCCCGCGCGCAATGGAAGGCGCCGTTGACGTGCACGTTCTGCAAGGCCTGCCATTCCGCGGAACTCATTTCCACCACCGGCTTGCGGTTCTGGTTGCCGGCATTGCTGACCAACACGTCGATCGCCAGCCCCGCGCTCTCCAGCTGTGCGACGGCGTCGGCCACCGCCTTTTCGTCGGCGACGTCGAAAGGCGCGCCATGGGCCTTGATGCCTTCGGCCCCCAGGCGCTCGCAGGCAGCGGCGCAGGCCTCGCTGGACAGATCGTTGATTACCACCTGGGCGCCCGCCTGGCCCAATGCCCGCGCGATGGCATAACCCAGCCCCCTGGCCGCGCCAGTCACCAGCGCGACGCGCCCCGCCAGACCGAACGTGCGGTCCAGATAGTCGTGTTTCAAGCTTGTCTCCTTGGTCTTATATGTGCCGGATTTCTTGGCCCGGCCTGTGTCGCTGCATGCTTGCGCCCGGCGAAAACATGATTGACATAAATCTCAATATACGCGACTATTTTTAAACACTCAATAACAAGATTTTTTCTTTATCTCTCATAAAGAGTTCTGGTAGGAGACATCATGGCCCTGGAAACTCCCGGCTGCCCCGCAGCCAACGCCTTGCCGCCCCTGGCTTCACGCTTCCTCAAGGTTGCTGATCTGCCATGGAAACCCACGCAAGTGGCAGGCATAGACATGAAGGTGCTGATGCAAGACAAGGAGACCGGCCTCCTGACCGCCCTGTTCCGCTGGCAGCCCGGCACCGAACTGCCCTTGCACGAGCACGTGGAGGTCGAGCAGACCTTCGTGCTGGAAGGCTCGATCGTCGACGCCGAAGGCGAAGTCTGCGCCGGCGACTACGTGTGGCGCCCGCGCGGCAACCAGCACGTGGCGCGCGCGCCCAACGGCGCCCTGGTGCTCAGCTTTTTCCTGAAACCCAATATGTTCATCGACGCCTACGCCGGCCAGACGCTGGAATAAGCCGAACCCGGCGCGACCGTCCGGCACAGGGCGGCGCGCAAGAACAAAGCCCCCGAGGAGACATACCCATGAAGACCCGTTTGAAGAACAGCCTGGCTGCCTGCGTGCTGGGCGCCCTGTCCGTATCCGCCCAAGCGCAAGTGTCGGATGACGTCGTGAAGATCGGCGTGCTGGGCGACCAGTCCGGCATGATGGCCGACCTGTCCGGCAAGTTCGGCGTGGAAGCCGTGAAGATGGCCGTCGAGGATTTCGGCGGCTCCGTGCTGGGCAAGCCCATCGAAGTGATCTCGGCCGACCACCAGAACAAGGTAGACATCGGCGTGGCGACCGCGCGCCGCTGGTACGAGAACGACAAGGTGGACCTGATCCTGGACGTGCCCAACTCCGCCATCGCGCTGGCGGTGCAGGACCTGACCCGCCAGATGAAGCGCGTGGTGATCTTCACCAGCGCCGGCTCGGCCGACCTGACCGGCAAGGCCTGCTCGCCCAACGGCATGCACTGGACCTACGACACCTATGCCTACGCCACCGGCGTGGCCAACGGCGTCATGGAAGACGGCGGCAAGAGCTGGTACTTCATCACCTCCGACTACGCCTTTGGCCATTCGCTGGAGCGCGACGCCATGGCCGTGGTCAAGGCCAAGGGCGGACAGGTGGTCGGCAGCGTGCGCCATCCCATCGCCAGCTCCGACTTCTCTTCGTTCCTGCTACAGGCGCAAGCGTCCAAGGCGCAGGTGATCGGCCTGGCCAACGGCAGCGGCGACACCATCAACAGCATCAAGCAGGCGTTCGAGTTCGGCATCATGGGCAGCAAACAGCGCGTGGCCGCCCTCTTCATGAGCATCGTGGACGTGCGCAGCGTGGGACTGGAATACGCGCAGGGCCTGAACCTGGTGGAGCCCTTCTACTGGGACCTGGACGACAAGTCGCGGCAATGGTCCGAGCGCTACTTCAAGCGCACCGGCCGCATGCCGTCCATGGTCCAGGCCAGCAACTACAGCGCCACCATGCACTACCTGAACGCCATCAAGGCGGCCGGCACCGACGCTTCCGAGCCGGTGCTCAAGAAAATGCATGAGACGCCCATCAACGACTTCATGACCGAGAACGGCCGCATCCGCGAGGACGGCCGCATCATGCGCGACCTCTACCTGTTCCAGGTCAAGAAGCCGTCCGAATCCAAGCGCGACTGGGACTACTACAACCTGGTGCGCAAGATTCCCGCCGAACAGGCCTTCCGCCCGCTCAAGGACGGCGCCTGCCCGCTGGTGAAATCGTGATGGACGGCGCGCTTGGGCTGCTGGCCGGCAAGCGCGCCATTGTCACGGGGGGCGCCAACCCCCGTGGCATAGGCGCCGCCATCGTCGACCTTTTCATCGCGCAGGGTGCGACCGTCGCCGTGCTGGACCAGGCCTATCCGGAAGGCGCCAGCGCGGTGCTGGCCGCTGGCCGCATCGACCTGCACTGCGACGTGTCGCGCAGGGCTTCCTGCGAAGCGGCGGTCGCGCGCGCCAGGGATGCGCTCGGCGGCATCGACGTGCTGGTCAACAATGCCGGCATCGTCGCCGCCACGCGCATCTGGGACCTGCCCGAGGACGAGTTCCGCCGCATGGTCGAAGTAAACCTGACCGGCACCTACAACGTCACGCACGCAGCGCTACCCGAATTGCTGCAAAGCCCGCGGCGCCCGGCTATCGTCAACCTGGGCTCCACCGCCGCCCTGCGCGGCGGCGGCCTGCTGGGCGGCTCGCACTATGCCGCATCCAAGGGCGGCGTCATCAGCTTCACCAAGGCGTTGGCCCGGGAACTCGGCCCGCGCGGCGTGCGCGCCAACTGCGTGGCGCCCGGCATCATCGAAACGGACATGACGCTGGGGAAATTCGGCGAAAATTGGGAACAAGAACTCAAACAGGGCATTCCGCTACAGCGCTTCGGCTCGCCCGCCGAAGTCGCGCAGGCCATACTTTTCCTGGCCTCGGACCTGTCCTCCTACTCAACCGGCATCGTGGTCGACGTCAATGGCGGCTTCCACATTCACTAGGCGCGCCCTCCCGCAATGAGCACTCCAGACCGCATGTTGTCCATCCTCGACCTCTTTCGCGATGACACCACCGCCGCGTTCCAGGAAGACGTCATGGCGCATCTGGACTGCTCGCGCGCCACGGCGTACCGCTATCTGAAGTCGCTGACCGAAAGCGGGTTGCTCGCGCCCACTTCGGGCGGCGCCTACGTGCTGGGATCGCGCATCATCGAGCTGGACCGCCACCTGCGCCAGCACGACCCGCTGATGCGCGCGGCGCGCGAGGTCATGCGCGCCACCGGCGACGAGCTGCATGCCAATCTGATGCTGTGCAACTACTACGGCGACAAGGTCATGTGCGTGGACCGCTACTGGACCGACGACTCCATCGAATCCAGCTATGCGCGCGGCCGCCCCTACACCATGTTCCATGGCGCCACGGCCAAGCCCATCCTGGCTAATCTGCCGCCTTACCAGCTGCGCAACCTGATGCTGTGGCACGCAGCGGAAATCCGCGAAGCCGGACTGGGCGAAGACTGGGATGAGTTCCGCGCCAACCTCAAGCGGCTGCGCGCCGCCGGCGTCTACGTGTCGCACGGCGAGGTCGACCGCGGGCTGATAGGCATAGGCTCCGCCATCTTCAGCGCGGAACAGAAGGTCGTGGGCAGCCTGGTGTTCATCGCCGCGGAAGCGCGCACTTCGACCGAGCGGCTGGAGACGCTGCAAGCCCGCATCCAGGTCGCGGCCGCGCAGGTGTCGCGCAATCTGCAGGCCCCGCAAAGCAACGGCGCGGCGGCGATCGGCATCATGCCGTCGCGGCCGCGCCGCATTAAAACACCCGCCAAGCGCAACGCCAGCCAGGTATAGGGCCCTGAACGATCAGGCCTTGTTGTAGCGCTCGGCGCTGCGGACGATTTCCTCGTGCGCGGCGTCCAGGCCCTTCCAGCCCTTGACCTTGACCCACTTGCCCTTTTCCAGGTCCTTGTAGTGCTCGAAGAAATGCTGGATGCGGGCGATGTCTTCGGCCGGCAGATCTTCGTAGGACTTGATGTTGCGGTACGGGGGGTACAGCTTTTCGATCGGCACGGCCAGCAGCTTGGCGTCGCCGCCCGATTCGTCGTCCATTTCCAGCACGCCGATGGCGCGGCAGCGCACGACCGCGCCGATCTGGATCGGGAACGGGGTCAGCACCAGCACGTCGGCGGGGTCGCCGTCTTCGGACAGGGTTTGCGGGATGTAGCCGTAGTTGCACGGATAGTGCATGGCGGTCAGCATGAAGCGGTCAACGAAAATCGCGCCCGTGTCCTTGTCGACCTCGTACTTCACCGGGTCGGCGTTCATGGGGATTTCGATGATGACGTTGAAGTCTTCCGGCAGCTTCTTGCCAGGGGAGACGCGATCAAGACTCATGATTCAACCTTGTTGTGTGTCTGAAGGATTGTTCAAATCGAGCCGTCGTCCTTGAACGGCGGCTTGGTCGCCGGCACGGGCGCGGCGGCCGGCGCGGGCTTGGGCCCTGCGGGCGTAGCCGGCGCGTACGTGGGCACGGGATCATCGAAAGCCGCCGCCGGGATGGGGGCGCTATCGAAGTACTCGTCGATGTCGGAGGTCCCACCGCCAGCCAGCGGGGCGTCCTCGGGAGCCAGCGCGCGTTCGCGCTGTTCCTTGTTCACGCGGGCATCCGGATCCAGCACGTAGTCGGAGGCCGAGGCAGCCACGGCCGGCGGCAACGCCGGGTAATCGCCGCCCAGCTCGGCGTCGCTGTCGGTATCGGACAGGCCCACCGCATAACCTCCTTCGGCATCCACGCGATAGGGATCGGATCCGGTATCCGCGGCGGGCAAGGCGGCATCCGCCGCCAGCACCGGCAGCGCCATGCTGGCCGCCGTTGCCAGGCGCCAGTGGCGCACCGCGTCGGCGGGACGGTCCAGGCGGTCATACAGGCTGCCCAGCAGCGCATGTGTCTGCGCGTCGCTGCGGCGGCTGAGGCTGCGCAGCAGATAGCGTTCGGCCTGGCCCCAGAGCTGCCCGTTCAGGCACAGCATGCCCAGCGCGGTCAGCAGGTCGGGATCGGTGGGACGCTGTTGCAGCCAGGTCTCGGCGCGGGCCAGCCGGCGCGAAACCTGCTCGGCTTCACAGCGCGCATAGGCCGCCACCAGGGCCGGATTGAACTTCACGGCGACCGCGGCTTCCAGCACGCGCGCGGCCTCGCTGGCTTCGCCGGCGGCCTCGAATGCAGCGGCCCCCGCCAGCGCGATTTCCGGCAGCAGCCGTTCCTCGGCCTTCAGGTCCTTCCAGATGGCGCGCCAGGCCTCGCTGCCGCCAGCCGCCGCGGCGCGCAGGCGCGCTGCGCCCGAAGCGTCGATCAGGAGGTCGGCTTCGGCACGGGCCAAGGCATTGCGGCGCACCAGGCCACGCGCCAGCGTGAAGACCTGTTCCTCGTGATGCAGGGCGGTATGCGCGCGCAGCAACAGGCGCATGGTGTGCAGATGGCGCGCGCCGCCGTCGGCCAGCGGTTCCAGCACGCCCAGCGCGCGCTCGGCGCGGCCTTGGTCCAGCAGCATGTCGGCCGACACCGTGGCGGTGGCTTCGATCAGGCCGGCGTCCGTGCCGGCTTGTTCCTGCGCGGTCGCCAGCAGGCGGTCGCGGCGGTCGAACTCGCCCAGGCCATGCGCGGCGCGGCCTGCGGACAAGGCCGCCAACACGCGACGCGTCTGGACCTTGGTCTGGTCCAGCAGCTTGGTGAGATCTTTTTCGGCGGTGGTGTAGCGCCCTTCCAGCAGGCCGATCCAGCCGCGCTCCAGCAACTCGTGGTCGCGGGCCTGGGCGCGCTTGCCGCGCCAGGCCCGCACGCGATCGGGAATGGCCAGCAGCCATGCCAGCAGGCGCAGGCCCACGTACAGCACGATGAAGGCCGCGACGATGAGCAGGACCGCGAGCGTCAGCGACATGTTGATGCGCCACGGCCAAACCAGCAACAGCACGTTGCCGGAGTGTGAACGCAGCACCACCGCCAGGGCGACGGCGACGGCGGCGAGCAGCAGTGTCCAGAACCAGGTACGCATAAGCCTCAGTCCTGCCCGCTGGTCTTGAAGCCCGCGGCGCGCAGCGCAGCCACGGCGTTCAGGCTGTCAGCCACTTCCGGCATGCGCACGGCGATATCGGTCTGCGCCAGTTCGCGCGCCAGCGCCTGCGCGGCGATGGTGTCGGGGGAACGGTTGTCGAAATACTTGGCGAGCGTGACGCCGACGTTGTCGAGTTCGCTCTTCCACACGGCGGGCTGGCGCATCAGCATGGCCAGTTGCGCCGTCAGCAGGCGCTGGCGCAGCATGCCGCGCACCTGGTCGGCCTGGTCGGGCGACAGCAACAGGGCAGCAGGCTCGTCCACGCGCTGGATCGTGATCAGGCCGCCCAGTTCATGGGCCAGCGCGGCGCCCGCGCGACCGGGCCAGGATGCCATCTCGGCGCGCCAACGCTGCCACCAGGCAGCGTCGGCCGGCAAGTCGGCCAGCGGATCGACCGTGGGGGCCGGCGCGGCAGCGGGAGCGTTTTCGCCAGCAGGCGCCACACCCGGCGCGGCGGCATCCGGCACCAGCAAGGGCGCCTTGCCGATCAGCGCCACCAGGCGGTCGATGCGGCCCGACTGGGCGGGGATATCCACCGTCGAGACGGCGCGCAGGCGGTCCAGGTCGCCGTTGATGGCTTGCTGCAGGCTGGAGAAGCGCGGACGGTCGGCGCGCGCCAGGCGCGATTGCGCCGTTTCCAGCGCCACGATCGCGTTGGAGACGTTGCCGGCCAGGCGCAGCTGCTGGTTCGCGATGGTCAGCAGGCGCTCGACGTCGTTGGCCAGCAGTTCGTCGCTGGCGCTGTCGTTGAAGTTCTGCCACGCCAGTTGCAGGGCGTTGTACTGGCTTTGCGTTTCACGCACGGTGTCTTCGAGTTCGCCGACGCGGCCGGCCTGGGCTTGCGCCAGGGCCAGGGCTTCGCGCGTGTCCTTGCGGGCCTGCGCGAGATCGGCGGTCAGCGTTTCGAGGCGCGTGGCGACCTCGCGGCCGGCGGATACGAACTGGGTGCGCTGCATCCAGAGGGCGTAACCCAGGCCGGCTGCCAGCAGGATGAGAATGATGAGGGCGGGGACCAGCGGGCCACTGCCACGCTTGGCCGGGCGGGCCTTGACGGAATCGGCCGGGGCCGGCGCGGGCGCGCTTGCACCCGGGGCGGCCGTCGGAACGACCGGATCGGTAGCGGGAGTCTTGTCTGTCATGACGCGATTGTATTCGGTGTCAGTCCGATGCAACGAATCAAGCAGCAACAAAAGCCTGGAATATCGACTCGTCGTTGGGCAAGCAGATTTTTACCATCGGCGGCACCCCGGCTTCATGACAGGCCTGTGGCACGCGGCGCTCCAGGGAGGGATGCGTCAGCACGAAGCGGCACCGCGCCCACCAGTCCGCCAGGCCGGCCGCGTCCAGGCCGGTCCGCAGCGCGTCCGCGCCCTCGCCGCTGGTGATCAACCAAGTGGCCGGAACGTCTGCGCCGGCCCAGCACCGCAGGCTGGCGAGTTGATCGGCGTCCCAGCTTGCGGGGCGGCGCAGGTAGGCAGCATGGCGGGTCACCGCAGCGCCGTGCGCCTCGAGCTGATCGCCCAGCCAGTCCCTGCCCTGCGTGCCGCGCACCAGCAGTACGCGGCGGGGTCGTTGCGCCAGCCCCTGCAAGACCTGCCAGAGAGCCTCGGAATCGTGGCTGGGAGCGCTCTCGGGGGGATGCAGAACTGTTGTATTCGCGCCAAAACAGGCGGACTGGCGCAAGGCCTGGGCGCTGGCTGGCCCGACGGTGGCGGCGATGACGCCAGCCGGCCAGGGTACGGGCCCGTCCGCCTGGGCCCATTGCTCCAGGTACAGCCTGGCCGCGTTGCCGCTGACGAACACCACCATGTCGTAGTCGGAGGGACGTGGAGGCCCTCCAGCCGCGGCCGGCAAGGCCTGGATTTCCAGGGCGGGAAGTATGCAGGGCGTCCAGCCGGCGCCGAGCAGGCGGCCGGCCAGCGCCTCGTTGCGGCCGTCGGGCCGCGTCAGGATGGCCACCCGCGGCAGTTCGGCGGCTGCGGACGCCAGCGCCATCAGTCGGGCCTGGGTTCGTCTTGCAGCAGCTCGCGCAGTATGTCCTGCGCGCCCGCGTCCAGCAGCGCCTGGGCCGCCGCCTCGCCGATGGCCTGGGCATCCGCCACGGGCCCGCTGCGGGACGTATGGACCATGCGCACGCCGTCGGGCGACGCCACCAGCGCGCGCAGCGACAATGTGCCGTCGGCGATCTCGGCGTACGCCGCCAGGGGCACCTGGCAGGAGCCGCCCAGCTTGCGGGAGACGGCGCGTTCGGCCACCACACAGGAAGTCGTGCCCGCGCTGATCAGCGGCGCCAACCAGGCGCGCATATCGTCGCGGTCATCGCGGATCTCGATACCCAGGGCGCCCTGCCCGGCCGCCGGCAGGCTGTCTTCCGGCTCGAGCAGGCTGCGGATACGCGATCCCAGGCCCAGTCGATCCAGGCCGGCGGCGGCCAACACGATGGCGTCGTATTCGCCCTTGTCGAGCTTGCCCAGGCGCGTGTCGAGATTGCCGCGCAGCGGCTTCACCACCAGTTCGGGATAGCGCGCGCGGATCTGGGATTCGCGCCGCAGGCTGGAAGTGCCCACGACAGCGCCCGCCGGCAGATCAGCCAGCGTGTCATGCGTGTTGGAGACGAAGGCATCGCGCGGATCCGCGCGATCGAGGACGGCGCACAGCTCGAACGGGGCCTGCAGATCGACCGGCACGTCCTTCAAGGAGTGCACGGCCAGATCGGCCCGCCCGTCGAGCAGCGCGTTTTCGAGTTCCTTGACGAAGAGACCCTTGCCGCCCACCTTGGAGAGCGTGCGGTCGAGGATCTGATCGCCTCGGGTCGTCAGGGTGAGTAGCTCAACCGCGCACGCCGGGTACAGCGTGCGCAGCCGGTCGCGCACATGCTCGGCTTGCCACAGGGCAAGCCGGCTGGCGCGGGTCGCGATGACCAGGCGTTGCGGTAGAGACACGAGACGGCATCAAACGAAATTGGAGACGATGACCGTCGCGACTACCCCGAGGATGGCCAGCACGAAAAGGCCCTGAAGGAGGCTCAGGCCCGATTCGGATTGCTGGGGATCGACGGATCTACGCAGACTCATGTGCTGATTCCTTGGAAGCGGTTTTGCGGCTTGCCAGCCACCGTCCAAGGACAACAACGAGCAAGGCGCCGATAATTTCTGCAGCGATTTTAACCGTAGTGGGCTGAACGCCGAATTGACGCTCGACAACCACATCGGTAATCAGCATGCCGCCGGCGATCCAGCCCAGCAAAGCCGCGCCCAACGTAATCACCAGCGGATAGCGGTCGATGAGCTTGAGCACCAGGGTGCTGCCCCAGATGATGATCGGCACGCTGACGATCAGGCCGAAGGCAACCAGGCCGATCTGATGGTCGGCGTGGGCGTTCTGGGCCGCGCCGGCGATGGCGATCACGTTGTCCAGGCTCATCACGAAGTCGGCAATGATGATGGTTTTGATCGCGGCGGCGATGGATGTCCCGCCCTTGACGTTGCCATGGGCATCATCCTCGGGGATCAGGAGCTTGACGCCGATCCAGACCAGCAGCAGGCCGCCCACGACCTTCAGGAAGGGAATCGACAGCAGGGTCAGGGCGAAGGCGATCAGGACCACGCGCAGGATGATGGCGCCCGCGGTACCCCACAGAATGCCTTGCATGCGCTGCTTGGGCGCCAGATTGCGGCAGGCCAGCGCGATCACGACGGCGTTGTCGCCGCCGAGCAGGATGTCAATGAGGATGATCTGGAATACCGCTGTCCAACTCAGCGTCTGGAAAAACTCAAGCACTATGAACCCCCGAAGGCATTTATGAAAAGAGTGGCCGGTCCCGGTCCGGCATGACTCGCCGCGCATGGCGCGGCGAGCTTATTCAGTACAACTTATTAGTATAATTCAGCTTTCAGTCAGCTTTCTGGCGCATCAGCAAAACTTTGCCGATAGCCAACACCAGCACCGCGCCCAGCACGCCCGTCATCAGCTCAAAGCTGTGCTGCGTGATCCCCAGAGCCGCGTCGATACGCGCCACCGGTTCCTGCAAGGCCGGGTCGCCCACCAGCAGTTCGCCAGCGATGAACCCCAGCAGCGCCGCGCCCACCCAGACGATGATCGGGAAGCGCTCGATGACCTTCAGAAGCAGCGTGCTGCCGAAGATGACCAGCGGAATACTGATGGCCAGGCCCAACACCAGCAAGGTCGTGTCGCCCATGGCGGCGGCGGCGACGGCCACCACATTGTCCAGGCTCATGACCAGGTCGGCAATCATGATAGTGCGGATTGCGGTCAGCAGATTGCCTTGCGTCTTGCCGGCCCCGTCTTCCTCGCCTTCGGGCAACAGCAGCGTCACGCCGATGTAAACCAGGAGCAGCGCGCCGATGAGCTTGAGCCACGGCAGCAACAGCAGCTTGGCCGCTACCAGCGTCAGCACGATACGCATGATGATCGCCGCGGCGGAGCCGACCACGATCGCTTTTTTCTGTTGGGCCGGAGGCAGCGAACGCGCCGCCAGCGCAATAACCACGGCGTTGTCGCCCGATAGCAGAATATTGACCCAAATGATCTGGAGCAACGCTATCCAGAATGCCGCTGAACTAAGTTCCATGCCTCTCTTTCCTAGGTGTGATCCCCCTAGGACAAACCAAATGAATGGGTGAAATAAGATGAAAAAGACGTACTGACCGCCTTGGTGCGAGCCTGGCGGCATTCTTGCCTGGTACGTGCGAAGTTTCTTTCATTATAGTTTCGTTCAGCTTTCCGTATGTTTCCCAGGCCGCGGCATGGACACGGGATTTCCCTAGGATTGCCGAAAAAAAGGCGAAAAAAAACCCGCCGTAGCGGGCTTTCCATAAGCGGGACGCAAGCGCCGGACATCAGGGGTTTGACGCCGGGGCCAGGCCTCCCGCCAGAAGGCGGCAGACGCCGGACACCGAAGGCGCCCGACGTCTGGCCTGGCGCTTTTACAGCACCGACTTGAGCAGCTTGCCCATTTCGGACGGGTTGCGCGTGGTGCGGATGCCGCAGGCTTCCATGACTTCCAGCTTGGCGTCGGCAGTGTCGGCGCCGCCGGAGATCAGCGCGCCGGCGTGGCCCATGCGCTTTCCGGGAGGAGCGGTGACACCAGCGATGAAGCCGACGACCGGCTTCTTCATGTTGTCCTTGGCCCACTCGGCGGCGTTGACTTCGTCCGGACCGCCGATTTCGCCGATCATGATGACGGCGTCGGTGTCGGGATCGTCATTGAACATCTTCAGCACGTCGACGTGCTTCAGGCCGTTGATGGGATCGCCACCGATGCCGACGGCGCTGGATTGACCCAGGCCCAGCTCGGTGACTTGCGCCACGGCTTCGTACGTCAGGGTGCCCGAACGGCTGACGATGCCGATGCGGCCCTTGCGGTGGATGTGACCGGGCATGATGCCGATCTTGATTTCGTCGGGGGTGATCAGACCCGGGCAGTTCGGGCCCAGCAGCAGGGTCTTGCTGCCCTTGGCCTTCATGCGGTTCTTGACTTCCAGCATGTCGCGGACCGGGATGCCTTCGGTGATGCAGATCACCAGATCCAGTTCGGCCTCGACGGCTTCCCAGATGGCGGCGGCGGCGCCCGCGGGCGGCACGTAGATGACGGACACGGTTGCGCCGGTGTCAGCCTTGGCGTCCTTCACCGAAGCGAAAATCGGCACGCCTTCGAAGTCTTCACCCGCCTTCTTGGGGTTCACGCCAGCCACGAAAGCGGCTTTGCCATTGGCGTACTCACGGCACATGCGGGTATGGAACTGGCCCGTCTTACCCGTGATGCCCTGGGTGATGACTTTGGTGTCCTTGTTGATCAGAATCGACATTTGTGAATCCTTGGATTTTTCTTTACTTGACGGCGGCTACGACGCGGGTGGCGGCTTCGGCCATCGTGTCGGCGCTGATGATCGGCAGACCGGAGTCGGCCAGCATCTTCTTGCCGAGTTCTTCGTTGGTGCCCTTCATGCGGACGACCAGCGGCACGTTCAGGTTGACGGCCTTGCAAGCAGCGATCACGCCTTCGGCGATGACGTCGCAGCGCATGATGCCGCCGAAGATGTTGACCAGAATGGCCTTCACGCTCTTGTTCTTGAGCATGATCTTGAAGGCTTCCGTGACCTTCTCGGCCGTGGCGCCGCCGCCGACGTCCAGGAAGTTGGCCGGCTCGCCGCCGAACAGCTTGATGGTGTCCATCGTGGCCATGGCCAGGCCGGCGCCGTTCACCAGGCAGCCGATGTTGCCGTCGAGCTGGATGTAGGCCAGGTCGAACTTGCTGGCTTCGATTTCAGCCGGATCTTCTTCGTCCAGGTCGCGGTAGGCGACGATTTCCGGGTGGCGGAACAGGGCGTTGGGATCGAAGTTGAACTTGGCGTCCAGGGCGATGATGTTGCCCTTGCTGTCGCGGTTCAGCGGGTTGATTTCGACCAGGGAAGCGTCGGTGTCCATGTAGCACTTGTAGAGCTTCTGGAACACGTCCACGGCTTGGGCGGTGGAATCAGCGGGCAGGCCGATCGCGTTGGCGATCTTGGTGGCTTGCTCGGCCGACAGGCCGGTCAGCGGATCGATGTATTCGGTGATGATCTTTTCGGGAGTGGAGTGGGCCACTTCCTCGATGTCCATGCCGCCTTCGCTGGAGGCGATGAAGGCGACCTTCTGGGTGGCGCGGTCGGTGACCAGCGACACGTAGTATTCCTTCTGGATGTCGGCGCCGTCTTCGATGTACAGGCGGCGGACCTTCTGGCCTTCCGGGCCGGTCTGGTGCGTGATCAGCTGCATGCCCAGGATTTCCGAGGCCAGCTTGCGGACGTCGTCCAGCGAGCGCGCCAGCTTCACGCCGCCGCCCTTGCCGCGGCCGCCCGCGTGGATTTGTGCCTTGACGACCCACACCGGTCCACCCAGCTTTTCAGCGGCAGCCACGGCCTCGTCGACGGAAAGAGCGGGAATCCCGCGCGGCACGGGGACGCCAAATTGCTTCAGCAGTTCCTTGCCTTGATACTCGTGGATTTTCATGTGTTACCTGTCAGGACGTATGAGAAAAAGAAGGTGAATCGGAGGACGAATCGGCCGATGCCTCAGCGCTACCCCCCGTGTACCACTTGGGATAGTGCTCAGCCACCACCGGGCCGCCAGTGCTCAGCGCATGGCAGCCGTCCAATTGGAATGGACGCCGGTTCGGGTTGTTTTCCTGCCGCCGGCGGTTGGCCATGGTCTGGACCGCCGCGGTGGGAAGCACCTGCGACAGCTCGGTCATGTGCGTACAGCCCTCCACGTGCCCGAACCGCTCCTTGACCTGTCCGCGGAACCCCTTGAGCAGGTTCATGCCGATCAGATCAGTGTAAGCCGGTTCGATGGCCATGCAATGCTCGCCATAGGGAGCCGCGTCATAGACGGCCTGCGCTGCCACGATCGAGAAATTTTCGTCGATGGTGATGCGCAGATGCATGTGGTGGATGGGTTGTCCGGCCTTGAACATCTCGCCGTCGCGCTTGGGGAAATCGTACGCCTTGACGTCGATCAGCTCGGCTTCCAGGTCCCAGAGCCCGTCTTCGCGCGCATACGACTGCACGCGTATGGAACGCGTATGCAATGGTTGGCGAGGATAGTCCGGCGGTGGCAAGGGCATGCTGGGGGCCTGCGGGGCGAAGATGCCTGCGCATGGTGCGCGGCAACAAAACCTTCAAAGTATAGCGCAGGCAGCCTGCGATCAAGCCCCCTGCCCGGCGCCTGGCGCGCCGCCGCAGAGGGCGGCGGCGGCCCACAAGCCCTGGTGCCGGACCTGGCAGGTGAGCCGGGCGGCGGCCAGGTGCTGCTCGCGCTGCGGCGAGTATTCCTCCAGCCCGCGCCGGCAGGCTTTCAGGCGCGCTTCCAATGCGCTCCAGGCCCGAGCGAAGGCATCCGCCCGGCCCCCGGGCGGACTGGCTGCCAGTTCGGCGGCCGCCTGCGGGCCGCAGTAGAGCGCCAGCACGTCCGCGT